>NZ_JAMCCX010000039.1 GCF_024706985.1 Alicyclobacillus sp. SP_1 | reverse complement strand
ATGGAAGCTTGAAGAGAATCGGGATCGACTAGAGAAAACCATGGACCAAAACAAGATTTCCATGTAGCGTTGTCCATACGAACGTTCCTTCTCGTGGATTTGGACAGGGCTACCTGTCCTCCATGATAAGGGACTTTTTAGTTGTAGTGGAGAACCAATCACCGAATCCCATGAACATTATGGAAACATTAATGCAACGCTCGTGATATCATATACTATAAAAAGCAAGATTTACCTGGTTCATGCGATTGGAAGGGATTTTTCACGGATGAAGGCTGGGTGGCCCACTTTGGTTAAAGAGTATTCGGATAAACAAGGTAAAAAATCTGTCATGCGTCGCTACCCCCTTGTCTGGAGACTATGGATATCTCGATTCTGTACCGCGAACGCACAAGGAATTGGGAAGTTTGCGATTCAGTGGCTGGCGACGACGTTTCCAAACCCAGCGTTTGCGCTCGGTTGCGCCAACACGTTTGGGAGCCTTGGTACCATTCTAAGTGGTTATATATTTGGATGGTTGTCTGATAATTTCTCCCCGGTCGTCTTGATGGTGTCAGGAAACCTTGTTGGTGCAATTTTCACAGTCTTTATCGGCTTTATGCTACAGTCTCATCCGTCGATTGCGTCGCTCATTTCTCTGGTCTTTCTCTGGAACGTGTTTACTGCCATAACCACGGCAGCTTCTCGGACTCTCGTTCCTCAGACGGTCGATAAAGGAGATTTGCCGAAAGTGAATGGCTGGATGGGGGTTATCTCGCCCATTCAGCAGTTTTTGTCGAAAGGATTTGCCGGTGTGTTGATAGCGACAGGACTGTTTCATGCCTTTCTGGCCGCCGGTATTGTCATGTTGCTGTCGGTACTGAGTTTGTTTCATCGACGGCCTTACCCTCAACGCCCGACGGGAGTCAGAGCTCATCGAAAGAAAACCGTATTTCTATCGGGAATTCACATTGTTTGGTCTAGTTCTCCATTGCGACGAATGGTTATCTATACCTCGATTCAAAATTTTGGTTTTAGTTTCTTTCTTGGGGAATATGTGCTGTTCTTAAAGCATGTGAGGCATTTCTCTGTCGTCGACATTGGCGTTGGACTGAGTACGGCGACCATCGGGACGGTGGCATCTCTGGTCATTGGCCCTCGGATGTTGCGAACACGCGTCAAGCCTTTGATGTTGCTCTCCCCGCTACTCATTAGCGCTGGGATTGCGGTCATCTCGCTGGTAGCCTCGATGAGTGGATTCATAGGCGGCCTGACGTTGCTGGAGTTAGGGTCTGGATTTGCGAATCAAACAGTAGCTTTGATTCGACAGCGCATAGCGCCCATCGAGTCTATGGGTGCTACCACGGGTGCGCTTAACTTATTGCATTCCGTGCTTGTTCCTGTGGCATTGGGACTTGCCGCGCTCATTGCCATTCATTACGGCACGGCGGTCACCCTGACGATTGCGTGGGTTCTGGTTCTTCTTTCTACGGTGTTTGCTTGGAGACTATCAGCGTCTGTGTCAGACTATCTCAAACCGGATTGAGGCGGCCACTCTGTCTATATTCACTGTCTATATTCACTGAATGGGTGCTCTGTTCCCGCTTCAGTCGTCGGCGCGTGAACCATCCATCATGATGCCGCTCACTCTGCGCATGATGGGCCGGTGGCAGAGAATGAGTTTCGTTTGTCACGTTTTCGCCAAGGTCTTCGTCTAATCGGAAAAGACCAAGAGAATCAAGGTTTTCCGGATGGGGTTTGGCCATGTGATTCAAGAGGAGGAATTTCATTGCACAAGCGAACGTTTCTTTTGTCGAGCCTGGCCACTGTAGGGGTGGTGGCTCTGCAATGGGTGATGCCATGTACGGCAGAGGCCGCCACGACGAGTCACACGGTAAGATACGAGAATACACAGATTCGAGTCGATGGAAAACTTGAGCAAGATGTAGCACACATCGTTGCAACCGACCCTTGGTCCGGGAAGCCAACAAGCTGGCTTCCGTTGACATGGGTCAAAAGCCTTTTTCGGTCCATCTATGGAGTGGCCGATGCGCGATTTTCGGCACCTGAATTGAGGGTGAAAAGTCCGACGAATGGCTTGGAACAAACGTACGTCGCGGTCTTTTATGCGAATACCTTCTTGCAGCACAAGTTAGCGGTGAATGCGTCGTGGCGAGGCAACATATGGGAACTTTCGAAGCCCCGTGTGTACAATCCGCCAGCAAGCATCGATGACATGCAAATTAGCGGGAGCGGGCCAGCGTCGGTCGTGTATGACGTAGCGGGATCGAAAATTTCATCTATTCGAGAAAAAATACTTGCTTGGCTGAACTCTGCGACCGTCACGGCATTGCACTTGCCGCCTTCTACACCCGGAATAACGTTCAACGCCAATGTCGGTCCGGCTCGCTTGACCATCGAAAATTCAAACCAGCCGCCTATTCAAATTTATCCGGCGTATACGATTACCGCTTTCAAAAATGGACGATTTCGAGTGAATTACGAATCGAATGTGGTGACGGATGTACAAGGGAAGCGTATCCTTTACTTGTATGCCCCGCAGTTGTACCAATGGCTGAAACAAAATGAGTGGGAAACTGATGTCGCCGCCCAATGACCTTTTGTGGAAATGTCGGCAGGCTCGTGGTTGCATAGTTTTAGGAGGTCACGATTGGAAATGAAACGTTGGAAATCTTGGCTCGCGGTTGGATGTACCACTTTTTCAGTGGCGCTCATCCATTCGGTGAATCCGTCTGTAGCAGATGCAGCAACCTTTGACTATCAACCGACCACGATTGTCATGAACGGCAAACTGGTGTTGAAGGTTCAACATATTGTGGCGCCGGATCCGTGGGATGGCGATAAGCCAACGAGCTGGATTCCCATCTACTATCTTCACGATGTCTTGCATGCGTTGCCAGGCAATGGACACCGGTCGGGGGTTGTGTCATGGAATGGTGTTTCATCTACGGGGGTACTAAAGTTGACTGTTCCTTCGGGAAGAGTGCTTGCCAACGCGGGTGAGCCCACCCTGCAGAGACATAGTATGAACATTTCCATCTCGGGAGGTAAGCATACGGTCACGGTTTCTGCTCCACGATGGACTGCGGTCGATCCCGCTTCGCACCAACTGACAACCTTCGCTCCAGCATACTATGTTATGGAGGCTCTTCGTGCCGCCGGGATTGCGTCAACTTGGAATGGACGGATTTGGGACATGACTGCCAACCCGGACGGTGTCCCGCCTGAGAGTTCTTCGATAGAAAGCAAATTAGGGGCAGCGGTCAGTCTATGGACATTTCTGCAGCAACACGCTTCCCTTCAGCTGGGTTTTCAGTCGCAAGACATGACTCCGTATACCCTTGGTTCGTTTACGGATGTGCCGAGTGAAGATGAGGGAATTATCGACTCTCTCACCACGGCCAGTGCGTCCTTCCACGACCCATATGAATCCCAGTCGCCTGCTTTTCACCCAGTATCCAACACTATATTTGGTTCTAGCGAGACCGTAACCGAAGCAGAGATGGACAAGGTGTTGCTGAATCTGTCTGGAATTATCAGTAACCCTCACGTTCGCGAGTCTGTTCCGTACGGTAGTGCGTTGGCGCTTTGCAATGCGACTGGTATTCGTGTGCCGGGACTTGCTCCCACGAGTCCGATGACGTCACGTCAGTATCACGTATGGTTGGAAAGTTTGTTGCCTATGATGAAGGGTTTCAGGAAAGTGGGCAGAAATGAGTACCAACTTATACCGCAATGGCTGTTTGTCGGCGTTGAAGGTGTGGGTCAAAGTGAACAAGCAGACACGCGCTCCTTTGAAGATTTACAACAAGTTCAGGTGATGGTTCATCCGGCGCACAACACCATGACCGCGATTCTACCAAATTTTTCAGTCCACTCGCCCGAAGCTGTCACCGTGCAAGGTGCGGAGTATAGTCTCGATGGCGGTAGAGAATGGATATCTTCGCCGAGCTTTGCTTCTACTCCTATCTATTCTAGTGCGGGGACAGCGGACGGTGGCATCAACCATGCACCGTCGAAGATTTTGATTCGAAGTCAAGCCAACTCAGAAGTTTGGGTAACATACGGCGCGACTTCTGTACAAGCCAGTCAGTCGGGAGGGGTTGGAACGGGGTTCGTTTATAAACATGGGGAGTTTTTCAGTAACTTATAGGTCATGAAAGTGTTCTGAAGTATGACGATCCGGTGTGTCGGCACATTGTTTCACGACTTCAGGGGGGGCCTTCCCGGCACCCGTAGCGCCGTTTCCATTCATGCATCGAGTGCCTATAGCCCAACTCTGCCTGAAGGGCTGTCTCGAAACAAATTTCCGTCTTGAATGTAGCGCCGCAATGTCAGTATGGACTTGTGTCGCGTTTGCCGCATGATATCTCGCTCCAACACCCCGTTGATAGCGGCCTGTGTGGCAAATCCTGAACGCAGGCTGTGACCGGCGACTTGACTAGGGTCGAGACCGACACTCTCGGCGCAACGCTTCACCACAAGTGCAACGGATTGCGCGGTCAGGGCTCGATGTTCCACATGGTCCGCTTTGTTTACTTTCCGGAAAATCGGCCCCTCTTTTATAGAGGACTCGGCCAACCAAGTTTGCAGCGATGTCACTGGGCAGGTCGTCTTCGATTGGCCACGCACAACCGCGATGCGTTGCCCAGCGCCTTCTTGGTCAGTTTTGCTGTGGCGTACGGTCAGAACCATGCCGTCCTCACGAAACTCGACGTCATGGACGGTTAGGGACACAAGTTCCGAACGGCGAAAGGCGCCAGCAAAGCCGACCAGCAAAAGTGCTTTGTCACGTAATCCACGCAGAGTGGTTGTGTCAATTGCATCCACCATGCGCCGCAAGTCGTCGACTAAAATAGGGCTCTTAGGCTCTGGTGCCGTACCGTGTTCTCTGCGAATGCCGCGCCAGACAGCGCGCACGAGTATGGAGTGCGTGGGTGAGTCGAGTTTCTTGGCTTGGTGCGCGATGGAAATAGACGAAAGGCGCCGGACAATCGTGCTGGCCTTAGCCCCCAACTGTGCCATTTCGGCAATATAGCCTGCTACAGTCTCTGCTTCTGCAGGCAACGCAGAAGCATGGTGAGACTGACACCAATCGGTGAAATCCGCCCAATCCGAACGATATGCACGCCGACTATTGGGCGCATGAGAGCGCTCCAAATATCGCTGTAGTGCTCTCTCCATCGTCTGGCGCTGCACTCTGTAACCGTGTGTTTTTGGCTGCTGCTCTGAAGGAAGCACGGAACGTCTCCTCCTCGTAGATTATCTGGCATGATGGAATTATAGCACGGGGGAACCAGCATACTTCCGACAACTTCACAAACGACAAATCGAGTGTGGAGACAAGGGACGGTCTGACCGTGATGCTTTTTAAGGTGACTTGTAACCATCAAAGGAGTGTGTTACTATATCCTCCGTGCGAAAGAACAGAGTGACCGATGGCGGTGGATGCTCTCGCTGGTGTTTTTCCATCTTGACTTTGTTTGGCTAAGGTGTTACTGTTGAAATGTTATGCACTCATGGCTCGGTAGCTCAGTCGGTAGAGCAGAGGACTGAAAATCCTCGTGTCGGCGGTTCGATTCCGTCCCGAGCCACCATCACCTGGAAAGAAGATCAACAAAGGTTGTCTGATTTCCAGATAAATTCCTCTTGCGGAAGTGGCTCAGGGGTAGAGCATCGCCTTGCCAAGGCGAGGGTCGCGGGTTCGAATCCCGTCTTCCGCTCCATAGAGAGTACGTGTTGTCTCGGACTGGAGTTCTACGACTCCATGGCATAGGCATTTGGGTCGTAAGATACACTAGACTTCGTGACCTTTGATTTGGTGCCATAGCCAAGTGGTAAGGCAGAGGTCTGCAAAACCTCCATCGCCGGTTCAAATCCGGCTGGCGCCTCCAAAGAAAAACCTAGCATTCGCGCGGTTTCTCGTGACACGAGAGCCGCGTCGATTTCTTTTTCAGCGACTTTTCCATTCGTCCTGTGATGGTAGACTTTTTGTGATTGTAGACTTTTTGTGATTGTAGACTTTTTGTGATTATCATGTGCGCCGTAAAACCCCTTGCTTCATCAATGCGGAGTGGTCACCGACTTTCAAAGCGGTTTGGACCTACCCTTCGAGAATCTGCCCCTTTTACCTCGCCGTGCGGTTTTTCTATAAGAGAGCGGAATTCAAGTATTCGGCATATTGGTGAAGTTGTTTGCGACTGGGAAGCGACAATCCACCTTCGCTCCCAGACTTGCCGTGCCTACGAGCCATGTTGTACCAGCGCAGCACTGGGTAGGGTACATGAAGTAGCGTGAATAGGTACCGCTTCTCGGTTTTCCCGAGTGTTCGCTGACGGTCGTAGGTGCTGATGGACTCGACCATTCGAGGTCCGTCCCAAGCCGCATTTCGATGCAACAGATGGGCTAAATCCATCATTCGTCCCTGCATAGACGTATTGTCAAAATCAATCAAATGAAGCTGACGATGTGTATCGAATACGAGATTGGGATAGTTGTAATCCCCGTGAATAAATGAACCATCGAGACGCTCTCTCTCGATAAATTGCTGGACGAGAGGGTGCTTGACAGAATCCTCGGCCACATCCAGCAAATCAAAGAATCTTTCGTATTTCTTCTGAACATGGGATAGATGAGAGATAATTTGCTTTCCGGACTCGACTCGCTCTAGAACACGATGGTATTGGATTTTGGCGGTCGGTACGAGCGTTAAAGGATATCCGACAGCATGTTGATGAAAGACAGCGAGGGTCTGCAAAGCTTTGTTCCAATCGTTGATGTCCGATAAATGTGGGTTTTCACCGGGAATCCAGTTTGTCACAAAGAGAATTTTTTTTCGCCATGAAACGTACGCTTTTCCAGACTTGTCATACTGGACCAGGGGACAGTGAACAAACCCGTTTGCCTGTAAATATTCACTCACTTGGAGCAGATGACGAAGATGTTCCGGCGTGCTCTGCACTACTTTCACGCACCACTGGGTTCCATCTGTCGTGCGCAGCAAAAACACGTTACGTCTCTTGGGTTGGATGTGTGCCACACGCATCCCGTACATCTTCTCCATGAACTCTGTCAGGTGCATCCAATGTCTCCCCCTCTAGTGGGCATAAATTCCAAAAGATCTCCAATTGAACGTACCCCACATAGAATAAAATGCTTCAGGGTACGACTTTGCGCCAATCAGTGGAAGCCGCGCGTAGCTTTGTGAAAAGGTAGGTGGCATGAGATGTCTCCTGTAGACCGTCGCATCGGACTGACCAAGTTCCACCCGCATTCCCCGCAGCCAAGATCGATACCAAGCGAGGGAGGGGTGAGTGTCGTCATGCCTGTCTGTAATGAAGAGCGGACGCTTCGTGAGAATTTGCGGAGGCTTACTTCGTGGTCAGCTGTGCGGGAGGTCATCGTCGTTCTGAATGGGTGCACGGATGCGTCTGAGTCGATTGCTCGTGCTGCTGGTGTACGCCAATTGACATACCCGGAGAAGTTAGGCCCGGACGTCGGTCGGGCGCTTGGAGCGGCTGTTGCGAAGTCGGAATTCATCTTGTTTTTGGACGCAGACATTGTCTGGCGATTACAGGAACTGCAACCGTTCATTCGAAGTTTGCGGGACGGGGCAGATATAGCTTTGAATCAATACCCAACACCAGCCAATCGGCATTTCGACCACCCGACGGCCCTTGCCAAACGGGCCCTCAATATCGCACTGGAACGACCCGATTTGAGGGCGGCATCGTTGACGGCCGTACCGCATGCCATTCGCAAAAGTGCTCTCGTTGTAATGGAGTGTGCGGACCTTGCTGTGCCTCCCGTATTTTTCACGAAGGCCGTGTTGGCCGGACTGAAAATTAGCGCTCCTACGTACGTTGATGTAAGTACCCGCAATCGCTCGCGCGAGGCGCGAGGAGATGGTTATCTTCGTCGCGACGTCATTCTTGGCGACCATGTCGAGGCCTTTTCAGAAATCATTCGTCAGCGTGGAACTCGCGGAGGATTTGACGACTTGAATCGCCGACGGGAGGTCATAGAAGCACTCCAGAGTGCCCGGGATACCGAAGAGATTCAGGCGACGCATATCGATTGTCTGGGAAGGGCGGCAGTGGTTCCGGCGCGCAATGAGGCAAAGACTCTGCCACAAGTGGTCGCATCGTTGAAGGAGTCCGGAGCGGAGCAAATTTGCGTGATTGACAACGGATCGACCGACGGCACAAGCAGAATCGCACGGCAATTGGATGTGCAGCTTGAGGTTTTTGGGCAGGCATTAGGGCATGATGTTGGGCGATCCGTTGGCGTTTTAGCCACCCGAACGGCCGTCGCGACGCTGTTTGTCGATGCAGACTTTTTCATTCCGGCAAAAGAACTCAAGCCGTTCTATGATGCGGTTGAAAGCGGTGTGGATGTGGCGCTCAACGACTTGTCCTCCGGACTTGCCAATCGCGGTGTACGAGATGCCGTGACCACCGTCAAGGAGTTTTTGAACTTTGCTCTGCAACGTTCCGACCTCGGTGCGTGTTCACTGACAGCCGTACCGCATGCACTCTCTGGTGAGGCGTTGCGAGTGATTCCTGCGGCAGAGTTGTGCGTACCCCCGAAGGCGTTGGTTCGGGCGGTGATATCCGGGCTCGAAGTAAAACAAGTACAGTTTGCAGACGTGATACGGCGCAACCCCTATCGGCACCGATTACATTCCCGCCGCTATGGAGTTCCGCTGAAGAAGTTAATCGTGGGGGATCACGTTGAGGCCCTGCAGTTGCTCATCGAACTTCGCGGGATGCGCGGCGGCTATGTGCAGCCTCGGCGCCTAGAGGTGCTCCGGTAATGCGATTTGATGTGACATAGGATGTGTGGATGGGAAAGTTTCGTACACTTCTATCCACACAGGTGTCATCGGCACAAGATGAGGTGTTCCTCGACTTGGAATGGGGGAGTTGGATGAAACAGTCGGCATCTCATGGGCATGAGCATCCACAAGCGTGGCTCGCGTTAGCTCTGAAAACTTACGGGATGCGCGTGCGTGGATTTGAACCCTGCCAATCTGCATATACGGCCAGGGCCGCCTATCGTGTGGACACGGGGAATGGACATGTCGTCGTAAAGGTTTTTCGACAGCCGCTATACCGCCTCCAGCGCATGTTGCGGGAGTTACAGTATCTGAAGAAGTCGGGATATCGGCGAATGCCTAAAGTCTTGTCCAACCAGTCTGGGCAATATTGGTCGGAATGTGGAAAGCGCCTCATCTATTTGACGGAGTGGGTGGATGGACCGCCCGTGTCGCTACATTCGAGCGATTTGATGCTCTTGGGGCGGGCCTTGGCGGAGTTACATACGGTTCCTGTTCCAGTCGAGAAGTCGCGGTCTTCGCAGATGTTAACGCGCATGAAACAATTGGAGAATGATTTTTACCAGCGCAATTTGCCGAGTGTTTTGTCTCAACATTCACCGTCACAACGGTGGTTTCAGAGCCATGTGGGGGAGATTCGAGAACTTTCGGAAAGCGCATGGACAGCTTTGGGCCGTGAGGAAATTGCGCCGATTTTAGAACAATCGTTGCAGCAGGGGAGCTATTTACATGGTGACGTCACCCGCCCAAATGTTCTGCGTCGACGGAGGGACGTCTGTTTGATTGACTGGGAACAGGTGAAGATAGGATGTCCGTGGCTAGAGTTAGTGAAGGCCATGGCCAATACGACGGAGTTTGAATCCCGGTCGCTCTTGGCGTTACTCCGTGGCTATGAGCGAATTCGTCCCCTGTCCCCAGCCGAGAGGAGAATTGTCGCGGCCTTGTTTCACTTTCCCAGAGAGGCGTGGCTGGCGGCTCTACAGATAGGCTCTCGGCGCAAGAATCTCGCCACGTTTCAGGTACTGGAGTCTACCTGGGAACAGAGGCTAGAGGCAGTCCGTGCGGTCGACGATTGGTCGCAGACTGTTCCGTTCGGAAGGAGGCCGTAGCTCTGTTCCTCTAACCAGTGGGCGAAAGCAACCACCCTTTGAAGATAATGAGCTATTTCGCTGTTGGTTAAGATGTCGCGTCCCGGTCGTGCATTGCAGTCATATACGTACTGTTGTCCATCTGTGGTTTGACCAATATCGACTCCGAGAATTGCTAAATGCGGCAACGTTGCTTGCAGCTTTTCTGCGACCGTCAGACCGAATCGGTGAGCGCGAGAGATGTCGTCGTCCGACATATGACTTTGCAGTAGCCACGCAACCGATTCTTCTGTTCTCTCGGTCAAGGAAACGACTTTTCCTCCTGCATGATAATTGGTCAATAGCGAATCAGGCTGACTGGAGCGGCCAGTCGTACTCACAATTTCCCAAGCCCCACAGCGATTACGAACAAGTGTCACACGGATATCGACCGTGCGCTTGTCCGCGGTTTGCAGCAGTGGAACGTGCATTTGACCGAGATATCGACTACGCCGCGTGGCCATGGAAAGCAGTTGAAGTAGTTCGCGACGATTCAAGTCGGCCACGATGGTCTGGCCAAAGAACTGTTCTGCCACGACGAGAAATTGATTGGACTTGCGCCGTTCCACGTAGAGAGAGTTGCGACCACCTGACCCATGTACTGGCTTTATCCAGAGCTTTGGAACCTGTTCTAGGATGCGAATGGCGCTCTCTGCGCTGATTTCCTGAAAAGTTTTGGGGATTTGCCCATCTGTCGATGGACTCGATTGCGACAAAATTTGAAATAAATGGTCTTTTGGCGGCATAGGAGGATTGAATACCGGACGGGCGTGTTGGCGCAAAGAGCGCATGAGAAGTCGATATCGAGACGGATTCGCACGAATGTCCGACAGATACATAAAATCAAAATAGACCGTGCGTTTTGCAGGGTGAGACTGTTCGTGCCACACTCCCACAGCGTCCACTTCGTCGTATCGGCAACCAACAAGGGCAGAGACAGACCCTAACTGCGCGGTCGGAGGTACCACGAGGAGATCCATCCCTTCATGCTCTGCAGCGGTTGCGAGTGTTTGGTACGCGAAGGCAAGGCGCGGGTGTATCGCGCTCTTGGGTGACTGTGAGGAAATGACAACGAGCATGGCACACCCTCCTCTTGAGGCTGCTCTACCCTATGCCCATGCACTGGTCTCTGGTCAGGGCGGATAACCTCCCATCGACTATGCCACTCATTTTGAGGGAGATGGTGTGATGCCGATTGCCATCCTCGCACCAGAAGGATTGCCTGTTCCACCTACGCGCGGCGGATCCGTTCAAATCTACGTGCACGCTCTGCAGAGGTCCTTCGACGACATTGGCGTTCGAGACGTCTGCTTGTTGGCGCCAGAGCGCGTGGTCCGAGGCAACAAGTTGCCCTCGGAAAAAGTTTCCTATCGCAAAACGGTCCTCCAGATACTCAGGGACACGCAACCGCATGTCGTACAGGTGGAGAATAGGCCCGACTTTGTGGCCGCAGTGCGGTCTGTTTTACCGCATGCCAAGTTGATTCTCAATCTTCACTCCACGACCTTTCTCGCAGGTCGGGGACTTCGGACAGCAGCAGCAGCGGATGGTCGGGCAGACCATTCCGATGCACACGTCGCCGCGCGTTCTCGCATGCGCCGAATTCTGTCCAGCGTAGACTGCGTGGTGGTGAACAGTCACTACCTGCAACAGACCATTTCTCGAAGCTTTGATTTAGGGCGCACAAGATGGCGTTCGCGCGTGATTTATCCCGGCGTGGATGCAAGGACATTTTGCCCTCGGGAGGACGGAGGCATCGAATCGGGCGCAAAAACTTTTCGGATATTGTTTGTCGGACGGGTGATTCGCCAAAAGGGTCTGGATGTGGTTCTCCGGGGACTTCATCTGCTCCAAGAAAAGAATGTTCCATTTAAAATCACGGTTGTGGGCAGAACTCCGCCTTGGGAGCGAACGTATCGAGCGCACCTTGAGACGTTGGGGGAGCATCTGCCACTGGAGTGGGTTGGCTTTGTGAGTCCTTCCAAATTGCCAGACGTATATCGCAGTGCGGATGTTCTGGTTTGCCCATCGCAGAGAGAGGAGGCTTTTGGTTTGGTCAATCTCGAAGCGATGGCAAGCGGGCTCCCGGTCGTCGCCAGCAAGGTCGGAGGAATTCCTGAAGTGGTCAATACCGATACGGGCGTTTTAGTCGCAGAGCCGGATAATCCGACGGCGTTTGCTCGCGCCTTGCTCTGTCTCTATCAAGATAGCGCCTGCCGCTTGAGGCTCGCGCAGCAGGCGAGAGAGCGCGCGCAACTCTTTTCCTGGCAGCGCACAGCGGAATGTTTTTCCGAAGTTTACGAGGAACTGGCACGGTGGAAGCGGTAAAGTGCGAAACCGGAGCAGGATTGCCTCTGCCTGGCGGCACCTGCGATGGCCGTGGAGAAGGCAATCCTCGGATGCTTCACAGGCAGAGTGCTCGCTGCAGTTTAGTCGAAACTGCGTTCCAACTCGTCAATCAACGAACCAACGTAGGCTACCGCTTCGCGAATCGGACCTGGCTTGGACATGTCCACTCCGGCCATTTTCATCAGTTCGAGTGGAGACTTGGTCCCCCCTTGCTTGAGCACGTTGACCCAAGCTTCTGCGGCTGGAGTGCCCTCTTCGCGAATTTTTTTGGCGATCGCGGTCGAAGCCGTCAGCCCCGCGGAGTAGGTGTAAGGATAGAGCCCCATGTAGTAGTGTGGTTGACGCATCCACGTTAAGCTCGCTGCCTCGTCGATGGTGACAGCATCTCCCCAGAACGACGACAACACATCGCCTTTCTGCGCGGACAGAAGCGAGGCGGTAATAGATTTTCCTGCTTCTGCGAGAGTATAGACGCGGCGCTGCAATTCGGCTTCGAGTAAATGTGTGACATAGTTGTGGTAGTACGTTCCAAGCAATTGGCTGATGACCCAACGACGCATGCGTTGGTCGGTCGTCTGAGCGAGAATGTGGTCCGCCAACAGCATCTCATTCATCGTGGAGGGTGCTTCAATGAAATACATGGAGGGCCGTGTATTGGACAGCTTTTGATATCGATTGGCGAGTGCGAAATGCCCGGCGTGACCTAGTTCGTGCGCGAGCACAAAGGTGCTTCGCATGGTGTTTCCCCACGTTAAGAGGATGAAGGGGTGCACTCCGTAGGGACTGGAGCAGAAAGCGCCCGTTCCTTTTCCAACGTTGTCGACGTAATCCACCCAGCGACTGGAAAGGCCCGTGCGAATATTCGCGACGTACTCCGGACCAAGTACCTCGAGAGCATCGATAATCAACTGACTCGCTTGAGAGATGGTGGTTTGCGGATTAAAATCGGGATCGAGCGGAACTTTTAAATCACAGTGGCGCATGGTCTCGAGTCCCAGCACTCGTTGCCGCAAGCGGGCCAGACGGCGCATGTGCGGCGCCAAGTCGGTTTGGATGATGTCGAGAAGATTCTCGTACATGTCGCGCGTGACCTGTTGTGGGTGAAGGAGCATGTCGGTGGTGGAAGGGAAGCCACGCAAGCGAGCGAGGGCGACCTGTTTTGCAATCTCGGTAGCATACGTCGCGGCAAACGTATTTTGGTACTGACGCAGTGTGGACGCGAAAGAATCAAAGGCATTGCGGCGCAACTCCGTGTCGGCCGTGAATTCATAGACGTCTTCGTAAAGGGCGAACGAAACGGTATGTTCCGCGCCGGAGCTGTCCTTCACGGCACGGAATTGCATGTCCGCCGATTTGCCTCGCTGGTAAATCAGATAGGGACCGTTCAGTGCTTGACCCAGGGAAGCAAGCGTAGCCTCTGTCTGAGGAGACAGTAGGTATGGCTTGTAGTCCAGAATTTCTTGTAAAGACTTCCGATACACCGACAGCTCTGGATATTCTTCTAAAAAGTTCTCAACCACACCGTCTGGCAACGCGGCTATCTCGGAATTAATAAAAGCGAGGCCTGCCGACATCTCTGCAGAGACGGCTGCCATTTTTCCGCTGTTTGCCTGATTCGCCGGATTGGTGCCGTCCTCCGACTGGCGCAGGGATGCGTATGTAGAGACACGAACAAACTGCTCCATGAGTTGTTCGTGAGCGCTGAGGCATTGAAAAAGCTGTTCTGCAGATTCACCTAAGTGTCCCTGGAAAGCGGTTACAGACGGCAGTAGAGCGAGCAATGATGTGACAGCCTCTTCCCAATCCGCATCCGACGCATAGAGATCGGACAAATCCCACGTGTGTTCCATATCGACTTCATGTCTCAACAATCGTTCCGTCATTCGACAGACCTCCAGGACGAACAAAGTATGTGTCTTTGCTTACTATTCTATATTACCATTTACGAAAACATGGTACGATAAGGGCGGCGGCAGATTCGCAGCTCATGGAGGCAGAACAATTTCCGTGGAAGCTACTCAGCAAGACATCACCCATGTCGGCGTTGTGCAGAAAATTTACAAATCATACTGGTGGTCGATTGCGTTTTACTCGTTTGCTGTGCTGCTTTATGCTGCAGTGGACTCTGGAAAACGTATCTTTATTCTGGAGTATGTGCTAGGTTTGACCGTGCTCAAGCTCATTTTGTTGATGGTAGCCCTAGAGTTGATTCGCTGGCAATTTTCGCGCTGGCAAACTTATATCTGCGTACTCGGTGGGAGTATCGGAGTTTTTTTCGCTACGTCCGTCCTCTATCAGGAGCCGACTGCGTCGGCGCTTTTATTGATACCTATTATTGTTTCGGTGGCCTTTTTTCGCCGAAAACTGGTTTTGTTTGCAGCGTTGCTTTCCGTTATCAATTTTTGGTCTATTTACTTCCTAGAGTATCGACCGCATCATATCATCGGTTTGTCGGACATTTTTACCATTCTCAGTGTACTCATCGTCTGTACGTTGACTTTGCTGAGCGTTCTTGCTCGTGGTCAGGAAGTGTTGCGCTCGTTGACAGCGAGCATGAATGCTCGGCAGTTGTTGATGACAGAAAACGAGATGATGCAAAGGGCAGTTCACACCGATCCTCTGACAGGCATCTCTAACCGCGTTAAATTTACGGAACATTTGAATGAGCTGGTCACTCTGTCCAAATCCTCTCAATTTGTGTTTCATTTAGCGGTCATTGATATTGACCACTTTAAGAACATCAACGATACGTATGGTCATATTGTTGGGGACGAAGTCTTGGTGCAGGTTGCTCGAAGTCTTCGTCAGGAGTTTGGTGGCAACTATTTTGTCGCGCGGTATGGCGGGGAAGAATTTGTAGTGCTCGGAATGGAGATTACTTCCGACGACTTTGTCACGTCCATGGAGCATGCGCGATTGAGCCTGGAGAGCATGATTTTTAATTCGGGTATTCGAGTTACCATCAGCATTGGCATTCATACCTATCATACGCCGGAAGATGCCGAGACAGCATTTCAATTGGCAGATGCGGCGCTGTACAATGCTAAAAATGCAGGTCGCAATCGCGTAGTTGTTTGTTGAATGCGATGAGTGTAGTAAAATAAGGTTGTGGAGAGGAGTGAGGAGCATGGAGGAGAACGGACCGCTGTTTCATCGTAATCGCGGCGGGTTTGTGCCACGCGCACTGGTCTACTTCGTGTTTGTTGCGGGGGCCGTCGTAGTCGCTTTAGAACTATATCTTGGAATTATTTCGGCTATTCGCGTTGGCTGATAACCTCGACTGAGGTGGGTGCCATGTTTCATTCGCCTGAGTTGTTTGGTCTTGGCATGATGGTAGTGTGGGGCACGCAGGTTTGACATGTTTGTATGTCATACTTGCGTGCCCTTTTCAACTTATTTCTGAGCGGGGACGATGGTCCAGTCAGACCCGCTGACATTGCATTGGAGCCCGGCCATACCTAGCAAATTCTGTAAAGATTCGAGAGAAACAAAGGTTGTCTTGTGTTTGGAAAACGGATCGACCGCAATGGTACCTTGCATTGTCTCGATGACTTTTCCATCAAACGAGACGGAGACATTGCCAGACATCGGCATGGACATGCTTGAACTCATGGACATGGTTTGGGGTTGAATGCTTGGAAAATTCCATTGACCGTCGTGCCACGTGCTGCGAATGTGCAAAGTCTCTAGTGCCTGCATGATGTACCACAGCGGAACGTCCGTGGCAGCGCTATTCGAAGTGGCGGATGTGAGCACCGGCATTTCAAACGTCTTGCCAGACACGGATACATGGGCGATGTGCGGAAGCATTTTGACGGTTGCGGGAGAAGCGGGCGCGTTGTACACGGTAATGCCTTTGACGTCAACGGTCTCACTGCCGATGGATATCCTTATGGAAGCCGATCCGCTAGGCAGATAGACGTTATTGCCATAATGATAATCGGCAGTGTTCAGCCGCTGCCCGTACATGGCCACTGCCGGAACGGAGAGGGTCTTTCCGTTTAAGAGGACATCCACTTTAGGCGTTAAATTCATGGCGACGGTTCCTGTCTGGCGATTGAAAATATGGACCTCCAAATGATGGTTAACGGCGTGGCCGTCGAAATGCGAGGCCATCATGGGCATGCTCACACCCGGCGAAGAAACCATAATCTCGCCTTTCATACCAGCCTTGGCCTGTGCTTTCGTAATCATTGTGGCCAGGGGGCCAATTTGTACGCTAATCAGATACTTTTTTGTCCAAACTGTAGCTACTCCCACGTTGGATGGGAGTGGAACTCCGATGTTCGCGTTGGCGAGGATGTTTGGAGTGCCATTTGACTTGACCTGTGCTAGGCTGATGTACCAACCGTTTTCCGGGATGGCTTGCACGCCCGATAGGACTGCGCTGCCGTCCCAAGTTCCTTCACGAGTCGCCGTGAATTTCGGCAACCATTGTGATAGGCTTCCCTGTTTGGGAAGCATGCCTTGGAACAGGCCAGCGTCATAAGATTTTGCCGGCTGCAGTCCACTCAGGTGATAGCTCACGTCGAGTCCAGACTTGTTTACGTCAAGCGTAATGTCCCCACTCAGCGCAGATTTGGTGGTCGGAGTCAGGGTGACTGTGTCAGACGTCAATCCGACAGGTCCCACGGTGTACTGAGGGGATGCAGTTGCGGACATGGGAGCGAAAGCACTACAAATGGTCGTCGTTGCAAGTGCGCTGCTTGCCGCCAACACATAAAGGCGTTTCTTCTGTCCTCTGGGGCGAGCATTGAAAGACACCTTCACACTAACCTCTCCTTTGGTAATTTCGAATAAGGTTCCTAGAAAGATAGGGACAAGACGGAACGCATAGGCCCTCTCGTTGGCGATGTTTTGAATCGCATCGACTTGGAAATAGTACCATGAATTTAAAGATTTGTGCATGTAAAAAGAGGCATTCTGGCGTGATTTGTGTGCCGACAATTGTGACAGATTGCCCATCTGGATGAATTCGCTCCACCATCCCTGAATAATAGACGTATAATTCAGTCATCCGTTTGAGGGAGGAGATGAGTCGATGACAACCATCACGTTGCAAGATGTTGAACAACTCGTGTTGGATGTTCGGCATGAGTTGGTGGAATGGCGGCGTTATTTTCATGCCAATCCCGAATTGTCGTTTCAAGAGCGGCATACTTCGCAATTTGTATATGACACTCTGGCTTCTCTCCCCAATTTAGAATTGTCGCGACCGACTGCGACGAGTGTCATGGCTCGATTAAAGGGCACGGGTCCCGGACTGGTTCTGGCTCTGCGAGCGGATATGGATGCTTTGCCGATTCACGAAGAAAACACGTTTCCCTTCGCCTCACAACAGGATGGCGTGATGCATGCCTGTGGTCATGATGGACATACGGCCATGTTGCTTGCTACTGCAAAAATTTTGAGTCAAATGACCGCGCAGTTTTCGGGAGAAGTGCGGTTTTTGTTTCAGCACGCCGAGGAATTATTCCCAGGTGGTGCGAAAGAAATGGTCGAGGCCGGAGTCTTGGATGGTGTTCATCGCGTGTTGGGCATTCACTTGTGGGCACCTCTACAGGTCGGCAAAATTGGCATCCGGACGGGCGCTTTGTTGGCAGCCCCAGACCGTTTTGTGATTCGTATCGTTGGCGCCGGAGGACACGCCGCACAGCCCCATCTGACGGTCGACAGTATCGCCGTAGCTGCTCAGGTGGTGACGAACTTACAGCACGTTGTCGCCCGAACTGTAGATCCGCTCGACGCAATGGTACTCTCCATTACGCAAATTCACGGGGGTACGGCGGACAATATCATCCCGGGCAGCGTGGAACTGCGCGGGACGGTGCGGACCTTTACAAGCGAACTGCGTGCACAAGCCCCGCTCACGATGGAACGCGTCATCCGCGGGGTGACTGAAGCACATGGAGCTACCTATGAATTCTCTTATGAAAACGGCTATCGAGCTGTGGTTAACGACGAAGCAACAACGGAGCGACTGCGGAAAATCCTGACTGAAGGCTTCGGAGCAGAGGTTGTGGAAGAAGGTGTACCTACCATGGGTGGGGAGGATTTTTCTGCCTACCAGGATAAAGTGCCAGGAACGTTTTTCTTTGTAGGTGCGGGAAATGAAGCAAAAGGTATTGTATATCCGCACCACCATCCACGATTCACAGTCGATGAAGCGGCATTGCCAATTGGCGTAAAGTCTTTCGTGTTGGCTGTTCTTGGATTTTTAAACGAGTGTGAATGAAGGAGGAAGGTTCTGTGGAAGAAAATCGTCGTCCCATCGGTTTGCGTTCGACAGAGACCATTCGCTCGATTGCCGGGAGAAGTAGAGGGTACTTTCTGCTCATCGTCTTGGTGGCTGCTATCCCTGCATTTTTGGAGGGATTCGACACCAACCTGTACACGTTTGGGGCACCGTACATTGTCCCCCACGTACATGGTTCGGCAGCCATTCTTGGCGTGGTCGCCACGGGTTATGCGCTTGGAATAGCGCTGTTCAGTATGGTCGGCGGGTTTCTTTTCGACCGATTTTCGGTGAAATACACGATTATTTTGTCGGTCGCTATCTTTGCATTGTTTACTTGTTTGACTGGATTCGCAAACAGTGTTGTGACGTTGATTGCTTCCCGACTGCTGGTGGGTGTAGGCATTGGCATGTTTCAGCCAGCTATCATTGCGCTTCTTGGCGACATTTTTTTCGAGACGCGAGGACGCGCTGTATCGGCTTTTGCGGTCTTTTTCGGCGGTGGGTTGTTTGTTGGTCCCTATCTGATTAGTCCTTTTCTGCACGATTACAAATTCCCGTTTGTCCTCTCAGGAGTTGTCAGTCTTATTGCGCTCATCGTCTTCTATCTTGTCATACCGCGCACGTACAAGAAAGTCGAATCTAGACATGTCTCATTTCGTGGTATTTTGAATCGAAATGTGACGGTACTGTCCATCTCCATTTTTCTCTTTGGAATCACCCTTTTTGGTTTCTTGGGTTACTATTCGGACTATTTACTGAAGTCTCTGACACTTGCTTCGGGAGAGGCTGCCGCCATTGCGTCAATGGGTGGACTCGGGGGCTTTATCTGTGCATTTCCACTAGGATTGTTGGCGGACCGCGTGGGTCGGAAGTATGCGGTAAGTTTTGCGTCGCTGCTCATTCTCATTGGCAGTGTGGGGATGTTTAGCGTAGGACACAATGTCCCAGGGTTGTTTGTTTTGACGTTTGCCTTTGGTGCCGGATGGGGTATCTACGTGGATTTGGTCGCAGCTTTGGGTCAAGACTCTGTGGCCGATGAATCTGCGGGAACAGTCACTGGCTGGCTTTTGTTTTTGTTCAATGTGGGTGCACTCTTTGGCGGCCCCATTTTTGCACTCGCTTTACCGCTTGGTTTTGTTCCAGCCGGACTCCTGACTCTCGGCATTTCGAGTGCCCTATCGTTCATCCTTACGCTCGTGACTCAGGGTATCAAGGAAAGCAACGTGCAAGCGGAGGTGGTGACGCAAATCCATGTTTAATGCACACTCCTTTCGAGATTAGAAATATCGAGAAATCTCGAGAAAGCGTGACGTTTCCGCTGCTCATTGGGTTAGATTCACTGTCATTGCATCTCACGAGCAGACATCGCGTCACTTCAGGATTGAACAGCATACTTTTCGGGAGTATTGTATGAAATGTAAGCGATATTTTATCGCCGATACTTTCTGGGAGGTGTTCATCATGAAGTGGAGAAACGCCATTAATGCACTCATCGGAATCTGGTTCATCATCTCGCCGTGGGTCATGGGTTTTTCTCACGTCACCGCAGCAGTGTGGACCAGCGTCGTGCTCGGGGCAGTGTTGCTCATCGTCTCGTTCTGGGCAGCCATGAGGAAAGACTCCAGTGGTTTCGGGGTATGGCAGACGTGGGTTTCGCTCATCATGGGAATTTGGTTCATTGTTCAGCCGTTTGCCTTTACGTTGGGTAAAGCCAACGTATGGGAGAGCGTCATTCTTGGCGCCATCGTCATCTTGCTGAACATCTGGACGATGTCGGCTAGTGAACACAGCACGTCCAATCGAAGTCATCCGATGAATTCATCTCATTCACACGCCTAATGCTCTTTTTTCCTGGTAACAAGCTGCCGCGGTTGCGCAGCAAGATGTTTTCGTGAAGGTGCTTGCCAGCCGTGCGCAAGATTCCTCGAAATGGTTTCATTTCGAGGAATCTTTTTTGATGTCGGTGTGATCTCTACGATGGATGCTCGGAAAAGTGCGAGTTCTTCTGCTCTCTTCGTCGACATTCCTTTTTCGTAGGCAGAGAAAGTCTTCCAGGGTGAGGGTGCCTAACTCTTCACCATCGGACGATATAACAGAAATAACATTCGCACCTTGAGTGACCATAAGTTCCAGAGCGGTCTTAGCCGTGTCCGTTTCGCATACGGAGACGAGCGACTCGCCGGCGGAGCGCTCGGGAAGCGGCGCACCCTTCGATGTCCCTCTGAGGAGCTCTCTGACGTAGTGCATCTGAAGCACGTCTGTGCTGTATTCCAGCGTGAGGTGTAGACCGCGGCGCGCCAGTTTTTCGGTCAATATCGATCTCGGTAGTATCCACGAGGACATGCCTGTTGCGATTGTGGCGGCGATTAGCAGAGGAAGCAGGGCTCCCACATTGTTCGTGAGTTCCAGCGGGAAAACAATACTTGTGAACGGAGTTCTGGTGACTCCTGAAAAAATTGCCGACATACCTAAGAGTGCCCACACGCCCGGGTGGGTGGCGTGAAAGAGCAGTCCGGCGACGCCGCCAAGACTACCGCCAATGATGAGAATGGGAGCCAAAATTCCGCCAGAGGTGCCGGATCCTAATCCTACCGTCCAGATGACTGTTTTCACGAGTAGAAGGAGTGCCAGCGTGCCCAATGTCAGTCGGACGTTGAGCATTGCATCAATGCTTCCGTAGCCTACTCCTAAGGCACGCGGCGAAAAGTAGCCGCCAACGCCAATCACGACGGCTCCGAGGGCAGGCCACCACATCCAGTGAATCGGCAATTTCCGAAACCCGTCTTCGACACCGTAGATGCCGAAAGTCAATAGCACCGCAACCAAGCTACCGGCCAAACCGATAACAGCTGCGACGGCAAGGAGATTCCAACTGACGTGGGGGAGATTTGGCATGGCGAACATCGGGCCAGGACCAAGCAACAGAGTGCGGATGGCATCTGCCACCGCGCTCGCAATCGCGATAGGAACCAGGCTTCTCGGCTTTAGCTCGAACACGAGTAACTCTACGGCGAACAGCACGGATGCCACAGGTGCAGCAAACGTTGCAGACATTCCCCCAGCAGCACCTGCTGTGAGTAAAATGCGCCGTTCCACAGAGGAAAAGGAAAACAATTGACTGAAGAGGGACCCGAATGCGCCTCCTGTCATAATAATCGGACCTTCAGCGCCAAAGGGCCCGCCCGTGCCGATGGAGATGGCAGACGAGATAGGCTTCCAGAAGGCAACGCGTGGTTGTACTTTGCTTTCGTTGATGAGCATGGCTTCCATGGCTTCGGGAATGCCGTGGCCACGAATTTTTTCTGACCCGTACCGAGCCATCAAACCGACAGCGAGGGCTCCGGTAATGGGGATGAGAATAACCCAAGCGTGAAGATGGTTATGGGTTGGCGTAATATAGGAGAAAGACAAGCGTCCGAAAAACGACAGGTTGGTGAAGAAGTAAATGAGCTTGAGCAGAGCGACGGCGATGAAACCACACATGACGCCGATGACCAATGCTGCCGCAGATAGCTTCAGAATCTGTCGATTGGTCGTAAAGTCTCCAGTTTGGTGTGACCGTTCCTTTTGCAGAGTGATCGCCCCTTTGGCATTTCGGTTGTTATGGCCGTTGAAGTACAATCCGACATGCTCTTTAACCGCCACTTCAATTTATATCGTAATACGATAAAAAACAAGATAAGTTGAGCAGAATTTGTGGTAGCCATCATTTTTCTTCGGGGAAGGTTTCTTCAGAAAGGCGTGATGTGAGGTATGGACCGACAAGCCTACATTGAATTGGCAGAGTTTCGGTATCGATTGAGAAAATTTTTGCATTTTAGCGAAGAGGCAGCCAAGGGAGTAGGCATTACTCCGAATCAACATCAATTGTTGCTCGCCATTGCCGGATTTCCAGACCGGAGTTACATCACTCCGACAGAGGCTGCTGAGCGCCTTCAAATCAAACATCACAGCTGTCTTGGATTGATTGGTCGTTGCGAAAAATTGGGTTTGATTCGCAGATTTGATAACCCGGATGATGGGCGCAGTGTCTACGTGGCTCTTACGGAACAAGGGGAGACGTTGCTCAAGCGGCTGACGGAGATGCATCAACTGGAGTTAGACCGATTGGGGCTAACGCATCGAAACTTCTTGCAAAAAGACCTGTCGGTGTTTGAAGGTTCAACTGCATCCGCATCGATGCGAGGCGATGCGGAGCAGTCCTAGGCTAAGTGCCTGTTTGTTGTGCGTGGGATGGTCAGTCAGCACAGAGTTTATTTGAATTCCGCAAACCCATCATCGACCATCACCACACTGCCATTAATGGCATCGGCCTCTTTGCTGGCCAGCAGTGCGACCACATTGGCGATGTGCTCTGGTTTTTGCAACTGTTTTCTCATATGCTGACGTGCCATCTTATCGGCAATACCCATGTCTTTGTATCCCTGGATGATGGGTGTGTCGACTCCGCCCGGTGCAATCGCGAGACATCGTATACCAAATTCGCCCAGCTCTAAAGCGGCAGCTTGCGTCATCATCTTAACGGCTCCCTTTGCTGCATGGTAGCCGATAACCCCTGGACTCGCCATGAAGGCAAAGACGGATGCGGTGTTGATGATGGTTCCAGCGGTGCCAAGCTCGCGCATTTTCCGGGCTGCAGCGAGAATTCCGTAATACACTCCGTATTGGTTGACTTTTACAACAGCATCAAAGTCTTCAGGTGAGTGGTCGAGAAGCGGTTTGTAGCGCCCAATTCCTGCGTTGTTGAACATGATGTCCAGACTGCCGAACGTATCCACTGCGGTCTGTACCAATTGCTCCACTTCGTTGTAAACGGTTACATCTGTTTTGACAAATAAAGACCTTCCACTGTTTCTCTGAATGTCTTCGGCAGTGATTCGGCCCTCAGCTTCGTTGACATCGGCAACGACGACACTGGCTCCCTCCGCCGCAAATTTGATGGCTGTCGCTCGGCCAATTCCACTCGCCCCACCTGTAACAATGCAAACTTTCCCAGTCAAATTCATGTTCGTTCACTCTCCCTCAGACTATGCTTAAGAACACTTTCGCATGGTGTTGAGATTTTCACAACATGGACGCAACACCTTTTTGCCGATGCACTTATAGGATAGGGCATTACGGCAGAAGGAGTTGATCCGCTCTTGAACTCTCGACCCATTTCCACCGAAGACGAGTCCGTGGTGTCTACATCTCAGGTCAAGCGCAAATTTAAGCTGCGGTACTTAAACGTATTCTGGCTCCTGTTGGGACCGGGGGTCTTGGCGATGATTGGGGATAATGATGCTGGAGGGGTTATTTCCTATGCGGTCACTGGCGCCAAGTTTGGAGTGGGACTGTTTATTCCTTTGGTTCTAGTTCTTGGAGTGGTCACATTTACTGTACAAGAGATGAGCCTGCGTGTTGGAGTTGTGAGCAGTACAGGATACGCAAAATTAGTTTTCGACCGTTTCGGCAAGTTTTGGGGTTATTATCATATAACGACTCTAACATTGGAAAATTTGATTACGCTTTTGACAGAGTTTATCGGAATGACGGCGGGACTGGTGATTCTCGGATTGCCATTATGGACGGCGGACCTGCTCAGCTTGGGTCTGGTGGTCTCCATTACAATGTTTACGGGATATTGGACAAAAGAGAGACTGACGCTGTTTATCGGCGCGCTGAATGTGGTGTTTGTGGTAGTTGCTCTGCTGACGCATCCGAGTTTTCAAGATGTTGCACATGCGCTCGTTCGCTGGAATTTACCTGCGTTTGCTCCTTTTAAAAATGTGATTTGGTATGTCATCGCGACAATTGGTAACGCCATTGCCCCGTGGATGATTTTTTTTCAAGGTAGCGCCGTCATTGACAAAGGAGTGACGAAAAAGCAACTCGTGCTCGGACGAATGGATACGGCCATCGGCGCAGTTGTCCAAGTGGTCATTGCGGCTTTTATTATCCTCTGCGGCGCGGCGCTCTTTGGTCATGTATCGCATCTCAGCAGTGCTGGGCCAGCCACGCTTATTTCGGCGTTGAACATTCACTTCGGACGTCTTGCCGCTATTTTGTTCGGATTCGGCATTTTTAATGCTGGATTTCTTGCAGCCATCACAATCTCTCTGTCGTCATCCTGGACCATAGCCGAATCGTTCGGTTGGGCACGCAGCCTCAATGATTCCATTCGTAAAGCTCCCGGATTTTATGGAGTTTACTTTGGGAGTCTGCTCGTGGCTTCTGGCGTATTGTTAATTCCGAACCTGCCGATGGACTTTATCTCCGTGCTCGCGCAAGTGGTCGGAGGCGTTCTCATTGCACCCATTCTCATCTTTCTGGTCTTGTTTGCAGCGGATCGAAAAATGATGGGACAGTATGCAAGCCGTTTATGGTCCAAGTGCTGGGGATGGTCAATAGTTATTCTGCTGATTGCCTTGACCATCGCAACCTTTTGGCAAACATTTGGGACGTTTTGAGGAGGGGGCTGTTGTGGCAGAAAGTCCATCACGTGAGTTGGAACGTCTGGTCAAAGATTTACTTCAAGACCAAGAGATGTCCATGCGGAGACTGGCAGCGGCAACCGGAATCGATGTGGCAGCCATTTCTAAAATGTTGTCTGGCAAACAGAGAGTCAATCCTGAATATCTTCAGCGAATCGCCGAGTGCTTGAAAGTCAACCCAATTGTTTTGTTTGAAGCGGCAGGATTTCAACTGGAGCGGAATATGTCTGCGGTGGAGCCTAATTTGACAGCCATTTGTGCGGGTCTATTCAAGGATTTGGGTTGGAACATTCAGTGTACCCGGCTTGACATTGAACGGGAGCTTCAAAAGTGTGAAGGGTATGCAAATACGGAAGAGGGCCAATTGCTCATCGTTGAGAAGTTCGTCGAGAAGCGCGAGCAACTAAACGATTCTGGGGTCTTTTCCGGAGTCTTGGATGAAATGTATGCAGCGTTTCTCATATCGGGCATCAGTGATATTGAGCGACAAATTCTCGGCGGAGCGCTGCTCTACTTCATAGTGGCAACAGACGCGATTCCAGACTATCTCTTTCCAGTTGGTTATATGGACGACGCAATTGCTCTGGATATTTCGTATAAAAAATGGAAGGAATATCAACGAAGGCTTTCTTCATAGGCGATTTTTTACGTTGACACTGTTCAAGCGGCATGATATAACTAGGTTGCGAGCAGAAGTTGTTTTGCTTTATTGAAGAGTCGGTTGTTGTATGCATTTCTTGCTTTGACACCATTAAAATTAAAAGTCCTCGTTAGGCGAGGCGTCTATGCGAATACATGCCACTGCCCGGAAACGTGGAAACACGCCAATGGGTCACCAGGTACTGCCGGCTTAAGGCTTTACTTAATGTGGCTGGGTTTGATGCCCTATGTCGTATAGTGCCAAAGCTCAACTAGGGGGATGCGTTTTTGGCGAGGACATGATAATTCATTGTGCGCCAAACAATACCCCTGAAACCGGACCTATTGTTTCAGGGGTATTGTTGCGTTCCCATGTAGATGCATAAGATACCACAGTTCAATGGTGCAGCAAAGGCAGGTTCATTCCTCAAGGAGGTGGTTGGTGTGGATATAGGCCCTAGTATGCAGCGTAAGTTGCAGTCTTTGTCGGGTTGTGTGCTTTTTCCCCATTCCATGATTTCCACACCAGAACTTGAGGAAGGTGTTTCCTATGGCAAAAAACCTAGCCTTCGACTACGAGGAACTCGATGCGGATATTCGCAGAAAAGACCAAGAGAGAATTGAAACATTAGAAGCGAAAAAAGGTATTCTCGCAAAAATTCTGCTTGGACTCGTGATGATTGGTCCTGGCGTGCTGGTGATGATTGCCGACAACGACGCTGGCGGAGTCATTACCTATGCCCAGACTGGCGCCGCTTATGGAATTGGCTTTTTCATTCCTGCACTCATCTTGGCTGGGTTCATCGCGTACGTTGTACAAGAGATGACGGTTCGCTTAGGAGCGGTCACGAAACGCGGTCACGCAGAGATGATTTGGGGTCGCTACGGAGCGTTTTGGGGTTGGTTTTCGCTCATCGACTTAGTGGTCGCCAATGTCTTGGCCTTGATTACAGAGTTTATTGGCATCACTCTCGGGATGGGAGTATTCGGTGTTCCACACTGGATTAGTGCAGTCGTAGCTAGCGTCGTCGATGCGCTGATTCTGCTGGTCCTCCGCTATTATACGTGGGAGCGCATTTCTCTTTGGATTGCTCTCGGCAATTTGGTTTTTGTACCAATTGCTTTGATGGCGCACCCACATTGGTCTGAGGTTGCCAATGCCTTTACAAACTGGAATATTCCTGGCGGGTTTACACCAGTTTTCTTGTTTGTCGTCTTGGCAAATTTCGGGACGACTATTGCACCCTGGATGCTTTTCTTTCAACAGTCTTCGGTTGTCGACAAGGGCCTCAAGGTCAAGGACATTCGCCGCGGCCAGTGGGACACGGCCATTGGAACGGTGGCCATGGTGCTCGTGGCGTTGGCCATCGTCATCTTGACGGGAACCGTCGTACATGGACTGCCTAATGCGGGAGATTACAGTATTTCGCAAATCTTGACAGTATTAGGTCATAAGCTTGGTCCAACTGGAGAAAAATTGTTTGCGCTCGGCATGGTCGAGGCAGGAACCATTGCAGCCATTGCCTTGACCGCGAGTACGTCATGGGCGATGGGTGAAGCTTTTCACTGGCCAAAGAGCATCAACATGCCATGTTCGCGGGCCTGGAAGTTTTATGTACCGGGCATCATCAGTGCCATCATTGCGGCAGCAGTTGTATTGTGGCCGAATGCTCCGCTTGGTTTCATGAACTTGGCTGTTCAAGTTATCGCGTCTATTTTCATGCCAGCCGCCATGATGTTTCTAATTCTGCTGTTGAACGACAAAGGAATCATGGGGATTCATGTGAACGGCCGCTGGCAAAACATATCGGCTTTCGTGATTGTCGGATTGTTGGTGGTTTTGAATGGAGTTTATGGACTCACCGTCATTTTCCCAAAACTTTGATGGCGATACAGGGCGTATGAACTCTTGACGCGGTCTGAAGATGGAGAGCCTTTCTTAGGAGGGATGGAGCATGAAAGACGGGAAGAAGTCTAAAGTGTATGCATTGATGGAAGATACTCCGCAGGTGACACTGGAGCGGGCTAAAGTAAAAGGGTCCGTTAACGTGATTTTCTGGGGATTGCGAATTTACATTGTCGCTATGGTTGTTCTGGTCATTATTGGTTTTACGCGTGGAACCATTTGAATGTGAAACACGCGTTGAGTGAGATGGCGCGTTGAGTGAGATGGCGCGTTGAGTGAGATGGCGCGTTGAGTGAGATGGAGCGTGGACCGTTGGTCCGTGCTTTATCTTTTTCTTTCTATGAAGGAAAAATTGCGATGAGAGCGAAATGGTATAAGCGAAATGGTGTGGTAAAGGCAGAGAAGAACTGCCGTTGTTCAACGTTCTGCCGATTTGGAAAAGGAGGCACGGTGGCGTTGGTTCCGTATCGCGTTCCTCTTTGTAAAGAATGTGACTCGCCCCTATCTGTAGTGGAGCACCACATTCACGAATACTTGCGGCGGATTCGCCCGAGTGGAAAAGCGGACAAGCCCTTTAAGGGGAGTTTCCGTCACTATACGAACGAAGTTTTGAAGTGCGAAAAGTGTGGTCAGAGGTACTTGGCGAAGCGTGATGAAGATGGGCGGTTTCAAAGAGGCAGAAAACTAAAACGCGCTTAAAACTCTCAAATGTTTAGAATGTGTCAGAGATTACTGCAGAATCTCCTCGACATGGCGGATTTTCTGTGGGAATGTGTTATTCTGTAGGTGGAATTTCGTATTGTGCGACTTTCGTCGCAGTGAAACTCTTAATCTGGTTGGTTTACCACAAGAGTTTCGAGAGCGTTCCGTCCAGTCTTCGCGGACGGAATTTTTTGCGTTCTAAATCGAGCCGAGACCGCGTGTGCACATGTTCCACAGGTTCCAGTAGATAGTGTTCCATCAAGGGTACCGTTTGTGCATTGGAGATGAGAGGGGGTTCTGTGGTTTAGCCAACCAGCAGTTTTCCGGAGTGGGTTTGGTACAATGGCGACGTGGGGTCTCCACGAGCAGTTGTTGTTCATTCGGTAGAAAATGTGTTGGCTGTCGCAAAACGATGCAAAGGAGCGGTCCTACATGCAAATCGGTCTGATTGGATTGGGTAAGATGGGTCACAATCTTGGAGTCAATCTGTTAGAGAAGGGTCACCAAGTGGTCGCCAGCGATATCAATTCGGATGCCAGGGAGACGTTTCGCGCTGCGGGGGGTGGTGCGGCAGCATCCATCGAGGAACTCGTGGACAAACTATCACCACCGCGAATTATCTGGTTGATGGTTCCAGCCGGTTCTGTGGTGGACTCAGTTTTGGCGGTACTGGGCACTCGGTTGGAACGTGGAGACATCGTGATCGACGGAGGGAATTCCCATTATAAAGACAGCATGCGTCGAGCCGCGGAACTGGACGAGGTTGGCGTACATTTTTTTGATGTGGGAACATCCGGGGGTACGTCTGGAGCCAGATATGGAGCCTGCTACATGATTGGTGGCAATGCCACCGTGTTTTCTCAAATTGAGGCGCTGTTTCGTGATACTGCCGTCCAAGGTGGTTATCTGTATACCGGAAAGTCGGGCAGTGGACATTACAGCAAGATGGTTCACAACGGCATTGAATACGGCATGATGGCGGCGATTGGGGAGGGCTTTGAGGTTCTCGAGCACAGTGAATTTGACTACGATTATGCCGCTTTGGCCAATGTGTGGTGCAACGGATCGGTCATCCGTGGCTGGTTGATGGAACTCACGCAACAAGCATTTGCGGCGGATCCCGCTTTATCGACCATCCGTGGCGTCATGCATTCGTCAGGGGAGGGGAAGTGGACGGTGCAGGAGGCGCTCGATATGGAAGTGGCAACCCCAATTATTGCCATGTCGCTCTTGATGCGGTATCGCTCGCAAGTGACGGATACGTTCGGCGGCAAAGTGGTGGCGGCGCTTCGCAACCAATTTGGTGGGCACGCTGTCGAGACCGTCGAGTGAGACGGTCTCTCGTTCCGAGAGATACATATTGCGCAGGTGGAGTCCTATGAGTGTGGAGTCGTCCGAGAATAAGAGAGAACTCGCCTAGGTGAGCGGTCAGAACTCTGACTGAAATAGATTTCGTAACAAACTTATTGTAAGATGTATAGGCAAGTCGGAATAGAACAGGGGGAGAATGGATGGGGCCGTTGCATCGGGCGGAAGCAGAGGCATATCTGCAGCGCTTCGTGGACAAGGACGTGTATTTGCATCTGGAGACGACAAATGGAGCTTATGCAGGAAATAATCCATCTGGCTCCATGGCAGTCTGTGCCTATATCCGGAATGGACGTGTGCGTTTTGAGCGTGGATCGGTGACGGGGTTTGGACCGTATCGAGTCGGTCTAAAGATGGATCAGGGCTGGATTTATGCGGAAGGATTGACGGATTGGGAAGTTGATGACGAGGGACGGCTGTTGTTTGCCGGACATGATGGTGACGGGAAATTGGCCATTTCGCTCGAATTGAGCTTTCAGCCGTTTGAAGTTTGACGCAGTCGACGTGCGTACGAGATTGTAACTGGAACGAGCGAGATTCAACGAGGTCGAACCTTGAATGCTTGAATGCTCGAACCTTGAATGCTTGCTTTAGTGCGATGGCTGGGCTCTTGGAGGATGTTTTGAAGGAGGTTTGACTGCGGTGGTCAATCGAGTTCTTGTGGTGTTACCCCATCCCGATGATGAGACGTTTGGCTGTGGAGGGACCATTGCCAAATGGACCAAAAGTGGTGCGGAAGTTGTTTATATGTGTGGTACCTTAGGGCAGATGGGGCGCAATATGGGTAAGCCGTTTTTTGCCACGCGCGAAAGTTTGCCTCATGTTCGAGCGCAAGAATTGGCGGACGCCTGTAAGGTACTTGGTATTCAAGACGTTCGCAAGATGGGATTGCGTGATAAGACCATTGAATTTGAAGACCCGGCAAAGGTCGCTGAACAAATTCAGTCTGTGATTCGCGAGTTTCGCCCGCAGATACTGCTGACTCATTATCCCGGCTATGGCGTGCATCCGGACCACGATGCGCTTGGTTTTGCCGCGGTGTTAGCGGTAAAAGGTCTCGGCGCTGCTGAACGGCCGGAAATTTATGCGCACGCGATTACGCACAATCGTCTCCAGACGCTCGGTGCTCCTGACATAGAGGTGGATATTGCGGATGTCGTGCAGACCAAGATAGATGCCGTCAAAGCACATCGCTCTCAGTCTGAGGGGATGATGAAGCGGCTCGCGGACGGTTCTGAATCGGATGAAGCCGTTCGAAAGAGAATGGAACAAAACTTTAAGAAGGAAGTCTTTTGGTATTACAATCCCGACCATTTGCCGGACACGCTTTGGCTTTCCTGAACGTGTTTGCGTCGCAAAGGAAGACAGCACATTTCTGAATCTCATTTCGGGCTGACGAGCAGATGCGGAACTAGGGCCTTGCGCTCGTCAGCTAAGAAAATTGGCCCTTGATTTGTCCCGCTATGCAGGAATGAAGCGGAAATGTGTCGAACTGTGTGGACACGATGCGACAACCAGACGCTGCTCTTAGAGGAGAGTATTTCCGAGCAGTGCGTGGCGGTATTCGGAGGACACAGAAAATGGCAAAAAGGCAGGCGCGTTCGGAACCACTTCAACAGTCCACTTGGCAGGAAATTGAGCAGAGGGCGTTTGATTCGCGGGACACTCGGTTAGACCTGCTGGAGTTTATTCCGGACGCTATCATTTTGCATCAAGATGGTGTCATTCGCTTTGCAAACCAAGCGGCGGGACAGTTGTTTGGGCTGGATGCCAAGACTCTGCAAGGGCAGCCAATCCTTCGATTTGTTCACGGCAACTGTCACATGCAAGTCCAGTCCGACCTGTTTCAGATGGAGAATGAGATGATTTCGGGGCGCCGAACGCATTGCGGCGAGTACCAAATGGTTCGCTCTGACGGGACACCTTTTGCGGCGGAGACGTCGTGCCTGATGATGCAGACACGCGACGGGCGTCCCGAAGTCGTCAGTTTCATCCGCGATGTGACGGATAGGCAAAGGCTCTATGAGTCGTTGACACAGATTGCATACTATGACACGTTGACACGTCTTCCAAATCGCAATCGATTTATTGAATATTTAGAGGAAATATTAATGGTCGGCGGTTCTGACCGCAAAAGAGCCATTTTGGTGCTCGATGTGGACCGCTTCAAATATGTGAATGATTCGTTTGGCCACGCATTTGGCGACTCAGTCATTCAAGAAATCGGGAAACGCTTGCGCATGTCTGCGGGTATGGGGTCCTTCATCGCTCGAATGGGCGGCGATGAATTTGGACTTGTGTTTGATGATATTGAATTGGCGAGAGATGCGACAAAGCGGGTTTTGCGCCAGTTTGACAAGCCGATACAAGTAGAGGAACACGAATTTTATTTAACGCCCTCCATTGGTATTGCAGAATATCCGAGAGACGGTAAGGATGCTGCGACGCTGTTGAAACATGCGGATATTGCCATGTACTGGGCCAAAGAGTCCGGGGGCAACGGCCTTCGAGAATATGTTCAGCCGCCTGTTGATACATGGATGCGCAATGTACAACTGGATGCCAATATGCGTCACGGGTTAGCCCGGCAGGAATTTTTCTTGCTCTATCAACCGAAAGTCGATGTGCGTACGAGGCGTACGGTTGGGGTGGAAGCCCTCTTGCGATGGCAGCTTCCGGAAGGGCGCATTGTCAGTCCAACAGAATTTATTCCTCTCGCCGAACAGACGGGATTTATCGTTCCGCTCGGGCGATATGTGCTTCATCAGGCGTGTCGTCAAATCGCTTTGTGGCGAAAATTAGGACTGACATCCCTGGTGGTTTCCATCAACGTTTCTGCGAAACAGTTTCAGCACGTCAATCTTTTAAAAGAAGTGTCGGAAGCACTCAAAGAATGGAGCCTGCCACCCTCCTGCCTAGACATCGAGATTACCGAGAGCGCCGTTATGCAAAATCCGCGAGACACAGCTGCAGCGCTCTGCAAGCTCAAGGAGCTGGGCGTGCGCGTGTCGATTGACGATTTTGGCAGTGGTTTTTCTTCGTTTGGCTATCTTCGAGAATTTATTCCAACGACGATTAAAATCGATCAATCGTTCGTACACCGCATGGTTTCGGATATGCGTGAACAAGCCATTGTCTCGACGCTTATACAAATGGCGCATCACTTAGACATGGAGGTTGTCGCGGAGGGCGTGGAGACCGAAGAACAACTTGCGATGCTGCAGACGATGCGGTGTGATGTCGTCCAAGGATTTTACTTCTGCCAACCGAAAGATGCAGGCTTGGTCGAGCGGCATCTGTTAGACGAGGAGGCGATTGTATGACCACTGTGCGGAGGGTACTCATCACGGGATTTCAACCATTTGGTGGAGAGGAACAAAATCCGTCCTGGTTGCTCGCCTCTCGGTTCGCCGGGCTACAGACGATTCACGACGTGACGGTCGAGGTGGTGGTGGCAGAACTGCCGACCGTTTTCGGGGTTTCTTCGCAACACCTGCGCGCGGCGATTTCGGAACATCGACCCGAGGTCGTCCTTTGTCTTGGCCAAGCTGGTGGACGTAACGGATTGACACCAGAGCGGGTGGCCATCAACATCGATGACGCGCGAATCGCGGACAACGATGGCCAACAGCCGGTCGATGTTCCTGTCGTGTCGGGAGGGCCAGCAGCTTACTTTAGTTCCCTGCCCATCAAGCGCATGGTTCGCGATATGCGAGCAGCGGGCATTCCGGCAGAGGTCAGTCAGACGGCGGGTACTTTCGTTTGTAACCACGTGTTCTACGCCTTGATGCATATGGCAGCAACTGAATTCCCGTTCATTTGGCGCTGTGGATTTATGCACGTTCCCTACCTCCCGATGCAAGTGCTGGGGCGTAGTAGTCCGAGCATGTCGTTACAACTGATGAAGAAAGGTGTCGAAGTGTCTCTTCGAGCGGTTCTTTCACCCATTCCCGATGAGCAGCTGGTAGGTGGTCAAGAGCAGTGACAAGCGTGGATGTAAGCCACTCGTGTCGATGGCAGGGGCAAATCGTTTGCATGCGAGCGTTTGGCGATACGGGAGTGCTTCTCCAGTTTGCAAATCCAGCAAAGAACGATGCTGAGCGAGCCAGGGAACTGCTGGAGATGGCTTATCAAGTCGAGTGTCGCGCCGATGTCTCTTGGCAGGATGTCTCTCTTGGCTATGACGAAGTACTGGTCATTTACAACCCAGTTCAAACCTCGTTAGGGACAGTTTGTCGCGGTCTGTGTCAGGCCCTCGCAGAGGAAAAGGGTCGACCTACGCCGAGAAGGGCGTTGTGGGATATTCCCGTGCGTTACGGTGGCGTGGACGGACCTGATTTAGAAGAGGTTGCACGTTGTTTGGAGATGGACGTAGACGAAGTTGTTCGTCGGCATACCGAGCCGACGTATCTGGTTCGGTTTCTCGGTTTTATTGGCGGTTTTCCATATTTGGACGGACTGCCAGCCTCTTTGGCCGTGCCGCGCAGAGCCACTCCGAGGGTCGCTGTTCCAGCGGGATCGGTCGGAATCGGTGGCGAACAGACCGGCATTTACCCGCACGCTACTCCAGGTGGATGGCAGTTGATTGGTCGGACCGATTGGCAGTTGTTCGATGCGAACCGCATTCCTCCGGCGCTCCTCTCTGCGGGCGATCTCGTTCGATTCCACGCGGTCGAACGCGGCACAAGTGTAGCTGTCCATCCGCCCAAACGTCGCTCGGTCACCCAACCCGCTAGCGGAGAGTGCGATGCCGACGCGGATGTGGGGGATGGGATATGAAAATCGTCCGTGCTGGTTTTTTGTCCTCCATTCAGGATGAGGGGCGCATTGGCTATCGGAAAATTGGTTTGTCTCCGGGTGGCGCGGCAGACGGGGATGCACTGCGTCTCGCGAATGCGTGTTTGGGCCAATCGGGTGAGTCTGCGCTCGAAATGGGTCTCGTCGGAGCGGCGCTTGAGGTGAGACACAAGAGCGTGCTCGTCCATATGGGGGCCGGTATGCGTGCATCCATCGATGGTTGGCCGTGGCCGAGCGGAAAAGTGGTTGCTGTCCCGCCAGGGGTCACGGTCACGTTTGACACTGCAGAGAGAGGCGTTTGGGCTTACTTGGCGGTAGCTGGAGGATTTGCGGTGCCTGAGATGCTTGCTTCACAATCGACGGATTTGCGCACCGCCTTTGGTGGGATGGGCGGGCGCGCCGTCCGTGCGGGCGATGAATTGCCCACGCGTTTCGACCTTGGAGACAAGGCCTATCGGCATTGGGCTCGGCATGGACGTCCAGTTCATGCGGTCCCCGGTCTCTACGAGGCTACTTGGAGTCTTTCTTCGACCGTATGTTTGTCCTTGCAAACGACGTCGGATTCTCTCCTCTCAGACCATTTCTCAGTGGACGAGACCCATACTGGCGAAAAATCAGTGGACGCCGCACGGGAATTGCGTTTTTTGCGTGGACCCGAGTGGGACATTTTTAGTCAAGCCGAACGAATCGGTTGGTTGAGACAGCGATTTCTCGTATCTGCTGATTCCAACCGGATTGGATTGCGCCTTCAGGGACAGCCGCTCTGCTTACCGCACGGCCGAGATATGCGCTCCAATCCAGTGGTCCCGGGAACGGTCCAAATCTCCGGCGACGGTCAACCCATGGTGTTGCTTGCCGATTGCCAGACGGTCGGCGGCTACCCTCGCATCGCGCACGTCTGCACTGCAGACTTGGGTAGAGCGGCACAATGCCGGCCCGGAACTTCTGTGCGGTTTCGAGAAATTTCGCGGGCAACGGCAGCCTCTCTTTTGCAGGAACGTCAGCGGATGTTCCACCAGGTGCAGTGGGCGGTGCGCTCGAAATACGCGCGAGGGGAATAGCTCCGCCAGGCACCATAGAGTTTTCCTGTCTCTTGATATATCAGATGTGAACCAACGTGGTTCCGAGGAGTCCCAGACCGTACGCGACCACACCTACAATAATCCCAGCCATCGTCATCTCTAGACCACTGGTCCACCAGCGGCGGGCAGTCACCAACGTCTTTAATGCGCCGACCGCGAAGTGGGCTACAATGGAGACAGCTGCCGCTAAAATGAGCGCGAGGATACCACTCGCAAACAGGAAGGGAATGAGTGGCACAAGTCCACCGACGAGTGTCGAAAGGCTGCCGACAAATGCCGATTTCCAGTGCGATCCGCTTTCGGTCTCTTGAATTCCTAGTTCTTCCTGGGCCATCGTCTTAACAAACAAACTTTCGTCCGTTGCGATTTTGTGTGCAATGGCGTCTGCCTCTGCTTCGTTGAATCCCTTTAGTTGATAGAGTAGAGCCAACTCCTCGATTTCGTGCTCTGGATTTTCACGAATTTCCCGCATTTCATGCGCCAATTCCTGCTGTTCAAGTTCGGATTCCGACTTGCTTGCAAGCCATGCCCCAGCGCCCATGGAGAGAGTGCTTGCTAAAGCTCCAAACAGACCGCTGACCAACACGATATGGACGTTCGAGGTATAACCCGCCACGCCAGCAATGATGCCAAAAATTGCACCGAGGCCGTCATTGACTCCGTAAATGGCGTCTCCAATCCAACCGCCAGTCTGTGACTTGTGCCAACGTTCTTGGCCGAATATCTTGTGTAAACGATTTTGCGCAGGATGAGCAACATCCAGATGGATCATCGCGTATCAAACTCCTTTTGATGCTTTACGTTCTGTCGAGTCTCATTCTTTCGGATGGGATGTCTCTTAGTCAATCGTAATCACCACGGATTGCCTAGCCATCATTTTCAGTTTGACGCACTTAACTGAAACACCGATTGTCCTTGTTTGCGCTAGATTCAAGAAAAAGTATGTTCACGTCAAAAGAGCTCATAGACAAATGCCCTCTTATGGTGTACTTTGGAAATGAAAAGTATTGAATTTGTGGAGAAGGGGTGTTCTCTTTTTCGCATGAACGACCGTGTTGCGTGATAGACATGAACCATGGAGGTGTGTTTGTGAGCGTTATTTCAAATCGGAATTATTCCATTCTTTTGTCAGGTCAACTTATTTCCACGCTGGGGAACAACTTGTATATGCTCGCATTGCCTTGGTACGTCTATATCACCACTGGATCGAAAGAATTATTGGTTGTTACTGGTCTTGCGCAAAGTCTTCCCGCATTGGCTGGATTATTCTCTGGGGTTTTTGTTGATCGTTGGAAAAAACGCACCGTGATGATGGTTGTCGACCTGCTTCGTCTGGTTCTTTGCGCAGTTTTATTTTTCTTCGCGGCGCACCATGACGGCATCGTGTGGATTGTAGCCACTGTTTTGCTGTTGGAACTGGCGGGACGATTTTTCGGACCGGCGGCTCGGAGTATTATTCCGCTGGTCGTGGACAAAGAACTTTTGGCGGAAGCATCCGGACTTGAGCAGTCGAGTAGTGGCATTGCCCAACTTGCAGGTACATTGGGTGGAGGACCCATCATTCAACTTCTAGGCGCTCCTGTTCTGTTTCTGTTAAACTCAATAACTTATGCGATTTCGGTTATAAGTTTGTTGTTCGTTCGTGTTCAAGAACATATCGGTCCTCCCACCGAGCCTCCATCCTTTTTCAAAGAGTGGAAGGCGGGTTTTCGAACGACCCTTAAATCTCGTTTGGTTGCGTTGGTTGTGTTCGCGGCCATGGCTGCGAACTTTGGCTTTTCGGCATTTGATATTACACTGACGGCGTGGGTTAAGGGACCCATGCATGGGAATGCCATCTATCTGGCACTCGTCGGAGGGTCCTTTTTTGTCGGCATTTTGGTCGGGGGTATGCTGCTCGGACCTATCAATAAAAAAGTTGAAATTCGCACCATCCTTGTAGGTGGCTTGCTCATAGATGCTCTGCTGGTGGCAGTCTTTGGAGTGGACACAAACATCTTTTGGTCTACGTCCATACTCTTGGTCATGGGGATTTTTACTGCTCTGATGAACGGGGCGCTCGGAACTTTTGCTTATCAAGTTGTACCGGCCAAATCTCGTGGGCGAGTTTTTGGCATCATGGGTGCACTCAGCACGATGATGACGCCTGTTGGAATGGCTGTCTATGGCTACCTGATGCTTCAGGTTCACTTATCGATACTGTTTGTTCTGGTTGGAATTCCAGCCTTGTTGGGCGGGATTGGTCTGATGTTGCCATTTCCAGTTGGTTCGGATGACCCTGAGCCGGCTATTTGAATGACAGCGATGCATTCAGGCCGCAGTCGATATTTCGTCTATGGACTACTGAAAAATCAATTCGCGCAGGTTGATTTTTGCGTCCAAACAGTTCTCTGAAAGTACGCGTTGGGAGGTGGCGGGAGTGGATTTAAACTGCGACATGGGCGAGAGCTATGGTCGATTCCAGGTTGGCGCCGATGCGGAGTTGTGGCCGTACGTGACGTCCGCGAATTTAGCATGTGGGTTTCACGGGGGGTGTCCGCTGACCATTCAGGCTTCCGTCGATGCGGCACTGGCGCACGGAGTGTCGGTCGGGGCTCACCCAGGGTATCCCGACCTGATGGGATTTGGACGGCGGGAGATGACGATGTCGGATGCGGAGATGTACACTTCGATGGTCTACCAGATCAGCGCGCTTCGCGGATTTCTCGCCATTAAGGGGGGCGTCCTGCATCATGTAAAGCTACACGGAGCGCTCTATCATCGGGCGTCTGTAGACCGGTCAGTGGCTCGAGCGGTCGTGGCAGCCATTCGCGATGTTGACCCGACTCTCTGCGTCTATACGCTGCCGGAAAGCGTGCTCGCGGAGGTTGCGCAGGAGGCACAACTGGCAGTGTGGAGAGAAGGATTTGCCGACCGAAGGTACGCGGCGGATGGGCGACTTCTGCCCCGAACCCATCCAAAAGCGCTTTTGCAAACCGTTGCTGAAGTTGAGGAGCAAGTTCGGGGGCTCATGCACGAGGGACGGGTTATAGGAGAGGACGGTCGGCCGATCTCGATGGTGGTTGACACCATCTGCCTTCATGGGGATGGGCCGAACGCCATAGCATTTGCACGGGCGGCAAAGGCTGTGTTGGACGCGCAGCGGCGTTGAACGGGGGGTCTTTCCTCGCGAGAGCGACACAGCTGGTGTAGATGACGTGGTCACAAGGAGCGTCGAGGTGCATACCATACGGTAAGTAGTCGACGAAGGTTCTCGTTGCCGAGCGAGTGCGTTCTTGAACGTCTTGCTGACGGCCACAATCTTCATACCCTAAAACGGTCCGACTTCAGAATGAGTGGACCGATACCGCTGTACGGTGATGGAGCTCACCGTAACCCTCACATGCTTCTGTGGGTAATGGCTCCTGTGATGAGTTGGCATCGCTTGACGAGACCAACGCTTGCACAGGGGCTTTTTCAGTTCCCGGCAAGCGACAGGAGGGACTGAACATGTGGAAATTCTGGACGGTGGCCGCCGCAGCAGGAGGTCTCTTACGCTATGGGATATGGGTTATGGCGATGCACCTATTTTGGCACAATGGAGCTTTCATCGCCGCCTGTATCGCCAATGCCAGTGGATGTCTTCTGTTTGGTGCCGCTTTAGGCTTCAAGGACGTGCTTCCGACATCCTGGTTTCGGATTTGGACGGTCGGATTTTGTGGCTCTCTTACGACATTTGGAGATTGGCTGGCGAGTTCGCTGCGATTGCTTTCAGAACATGGAGTGTGGGCTTTCGTCGGCGCTCTGTTTTTCTCCTTTCTGCTTGGCTGCGCACTTCTCTGGGCAGGCAGAGTCGGTGTCGGTAAGCTTCGCAGCGCGGTGATGCGGCAGAATCGTGCGTAATACCGCGCCTCCGAGGACACTCCATAAGGCGAGAGCGCACAAATCCGGCCAGAGCGGCATCGAACAGAGCGCGGTCACCGTACCAAGAGTTAAATAGCGCAAAATGGCGGCGAGAGACATGGCGAACGGGTCTTCGACCGGATCGACCAACAGAAGAAGTTTCGAAATGGTTTCCGAGGAATGCTTCGGCCTGTGCCGCTGCGATAGAGCCGTGTCGAGGCATGGCCAGAGTGTGAGCGTGCTGAACATCGCGATGGAGAAGAAAGATTGGTGCGGGAATTTCGTCGCCTCACGCATGTGCGTTGCGGCCACGTAGCCCACCGTAGCGGCAGCAGCGCTTGCGAGGACGAGGAGTGTCGACGGGCCGACTCCGTCTTTTGACCAGTGCTTTTCGCGAAATGACGAAATGATCAGAGGGAATACACCAAGACCGCTGAGAGAAGCTGCGAGAATCAATAGTGCGATGCTCCATCTCATCGGTTTATCCCCCCTCGTGGTCGATGACTGTCGATTGGCGTGCTGAGCTGCGGCTCGTGTGGCATGATTACCGCTGCTTCTATCGTATGGAATGGTAGCTTGTCCTGCAGAGGACGGTAGACCAGCTAATGCTCGCCCATGGCTCTGCTTGGTGGGAACTCGGTTTTGTCATCGGTTTTGTCAAAGGAGGATCCAAGTCGCCAGAGAGAACGCAATCAGGGAAACTGAGACACTGGTGAATCCATAGAACAACGCCAGGCGCTTTGATGACTTTGTCAATTGAATGGTTTCGTAGACGAACGTGGAGAACGTGGTGAAGCCGCCGAGAAATCCGATGTCCACGAACCAGCGAAGGCTGGCGTGAGCGGTTATCCAGGCATTGTTGGTAAGACCGAGTAGAAAACAACCGGAGGCGTTGATGAGAAGTGTCGTCCACGGAAAGCGAGATAGAGATTTTCGAAAATGTGTGAGCGATGTCACGGAGAGTTGGCGACGTGCTGCTGTGCCGAAGACGGAGCCAAGGGCGACCCAAAAGATAGATGACCAATTCATGAAAGAAATCCCCTCTCCCGGATGCATGCAGAAAGCGCCGCGACTTTGCCGCTTTTGCAACGAATGGGACAGGGGCCATCAGCCTTCTGAAAAAGGCGGTTGAGGGGCGGGCTCCATCGCCGTATCGAATTGGAATGCGCTATACTGAGAACCATCAGAGGCAAACCATGACACAGACCTGCTATAACATATTCTCAATGTCTCAGGTTGGTTCCGCAAAGCGAACCCTCTGTGGTATGAGACAGTGAAGGGGGCGTCGCCCGTGGCGCGTGTGATACTTCGCGATGGCCTGGTGGCTGAATTGCGCAAAGTTCGCTCGACGGATGCGGACTTTGCGCTGATTCAAGAACTTTTTGAGAACACCTCTCCGGAGAGCTTATATTTTCGGTTTTTTCACGCAATAAAATCGGTTGATGAGACGACGATTCGTGCGATGATTGGGGACGATGAGCGCACGCTCGCCTTGATGTGTCTGCATGAAGATAAAGCCATCGCCATTGGCAATTACATGGGGACAGATGACGGCGTGGCGGAAGTTGCGTTTCTCGTCCGAGATGACTCGCAGGGGCGAGGCATTGGCAGCTTGTTGCTCGCTCATCTTGCTGAAGCCGCATGGCTGAATGGTATTCGTGTATTGGAAGCTCATATCTTACGGGATAACTATCGAATGCTTCAAGTGTTTCGGGCGAGTGGTTTTGAGCTGACGTCGGAAACGGATGGCAGTAGCGTACGCCTCGTGTGGGCGCTCGGACGTCATGAACCAAGTCGAGTGTTGCAGGAAACGCGGGAGCGCTTGGCGACGTCCGCATCCTTACATCCCTTCTTTCACCCGGAGACCGTGGCGGTGGTGGGTGCTTCGAGAGATCCCATTGCGCTCGGTCACTTACTACTTCGCCACCTTCTTGAAGGTGAATTTACTGGCGCTGTCTATCCAGTCCACCCGTCTGCTCGGGCCATTGCTGGGGTGCGTGCGTATCCACTGGTCTCCGCGATTCCGGAAACGGTTGACCTAGCAGTCATCGCAGTGCCAGCGCTGGGAGTGGAAGAGGTTGTCGAAGACTGTCTGCGAGCCAAGGTCAAGGCCGTGATGATTCTGTCTTCTGGCTTTGCGGAAGCTGGGCCGCAAGGGTTAGAACGTGAACGGATGATTCGTGACAAACTAAGGGCGGCGGGCTGCCGTTTGATTGGGCCCAATGGGTTAGGTCTGGTCAATACGTCACCAGCCGTGAGGTTAAATGCTTCGTTTGCGCCTGCTCTGCCGAAGTGCGGTCGCGTCGGAATTGCCAGTCATTCTGGAGCGCTCGGCATCGCCATTTTAGAATACGCAAGTCGAGTGGGGGTTGGCGTTTCGTCGTTTGTTTCCCTCGGTAATCGAGCAGACGTTTCCGGCAACGATTTACTCCAATATTGGGAAACGGATGCCGAGACTGATATTATTCTTCTGTATTTAGAGGCGTTTGGAAATCCGAGAAAATTCTCTCGTATTGCTCGGAGACTGTCCCGACAAAAGCCTATGCTCGCTGTGAAAAGTGGACGCAGCCCCGCCAGTTTGTTTGCCTCGCATCGAATTGGGCCGTCGCTGGTTCATGATGATGAGACGTTTGCCGCGCTCTTTCGGCAGGCTGGAATTATCCGTGTGGACACACTCCAAGAGTTGTTCGATGTGACTGCGCTGTTAGCCACACCTGTGGTTGCTTCTGGCGATCGCGTTGCGGTTGTGACGAATACCGCCGGTGGTGCAGTATTGACGGCTGACATGCTGACGCGAGACCGTCTCCGACTCATGCAGCCTGTCATCAATCTCGGGTTTGAAGCACTTGCTGATAGTTACCGAGAGGTCCTGCCGGCAGTGCTTCGGGATGAGAGCGTGGATGCCGTTGTTGTTCTCTACACTCCGGTTGGCCCGTCCGATGAATCGGCTGTGGTGGAGGCATTGGGAGCGGCAATTCGAGAAGTGAGGGAAGAAGCGCGCATTCAAGGGAAAACGTTTGCAAAACCAGTAGTTGCAAATTTTCTTTTTACGGGCGAATACATGGTTCGTTATATTGAGGTCGACGATGCCTATCGAATTCCCATCTACCCATTTCCCGAGAGTGCCGTACGTGCGCTAGCTCGCGTTGTCGAATATCACGAGTATCGCCGCAGTCCCATCGGTCGCGTTCCAGACATTGAAGGAATGGATGGTTCGGGTGCACGTGACTATGTTCGTCAAATATTGAAGTCGCACGGGCATGCGATTTTGACGGAGTCGGAGATGAACGAGTTAGTGCGCCTTGGGGGATTTCGAATGACGGCAGTAGCGGAGCATCGACCAGCGAAATGTACGGTTCGCCTCGAGTCCGATTTACTGTTCGGTCCGATTTTGCGGGTATTCCCAGAACCCTCCTCCAGTTTTGGCGGACCTCATGTGGTTCGGCTCTTACCATTGACCGATTTGGATGTAGAACAACTCGCGCGGGTGGTGGCGACTTGGTTCGTCCATCAGCAGCCCTTGACTATGGTGGTCGGCAAGCAGCCAGCGACAGATGCGACGACCGACTATGAACACGTGTCTCAGGAATTGAGAGATTTCTTTGCGCGGTTGTCACAATTGACAGAAGACGTTCCCGAATTCTCTGGTATGGAGTTAGCACTTGGCATGGATGGGAGTCAGTTGCAGTGGAAAGCACCCGTGGTGGTCGAGGTCGGGAGACCATCGGGATCGGAAGGACCAGTGTTGGAATGAACCTTCGCGAGGCTTTGCCCAAGATTTCATACGTGTTGCAGTCCTCTTCGAATGTTGTGGTTTTGACGGGAGCCGGGATGAGCACTGAATCGGGTATTCCTGACTTTCGTTCCAATGCAGGATGGTGGTCGGATGAAAGACTGATGAACGCCATGTCTGTGGCCTATTGGGACAGTCATCCCGATGAATTCTGGGTTGCTTTTCGCAAAACATTTTTGTCACCAGAATTTGTTGAGGCTCGTCCCAATCTCGGTCATCACGCGCTGGCTGCTTTCGAACGAACGGGAGGACGTCACGTCACGATTCTCACGCAAAATGTCGATGGTCTTCATCAACAAGCGGGTAGTCGGGTCGTTCTTGAACTGCACGGAAATCTGCGCACTGCGACCTGTCCCGCATGTGGGCAGGTTTACGATATGAGGGCACTTCCTGCCGACGAGACGCCTGTATGCACCGCATACACGGTGCGGGGGGACTGTGGGCATCCACTGCGACCGGATGTGGTGCTGTTTGGGCAACAAGTGCAACACTATGCGTCGGCCGCTCTGTCGATTCAAGCCGCAGATGCTTTATTCGTGCTTGGTTCGTCAATGACAGTGCATCCCGCCTCCCAACTTCCAGAGTTTCGCGTGGCATCCAAATGTCCACTGGTCGTCATCAATGAGACAGAGACTGAGATCGACGCGGCGGCTGACATTGTCCTGCGCGGGAAAATTGGGACCTTGTTACCGGAAGTTTTGGCGTCGCTGTGAGCAAGGATTCGGGCGTCTCCCAGGACCGTCGCAGTCATCATCGCACCACACGTCGGTTTGCGCAAAGAATCGGTGCTCGTTCTCACAGACTCTCGTGCTCATACGCAAAGGGACTGACCTGTCTGCAACGCGGTCAGTCCCTTTGCGGTCAGTCCCCTTATAGAAGACATCCTGTCCATGGGTGAGAAGGTTAAACCCACCAGTGCATTCCATTCGCAAAATTCAGAGTGACGCCATACGTCAAATACAGCAACCAAATCCCGGTTAGGAATTGGAAAAAACCTACTGTCTTTTCAAAGGATTTGCTGTTCATGAATCGAGCGAATATCTCTGGAATGTAAATGAGCGTCAGTCCAATAAACAGAATCATCGCCGGAATGTCGCCATTTTTCCCAAAAGAGATAGCGCCTAATACACTCAAACCGAGCAGTGGAATGGCCATCCAAGCTTCGGGACCGGGTTCACTGCCACTGTATCTGCGCCAGCCTAAGACAATCCAATGAATGCCGTAAACCGTAAAGGCTACAGCCGCCATATAGAGTGGAGGAGCATCCCGATAGACAGGGAACCAGGAGAGGCCGACCATCAAATAAATTCCTGTCAAAAGCTGCCCGAATCCTCCGAGGAACATGCCCCACAGTCCGACCGTACGGTCATATCGTATCTTGTCTTGACTCCAATTGGGTCCGCCTGCTAAAGTCGTGCCACCTTGCACGAAATAATTGATGGATAGAGAAAGAAACCCGATGCCGAGTGGCCAAAAGGGTGAAACAGGGTATACGGATGCGATCACATGGTTAGCCCCCATTCTGTCGTTCCTTCTGGTAGCGTGCCTCGTCTGCCAGAGGATTCATGCATAGGTGTGCGCTTTTCCACGAACTGCAATTTTACTGCAGGCCCCTCTCGCACAACATACCTGTGCATGTATACGTTGTATAATAGTATGTGACTTCTGCAAAATCAATAAGTGTAGAATGATAAGAAAAATAATTTTTGCTAGCTAAAAATGATTTCGTTTGAAGTTACGCTTTGGCTTGCTGTAAAATCGGGGAGAAAGCGAGGCGACTATCATGTCTAATCATCATCGAGTAGTCATTTTGGGCACAGGCCCTGCCGGATATACGGCTGCCATTTATGCTGCGAGGGCAAGCTTGCAACCGGTGATTGTGGAAGGAAGCGAACCTGGTGGGCAGTTGACGCTTACGACGGAAGTTGAGAATTTTCCTGGTTTTTCTGATGGCGTTCAAGGACCGGAGCTTATGGTAGCCATGCGAACACAAGCGGAGCGATTTGGCGCAACATTTCGTACAGGTCTCGCCACTTCGGTCAATCTGAGTGAACGACCATTTCGAATTGTCGTGGATGAGAAGGAGACGCTGACGGCGGATACGCTCATTATTGCGACAGGCGCATCGGCAAAAATGCTTGGTGTTCCAGGGGAGCAAGAGATGATTGGCAGGGGAGTGTCTACATGTGCCACGTGCGACGGCTTCTTCTTTAGGAACAAAAAAGTGCTGGTGGTTGGTGGCGGCGATTCTGCCATGGAGGAAGCTACTTATTTGACGCACCATGCAGAAAAGGTGACGATTGTGCACCGCCGTGAAGAGTTTCGGGCATCGAAGGTCATGCAAGACCGAGCTCGCCATAACGAGAAAATTGATTTCGTCCTGAATGTCACACCGCTCGAAATGGTTTCGGATGGGAATAAGGTGACGGGTCTGAAAGTGAAGAGTAACGAAACGGGTGAGGAGCGCGTTCTCGAAGCAGATGGCGTGTTTGTTGCCATTGGTCACCGTCCGAATACCGATTTTTTGAAAGGGCAAGTTGAGGTGGATAAGGTGGGATACATCGTTACTTCTGGTCATTCGAGCGCAACCAATGTCCCAGGTGTTTTTGCGTGTGGGGATGTCATGGATTCGCACTATCGGCAAGCGATTACTGCTGCGGGAAGTGGCTGTAAAGCAGCGATGGATGTTGAGAAATTCCTTGAAGGGTCGGCCGTGCACGACTGGTCCATGTCTTCGGCAAAATAGTTGCGACAAGTCGTTCAAAACAGGACCTTCCGGCGCTTTTGATGGCTGGAAGGTTGTTTGGTATGGGGCTGAACTGTCGGGGCATACTTGAGTTGGTTTACCATTACATCCGTCGAAGAGGAGAGGATTTGATGAACCAACAGCAGTATGGAGCTATGGGTGCGCCCATCGGAGGACCGTCTTCCATGGGCATGCCAGTAGGCGGAATGCTCCGGGAATTTGGAACCAATCCCCAGGTGGTTCAACAGCATATTCAGCAGGACCTTGGCTATTATGGGAATGGTTCGACAGAGATGATGCATTATCAGCCGATGTTCTCCCATGCTATGAGCAACCCCATCATGCAAGGCCAAGGTTACAGCAACCAACAGGGCTACGGCCAAGGTCAAGGCATGCAGGGCCAGGGTTACAGCAACCAGCAGGGTTACGGTCAAGGTCAAGGCATGCAAGGCCAAGGTTACAGCAACCAACAGGGCTACGGCCAAGGCCAGGGCATGCAGGGCCAGGGCATGCAAGGCCAAGGTTACAGCAACCAACAGGGCTACGGCCAAGGTCAAGGCATGCAAGGCCAAGGTTACAGCAACCAGCAGGGCTACGGCCAAGGCCAGGGCATGCAGGGCCAGGGCATGCAAGGTCAGGGTTACAGCAACCAGCACCAGCAGGGCTACTCACCGCAAGCACTACAGCAAGTCATGCACGCAGCGCCAGTGTCGGCTAACGTCATGGATTCTTATGGAGCAGAGTCCCTGCGGTACGGCGGCGGTTACGCGGGAATGCAGGGAGCCATGCAGAACACAATCAGCCAGCCGTATGGAATGGGTTCCAGTATTCTCTCTGAATATGGCACCAACCCGCAGGTGGTTCGCCAGCATATCGCTCAAGATTTGCAGCAAGGCCAGGGAGCGATGACCTCTCAACAGGCTGGCAACCGCGTGGCTGAAGCCTACCAAATGTATGGGTCTTCCATCCCTCCGCAGACGAGCCAGATGCAGCATCCCATGGGCTCGAGCATGCTCTCGCAGTATGGAACGTCGCCTCAAGTGGTGCAAAGTCACATCCAGCAAGATTTATCTTCGATGGGATACGGGAATACGCACCCGATGCAGGGGAGTCCGATGCAACAGTCATGGGCAGGGCGCGGCATGATGTAGCGGGACCGAGCCGTGGTCGTGAACGACATATTGAGCAAGTAGGCAGAGCGGCGCCAGTCAGTGGCGCCGCTCGCTGTATGCGTGGACTACTTCTGCTGCAAGTTTTGCACCGATAGCCACCATCGGCGTGCCGCCGCCTGGATGGGTCGATCCGCCCACATAAAACACTCCTCGGCAATGTCGCGAGACCATCGGTGTACGCATCAACGCACGTCGGGTGCCGTTTGAAGAAGGGCCATAAATGGAGCCACGGTAAGCTCCTGTTCTGCGCGCCAAATCGACTGGCGTGACCCATTGGCATAGGTCTAAGTTTTGGCGAAGGTCGCTCAAATGGCAACGGCGTTCCAACAGTTGCAAAATGCGTTCTTTCATGTCGTCCGTAGCCCATTCCGAATTGTCTGACGAACTCGGCGCGTTGATGAGAACGAATAAGCTGGTCCGACCATGATGCGACAGAGTGGCGTCGGAAGCGGCGGGGTTGCAAATATAAATTGTCGGATTTTCAGGCACCTTTTGGTCGCGAAAGAGCGCTTGGAACTCCGCTTCATAGGTTTGTGGAAAGAAGACGCTATGATGCGGGAGGTCTGGGTATTCGCGGCGCACGCCGAGCAGCGCCACCAAACCGGAGTGTGATACGGCCTGAACGGGTAGAGCAGGCAAGGGGCGGTCGAATAAAGTTTCCGCCGTAAGCGCATCAAAGCCGATGACGACCGCATCGTAGGGTACATTTTCACCGCGGACGCGAATGCCAGTCAGTGAGCGGTGGCGTTGTAAAACGCGATCGACCGGAGAATTTGTGTGCACGTTAACCCCGACTTTGACGGCAGCGTGGAGAAGAGCGTCCAGCAACGTGGCGGATCCGCCTGGGAGATAGTACACTCCCGTGCCAAATTCGATATGGGCAATCAAGGCGATGGTGGCCGGAGTCTGGGCTGGGGACGATCCGACATAGGTCGCATAGCGGTCGAGCGACATGCGAACGCGCTTATCTTGAAAGTAGCGCGCATGAAACGACTGCATAGGCAGCAGGGGATGTACGCGAGCCAGAGCCGACGGCAGCCCGCGGTGCAGGTAGTGGCGGATGGATGAGAAGGAGTTGTTAAAAAAGTGTGACTGCGAGAGTTCATACATTCTCTTCGTCTCTGCCAGATAGAGAGGCCAGGCGCGGGCATCCGCCGCTGAGAGCGTTGCCAGGTTGTCCTGCATCTGTTCGCGGTCCGGAACAGCGTCGAGCACACTGCCATCGGCAAAGTGGTTGCGATGATGGAGTCTGAGGCGCTGATATGGCAACAGAGAACTCGGGCATTCCGCCACGTCTAACAGGTCGTGGAACAGCCACGGCATGGTCAGCGTCGACGGTCCGTAAGAAAAGGAATATCCGGCGTTTTCGTAACGCCACAGCTTGCCGCCTACTTCTGCGTTCTTTTCGTAAAGGTCGACGGTATGACCTTTGGCTGCGAGTCGAATACTCGCCGAGAGACCGCCAATTCCGGCGCCGATGATGGCGATGCGCGAAGTCATGAGTACGTCCGCCCCTTCCAATAATAGCCAAGACGAAACCAGGATCGCCAAGCGGAATACCAGGCGAGTCCAATCAGGAGGGCAGCTGACATCGGCATCCAACAACTGACCCAGAGCGGAGTGTGAAAGCGGCGGTCGACGACGGCTTTGAGCGCGATTGACAAAAGCAGCGCAAGGGCACTTGCGATGACGGAGAGAGGCGGTACGGATAGGCCCATCATCGCTTTCGTCAAGTCGACGAGTAGACTCACCAGCGGCCAGATGAATAAGAGCGCGTACCAGACGGTGACAAAGCCGAGCAGTAAAGGATTTCGCCCGATGCCCGCGTACAAATTCTTGCCGAATCCATGCCAGACCTGCTTTGCGGACGTGTACATGTGTACACTTTGCGCATCGCTGATATCGACTAAGGCGACCCGTCCGCCAGATCTTTTGACGGATCGCGCTAATTCCATGTCGTCCACAAGGTGCTGTCCACTGGTCAAGTGGCCGCCAATGTGTTCATACATCGACCGTTCAAACAACATGCACATACCGCTGCCCGCGACATACATCGGTGACGGCGAGGCTTGCACGCGAGAAACGGGTAGGTGCAAGGCAATCGTAAAGACCATCAAGCTTGTCGAGAGCCAGCCAGTCCACGTGTTGTTTTCTACACGCGGAAACCCGGTCACTAACTGAGCTTTGTGCCGAATAGCTGTGGTGACAAGACGCGACACGGCGTCTTTGGCCAAATGCGTGTCGGCGTCTGTGAACAAAAGCCACTCTCCGCTGGCACTCTCCGCGAGTTGTTGGCAAGCATGGGCCTTGCCAAAATGCATGGCATCCACGACAAATGGTCGCCCACACAACACTTTCGCAGCAATCGACTGGCTGTCTGCCGTTCGCAAGGCGTCCTCTGCCAATACCTTTGTGTTGTCCTCCGACTCGTCATCGAGACAGAGAATCTCCAGTGGGCGGTACGTCTGCTCGATGAGTCCGCTCAAGCAACGCTCAATGCATCGAGCCTCGTTGCGTGCAGGGACGAGGGCACTGACCAATCCTGCAGACGGACCAGGTGGTTGGAGACGAGGCCACGCCCGGAGGTTTATAAGCACCACCATTGCTTCGAACAGAATGCCGAGTAATGCCACCACCGTCCACAAGAGCATCATACTTTCCTCCAGACCGAATGAAATACAAACCAAGCTTGTTGGCAAAGTGACTGAGTTGTTTCGCAGAAGACGCCTCGCCACTTTTTGTCGGCGCAGTCCGCTCGTCCAAAACTCCAGTGTAGGTTGTTCTCAATTCGCAAGCATGTCCAAGTCAGAAGAAGTACCTCTCTGCTTTCGAGCTAAGAGATTGTGATATCCGCACGTTTGGAATTCATTTCGGGCGGCTACGCCAGTCCGTACGCTGGCCGAAAGTACGCGCAACTGTTCATCCGCCAAATCGGTCAATGTTTGCTCCAGATGAAGTTGGCGCTCGGCAGCACGGAGTTGTTGGCAACACGCGACGGTCTCTGGGCTCCCCAAGTGCATAAACACGTCCCACTTGGCGTGTTCCAAGGACGCATAGTGAATGGCGAGTGGGTAAAGGACCGTGCTCGGGTCCAGTGTATCCACCAGATGGGCCAGCCCCTTTTGGAAACCAATCGGTCGATCTCCCTGCAATCTCTGCTCTCCTTCTGGAAAGATGGCGATCATCGTTTGGCGCTGTCTGGCCAGCTGGTGAACGTAACGCCACAACTGGCGCATGTCTGAGGCCGATTGGGTCTGCCCCGCAAAAGCCCCAAGACGACGAAAGAAAGGATAGCGTGTGAGGCCGTCGTAACTCATCCACGCATAAGCGTGGCGATGCAGAGTCGTTCGGTTGAGCCAGAAAAGGAGTAGTCCATCCCACCAACTGCTGTGGTTCGCGTAGACAAGAATGGGTGCGGTACGACTCATCAGCACACCGTCTTCGTGGTCGTGACGATACCAGACCGCATGAAAAGAGCGCTTCAGTTGGAAGTGTAGGTAGAGGTGAAAGATGTGTTCGAGTAGTTGGGAACGCTTTGCTTCTATCAAACTCGACCATCTCCTGCAGTTTGTTTGGAAAGGGACCGGAGTTGCCCTGCTGTTATCACTCCCAACCACGGAATAGCCGCGACGAGAACGGGGAGATAGAAACCGTGGGCGATGCCAACCAAGCCAAAAAGCAAAAAGACAGGACCGACGACGGCGGGAAGTTGTGAGCGTCGATGTTGCCCCCTACGCAATGCAACGCCACGCGAAATTGCGGGATGTCGGTCCGTTGAGGCCGCTCTGCCGAGGATGAGTAGAACGCACTCCATGCACAGAAGAACGCCCATCCAGGCGATGAAGTTTTGTCTGGGAATGCCATACCATGGACCACCAGAGAGCCAAGTCCAATCGCGGAGTACGTGAGACGCGACCGGATCGAGCAGAGCGTCGAGACACACTCCAAGCAGTGGCGCTGCAATCGACTGTGCCCAGGGAGAGACAAACAGTTCTCTGGCGGCGAGAAACGATGCTCCGCCAATCAAGACCCACGCGCCGCCGATGGCGAGCGGGACATGCCAAAGCTGTAAGCCAAGGGCTCCGGTGTAGCGATAGGCGCCAAATGGGAAACCGGTGTGGACGCCAAGCACTTCTACTAAAAAACCGCCGAGAGCGAGCAGGAGGATGCTGAGTGAACCAGCGACTCGACCGAGTTGCACAACGAGTTGCCAGCTCGTGACCAGGCCGCCGAGTAGAAGAAAGACCGCATTGGAGAAGGACAGCCATGCGGGCAGTGGTCCATGTAAGAGCAGCGCCGTGCCAACAGCCGACCAGGCGAGCCAAACGAGGGAGGTGAGACGCCACGGGCGGACGGGGTCCATCGCAGAATGGTTAAGGGGATGACGTGTGTTCATAGATGGTTCGCCACAATCGGCAAATCGGATGCGAATGGGGACGGCGAGTCCGGAAACTGACTGGACAGGTGATATGTATCTTCTAAACGAAGCAGGAGTGAGGTCTTGTCTGCATCCGACAGATAGACGCGCTCATGAAAGACATCGTAGTCGAGACTGACAATTTTGTGGAGGATGCCTCGATAGAACCATCCCGCCGCGAGGAACGCCAATCGGCTAGTCGCAGGATAATCGGCTGCCACCATCAGTCCCCGCCGATACTTGCGGTCCGCATGGCGCGCCACTTTCGCCGCGAGCTGGCGCCAGTGGTCGGTGAGTAGATTGGTTTGAATATCGTCAGCGTTCACATGACAAGCTTGCATCCATTGGAGTGGGAGGTAGATTCGTCCAATCGCCGCATCCTCACGGACATCTCGCAGAATGTTGGTGAGTTGCATGGCCAGACCGAGATCGACCGCAGCTTTCTGCATTCGCTCATTCCCTTGGCCGACGAGGATGGGCAACAGCATCAACCCTACGGTACCCGCTACCAGATAGCAATAGTGTTCCAAGTCACGAATGGTTTTTGGCTGTTCAAAGTGCAAATCGCGGCGCTGTCCTTCAATCATATGTTCGAATGGTTCGAAAGACATCGGAAAGCGTTGGAAGGTATCTTCCAGTGCCATCCAGACTGGCATGTCCCGGGACCACTGCCCTAGTTTCGCCAAGGCCAACAGCCTCTCGACCTCTGCGAGTTGCGCGAGGCGTTCGCTAGAAGGCTCGTCGCCTTCGTCGACCATGTTGTCAACCATTCGGCAGTATGCATATACGGCCCATACTGCCTGACGCTCGGCTGTTGGGAGTTGAGAGAATGCGTTGTAAAAACTCGATGAGTGTTGCTTCACAACGCCTTCGCAAATCTCGTAGGCCTCGTCCATTTGCATAGTTGTCTCACCCCTCAAACATGGTACAATCATTATACAGAAGATATACATCCAGGTCTACGCGCGCCGCTTGTCGACTACCTTGAAAGCATGGGCGCGTCGAGGAGGAGTACAGGTATGGCCAAGAGAGCGGCAATAGTCGGTGCTGGCGTTGGCGGATTGACGACCGCTTTACGCCTGCTGCGCAACGGTTGGGAAGTCGATGTCTATGAAAAGAATATGCGCGCCGGGGGCAGACTTGGACGCATTGAGGGCGGGGGATTCAAATTTGATTTGGGCCCCACCATCGTCCTCATGCCAGACGTGTTTTATCGGCTCTTTGCAGATTTAGGACGGCGTCTCGAAGATTATTTAGAACTGCGCCCGCTCGAGCCGAACTACCGCTTGCATTTCGCGGACGGTTCATATTTAGACTCTACGTCTAATTTACAACGAATGATGCAAGAAATCGAGCGTTTGGCGCCATCCGATTTGGATGGATTTATGCGTTATCTAGCGTGGATGCAGCGGCGGTATCGCGTGGCTCGCTACGACTTTATCGAAGAACCCATGCTTACGATGAAAGAATTAGTCGATTTGAGGAAGTTGTGGAAACTCTACGGACTGCACACAGTGCAGACTATGAACCGCGATGTCCGTCGATTTATCAAGGACCCGCGACTGCAAACCGCGCTGACTTTTCAGAGTTTATACATCGGGATTGACCCATTTGAGGCGCCAGCCATCTACAATGTGATTGGCTACATGGAGTTGTCCTACAGTGGCGTCTGGTACTGCAAAGGGGGATACTATTCGGTGACCGAAGCGCTCGTGCGGTTGCTGGAAGAGATGGGCGGCAGGTTGCACCTGGGCACCCCGGTGGAAACCGTCGAGGTGGAAGGCGGACGGGCTGTGGGCGTGCGCGTCAGAGGACAATTACAGTCTGCGGATGCGGTCGTCGTGGGAGCAGATTTTCCCCTCGCTGCGAAGCGACTCGTTCCGGAGAGCGCGCGTCCCGACTACTCGGATGCGAGAATCGACAAAATGGAGCAGTCTTGTAGTGCATTTATGATGTACTTAGGTGTGGACCAGTCCTATCGACATGCTGATGTTCACAACGTCTATTTTTCTCGGGATTTTCAGGGTTTCACAGACGATGTGTTTCGTCGGAAAGTGTTGCCGAACGACCCGTCTTTTTATGTTCACCTGCCCAATCTCATCGATGATTCGGTCGCGCCACCTGGTAAACAGGGAATTTACGTGTTGGTGCCTGTGCCGAACAAGACGGCGCCGATTGACTGGGCGAAGGAAAAGAAACCATTTCGCGATGCGATGATTCAACGTCTTCAACGAGTGGGGTTTCGCGACCTTGAAAAGCATTTGGAGTTCGAGGCGATTTACACGCCGGATACGTGGGAAGCGTCTCTCGGCCTGGCAGAAGGGGCCGCTTTTGGCGTCATGCCACGATTGCGGCAATCGGCTTATTGGAGACCTTCGTTAAAATCGAAAACCGTCAGTGGTCTCTATTTTGTCGGCGCCAGTACGCATCCCGGCGGTGGAGTGCCGATTGTCATGACGGGGGCGAGGACTATTGAACGCATTATGTCGGAAGATTATCCTGGGTATCTGCCGAACGCGCACCAGACGTCGAAAGACCTTCCCACGTGGAGTGACCGAAGGCACTTGGCGCATGATTTTGCCGCGTTTACCGAACAAGGCTAAACGTTGAAGGAATCGACGTTTTTATGAGAATGGCGAGGCTATCACAGAGAGGATGACGCAGTTCTGACATGAATACGACGTCTGGACGCGAGCAAAGAAAAATAGAACACGTGGAACTGGCGAGTCGGGAGGATGCCGTCACACCCGTCGAAGATTTTGACGACATTCATCTCATTCACAATTCGCTTCCTAATGTACGGAAGGCGGATGTTCGGTTGGATGTTCAGCTTGACCAGTTGTCTTTGAAAACTCCACTTTACATTAATGCGATGACGGGTGGCGCTCTGGGTCTGGAGGACATAAATCGAGGCTTAGCGTTGGCGGCCCAAGCGACAGGTGTAGCGATGGCAGTCGGGTCGCAGCACGCCGCTTTGCGCGACCGCACACTACAAAGGACGTACCGGGTCGTGCGCGACGTCAATCCGGATGGCATCGTGTTTGCCAACGTTGGTGCGACCGTTTCCGTGCAGGACGCACTGTTCGCCGTGGAGATGCTTGAAGCCAATGCGCTGCAAGTTCATTTGAATGTGCCGCAGGAATTAGTCATGCCGGAAGGAGACCGAGATTTTCGCGGTGTTTTGGAACGCATTGCGGAAATCGTGGAATGCTGTCCGGTTCCCGTCATTGTCAAGGAAGTCGGATTTGGCATGTCGCGCCAGACGGTCTTTGCCCTCGCTGCGTCTGGCGTCCGTTGGGTGGATGTGGGTGGCCGTGGCGGCACCGACTTCGTGCACATTGAAAATCAGCGCAGAGTCGCGACCGACTTTGACTATTGGCGAGGCTGGGGACAGTCGACGGCCGTTTCTTTACTCGAAGCGGAGTCGCTTGCCCATAAAGTGCTGCTGTTTGCCAGCGGCGGCATTCGAAATCCTTTAGACGGGTTAAAAAGCTTGGTGCTGGGGGCTCGAGCGATTGGAATCGCGGGACCCATCTTGCGGTCCTTTCGAGACGGCGGCGTCCCTGCGGTGGAAGCGTATTTGCGCGGGTTTTTGGATGGGCTGGTGACGCTCATGACCGCACTTGGTGTGGTCGATGTCCGCGAGTTGTGTCACCAACCTGTGGTGGTGACAGGACGCACGTTGGAATGGTGTACCCTGCGTGGCATTGATGCCGGTGGCTTGGCGCGACGTCAAGGAACAGGTGCTCTAAACGCCATGCCCTTCGGACAGGACCGAGCGCTGGCGCCTGTGCAGCACCCTCAAGAAGCGAATACGGTTGTACCGCTGAGCAAGGATGCAGGGTAGATTGACCAGTACCGCATAGACAAGCATTGCCGCAGTCAGCGGCCAATTTCCAGTGAACAAAAACAGAAGCGCAGGCGGAATTTGCATCCAGTGCGTGAGTTCCGCTCGGCACGTCTCGCGCACAAAGGTTTGGTAGTAGTCGCTGTCCAGGGACTCCAGACGTTTTTTGCGAAATCCTTTTCCCCAAAAAGCAGCGCCATCCGGAAGCCGTTCTTTCCAGCGGCGAATGAAAAAGACCTGCTCATACAGCTTCCCTCCTCGCTCAAATCGGCGTTCCCGGAACATGGGTCGCCCCGGCTCCAACTGACTCGGCCCAATGTAGAGAGCCAGCGCCGAGAAACCAAGCTGCACGGCAAACCAGAAGAGGCCACAGGCAGGAATGACGATCCAAGGTGAGATATGAACGTTCATGGATGATGCGTTCCCCCTTCTTTGGCTGAGTTCGTCGTCATTTCGACTTTTCTTCGGAAGTTTTGGTTGGGTGCATCGTGCGACCTTTCCACTGAACAGAATGGAGTATTTTCACCCGCCAGACGGATGACAGAAAAAGAATGAGAAAGAGCAGTGCCGACAGTGGGAACAAGATGCTGTTGAGACTCCAAAACGAGCCAATGCGGCGCAATACCAGTTGCATGAGCAGTGCTTGTGCGACGTATAACAGCAATGTTTCGAGAGGCGACTGGAGCAGGTGTGCAAACAGGAGTGGCCAACAGCTGAGAAGTCCTGCTATCCAGACGACAGTGAGCCATCCACGGACTCCGTTTTCCGCCGTCGCTCCGACTGCCAGGGATTTCGTCCAACCTTGCCAGAGAGAGGATAAGCTCGAATACATGCGATAACGAACGTAGCCACGGCCCAACAGATTGACAATGTGTGATGCTTTACCCACGCGCATAGCCAAATAAAAATTTTCGAGGATTTTCGAACGAATGTCCGAATGGCCGGAGACGTGTTGATAGATTTTTTTCGGACACAAGACAAAAGGACCAAAGCCGCCGTGTGTTCTTGGTGGGGCGCTGCCGGCGTGCATCGCCAAGACCGATACTGCGCCAGGCAACGCAGACGCCTGTTCAAACCAGGAGAGCACCTGATGATACGGTTGGATGCTGTAATAGCGCTCATGGCGAATGGCAGTTTGTAGCCATTCGGCAAACGGATCGACCTCGATGGAGACATCCGCATCGACCATCAAGAGCCACGAGCCAAACGCCTTGGTCGATCCGGTCATCAACGCGTGTGGCTTTCCATACCATCCTTCCGGTAAGTCTTCTGTGGCAATGGTGCGCGCACCGCAGGCCGCCGCTACCTCGGTAGTGCGGTCCTCAGAATGGTCGTCGACCACCATCACTTCGGCGATGTGACGCGGAAGTTTAGCGGCCAGTGTCATCCAGGTGGGTAAGTTTTTCTGCAAGTTGACTTCCTCATTGCGAGCGGGAATGATGATGGACACATTCGCCCGTGATACGCGAGATTCCCGAGGCAGATGTCGGTCCACCCCCAGTTGCACGACACGAGCCGTGTTGCGCCTTGGCTTCAGCGTGTTCGGCATTGTCAAGTACAGGTAGAGCCCAGCACAAAAGCCGAGCAGCGGCAAAAGGTACGTCATGGCCGGTCGACCTCCGTCGTGGTCTTGTTTTTGGAGCGCGATCTCCAATGCATCCAACGGCGTAAAAACTGATAGCTGCGTTCGTCGTAGGGAAACCAGGTCAGGCTTTTCGCTGCTCTTCCGCTTTCGGTCATGAGGGCTTGCTCGTAAGTGAACGTCTGGATGCCTGCCGCTCCGTGGTAGCGTCCGTAGCCACTGGCTTTGACGCCCCCGAAGGGTAAGTTCATGTTTGACAGTTGAAGGATGACGCCATTGACGGAACACGTGCCCACATTTAATTGCCGCGCCACCGCCATGCCGTGCCGTTGATTGGAGGTAAAGATACTGGCGCCGAGTCCGAACTCGGAGGCATTGACACGGCGAATGGCTTCGCTCTCGTCAGTAAACGAGATAATTGGCAAAATGGGTCCAAAAATCTCTTCGCGCATCACGTCCATTTGGTCCGTGACATTCGTCAACACGGTCGGTAGATAACAATCTCGGGAAGTTCCTGCTGCGACCGCTCCCCCGCAGTGGACGACGGCACCGCGTGCGACGGCGTTGTCGACCAAGGCCTGCATCCTTGCTAATCCGGCCTCCGTGGTCATGCCACCAAGGTCGGCAAATTGGCTGGTCGATTGACGGAGTTCCAGCGTTCGTTGGCACACGAGGCGAACGAATTGGTCTTTGACGCGCGCGTCGACGTAAACGCGCTCCACGGAGACGCAGACTTGACCGCTGTGCAAAAACCCACCCCAGACTGCGGCGCGGGCGGCGCGCTCGAGGTTGGCATCGGACAACACGAGAAGCGCGTCTTTGCCACTCAGTTCGAGGTCACAGGGTATCAACATCTGGGCGGCGTGCTGCGCAATTTCTTTGCCTACCTTCACACTGCCCGTGAAAAAAATTTTGTCTGGACCTGCGTTGACCAACGCCCGGCCAATGTCGCTGTCACCCTCGACAATTTGCAGGACGTAAGGCGGCAGTCCTGCGCGTTGGATGGTCTCTGTCAGCAACTGGGGAATGCCAGTTAGAACTTCTGAGGGCTTAAGCACCACTGTGTTACCCGCTGCGAGTGCCGTAATCGAAGGAACTAAGGCGAGTTGCACCGGAAAGTTCCAGGGGGCAAGGACGAGGACGGCACCATAGGGGCGGCGCACAATGCGGGACTTTGCTGGCCACATGTAGAGAGGGGTGCGCACAGGAACGTCGGCAAGCATTTTCTTGGCATGCCGACGGTAATATCGAATCGCCTCAAGCGTTGGAAAGATATCCGTCATCAGTGCATCCATCGGAGTTTTTTTGCAGTCTTCTCCGAGAACGCGGATGTACGTGTCCATCTCGTCTGCCAACGCTGCTTCCAAGCGGCGCAAGTATCCGAGACGTGTTTTTAAGGATAGAGAGGCCCATGTGAGATGGGCATCTTTGGCGCGCCGCAATGCTTCATTTGCTTCGCTGTCTGGGGTTCTGCCGGAAGATTTTGTTGAGTTCTGAGATGCTTCCTTGATTGTTGGGTTAACCTCCATAGACGAAACTTGCATGAGATACCTCATCTCCATCTATATATGAAAGCGAGTAGGGATGGCAGACATTGCAGAGAAGACGCAGAAGACATGTAGTGGTGGTTTCCGTGCTCATCCATGCTGTTTTTCTCTATGTGAGACGTGTCCGCAAAAGTTTGACAAACCCTGTACAATCACTTTACGATATCTAGGTAAGCGTGTCGAGTGGAGAAACGGGATGTAGGGTGAAATACTGACGCATCTATGCACAGCGAGTGTGGGGAGGAGCAGTCATGGCGCAACGGAAAGTGGTCGTCATTGGTGGTGGACTAGCTGGAATGTCCGCAGCCATCCGTTTAGCAGTGGATGGATATCATGTCACTGTATTAGAAAAAAATCAACGAGTCGGTGGAAAGCTCAATCGCGTGTCTGGAAACGGGTTTACATTTGACACTGGCCCGTCGATTTTGACCATGCCGTGGGTTTTGGAGAATTTGTTTGCAGCTGCCAGTAGAGATATACGCGACTATATGGAGATTGTTCGCGTTGAGCCACAGTGGCGTTCTTTCTTCGAGGATGGGCACACTATGGATTTGGAAGGCGACTTGCCGAGTCTTCTTTCGACGATTTCGAGTTTAAACCCGTCGGATGGAGCAAAATTTCTTCAATATCTCCAGTACTGCGGACGGATGTACGAATTGAGTCGTCAGAGTTTTTATAAAAAAAGTTTATCGGGACTTCCGGATTTGCGCAAAGAGCATTCTCTTCGCGAATTAATGGAGATGGACCCACTGAAGACGATGAACACCGTCACTGAGAAGTATTTGACAGACCCGCACCTGCGGCAGATGTTTAACTTCTTTGTCATGTACGTGGGTAGTTCACCCTATGATGCGCCAGCGATTCTGTCGCAACTCATCTACGTTCAGTTGGGCCTCGGCATCTTTTATGTCAAAGGTGGCATGTATCAAATTGCAGAGGGCATGCTCAAACTGGCTGGCGAGTTGTCGGTGGACATCCATACGGATGCCAAAGTGGAGGAAATTCTGTTCACAGGGAACCGAGCAACGGGCGTTCGATTGGAATCAGGAGAAGTCGTGTCAGCGGACATCTTAGTCTGTAACCGCGAAGTCATCCCGGCGCATCAATCGCTGTTAGCTCAGCATCCGGATAAAGACGCCGTCATCTCCAAACTTTCTAAATTTGAACCAACGGTTTCAGGCCATGTTTTGTTGCTGGGAGTCGACTGCCAATATGAGCAATTGCGGCACCACAACTTCTTTTTCTCGGAGAATCCGGAGCGAGAGTTTCGAGATATGTTCCATGACCGGAAGCCAACTGAAGACCCTACAGTCTATTTAGGGGTATCGAGTCGCAGTGACCCTAGCCAAGCACCTGTAGGAATGGACAATCTGTTCGTGCTGACGCACGTACCGCCACTCGCTCCAACAGAGAGTTTTGAAGCTAGGCGGGAGTGGTATCGAGATTTAGTTTTGAATAAGTTGGAGCGGATGGGTCTTAAGGATCTTCGCAGCCACATTGTCTTCGAACACCAGTTTATTCCGGACGACCTACATCAACTCTACGGCGCGAATGGCGGCTCCATTTATGGAGTAGTGACGGATCGCAAAAAAAATGGTGGTTTTAAAATAGCCAGTCGGAGCAGTCTGCTGTCGAACCTGTACTTTGTCGGTGGGTCGGTGCACCCGGGTGGCGGCGTGCCGATGGTGACTCTTTGCGGACAGTTGACGGCCGATTTAATCGGCCAGCAAGAAACACCGGAGATTCGCAAACTGGATGTTTCATCCTGACAAACTTGGCGTCACCTTGTGCCGTCAAACCGTTTGGCCAACCAAGGCATCACATTCCTGAATTCCTACGGGATGTGATGCCTTTTGAAAAATTCAGGAACGTTTCGGAGTGCACAATACATACTACTCATGATGCCTCTGTCCAGATTGGCAGTCGAATCTAAAAAATTCAGGCGGTGGAGAAGGGAAATGTGGTCAAAAAGTCGAATAGGCTACTCAATTGTTGATGAATTGTCGAATGAATAGTTATTTTGTCGCAGAGAGAGCTTCTTGGATTCGTGAAAAGTCAACCGATGAAACGACTTGGGTCACGCTTTGCAGTTGGGGGGATTGACATGTTCATCTTACTCGGCAGTGTGTTGGGTTTTTTCAGCGTGGCTCTTGGGGCGTTCGCTGCTCACGCGCTGAGGCGGCGCGTGAGTGCAGAGCAGAGCGCGGTCTTTGCGACCGGAGCGCAGTATGAGATGTACCACGCACTGGCCTTAATCGCGATTGGCCTGTGGTCTTTACAGCACCCAAGTTCACTGCTCACTGCGGCAGCTTGGTTTTTTGTGGCTGGAATTGTCTTCTTTTCGGGGAGTCTGTACGTGTTGGTCTGGACGGGTATGAAGCGCTTTGGAGCGGTTACACCCATTGGGGGCCTTTGCTTTCTGGTCGGTTGGGCACTTTTGGCGATTCGAGCATGGCATCTGCTTTGAGCGTTCGTTCTACTTTTGTTTTACATAGATCAGTCGTTCGGTAGGATTTCCGCGTTCCATTTATGAGTCATCAGGGACAGAGAGCTTACCAATTTAACGGGAAACGTGAGGCGTGGAAGATGCGTCTGAAATCTGTGGAATCGCTGGTGCCAGGAGATGTGTTGGGACAACCTGTATATGGGAAATCAGGGCAAGTGTTGCTGCAGGTCGATGTCGCGTTGACGAGTTCCTACATTCGGCGATTGCGCCAATATGGATGTACGTATGTGTTTGTTCGAGATCCTCGCACTGAGGATGTAGAACTACAGCAATCTATGTCCTCTGAGTTGCGCCAGGAGATTGTCCGCAAAATTCATCGGACGCTCGACCGATTTGCAAACGGAATTGAGCGCCGCAGCTTGCTTCGGGAAGGCGAACTTGGAGCCACATTTCGGGACCTCTTTAACATGCTCTTTCAGAATGTCTTGAAGAACCAAGTCGTGTTGACGAATTTGACTTCCATGTACTCCAGTGACACCTTTCTCTATTCGCATTGTATGAACGTCGCGCTGTACGCTGGTGCGGTTGCCATCGGCTACGGATACTCTGAAGCCAAAGTGCGGGACCTCGGCGTTGGGGCCATGCTGCATGACATCGGCAAACTGGCCATTGACCGCAAAATTCTGGACAAACCGGGTGCTCTGACGGAGGACGAAAAAAGACAAGTGGAGATGCACTGTCAACTCGGGTACGATATGCTTACGCAACAGCCGAACATCTCAAGAACCTCCGCACATTGTGCTTTGCAGCATCATGAAAAATTTGACGGTACGGGCTACCCGCGTGGCTTGGTTGGTGAAGAGATTCACGAAGTCGGCCGCATCTTAGCGGTAGCCGATGTATATGATGCCCTGACATCCAATCGTGCCTACCGGAAAGCATTTTTACCACACGAAGCAGTGGAAGTTTTATATGGGGAAAGCAATGCTCATTTCGACCCTAAGTTTGTCCAGTTGTTCGTCAAACACGTCAACGTCTATCCCCCGGGTACGCCTGTGACGTTGAATCAGAATCTGTCCGGTATTGTCGTAGATATTAACACAGATCAACTGATGCGTCCGGTAGTTCGGATTTTACAAGAGTCCAATCGCGACGTCACTCCGTATGATATTGATTTGTCAAAGCATCTCAACTTCGTCATTTCCCGTTGTGACGATCACGCTTCCGTCTCCTTCGTCGGTTGACGACTTTGCGCGTGTGCGAAGGAACCAGTAAACTCCGGCCAACAGGAGCGCTCCGCCGAGAGCGTCACGCCATGTGATGGTCTCATGCAACAAGGCATAGGCGAGGAGAATTGCGCCGACCGGTTCTCCGAGAATCGTCATGGCAACGCTGGAGGCACGGACAAACTTCAAGAGGTAGTTGAACAGGGCGTGTCCAAAGAGCGTGGGAACGAGCGCGAGTAGCGCAAATAGAATCCAATTTCGGGCATCGTAGTCAAAAAACAAAGCGTGCGTGAAGAGCGCATCGCCTGCCAACACGACTGCTGCGACAGAAAATACCGTGGTATTATAAGTCCACGGAGGCATGGATGTGCGAGACCGCTGTCCAGCTAACATGTAAAGAGAAGCCCCGATGGCTCCGAGGAGCGCATCGATGTCTCCGAGGAACGCTCTGGACGATGCTTCGGCATCACTGTAGCCCACGACACTCGCACCGGCGATGGCGAGAATAGCTGCGGCCATTTCTCGTTTGGACTGCCGTTCATGGAAAGCGAAGTATGCACCAGCTCCGACAAAAACGGGCTGCAATGCGGTGATGAGCGTGGATGAAGAGACGCTCGTATCTTTTAAAGATTGTATCCAAAACACAAAGTGCAGGCCGAGAAAAATGCCAGCAATCAGCATGATGGTCAAGTCGCGTCGATGAATTGCGCGCCACAGATGCCTTTCGCGAAGCGCAAGAGGCAACAAGACGAGTGCTGAGAACGTCATCCGATAAAATCCAATCATGCTGGCAGGAGCACTCGACCACTTGATGAAAATGGCTGAAAATGAAACTGCAATGACTCCCAGCACGAGTAGCGCCGCGTGTTTAGGAGAGAGAGCGCGTGTCTGCGCGGACATGACGAAGCCTCCTGAGCATTAACATGGTTTTGGGTGGAGTTTCATGGATTTGAATGGCGCAAAGTGCAGGTAAAGGAGATACAGTCATGGAACGCACAACGGTGCTCGCACAGCTCGGAAATCGCCAAGACCCGCGTACGGGCAGTATTTCAACCCCTATTTATCGCGCCACGACCTATGCTCACGAAGAACTCGGGAAGAGTACCGGTTACGATTATACACGCACGGGCAATCCGACTCGAGCCGTTCTGGAACGAGCGATTGCCGACTTGGAGGGCGGTTGCAGAGGATTCGCCTTCGCATCCGGAATGGCAGCGGTGCACGCAGTGATGAATCTCTTTCAACCGTCCGACCATTTGATTCTATCAAGTGACCTTTATGGTGGAACGTATCGGTTGGTGGAGCAGTTTTTGCGCAAAATTGGGATAGAGGCCACGTATGTCGATACGAGTGACTTTGCGTCGATTGAAGCGGCGCTGCAAAGCAACACCAAAGGTGTTTTTGTCGAGACTCCGACGAATCCAACGCTGCGTGTGGCAGATTTGGCTGCTATCGGAGAATTCTGTCATGACCAGAAGTTGTTACTGATGGTCGATAACACGTTCATGACCCCCTATACGCAGCGGCCGCTTGAATACGGGGCGGACCTCGTCATTCATTCGGCTACAAAATTCCTTGGCGGCCACAATGATGTCTTGGCTGGTTTAGTCGTGAGCAAGACTGAGGAGATAGCCGACAAGCTCTATTTTATCCAGAACTCCATTGGGTCCACGCTCGGTCCCGACGACAGTTGGTTACTTCTTCGTGGTATGAAGACACTGGCCTTGCGCATGGAAAGGCATGAACAGAATGCCCTGTCTTTGGCCAACTGGTTAGTTCGTCATGAGGCCGTGCCTACCGTCTATTATCCAGGGCTCGTGAGTCACCCAGGACACCAGACGCAACGCCTGCAAGCAAGTTCGTTTGGGGGCATGCTGTCGTTTGAAGTGGCTGATGCTCGAATGGTGCCGGAGATTTTAAAGCAAGTGCAACTCGTAACCTTTGCGGAAAGCTTGGGTGGCACAGAATCGCTCATGACTTATCCAGCCGTGCAGACGCATGCTGACATTCCGGAAGATATCCGGAATGCGTGTGGCGTCACCGACCGACTTCTGCGCCTGTCGGTCGGTATTGAAGATGTCGACGACCTCAAAGCGGACTTAGATGCTGCGTTGAAGTACGCTTTAAACGTACTGCATTGAGTCGCCGCTGTCGTCATGTCTACTAAGAATTGGAGAGCAGTAGGTCGACGCCTGCTCTCTGAAAGAGCAGGCGCATGACACGTGGCGACAGGCCCATCACCGTGAAAAAATCGCCGTGAATCGCTTGAATGAACTGGGCTGCCATGCCTTGGACAGCGTAAGCCCCGGCTTTGTCCAGAGACTCACCCGTAGCAAGGTAGTGCACAATGTCGGCCTCACTCAATACTTCGAAAACGACCTCAGTTTGGTCTGAATGGGTGTACTCCTTGCCAGTTGCTGCGTCAATCAGACAGGTGCCAGTCCAGACGTCGTGAACGCGGCCGGAGAGCAGGCGCAACATCTGTGTTGCTGCCTGACGGTCTGCTGGTTTGCCGAGAATTTTGTTGTCGACGACGACGAGCGTGTCCGCACCGAGAATGAAGGTCCTCGGTGAATGCGAATAATTGGCGGCGATAGCCCGCGCTTTTTGTGTGGCCAGCGTTTCCACTTGTTTTTCCACCGCCCACTCGGACGGGACATGTTCGTCAACGTGGCTTGGCTCAACAGTGACGTGGAGACCGAGCATTTCGCATATCTGTAAACGGCGCGGAGAACTGGATGCCAGAATGATGCGAAGGGTATCCTTGCTTTCGACATGGACTGCGCGGTTTTCGGACATCGAGACGAACACCTTCCTTTATTCCATTTTATACAATAAATGTGGTTCGTGTGGCATGAGCTTATGGTCTGTCTTCATTTTGCGCATGATATGGCGGACAACACAACTCACCAGAAGGGGGACTGTTGTATGACCACGCGTCGCAAGTCGATTGGTCGTGGCGATGAAGCAGTTGGTCCAATTATGTCGGCGAATGCCAGTCAGGCAATGGCTCGCGGAGCAAAAGTGGATCAGCCACATCGCCATGGCACTCCAAAAGTCGGAAAATACAGCAGGAAACTCGGAGGAGAGTATGGGTCGTCGGTCTCTCACCTGCAGTGAGTGGGGAGAGGAATCTGCGTGCCGGAGAACGGTTGGCTCCGGCACGACGCTTGTCTTCTAGCGATGTTCGCAAAAAAGGAGAACAGGGTTCATGAGAGAACGCCGTGCCTTGGCACTCTATCTTGGAAGCGAAACACTGCTCAGCTTGGGCATTGGCATGGTTCAGTACGCACAGCCATTCTTCTATGAAGCTCATGCCGTTGGCGATGCGCGCATCGGCATTCTCTTTTCCGTCAATGCCCTGACAGGAGCTTTTGTAGCCTTACTTCTCGCACCTCTGGCGGATAAGTTGGGTGCATCCGTGGCCTGGAAGTTTGCGACTCTGTTGCTCGCCGTCAGTTACTTGGGAATGGGTCTCATGCATTCTTATCCATGGTGGCTCGTGACCTCCGCCTTCGCTGGTGCAGGAGGGGCTCTCTTGGTGTCTACAGAGAATGTGGTTCTTTCCTCGCTCACAAGCGGCACGGAAAAGGCTCACATTTTCAGTCGTTTTGTAGCGATGTATATGTTCTGCATGGGTTCGGGCAGCGTGTTGGCTGGGTTTCTCGCGCCACACATCGGATTTCGCGCAGTCGTCTTGATGGGTGCAGCCATCTCGTTGATCGCCCCATGCATACGCGTCTTTGTGCGGGCACCCGATGCCAAGTCACATCGGGCGTTCCGAGTCCCGAATCGGAAAATGCTGTGGATGAGTGGCTTCTCTCTCCTGTTCGGCATGGCTCCCGGTCTCTTGTCCCAATTTGCGACGCTCGTGTTGAAAAACGACTATGGTGCATCGACAGAGTGGACCGCTATCGTCTCAGCATTGGCGATGTTCATGGTCTCAGTAGGATCCGCCACCGTCAGCCCACTCATTCGCAAAATTCGGCAAGGTCCAACGCTGGCTATTGCCTTTGCGACGACAGCCGGTGCAACTGCAGCGCAATCGTTCACACCGAGATTTTTTCCATTCGCCGGACTGTATCTGCTGCGCACGGCCAGTGCCTCCATTCCGCAACCCATTATCGATGCGGCGTTTCTAAGAAATATGGAAGCGACCGAGTTTTCTCAGATGTTTGGCTTGCGTGTCTTCGGGGCTAATGTGGGTAGTGCCATCGGGACGGCAATTGGCGGCAATTTGCTCGCCCATCGACAGTTGAAGGCGCTTCTCTGGCTATCGGCGTCACTCTTCGTCCTCGCTTTCGTGTATATCACCGTTCTATTGCGTATCGTGCGGCGCTGGCCCCCGCCGCTCGACCCGTTGAAAATGCCACAGTGATGTTGTAACCACCTGTGTGCGCGTGAACATCCATCACTTCGCCAGCGAAGTACAGACCTCGGCAAAGTTTGGAAGCCATCGTTTTTGGATCGATGTCTCGCACCGACACGCCGCCGCCCGTGACCGTCGCCTTAGCGAGCGGCAGGGTTCCAGTAATTCGGACCGGGAAGTGGTGAACTTGCCGCTCTAGGAGGTCGATGTCGATATTTTTCAGGTGGGCGGATTGCACATTTCCATCAATTCCGGACCGGGCGAGAATGGTTTCCACCATACGTTCCGGCAATACGTCGAGTAGGACCGTTTTGACCTGCTTTCTTGGAGCAGTGTGGCGGTAGTGGTTCCACTGTTCACGAAACGATTCACCGGCTTCTTCTGGAAGCAGGTCCATCTCCACGCGCAACTGGGCGCTCGGTCGTTTCTGAAGTGCGACCGAGACGTAGTGGCTGCAGCGGAGGGCGGCTGGACCGCTGAGGCCAAAGTGAGTAAAGAGAACATCGCCGGTTTCTGTCGTCCAGCGTTTGTTCTGGTCGTCGAGGACAGTCAGAGGGACGTTTTGAAAGGACAACCCCTGTAGAGCTCGTCGAACAATGTGAGGGTCGTCGCTGGTCAGTGGTACTTCCGTTGGAAAAGGTTGCACAATGGTGTGTCCAAGCCGTGCAGCCCAAGGGTATCCATCCCCTGTACTCCCGGTTTGTGGAACACTGCACCCACCAGTCGCAAGGACGACCGCCTTAGTCAGTAGTTGCTGTCCACCCTGCAGTTCCACGCCATGGATTTGTTGCTCCGTGCTCAACAGTTTGCGCACGGGAGTCTCTAAATAAACTTGGACGCCTGCTTCGCGGACGGCCTCCACCATTGCGGCGACGACCGTTAAGGCTTTGTCGGTCTTGGGAAAGACGCGACCTCGGTCTTCCTCCTTTAACGCGATTCCCAGTCCTTCGAAGAAGCCCATGATGTCTTGGTTGTTGTAACGGGACAAGGCCGAGTGGAGAAATCGAGCATTCCCGGGGATGTTCTCCATGAGCTCAGCCAGTGGTTTGGCATTGGTGACGTTGCATCTTCCGCCACCGGAAATTCCGAGCTTGCGTCCCAGGCGGTCTCCTTTTTCGAGAAGCGTGGTGGCAGCGCCCGTTTCTGCAGCTGCGATGGCGGCCATAAGGCCCGCTGGACCTCCGCCAATCACGACCACGTCCGACGCTACTCTATGGGTCATAATACAGGCATCCTCCGTTTGCTTTGAGAGTCTGGCGCAATCCAACTCAGTGTACCATGTCTAAGATTTAGCGGCGCGTGTGATAAAATGACCTATGCACCGGAAACTGTGCGTTGTTGTGGCGAGACGTGAGCCGTTCCATGGCATGGGTGAATGATGCCGTTCGACCATGCCGTGGATGGGTTCGTTCTTCTGGTCGCAAATCGGTTGATAGACAGAAGCTGGGGAGGAATAAGAACATGAATCCATTTCGATTCCACAATCCAACCGCCTTGTACTATGGGAAAGGTCAACTGGAACTTGAGTTGGTCAACGAAGTGAAGCACTATGGTCAACGCGTTCTCCTGTTGTATGGCGGCGGTAGCATTCGCCGAAATGGCCTCTACGACAAAGTGGTTGGCTTGTTGCAGGCCGGGGATATCGCAGTCGTTGAGTTGGCTGGGGTTGAACCTAATCCGCGTTTGACCACCGTTCATCGTGGTATCGAGCTGTGCCGCACGCATAGTATCGACCTCATCCTGGCGGTTGGCGGAGGTTCCGTTCTCGATTGTGCCAAGGCGATTGCGATGGGAGTCTGCTTCGATGGAGAGGTATACGACATCTATCAACGCAAAGCGGTCGCCACCGGAGCATTGCCCATAGGAACCGTGTTGACCTTGGCAGCTACCGGATCGGAAATGAATTCTGGTGGTGTCATCACGAATTGGGAGACGAAGGAGAAATTGGGCGGAGGTTCGCCATTTACATATCCGAAGTTTTCTTTCTGTGACCCTGAGAATACGTTTACCGTCCCCAAAGATCAGACTGTTTACGGGGCTTGCGATATGTTGGCCCATGCTTTGGAACACTATTTTCATCGAACGGAGAATGCTCCGTTGCAGCGTCGGATGATTGAATCGGTTTTGAAGACAATTCTTGAAACCACGCCAAAAGTGCTCGCGAATCCTGAGGACTACGATGCCCGCGAAACCATGATGTACTGCTCGACGATGGCTTTGAATGGGATGGTTAGTATGGGGATTCAAGGGGATTGGGCCAATCATGCGATGGAACATGAGGTCAGCGCGATTTACGATATCCCGCACGGCGGGGGCTTGGCGATTTTGTTCCCACATTGGATGGATTATGTGGTGGAAGAGGCGCCGTTGCGCTTTGCCGATTTGGCTCGGAATGTGTTTGGCATTTCGGAAGCAACGTCGGAATTGTCGCTGGCTCGCGCCGGAATTGCTGCGCTGCGTGATTTTTACGCATCGATTGGGGCGCCGCAGCGACTCGCAGAGTACGGCATTGGTTCCGACCAATTGGACTGGATGGCTGAGCAAAGCGTGCGCTTTGGAGCCATTGGAAATTATCGAAAACTGGAGAAAACAGACGTATTGGCCATCCTAACGGCAGCATTGTAATGTCACTTAACTCTATAGCATCAAGGGACTCAAGGCGCATCTGCCCCGAGTCCCTTGATGCTTCTTTGCAGTTTTTCCCATGAAGTGACTGTTCCCGGCACAGGGTCACCACTGTGTGACTTGAACCGTCCACTTCCATCCATTGCTCGTGCCATGCGCCGTCTCTGTGTTTTCTTTCTTTGACATGTAGTCGAAAGGATTCCAGCTTTGCACGGACGGATTGTGTTGTGCATTGGACCACATGGACTGGAATTGACTGACTGCTTCCTGTAACTGCTGATTCAACTGATTTTGAATCGCATTCCATTGGGCAGAGGAAGGCATTTCAGATTCCCATTGCGATCCGCTGTTCCCAAACGCTTGTTTCAGTTGTTGCTGCAATTGCTGCTGAATTTGCTGCCACTGTTGCCATGCAGGTCCAACATTGCTTGCTGGCAATGGACCCGTTGGTACCTGAATAACGGTGACCGGTTGCGGTCCTTGTGTTTCGCCACTAACGGAATTGCCCGTTGGCTTGGTGGTGAATGCCGTGTATCCATTCGTCAAACCTGACGGGCGAATCAGCGCTGTATCTTGATTCGGGTCAACCAACACCATTCTCTGAGTTGACGCGTCACTTTGAACGATGGGCTGTCCATTGGCAGTTGCATCACTGTAGTGAATGGTCCCCATGTTGGCGAGGGGAACTAAACTCAGATTCTGATTGGACGGGTCCTCACTAATCCACTCCGCACTTTGCTCCATCTGCGAAGCGTACGTGTAGGACACAGGCACGTATTTGGTAAACGTCTTAGACTGGCCATTCGCTGTTACCGTTGCCTTCAATTCGAACATGCCTTGTTGACCGGGCACCGGCTGAATCGAAGCACTCACTGTGGCTCCGGCAGGCAGGCTGACCCAATCATGCGCTGCTCCAGGAAGTTTTTCCCAAAACAAAACATTGGACGCCTGACCGTTTTGAACAGTCTCTACCGTGCCCATTTGCAAGAGATCCGTCGTCTGCACTCCACCTAGACCAATCCACTGAGCGGCTGCAGATTGTTCCGCTCCATGCACCGAAGGAACTTGCCAACTTCCGGTCACGGTGCGAAGCAATTGGCCGTTGTTGGCCAGGTCTACGTAGCCAGCCCAGTTTTTGCTGCCCATTACATTCGCAGCGTAATAGACAGGCTGTTTTCCTGTGGTTTTGGTTGGCTGGTGTGCAACTTGAGCCACTAGTGCGGCAGGAACCGCTAACGCGGCAGTCATCAAAATCGCTCCTCGGAGCATCACACAGCACCTCCATCAATAATCTTCATCTCTTATAGTTTACTCTAGACAACATAGTTCGAAAACACATTGAAAATGTTGTCCAACTTTTTACGTAATGGTGACGAAAATAGTTCAACGGTCATGTTCTCTCGAAGCGCAGGGCACACTCTGTATAGAATATTGTCCAGCGTTAGGAGTGGTGCCCGTGAATCGGTCTCGAATTTTGGTGATATCTGCATTGCTGAGCATGTTATCTGTGTCCGCTTGTGGTGAATATCGACCGGAACAAAACGAAAAAATGCTCATGGATGAAAATTCTCAAGTGTTGCCGGTGACAGTCGCACAACCACCTGTCACCATCAATATGCCGCGGCGTATACAAAATCCTCCGCCTGCGCATGCGATCATTGAAGGACACACCTTGCACTTCTATTCTAACGTGGCTTGGTACGGACACCAAGTGGAAATTTTTTATGTACCCCGCCATGACTTATTCTACCACTCGGGTCACTACCAACTGAATGGCACAAAAAATGTGCAGAAAGTAGCACAAGGGACCATTCAGCCGAATGGGACGTGGTCGGTACGATGGAATTACAAGTCGTTTCCTCTGTCCGACAAAGAGCCTCTGTTCTTCATCATTCGGACGAATGAAGGCCAATTTGGATTGGTTCGGACGTATGCACAGCAGTGACGGTGAACGGGTGAAAACGCTTCTCGCTACAAAACAACAGGACCTCCGCTCTGCGCAGTGTGTCGCCACAGCGCTAAGAGGAGGTCCTGTTTGTGCGTGACCGACTTCTCAAGGTCTTGCATGCATGCGTAAAACCGGGTTAGATGGACCAGCAGGAGCATACTGTGCCCACACGCGCTAGCCCGGTCACAAGAGTATGCGAGAGACGGGGAGACGGGCGTAACGCAAAGTTACGCCGTCTCGATGAATCCCCGCAACACGGTCTGCAAAATGCCTCCATTGCGGTAATAATCGATTTCGATGGGGCTGTCTAACCGCAGGATGGCTTGGAAATGCAGTTCATTTCCGTCTTCTTTCACCACGTGTACGGTCAGTTCCTGACGTGGATTCAAATCACCGCGAAGCCCTTTGATGGTAAAGGATTCCCGGCCCGTCAAGCCGAGTGAAGCTGCGCTTTCATTGGGTTTGAATTGGAGCGGTAAGACACCCATGCCAACCAAGTTGCTGCGGTGAATTCGCTCGAAACTCTCTGCGAGCACTGCAGACACTCCGAGTAAGGAAGTGCCTTTGGCAGCCCAGTCGCGCGAAGAACCCGTGCCATACTCTTTCCCAGCTAGAACAATGAGTGGTTGCTTGGCAGCTTGATATTTCATCGAAGCATCGTAGATGGACATGACTTCTCCGGTCGGGAAGTACGTGGTCACTCCGCCCTCTGTCCCCGGAGCGATTTTGTTGCGAATGCGAATGTTTGCAAACGTCCCACGCATCATCACTTCGTGGTTTCCACGCCGTGAACCGTAGGAATTGAAGTCATAAGGCTCAACGCCGTGGCTCGTCAAGTACTGTCCGGCCGGACCGCTTTGAAGGATGCTACCAGCAGGCGAAATGTGGTCCGTTGTTACGGAGTCGCCGAGGAACGCGAGGACTCTCGCGGACTCGATGTCCGTGGGTGCTGGCAACTGCTCGCTGATGCCAACGAAAAAGGGTGGGTGTTGAATGTATGTCGATTCCTTATCCCACGCGTACAGCTCGCCTTTAGGAACGTCCAGTGCATTCCAACGTTCGTTACCCGTAAAGACCTCTCCATATCGACTCTTGAACATGTCCGCGTCCAACGCTTGGCGCACGGTGGTAGCAACCTCTTGGCTGGTCGGCCAAATGTCTTTTAAGTACACAGGCTGACCGTCTTTACCAGTTCCCAGTGGTTCGGTGGTCAAGTCAATGTCGACCGTTCCGGCCAAGGCGTAGGCAACGACCAACGGCGGCGAAGCTAGGTAATTGGCACGAACTAACGAGTGAATGCGACCTTCAAAGTTACGGTTGCCAGAAAGCACAGCCGATACCAGTAAGTCATTCTCTCGGATGGGTTCCGCAATCTCTTCTGGGAGCGGACCACTGTTTCCAATGCAAGTGGTGCAGCCATAGCCGACGACATCAAATCCAATCTTGGCCAAGAACGGAAGCAGTTGCGCCCGCTCCAAATAGTCTGTGACTACGCGTGAGCCAGGAGCTAAGCTGGTTTTCACGTAATGAGGCGGCTGTAAGCCTTTCTCGACTGCTTTTTTAGCGAGCAAGCCAGCGCCAACCATGACGTAAGGGTTCGATGTGTTGGTGCAACTCGTGATGGCCGCAATGGCGACGGCACCGGGTTTCATCGTGGATGAATGCCCATCTGCGTGACGAATGTGGACCGTCTTTTGCGCGTCTTCGGCACTAAGTCCAAATCCACCCTTTTCAATGGGGGTGTGCAGTCCTTGTTCAAATGTCGATTTCATGTTCGACAGTTCAATTTTGTCCTGTGGACGCTTCGGGCCTGCCATGGTTGGCTGAACCGTGGCAAGGTCGAGTTCCAGCGTGTCTGTAAAGATGGGATCCGGCGTGGCATCCGTGCGGAACAACCCTTGAGCTTTCGTGTATGCCTCGACAATCTCCACCAGATGCTCGTCTCTGCCTGTGCTCTTCAAGTATTCCAAGGTTTCCGCGTCTACTGGGAAGAAGCCCATCGTCGCTCCGTATTCAGGAGACATGTTGGCGACTGTCGCGCGGTCGGCAACGGAAATACTGGATAGACCGCTACCGTAAAACTCTACAAACTTACCGACTACGCCCTTTTTGCGCAACATGTTGGTGACCGTCAACGCCAAATCGGTTGCGGTGGACCCTTCAGGAAGTTGGCCGGTCAGCTTGAAGCCAATGACTTCGGGTAACAGTTGATAGAGCGGTTGCCCAAGCATGCAGGCCTCCGCTTCAATACCTCCCACACCCCAGCCGAGGACGCCAATGCCATTGATCATCGTGGTATGCGAATCCGTTCCGACCAGCGAGTCTGGATAAAGGACTGTCGCACCGTCAGCGTCTTGTTTCTGCTGTACGACTTTCGCCAAATACTCAAGGTTGACCTGGTGAACAATTCCCGTGCCAGGCGGAACCACGCGGAAATTGTCGAACGCCGTCTGTGCCCAGCGAAGGAACTTGTAACGCTCTTCGTTGCGCTCAAACTCCCGCTCAATGTTGAATTGCAATGCCTCTGCGGAGCCGAAGGCATCCACCTGGACGGAGTGGTCAATCACAAGGTCGACCGGAATGAGTGGGTTAATCCGATTCGGGTCACCACCCAGTTCGTGCATGGCGGCACGCAGTGCAGCGAGATCGACCACTGCGGGAACGCCCGTGAAATCTTGCAGCAAAATGCGTGCGGGCTTGAATGGCACATCCGCATTCTGCGGTTTGGCGGCGTTCCAGTTGGCGAGATGGCGTACATGTTCTTCGGTGATGACGCGCTGGTCATACTGACGCAATACAGCTTCGAGGAGGATTTTGATGGAAAATGGCAATTTGGAGATGGGCCCGACGTTTTCTGCTTCCAGCGTGGGCAGAGCATAGTAAACATAATCTTTTCCCTGGACTGTCAATGTGGTACGCGACTGAAATAAGTTCTGGACTGTCATGGGTCTTCACTCCTTTGCAGCGACACTGGTTTCCATGTCATTGTTACAGATACCTCGTGTCGAAGTAAAATAGGTATTTTGTTTCTCGATGAGGCTATCGACGGAAAAAATCACTGAACATTCGCGCCGTCTAGCTGCTCTGGTCGACGCGAAACTTGGGCCAGGACCGATGCTCGACCAAGTTTCACGCCACCCCGAATGCCAAACCGAATGCTCATTCGGATTTCAGCCCTAAGAAACTCTACTCCTTTTGCTTGTCCCTTTGCAACGGACCGGACCGCAGCCAGTGCTCTGCCGGGCGCGGCGGCATGGGCCCGAGCACTTGATAGAACTGCGTCGCAATGCGCCCATTGTAGAGCTTGCGCCGCTTGTCGGCGCGGCGTCCAAACTGCTTTTCGAAGTGAGTATCGCTCGTGATGACAAACAGCGACCATGTGGGCGCTTTGCGGAGCATCCGCGCAAACGCTAAGTAGAGGTCTCCCAGTTCGTCGCGATGACCCATGCGTTCGCCGTAAGGCGGATTGGTAATCAAGCAGCCGTAGTCGCGGTCGATACGGAGTGATCTCACATCGGCCTGTTCGATGCGGATATCTTTTCCAACTCCGGCTTTTCGGGCGTGATAGCCGACGTATGAGAGCATGCTCTTGTCGATGTCGCTCGCCACAATGTCGAGAGCGTCCGTTCGCTCTGATGACCGCGCGACTTCTCGTGCTTCCCGCCAAGCAGCGGGGGAGAGTGCGGGCCACTCTTCGCTGGCAAAGCGGCGGTCGAGCCCCGGCGCACGATTGCGGCCAATCAGCGCCGCTTCGACCGCGATGGTGCCTGAGCCACAGAGCGGATCGAGCAAAGGACGATGGCCTTGCCATCGACTGAGCAAAACGAGGGCAGCAGCCAGCGTCTCGCGCAGTGGGGCTGTAGCCGTGAGTTGGCGGTAGCCGCGTTTGTGCAGGCCTTCGCCGCTGGTATCCAGCCACAAGTGAGCGACGTCCTTGATGAGCACCACCTGGACCGCAAACGTCGCGCCTGTTTCCGGCAATTCCGCGGTCTGGTAGTGGGCGAGGAGTGAATCCACAATGGCCTTTTTGACAATACTCTGGCACGCTGGCACGCTGTGCAGCACCGAGTCCACTGACCGACCGCTGACGGGAAACCGCGCATTGACGGGTAGCCACTCCCACCACGGCAATTGTTTTGTGCCTTCGAACAGTTGGTCGAAGGTGTCCGCCGCAAATTCACCCATTTTAAGGTAGAGTCGATCCGCTGTTCGCAGCCACAAATTGGCGGTCGCCAACGCGGTCGCGTCTGCCTGGAATTCCACGTACCCATTGTGCGATGTGGTATTCGTATAGCCCATACCGTGCAATTCCCGAGCTACGACCGCCTCCAAGCCGAAGGCGGCTGTGGCGATGAAGGTGACATGATTCATGCAAAAGCTCCTTGTCTCTGCCGACACTTTTCCCAGTTGGCGTTGGGGCGACTACTTGTCCAATAAGACGACAATCATCGAAACCAGAGAAAAGCAGGCGCTGACTAAGTACATCAGGGCCACGGTCTGACGCTGTGAAAAACCGGCGCGAAGCAAACTGTGGTGGACGTGTGTCTTATCTGGCTTGTAGACAGGTTGTCCACGCCAAGCACGGACTACGACTACCCGCAAAGCATCGAAAATCGGAACACCGAGGGCGAGAACTGGAACGATGATAGCGACTACGGTGGCAGACTTAAAAGCGCCGATGGCCGCAATGCTACCCAGTGCATAGCCGAGTACCGTGCTCCCGGCATCGCCCATAATGATTTTTGCGGGATGAAAGTTGTGACGCAGAAAGCCGAGTGCGGCACCGACAATGGCCAGCGAAAAGATGGCCGAAGCGATATCGCCTTTGAGCAAGGCGACGAAAAATAACGTTCCCGCGGAAATCGCGGCAATTCCTGCCGCCAGTCCGTCGACTCCATCGAGAAAGTTAAAGACGTTGATGACGCCGACAATCCAGACGACCGTCACCACCACGGACAGAACCTGGGGAATGGCGACAAAGCCACCGCCCCCAAAGGGAGTGCTTATGACGCGCACTGCACCTCCAAAGAGCGGGATGAGCAGTGCGGCGCCGATTTGAATTAAGAACCGAATCGCCACCGAGAAGTCGCGACCGCGGCTCTTATAAAAGTCGTCGACCACACCGATGCCGAATAAGCAGAAAGCTCCAATCATCATCCCTAAATATGGGGAAAAGAGGTGATGGGCTTTGAAGAGATACATCACTCCGGCTACCAGCAATCCTGCGAATATCGCCACTCCACCCAGGAGCGGGAGAGGGTTCGCGTGGATTTTTCGCTCACTGGGCAAGTCTACAAACCGCCACCGGATGGCAAGCTTGCGCGCCATCGGGGTGGTTGTGAAAGCGACGAGAAAGGCAACGAGTCCTGGCAACCAGACATTCACGACTGCATCACGGCTCGAATTCTCGTCAATGCGTCGTCCAATTCGGCTTTTTCAATGATGAGCGGCGGTGCGAAGCGAATTACGTTCTCGTGCGTCTCTTTGCAAAGAAGTCCTCGCTCCATGAGTGCCTCGCAGTAGGGTCGAGCCGGGTGGTCCAACTGAATTCCAATGAACAGACCTCGACCGCGCACTTCAACGATATGGCGGTTGTTGATTTGCTGCAATCCTTTGAGGAAGTAGGCGCCCAGTTCATTAGACCGTTCTGCCAATTTTTCGTCGATCATCACTTCCATGGACGCGATGGCCACGGCACAAGCCAACGGATTTCCGCCGAAAGTAGACCCGTGAGAACCGGGATTGAAGACATCCAAAATGTCATGGTTCGCTGCGACAGCGGAGATGGGGAAGACGCCGCCACCCAGAGCTTTGCCGAGAATATAAATATCCGGCTGAACGTTTTCCCACTCACAGGCAAACAATTTCCCTGTTCTTCCAAATCCGGTCTGAACTTCGTCGGCCATCATCAGCACATTGTGTGCTCTACAAAGGTCAGACGCTTTTTTCAAAAATCCGTCGGGTGGAATGAGAATACCCGCCTCACCTTGAATCGGTTCGAACAGAAATCCAGCAGTGTTCGGGGTGATAGCCTCTGTCAGTGCGTCAATATCCCCGTAAGGAATCATTTTAAAGCCTGGCGTTAAGGGGCCAAATCCGCGTTGGTATTCTGCGTCCGATGACATGGAGATGGCCGTTACCGTTCGGCCGTGAAAATTCCCTTGACAGACGATGATCTCCGCCATGCCATCCGGTACGCCTTTGATATCGTAAGCCCATCGGCGGGCCGCTTTGATGGCCGTCTCCACAGCTTCTGCGCCAGTATTCATGGGGAGAATTTTTTCCATCTTCGTCAACCTGCTCAACATTTCATAAAACTGTCCCAAGTTATCACTGTGGAATGCGCGAGAGGTCAAGGTCACACGGTCCGCCTGTTCTTTCAGCGCGGCGATAATCCGCGGATGGCGATGGCCTGGGTTGAGTGCCGAATAAGCACTCAGCATATCCATGTAGCGATTGCCTTCTGGGTCTTCTACCCAGATACGTTCCGCTTTGCTGACGACGATGGGTAGAGGATGGTAGTTGTGAGCTCCGTAGCGATCGGTCACTTCCATAATATCCTTGGATGGTGTTTGCAGTTGCGACATTCCATGTCCCCCTCTTTGGAGATGACGACTCAATTTCAGCATGTATGCACAGCATACCATGAATGCATCATTCTTCATCATTATGGGGAAGGTCTCGGTTTCGTTCAAGGGGGGAGACACGGCGGGGCGAATCCGCCCGGATTCGCCCCGTTAACCGCCATTTCGATGTTTCACATCTCCATTTTTGACACGCGTCCATTTGCGATGTGCGTTTGTCGGTTCGGGAAACGGTTCTCCTTTTTTCAAGTGAATTTCTCTCGGATGCGAGATGCCCTCACTGTCTGGGTGTTCCCCGATTTCTCGATACACTCCGTCATTCGGCGCCTTCCATCCCACTTCAAACTGGTTGTGTTCGCCACCCACTGTCCGCACCTCACTTTCTCACGCGGTCTTTCGCCCGCAAAGACAGTATGAGGTCGTCTGAAGTTTCCTATGCAAGTCCGTAAGCGGCTTTGCTATCTCATTGAAGCCGCTCGTGCGTTCGGAATTAGAACCATCCGGTCGGCAGCACCAAGTGCGGCCACATGCGCTTTCTTCCTTAAGCCAATGTGACCTCTTTGCAAAGGTAGACATCCTGAATGGTGTGCAGCAGTTTTGCGCCTTCCGCCATTGGCCGCTGAAACGCCTTTCGACCGGAGATGAGCCCCATGCCACCAGCGCGCTTGTTGATGACGGCAGTTTGAACGGCTTCAGCGAAGTCGTTCTGTCCGCTCGCACCACCAGAGTTGATGAGCCCAATTCGCCCCATGTAGCAGTTGGCGACTTGGTAACGAGCGAGATCGATTGGGTGGTCGCTGGTCAATTCGCGATAGATGCGTTCGTCAGTCTTTCCGTAGGAGCTTCCCTCCATGTTGAGTGCCTTGAACCCACCGTTTGTCTCCGGCAATTTCTGCTTGATGATGTCCGCCTCGATGGTGACGCCGAGGTGATTTGCCTGACCAGTCAAGTCGGCAGCTACGTGGTAATCGGTTTGCCCTTGTTTGAATTCTGGATTTCGCAGATAGCACCAGAGAATGGTGAAGAGACCGAGTTCATGGGCGAGTGCGAATGCTTCACTGACCTCTTGGAGTTGACGCGTTGATTCGTCCGACCCAAAATAAATGGTCGCCCCAATTCCTGCGGCACCCATATCGTACGCTTGCTGAACACTGGCAAACATGACTTGGTCAAATTTGTTTGGGTAGGTCAACAACTCGTTGTGATTGATTTTTACAATAAAGGGGATTTTATGCGCGTACTTGCGGGATGTCAGTGCCAACACGCCGAGCGTCGAAGCCACACCGTTGCAGCCGCCTTCAAGAGCCAACTTAACGATATTTTCAGGGTTGAAATATGCCGGGTTTTTTGCAAAAGAGGCGCCTGCGGAATGTTCAATGCCTTGGTCAACAGGTAGGATGGAGACATACCCGGTGCCACCGAGACGGCCAGCCTGAAGAAGCCACTCCAAGTTGCCAAGGACGCGGTTGTTGCGGTTGCTCGCAGCGTAGACTTCGTCCACGACGGACGCTGAAGGGGCGTACAATTCACTGTTTGGGATGGTTTGACTGACGTGCTGAAGTAGGTAGTCCGCTTGGTCTCCAAGATACTCTCGAATCGTCTCAATCATTCTGAAATCTCCACTCCTCTTTGTCCGTAGCGCAATTTGTACTTGAATGCCCGAACCTAGTTTTGTACGATTAATAATGTACCAGAAACGGACCTTGGACGAAACATGGGGCGTGGCCCTGTTATGCCAGCGGCGGTATACGTTCGCTTTGGCGAGAGGAGAGAATACCGTGTATTTGCGGCAGCAAACAAGGCCGGTCAGGGTTGGCGACGTGACCATTGGTGGGAACGACCAAGTCGTCATTCAAAGTATGACGACCACAAAGACGGCAGATGTCGAGGCGACGGTGGCGGAAATTCGCCGTCTTGAAGAGGCGGGTTGCCAGTTGGTTCGCGTCACGGTAAACAACCATGAGGCGGCAGAAGCTATTTCGCACATCAAACGTCAAATTCACATCCCACTGGTGGCGGATATTCACTTCGATTATCGATTGGCTCTGGAAGCCATCGCTCGCGGCATTGATAAAGTGCGCATTAATCCAGGAAATATTGGAAAGCGCGACCGCGTCGAAGCGGTCGTCAAAGCCTGCAAAGAGCGAAATATCCCCATTCGCATTGGTGTCAATGCCGGTAGCTTAGAGCGGGAGATTTTGGAGAAGTACGGGTACCCAACGGCTCAAGGTATGCTCGAAAGCGCGCTTCATCACATCCGGATTTTGGAGGAACTCGACTTTCACGATATCATCGTCTCGATGAAAGCCTCGGATGTGCCGCTTGCCATCGAAGCGTACCGATTGGCGGCGGAAACATTCGATTATCCGCTTCATCTTGGAATTACCGAGTCAGGTACTTTGTTTAGCGGCACCATTAAGAGTTCGGCAGGTCTCGGTACCCTGTTGTCCATGGGAATAGGCAATACGGTTCGTGTCTCTCTCTCGGCGGACCCAGTGGAAGAAATTCGCGTGGCTCGCGAACTGTTGAAAGTGTATCACGTGGTATCGGACGCAGTCACGATTGTTTCCTGCCCCACGTGCGGACGCATTGACATCGACCTCATCTCGATTGCCAATGAAATTGAAGCATTCACTGCCAACATCAAAGCCCCCATCAAAGTGTCGGTGCTAGGCTGTGCCGTCAATGGTCCCGGTGAAGCAAAAGAAGCGGATATTGGGATTGCTGGTGCGCGCGGCGAAGGATTGCTGTTTCGCAAAGGCAAGGTAGTGCGCAAGGTGCCCGAGGCGGAATTGGTGGCAGAGTTAAAAAAGGAAATTACGGCAATGGCCGAGCGGTACGCCCGCACAGGAAGTGTGGACGAAGAAGTCGAACAGCCTGTCTCTTAGTCGCGAAACAGTCGCCCTGGTGAGATAGACGGGCGCCGACTATGTCTCTACACCGTTTTCAAGAAACAAGGAACGCCCCGCCACGCGACGGGGCGTTCCTTATCAATGGTGGTGTGGAATAGTCACACCACCGCATATGCTCTGTCCGTTTGGATGGGGGCGCCATGCCACTCCATTAAGCGTACAAGCGCGTAACAACGAACACTGTACTTAGTTGGAGGCGCTCGGACTCACCCACCAGTACTGTATTTGCGGGAAACCAACAGCCGAGTCGCTGTATTTGATGGCGTTGTGAACAGTCGGTGCAGTGACCGTCAAACTCGCGACGTTATTCGCCCAGAGGAAGGGAAGTTGTTTGGCGGTGTAGTCCTCGTAAGCGAAGAAATGTTTCATGGTCTCCGCCTCGGTCGCATAAGGTTTATGGGTTGCGGCAATCAATTCATCCTCTTTTTTGCTGCTGTATCCAAAGCCGGACGGCGCACCCGTTGCGAACAACTGCCCGCCCGTCGGATAAAATCCAGGTCCGTTGTAGTCCCAGCCAGAGCCTGTCGCCATATCCCACTGCGACGCGTCTTTCGGGTTGCTGGTGACGCTGATTTCTGTGGTGAACGGCATGGGCTTGAGTGTGACGTCAATGCCTTCTTTCGCCCAGTCCTCTTTCATCAATTCAGCGACATCCATACCGGATGTACTGCCGCTCGCATAGATCATCAGGAGTTTCAGTGGTTTGCCGTCTTTGGTCATGACGCCATGGACTTCTTTCCAACCGTGTTTTTCGAGCAATGCTTTACCAGCAGCAATATTGAACGGATACGGGTTGGTGTTGAGGGCTGGGTCGAGGAATTGAGTGACCGGAGTAGTTGGAATGGGACCATCAATCGGTGGGCCATAGCCTTTGTAAATGGACGTGTCAATGCCTTGCAAATCTTGGCCCATGTGCAGCGCTTGGCGAATATACAGTTTATCCATCAAGCTCTTCACTTTTGAGCCAGGGAACATGTTGAGGTCCGTGTAGAACATACCAAATGAATATTGAGGTGTGATTTTGTCGCCCATCGACGTCAGGGCGCCTTTGGAGCCAAGTTGAGAAAAGTCGATGTAACCCACGTTGACAGCGCCTGTCTTTACTGCAGAGAATTCGGCAGCGGTTGATGCCTCATAGTCAAAGACCACTTTCTTGACGGTACTCTTATGGCCGTCATAGTTCGGGTTTGGAACGAGTGTCCAGGCTTGACTTGGAATGGCGCTTTGGACCATGAACGGACCGTCCACGACTTTGTCGAACATGGCGTTTGTTGCGTTCGCACCGAGGTATTTGATTTCCTTCATAATGTTTTTGTGAATGTCCCAAACTGCGGCCGGCATGGGAGTCAATTGAATAAGTCCGTTAAAAATAAACCACTGCTGGTTGGCCGGTTTGTCGAGTGTGAACGTCACTTCGTATTTGCCGTTGGGCACCACGCTCTTGATGCCATTCGGAATATCGCCCGTACCTGCGCCAACATAGGGCCACGGCGAGGGAGCTTTCGCGGATGAGGCGGCTTTGACCACGTTCCATGTGAACATGAGGTCTTTGGAAGTGACGGGTTGCCCATTCGACCAATGCCATTTTGGATTTAAAAATACATGATAGACGGTACCTGCCTTGTTATAGGTGATTTTGTCCGCGATGGATGACTTGTAATTGATGGTGTAATTGTTGTTAATCCAGAGCAACGGTTTATACAGTTGGTCATAAAACACCGTGTTGTCGACCGAATCATCCTCGGCATTAACTATGGGTATAAACCAGTTCAAGTTGGTTTGCGCAGACTCGGCAATCGTGATGATGCCACCTTTGGTGACTTTGGTGGAACTGGACGAGGACGACGTGGACGTGGTGTTGCTTGTTTTTGTCGTGTTTGAGGCGGTTGAATTAGAACTCGTGCCGCAACCTGTGACCGTGAGAATTAACCCGGTGGAGAGAGCACCTACGGTCAGTAGCGAGCGTCTGCGTCGCTTGGATACAGATTTTTTTGGACTGGACAAAACCATTTCCCCCTTTGTGTTGTGCGTGGTCACTTTGGCGAAACCCCTTTGTCCACTTTCCTCACTGCGGCAATCGGTCAAGATGGGTATCTTATGAAACAGACTCCACGTCCTTGGCGAAAAACCTCAGTATTTCCAATGGTGAAAGCCCAGAGACCATCAAGAAAGTTTCGTTAATTTAAAATATCACAATCAAACAAAAAATTCACTAGGAACCTTATTTATATTTGCAATTTTGTCGGCAAAGGTCACATGAGAGGCGTGAATGGAGTGGTTGTACAGGGATTTTTTTCTGCTCTGCTACTGTAATGCACGAAAGTCGTGGGTTATTGGGAGAATTCATGACAGGGAAGTTGCCTCCGTCGTCAAGCCCATGGAGAACGCTTTCTCCATGGGCTTTTGTAGGTGACAGTGAGATGTTTTAGCCTAGCTGAATTGCGTCATTCGGGTGCGGACAAACAAACTTGCATCAATTGCCCGATGTTGCCCCGGAAACCCACCAATACTGCATCTGCGGGAATCCGACGGCACCATCGTAGTATTCGGCTACGCCGTGGACGTTGGGAGCACTGACGACCAGCGTGGCGTAGTTGTTGTTCCACAGGAACGGCAGATGCCGCGCCGTGAAATCGGCATATTTCTGAAAGGCTGCCATATTGGCGGCATCGCTTGCATAAGGCTGATGCGTGGCCGCAATCAAAGCGTCCTCGGTCTTGTTGCTATAGCCAAAGCCGGACGGAGCACCAGTCGCAAACAACTGGCCACCGGTGGGATAGTAGCCGGGGCCATTGTAGAACCAGCCGGACCCATTTGCCATCTCCCAAGTTTTTGGTGCTTTCGGATTGCTTGTGACGCTGATGAGCGTGCTGAATGGCATGGGTTTGAGGGTCACATCCACGCCTTCTTCCGCCCAGTCCTGTTTCATCAGTTCTACCGTGTCCTGCGCCGCGGCACTGCCACTGGTGTAGAGCATGACGAACTTCATCTTTTCATTCCCTTTCGTCATGACACCGTTCACTTCTTTCCAGCCATGCTGTTCCAACAATTTCTTGCCGGCGGCAGGGTTGAATGGGTAAATTGGTTTGGATTGCAGCGGGTCCAAATATTGCGTCTGCGGCGTGGTCGGTATCGGACCATACACTGGCGGTGCGTAGCCGTGGTAGATGGCAGTGTCGACGGACTGTTGGTCAATCCCCATCTGAAGGGCTTGGCGAACGTACAGGTGGTCGAAAATAGGCGCAGTCGTGGAACCCTTGAACATATTCAATTGCGTCTCAAAGAATCCAAACCCGTACTCTGGCGTGATTTTGTCACCCATCGAGGTCAGCGCGGAGCGGGAGCCGTACTGACTCAAATCCAAATAGCCAACGTTGACGGTTCCCGTCTTAAGCGCTGAAAATTCTGCCGCAGTAGACGCTTGGTATGCAAAGACGAGTTTGTCCACGATGCTTTTGTGGCCATCGTAATTTGGATTGGGAACCAAAGTCCAAGACTGGCTGGGCACGGCATCTTTCATTTTGAAGGGGCCGTCGACCACCGTGTCAAACGACGGATTGGTCGCCTCTGTGCCAAGATACTTGATTTCTGTCATGATGTTTTTGTGGATATCCCAGACGGAAGCTGGCATCGGTACCAATTGGATGATCCCGTTGTAAATAAACCAATGCTGATTGGCTGGTTTGTCGAGCGTAAAGGTCACTTCGTACTTGCCGTTGGGGACCACGCTCTTGATGCCGTTCGGGATGTCTCCTGTTCCTACGCCAACGTATGGCCATGGCGACGGAGCATTGTTGGCGGATGCCGCTTTGACCACGTTCCAAGTAAACATGAGGTCTTTCGAGGTGACGGGTTGTCCGTTCGACCAATGCCACTTCGGATTCAGATAGACATGATAGACCGTGCCTGCCTTGTTGTAGGTAATTTTGTCGGCAATCGACGAGTTCCAATTAATAGAGTAATTAGGGTTTATCCACAACAAGGGCTTGTACATATCGTAAATCATCTGGAAGTTGGCAACGCTGTCGGCACCTGAGTTGGCAATGGGAATGAACCAGTTTAAATTCGTCTGCGCTGAGACCGCAAAGGTGATGGTCCCCCCAGGAGTCGGTTTTCCTGCAGAAGCTGCGGTCGTGCCGCTGTTGTTGGTCGCGCTGCTGTTGGCCGTGTGGTTGGAACTACTCGTTCCGCAGCCACTCACGGCCAAGACGACTCCGGTAGACAGGGCGATGGTCGCCGTCACCATCCGGCGATGGCGATTTTTCACTGCCAATTTCGCTTGGATGCTCGATGGCATGGTGTTTTGCGTATGACTTCTCTTTGCCATAATAGATGGCCCCCTCATTCGTTTGTGCTTTTTTCCATTCCGTTGAAGCGCGTTCGTGCAAGAGGTGTCCAAAAGGTTATTACTTGTTGCGAGCATCCGTGTTGAGGGCGTACACCATGCCCAGACTACGAGGCGCTGGCGACGACGGGTGATCGGCGGTTGGAGGTGAATTGAGGGATACAACGTATCATAAAGTTGCGCAAAAATCATCGCTTTTTTTTGAGTATTACAACGAAATATTGCGTTTCTGCCAGATGGAGTCATGAATCTTGATACTCTCGTGCTGAAAACGCTATCATAGACAGGGTGATACCAAGCAAGCGCTTGTTTGTGCTTTATTTCGGAGGGACTCGTCAGGTACGATAGCATTATGAAGAGACCATTGGCCAGTTTGGTCAGGAGGAGGGCGACAGGTGGATACCGTTCATCCAGTGGAACCACGGCCGCAATTGCGAGGGCTGGGTGTTTATGCACCAGGAATGCCTATTGAGGAAGTGGCGCGCCGTTATGGATTGAAGCGCATTGTCAAATTGGCATCGAATGAAAATCCATATGGTTGTTCGCACAAGGCGACAGATGCTGTCGTCCGGGAAATGACTCGAGCATCGCTTTATCCTGAGTCGCTCGGTCCAGAATTAGTCCAGAAACTTGCTCAAAAAGCCGGAGTTCGTGCCGAGCAAGTGTTGATTGGCAACGGGTCGGACGAGATTATTCGCATGCTTTCCCGCGCCTACGTTCATCCTGGCGATGAAGTGGTGATGGCTGATATCACGTTTCCCCGTTACCAGACGAATGTGCGCATCGAAGGCGGGCGCGTGGTCGCAGTACCACTCCGAGAGGGCGTTCATGACTTAGCGGCGATGAAGGCGGCAATCTGTGACAAGACGCGGATGGTATTCGTCTGCAATCCGAATAATCCCACCGGGACGGTCGTCGACAAGAAGGCACTTCTCGAATTCATTCGCGCGGTTCCTGAACATGTCCTGTTGGTTCTCGACGAAGCTTACATTGAATACGTGGAGCAAGAGATGCTTGATTCCATCGCACTGCTCCAAGAGCATCCGAATCTTGTGATTTTGCGCACGTTTTCCAAGATATACGGGCTGGCTGGACTACGTATTGGCTATGGTTTTATGCATCCGGCAGTGGTGCAGTCGCTGATTCAGGTGAAAGATGCGTTTAATACCAGTCGACTGGCGCAAGCGGCGGCGCTGGCTTCGCTCGAAGATGACGAATTTGTCGAGAATTGCCGGAATCAGAATGCGCAGGAGCGAGAACGTTTGACAAAAGCACTGAGGAGCTTTGGACTGGAAGTCTACCCGTCGGAGGCCAACTTTGTCATGGCGCTGGTCGAGGAAGACGGTATGGATTGGTTTAATGCGCTGCTTAAACGGGGTGTGGTCATTCGCTGCGGCGCTCAGTTGGAGGCAAACCCTCATACGCTTCGCATCAGTGTTGGGACCCCTGAGGAAAATGACTTTTTATTGACAGTGTTACAGGAAGTTCTGCCAGATTTGCGAAAGGAGACGATGCAGGGATGATTGCCGAGAACGAGTTATCTCAATTGACTGGTTTTTTTCGTCATCGCGAAAACGACGTGCTTCCACTCTTTCGAGTGGTGCAGCCGGATGGCAAAGCGGAGGAAAGCATGCTCGCACACTTGACCGTCGAGCAGATTCAGAAGATTTATCGGCAGATGGTGCGTGTGCGCCAGTTTGACCGGAAGTCCATCGCGTTGCAGAGGCAGGGCAAGATGGGAACCTACGCTCCGTTTGAAGGCCAGGAGGCCGCACAGGTCGGCAGTGCGCTCGCTTTGCGCCGAAGTGACTGGGTGTTTCCGACGTATCGGGATGGTGCCGCCTCGATGACGCATGGTATGCCGCTCAAAACGATGTTTCGCTACTGGATGGGCCAACTCGACGGATTTGACGTGCCTGATGACTTGAATATTTTGCACCCGTGTGTCCCGATTGCCACGCACTTATTGCACGCAGTCGGGGTGGCTTGGGCGGCGAAATTGCGTGGCGAAGACACCGTCAGCATCTGCTATTTCGGCGATGGCGCCACTTCCGAAGGAGATTTTCACGAGGCCCTGAATTTTGCGGGGGTCTTTCATCTGCCTGTCGTCTTTTTTTGCCAGAACAACGGATTTGCCATCAGCGTTCCGTTTCAGCGCCAATCGGCGTCTCGGACGATTGCAGAGCGCGCTTCCGCCTATGCGATGGACGGCATTCGCGTCGACGGCAATGATGGGTTGGCCGTCTACTTGGCCGTGCAGTCGGCTGTCCAGAAGGCGCGGGACGGCGGTGGGCCGACGCTCATCGAAGCGGTGACGCAGAGGTTTGGAGCCCATACCACCGCGGATGATCCGACGCGCTATCGGGATCAGGCATCGATGGACGAAGCATGGCGCGACGAACGGGATGGAATTGTGCGGTTGCGTCGTTTGATGCTACAGAAGGGTGTGTGGTCTGACAGCGAGGAGCAGCGGCTCTTGGAGAGCACGTCCGAGGAGTTGCTCGCGGCGTTTGACGAGGCGGCTGCCGTGCCGATGTCCCAACCTGCGGAAATGTTCCATCACGTCTATGGGCAGGAATTGTGGCACCTCAAGGAACAGCGGCAGGGGCTGCAGGCGGGAGGGGAAGCGTAATGGCAGAAGAACTGAATATGGTCCAGGCGATTGCCGCAGCGCTCGACGCAAAATTGGCGGACGACGCACGCATCATGATTCTCGGCGAGGACGTCGGCGTCAACGGCGGGGTTTTTCGCGCGACGGACGGATTGCAGAAGAAATACGGGCAAAACCGCGTTGTTGATACTCCGTTAGCCGAGTCTGGCATTATCGGTTCGTCGGTGGGACTCGCGTTAAATGGGTTCCGGCCAGTCGCCGAAATCCAGTTTCTGGCGTTTATGTTTCCCGGACTTGAGCAAGTCTTTGCTCATGTGGCTCGGATGCGCTCGCGGACGCGCGGTCGGTTTCAACTGCCGATGGTCATTCGCACCCCTTATGGCGCGGGTATCCGCGGGCCTGAACTGCATTCCGAAAGTCTCGAATCCCTGTTTGTCCATACTCCAGGGCTGCGCGTGGTTGTGCCGAGTAATCCGTACGATGCCAAAGGTATGTTGATTGCCGCGATGGAATTGGACGATCCGGTCATGTTTTTGGAACCCACAAGGCTTTATCGAGCTGGTAAGCGGAGCGTTCCCGGAGGATTGTACCGCGTTCCCTTGGATGAGGCTGAGGTGCTCCATGAAGGAGACGACGTGTCGATCTTCGCGTGGGGAGCGATGGTACCGGTCGCGGAACGTGCTGCATTGGCGCTTCACGAGGAGCGTGGGTGGACTGCGGACGTGGTGGACCTGCGCTCGCTCATGCCTTTGGACCGTGAGACGATTCTTCGCTCGGTGGAGAAGACGGGGCGCGCTGTCATCGTGCACGAAGCGCACAAGACGGGAGGGCTCGGCGGTGAAGTTGCGGCGTTGATCGCTGAAGAAGCTATCGACTGTTTGCGGGCACCCATCATGCGCGTGACGGGCTATGATGTGCCAGTTCCATCGTTTGCCGTCGAAGACGCCTATCTTCCAGATGAGGACCGTGTCAAAGTTGGGGTGACAGAAGCGGTGACGTATGAGTGAGCGCGACGACTGCAAAGGGGATGAGTGCGGTGGCAGACCTGTTTGAATTTAAACTAGCAGATATTGGGGAAGGCGTACAAACGGCGACCATCGTCCGCTGGTTGGTCGAAGAAGGGCAGGCCGTCCGCATGGATGAGCCGCTCGTATTGGTGGAAACTGACAAAGTCACGGCGGAACTGCCGTCGCCTGTGGTGGGAGTTGTTGACAAGCTGCTCGCCGCTGCTGGCGATACTGTCGAAGTGGGTGCCGGGCTGCTGAAAATTCGCACGGGCGCGGGGGCGTCTGCTTCGCAACAGTCGCAAGGAACGGCGGCGGTCCCTGCGCCGTCTGCAACAACGGTGGCGCGCGAGCGTGTAGCGAGCGCAGCTGTAGCGGACAGTACTGCGGCGGGGAAGTCTGCGGATACAGAGAAATCCCGGGCATCAGTCGATGGGGGAGGACAACCTGCCGCAGCAACGGGTGCGCGTGTCCGTGCTACGCCCTATGTGCGACATTTGGCACGTCAGCTCGGTGTCGATTTGACCACGCTGCAGGGGACGGGTCGCAATGGCCGAATTAGCGAAGAGGACGTTCGTCATCAGGCTGGCGGAACGAAGAGCGACGCTGTCGCCAGCCAGTCTGGCAGAGGGACGGTGCAGGCAGCGCCGGGGGCAGACGTAGAGCGCATTCCATTTCGCGGGATTCGCCAAAAAATCGCAGAACACATGGTGATGTCGGTACGGACCATACCGCATGTGACACATATGGAAGAAATAGAAATGGATGCACTGATGGACGTGTTAAAAAAGGCCAAGCCGCACGCGGAGCAGAAAGGAACTCGTCTGACTTTGTTGGCTTATGTGGCTAAGGCGATGAGTATGGCCGTCCGCGATTATCCGCTACTTAACAGTTCGCTCGACGAAGCCGCTGGAGAAATCCTCGTCAAGCATCGGGTCAATGTTGGCATTGCGACCGACACGGAGGCGGGACTCCTTGTACCCGTCGTACAAAATGTTGGTGCCAAGTCGGTTTTGCAAGTGGCCAGTGACATTCAGGTTCTCACGGAGAAAGCGCGTCTGGGGAAACTTGGACTCGGGGAAACCGCAGGCGGGACCATTACCATCAGCAATATGGGCGGCATTGGCAGCATTCATGCTACGCCGATCATTCGCCATCCGGAAGTAGCAATCCTTGCTCTTCACAAGATGGAGCCGCGGGTCGTCGTTCGCAACGACGAACCCGTGATTCGCAAAATGATGAACGTTTCTCTTTCGTTCGACCATCGGTTGCTCGATGGAGCGACGGCAGTTCGGTTTACGAATCGAATCAAGGAGTTGTTGGAACAGCCGGAACTGTGGCTGCTCGAACTTGCGTGATTGGCGCAGGAATTTGAGCCGCCGATGAGAGGGCGGCAGGTCAGATGAGGAAAGAGACCATTTACAACTGGCTCCGCTAGGCGTACGATAAAAACAAGCAAGCGCTTGTTTGGCGCGTTGTTCTTGTTGGACCAGAGACATCCGTCGAAACTGCTCAGATGCAGGTAAGGCGTTCGCAAAGATTCGAGGTTGAACAGGCGATGGACAGAGAACCAGTCGAAGAAGCGGACGCGGTCACTGTACAGCCGCTCAAAGAGAGTTCAAAAGCGTCCATTTTGGCTGCGGCGGGCGCCTTATTCAGCCGTAAAGGCTACCACGGCACGACCATTCGCGAAATTGCCGAAGCGCGCGGAATTTTGTCCGGCAGTCTCTATGCTCATATCAGTTCGAAAGAAGATTTGCTGTTTGAGATTGCAGACGAAGGAGCGACCGCATTTTTGGAAGCGTTGCGGCCGGTCGTGGAAGCGGATCGACCCGCGTCAGAAAAGCTTTTGGCTGGCTTGACGGCACATATCCAAGTAGTCGCCACTCGCTTGGACGCCGCTCGCGTCTTCTTCCATGAGTGGTATGCGCTTCGTGAACCGCGTCGCAGTATCATTTTTCAGAAGCGAGTGGACTACGAGCAGCTGTGGTCGAAGATTCTTGAGGAAGGCGTCCAGTCTGGGGAATTTCAGGCGAGGGATACTCAGTTTGCACGCTTGCTCATCTTGTCTGCGGCGAATTGGGTATATCAGTGGTACCACCGAGATGGACCGGATGACCCGGAACGTATTGCTCGTCGATTTACCCAGTTGATTCTGGATGGGATTGGACAACATCGCGGAGGTGAAGACGAATGATGGACCTCAAGTCAAATCGAACTGGCGTGCGAGGTGCACATGGCCAGTCCGCAGACGTCGACAGTCAGGTCGAAACAAAAGAAGCCGAGCAGATGGAAGCGTTTATGCGACGGATTGAAGCCGGCGACAAAATTGAGTCGACGGATTGGATGCCACTCGAATATCGCCTGCTTCTCTTGCGGCTGATTCACATGCATGGCATCAGCGAGATTATGGGTGCGTATCCGGAGAAGGAATGGGTGCCCAAAGCTCCCACATTGGCGCGAAAACTTTCGCTCTTGGCAAAAGTGCAAGATGAGGTGGGGCACGGTCAATTGTTGTTGCGCGTGGCGGAAGATTTGGCGGAGCCCATTGGCGGCAATCGAGACTCGCTCATGACCGATGTCTTTACCGGGAAGGTCAAATTTCACAATGTCTTTCATATGGATGCTCCCACATGGGCGGATGCGGGTATCATTGGTTGGCTGGTCGACGGCGCAGCCATCATCACGCAGACGGCACTGCTGGACGGGTCATACGCTCCGTACACGCGGGTTTTGCGCAGAGTCTGTGCAGAAGAGAGCTTTCACATGCAGCATGGTGAGTCTATTATTCTCACCTTGGCAGAGGGCACCAAGACGCAACGTCAGATGTTACAAGACGCTTTGAACCGCTGGTGGCCGTCGCTTTTGTTCTTCTTCGGGCCGAAAGAGATCTCTTCGCCTGTGGAAAAAATGATGAAGTATAAAATTCGCCAGCGAACGAATGAAGAACTTCGACAAAAGTTTTTGAATCGCTATGTGCCGCGAATTCACGCGGTTGGTTTGACCATTCCAGACAGTTCCTTGCATCGAGATGCCGACGGTCTGTGGCATTATCAAGAGCCTGATTGGGAGTATTTCAGCATGATGGTGCGAGAAAATGTCGGTCCAAAGTCAGCAGAGCGCATTCATCTGCGTCAAGCTGCCCATGAAGGGCAGGCGTGGGCTCGTCAAGTGGCACTATGACAAGAGTCGCTGCAAAAAGTTAGAGGGAGGTCTTGCCGATGGAGGGCGTCAAAGAGTACGGGGCGTACGAAGTTTTTGTGCAGCGCACGCACCAAGATGCCCATGTGCACGTGGGGAGTTTGCTTGCCTCGGACGTGTCGATGGCCATACTGCTCGCCCGTGAAAATTTTCTTCGGCGCGATGAGGCAGTCAGTCTCTGGGTGGTCCCGCGAACCGCAGTCGCCAGCGTCGGCGGCGAAGATGTAGACTTCTTTGCGCGCGAGTTTGACCGCTCTTATCGCGAAGTGAGTGGATACGCAGACAACGCGTTGCGCTGGAAGGAGTTCAAGTCGCGGGCGCTATCGCTCGACGAAGTGATTGAGGATGTGCGAAAACCATGACAAAACATCGGTCCGCAATCGAAGATGCACCAAACCAGAAAGCTCCGGATGCCAGTGTCGCCGACGCATATCGCGAATACATCCCGTTATTGTATACGCTTGCAGACGATGAGTTAGTCGCGGGTCATCGCGCATCGGAGTGGCTCGGTCTGGCACCTTCGGTGGAGGAAGACATTGCGTTTGCCTCGCTTGCACAGGATGAAATTGGCCATGCGCGATTTTATTACGAATTGCTTCACCATTTGGGGGAGCCTACTCCAGACCATCTCGTTTATCGCCGCCAAGCAACCCACTGGCGTAATTCGCGCCTCTTGGAACGCGCGCGCGGGGATTTTGCGGAAGCGGTCGTGCGTCAGTGGATGTATGACACGTGGGATGCTGTGCGTCTAGAGGTGCTCATTCAGTGTCCGTTTCCAGCGCTTGCGGACGGAGTTCGCAAAATGCAGCGCGAGGAATATTATCATTTGATTCACATGGATGCTTGGCTCGCGCGGCTCTCGTCGGGCGGCGAAGCGAAAGACCGATTGGTGCGTGCGGTCGAGGCCGTGTTTGCGGAGGCGGCTGACCTCTCCGTACTGCCGCAGGAACTTTCTTCGAGCGTCTCGGGAAGCTTGAATTGGGAGCAGGCGGAGTTGGTGTTTCACCAGCGGATCGAGCAGGCTTTACACCGCTACGGTCTGGGAAACGCTCGTTGGTCACTGCCCGGTCCGTCGGGACGGAGTGGAGACCACAGCGCCTCGCTGACTGAGTTGCTCGGCACACTTCAAGAAGTTTCGTCCACAGAAGAGGGCGTGCGCTGGTAATTGAGTCTCACTGTGTGGCCCACAGCAGGGCATACGGAAGGCATAGGAAGGGGGAATCCACATGCCAGTAGTTGCAGATGCCGACTTGAAGAAAGCGGTTACGGAGCGGTTCTGGGTCCTCACAGACCCGGAGATGCCGGCCATCAGTTTGGCAGATTTGGGTGTGGTGCATGCAGTCGACGTCACCGACGGTGCTGTGCGGATTGAACTCTTGCCTACGTTTCTGGGCTGCCCGGCACTCGATTTCATACGCGACAAAGTGCGCCGTGACATCGAGCTTCTGCCGGGAGTGGAAGGCGTGGACGTGCGTTACGTCTACGACCGACCATGGACGACAGATGATGTGACGGCGGAAGGCCGGAGAGCGCTCCGCAACTATGGCATAGCGCCGCCCGTCGCTCCCGGAGAGCCAGTGCCGTGCCCGTACTGCGCTTCAACTGAGACGGAGCGAAGCAGCCGCTTCGGCCCGGCTCCGTGCCGGATGGTGTACTACTGCAACAGTTGCCGCCAACCATTTGAAGCCATGAAAACGCTATAAGAGGGTGTGAGAGCATGTATCAAGCCGAGTTGGAGACCATGAGCCGAGACGAGCTGTCCGCACTACAGTCCACTCGGCTGTCTGCGGCCGTTCGTCGCGCCTACGATCGCGTTCCCTTCTACCGCACACGGATGGATGAGCGGGGAGTTGCACCAGAAGATATTCAGTCGATTGCCGATGTGTGGAAGCTCCCGTTTCTCACGAAAAAGGACTTTCGCGCGGAGTATCCATTTGGTCTCTTTTCCGCACCCCGTTCTGATATCGTGCGGTTTCATGCATCTTCCGGGACCAAGGGGAAGCCGACGTTAGTCGGCTATACGAAGGCAGATCTCGCTGTTTGGTCGGATCTCATGGCTCGCGCGTTGGTAACGGCAGGAGCTTCGCCTGCAGACACGATTCACGTGGCCTACGGATACGGTCTGTTCACCGGGGGCCTCGGCTTTCATGCCGGAGTCGAGCGGCTCGGAGCCACGGTCATCCCCGCTTCCGGGGGACAGACGGCACGCCAGGCTATGCTCTTACAGGATTTGCGCCCAGAAGGACTGGTCTGCACTCCCTCTTACGCGATGGCGATCGCCGATGCGATTCGAGACAGTGGGGCCGACCCCAGTCAACTCGGGCTTCGTTACGGCATTTTTGGGGCCGAACCGTGGACGGATGCGATTCGCTCGAACTTAGAAAAGACATTCCACATCAAAGCTTGTGACGTCTATGGTTTGTCCGAGTTGATGGGACCCGGAGTGTCTATCGAGTGCCAGGAAGCGCAGAATGGGCTACACATTGCCGAAGACCATTTTTTTGCCGAAGTAATTAATGTCGACACAGGGGAGCCCGCTGCACCGATGGAGGGCGGAGAATTGGTCTTGACGGCGCTGACCAAAGAGGGGATGTCGGTTGTGCGCTACCGCACGGGCGATATGGTCTATCTTGATGTTCGACCGTGCGTCTGTGGTCGAACCCACGCGCGGATGTCGCGCGTGCTCGGTCGACTTGACGACATGCTCATCATTCGTGGTGTCAATGTCTTTCCGTCGGAAATTGAGCGCGTTGTTGTTGCACGCGAAGAACTGAGTTCGCACTATGTCATCTATGTGGATAAACAGGAGCACTTGGACGTGCTGGAAGTCCACGTCGAAGTCCAGCCAGAATACGGTTCACTTGCTGGACAAGTCGTGACGGGTCTCGTCGCAGAGCACAGGGCACCCGGCTTGGCGGCTGATGTGGCGCAGGAACTGCGAGACGTGCTCGGGCTAGGCATCGGTGTGCGGCTCGTTCCGCCAGGCACGTTGCCGCGCAGTGAAGGGAAAGCTGTGCGCCTGGTAGACCGCCGTAAGTAACGGCTGGCGGTCTCGCAGCACGAAGGGTGCTTGTCAGAAAAGATTGCGTTAGCCACAGACTGTAGGGAAGAGGAGATGGGAAGCGATGGTCAAGTTGATTGCGATTTACCGCAAACCAGAGGATGAAGCTGCTTTTCTGCAACACTACCGTGAAGTGCATACGCCTCTCGTTCGAAAAATGCCGGGATTGGAAAAATTGGACGTTACAAAAATTGATGCGGATGCGATGGGCAGTCCCACGGATTACTTTTTGCTCGCGGAGATGTCCTTTGCGGATGAGGCCACGTTGACGGCGGCCATGAACTCGGCAGAAGGCAAAGCTGCCGCGAAGGACTTGATGTCTTTTGCTCGGCCCATTGTGACGATGGTGACCGGGACTGTTCAAGAGGGATGACGGAAATGCTGCGGGAGTTTACGCAGGTTTCGAGGCCCGCCGAAAGCGTTGCATTGTTGACATTCGGTACTGAAAACGACCTAAATCCGCTTTCGATAGGGCGGGTTGCGGAGATTGTAGAGGTTCTCTTTGAGTTAGAGCGAGAGGACACGGTCCGTGCGGTGGTTCTGACCGGGGGACAGCGGGCTTTCGCTGCGGGCGCGGACATTGGTGAGATGGTCGATGTGACCGTTGCTGAGATGAAAACCCGCAACCAATTTCGCGACTGGGACCGCTTGCGGACGTTCAGCAAGCCCCTCATTGCAGCCGTGCGCGGCTATGCGCTTGGCGGGGGCTTGGAATTGGCGCTCTCTTGTGACCTGGTGGTGGCAGGAGAGTCTGCGCGGTTTGGGTTTCCTGAAGTGAATCTTGGCCTCATGCCGGGCGCTGGTGGAACGCAGCGGCTGGCACGCAAAGTGGGCACTTCGAGGGCACTCGAGATGCTCTGGTTGGGCAAGCCTGTGGATTCGAAGCGCGCACTCGATATGGGTCTTGTGGAGCACGTGGTGGCTGATGAAGAAACGGTGCATGTGGCGATTGAATGGGCTGTGCATGTTGCCAAGCAGGCTCCTCTCTCCGTGCGCGCCATCAAGGAAGCGGTCTATCAGGCGACAGATGTTCCTTTAGGAGTGGGCATGGAAGCGGAACGCAATTTATTTTATCTGCTCTTTGCGACAGACGATAAGGCGGAGGGCGTGCAGGCATTTCTCGAAAAGCGTCCGCCCCGCTTTGAGGGGAGGTAGTGCCAGTGGCTGAAATGTACAGTCCGACGGAAGACTCTGTTCAACTGGAATTACGCGAATCGGTCGCCTATGTGTTCATGAATCGACCTGACAAGTTAAATGCGTTGACGATGCCCATGTTACGCGAGTTGACTGCGACCATCGGCTGGTGTGACGCATCCGAAGACGTGCGGGCCATCGTGTTGACGGGCCGCGGCCGAGGGTTCTCTGCTGGCCAAGATTTATCCGCAGTGGACAGCTCGTTGCCAGTTGATTATGAGGCGATTGTGAAGAGTGGCTACAACCCGTTGGTTGAACAGATTGCCACGAGTAAAAAGCCAGTCATCGCAGCCGTGCAAGGCGTGGCGGCCGGGGCTGGAGCTAATTTGGCTTTCGCGTGCGATCTCGTTGTCGCCTCGGCGCAAGCCTCGTTCTTACAGTCATTTGTTCCGATTGGCTTGGTGCCTGACTCCGGAGGGTCGTGGTGGTTACCGCGTTTAGTGGGATTGTCCAAAGCAAAAGAACTAGCCTTTTTCGGAGATCGTCTGACCGCAGACGATGCGCGTCAACTGGGTTTAGTGATGACGGTCGCGCCCATGGACGAGTTTGAAGAAGTGGTCGCCAAAGTGGCAACGCGTCTTGCGGCGCTGCCGACTCTTGCGATTGGATTGACGAAGCAGGCGATGCACGCTGCGCTCGGGATGGACTTGACGAGTGCGCTCGCGGCTGAAGCAAAGCTCCAGGGAGAAGCGGGACGCACAGCGGATCATCAAGAAGGTGTGAAAGCTTTTCTCGAAAAGCGAAAACCAGCCTTTCGTGGTCGCTGACGAGACGTTGTGCTGGCGAGGCGGATGCGTGGAAGGTGCCTTCGGAAAATGCGCGTTCGTGCACAACAAGAAAGGAGTGGGCGCATGAAACCAGGGCTGGAACCGGGCTATCGAGAGCAACTGGAGATGGAAGTCACGGTCGAGATGTGTCCTCAGTTCGATGGAGAGACGGTTCATCAGACGATGTCGACGGTTTCGATGATTTACCACATGGAGTGGGTGGCGCGCAAAGTCATTCTGCCGTTTCTCGAAGACGGAGAGGAAGGTATTGGGGCAGAATTGAATGTTCGCCACAGCGCTCCGGCCCCGGTCGGGAAAAAAGTTACTTTTATCGCTGAGGTAACGCATAACGATGGGCGCCTCGTTATTTGCGACGTGCGCGCGGTACACGATAAGGCGGTGGTCGGTGCGGGCAGTTTCACCCAAGCGATTTTACCGCGTCAAAAGATTGTCGACCGTATTGAAGCGATGTCTTGAGCAGTGCAGACCACGACGAAAAGTTCGAAATGAAGGAGCGTGAATGGAATGGATGTAGGAAAGATGTACATGGGTGGCGAGTGGGTTGAAGCAGTACACGGGGATACGTGGAAAGTGTACAATCCAGCGACGGGTGACTTGGTGGGCGAGGTCGCGTTTGGTGATGGAGACGATGCCAAGCGCGCCATCGATGCTGCGGCCCAAGCATTTCCCGGTTGGTCTTCGGCGACAGCTCGGGAACGCGCGAAATATCTCTTGAAGCTCCACGACTTAGTGCGTGCTCATCGAGATGAATTGGCGGAACTGGTGTCGCTGGAAATGGGCAAGCCCCTGCGCGAAGCCAAAGGGGAAGTGCTTGGGGCTGCAGATAACTTCCTCTGGTACGCAGAAGAAGCGAAGCGTGTATATGGCGAAACCATTCCATCGTCCGTGCCGAATAAACGCATATTAGTGATGCGCCAACCGGTTGGTGTGGTGGCTGCTATCACACCATGGAATTTCCCAGTGAATATGGTGGCCCGGAAAGTGGCTCCGGCCCTCGCCTCTGGTTGTACGGTCATTTTGAAACCAGCGGAGAGCACCCCGCTGTCCGCTATTCGACTCTTCGAGTTGATTGCCGAAGCTGGCTTTCCACCAGGAGTCGCGAATCTTGTCTTGGGCAAGCCCGATTCCATTGGCGAAGCGTTCATCAATTCGGAAAAAGTGCGCAAAATTGCCTTTACCGGATCGACCCGCGTTGGCAAGTTGCTGATGGAAGGCGCGGCTAAGACGGTGAAACGCATCAGTCTGGAACTCGGTGGGCATGCGCCGACCGTTGTTTTCGCCGACGCCGACTTGGATGCGGCGGTGGCCGGGGTGTTTGAGAGCAAATATCGAGCGTCTGGCCAACAGTGCATCTGCACGAATCGGCTGTTTGTCCATGAGGATGTTCACGATGCATTTGTCGAGAAGCTGAAAGCTCGTGTGGCTGCTGCGAAAGTAGGGGATGGCCGAGACAAGTCGGTTGAAATTGGACCGCTGGTCAATGAACGTGCCGTGGAAAAGGTGATGCGGCACATTGACGATGCGCGCAGCAAAGGAGCTTCTGTCGTACACGGCGGAAGTCGCCTCACGGAGGGAGAGTATGCGAAAGGATTTTTTGTGGCACCCACGATTCTCACCAACGTTCAGGCGAACATGTTGGTATGTCAAGAAGAGACCTTCGGCCCGGTGTTGCCAGTCCTCACATTTTCTGATGAAGAAGAAGTGGTGCGCATGGCTAATGATACTCCGTATGGGCTGGCTGCCTACATCTTTACGCAGAATCTCAGCCGGGCAATGCGTGTCGCGGAAGCGTTGGAGTACGGCATTGTAGGTGTGAATGATGGGGAAGTCACACAAACTCAAGCTCCGTTTGGTGGGATGAAGGAAAGTGGCATCGGCCGAGAAGGCGGACACTATGCCATGGATGAATTTTTAGAAGTCAAATTCGTCTCCCTCGGATTATAAGCAACACAATCAAACGCATCCTGCCACACGGCGGCTCTAGAGGCCGCCAGTGTAGGATGCGTTTTCCATATACCGCTGTCAAGATTCTTCGCGCCGCTAGTCAGGCTTCACGGCGAATGGGTGGACACTGGGTGTTGCTATTAAAGCGTGAGCACCGTGGCCGCTTATGCTTTTTGGATTCGTCGAGCACGTCTCGCTAAGCGAATGCTATGATGGACTTTTCGGAAGCCTACAAATTGTTTTTGCGACTCATCCCACAGGCGGAAATTCAAAGATTTTAGGCTGGTGGCCAGGGTAACCGATGGAACATTTTGCAACGAAGTACATGTTTTTGCAGCCTTTTCAAGGTAGTAGTTGGGTATGCGTGGACTGAGGTGATGGATGTGATGATATCCAATATTCCCTGTCACCCATTGCAGGACTCTGGGAAGTTTATAGAAAGAACTCCCTTCCAACGCCGCATTCACATATTCCCACTCTTCGTCTTTCTCAAAGTACGTGTCTTCGAATTGATGTTGCACATAGAAGAGCCAAATACCAATCATTCCTGCAAGGTACAACATGGTCCCTTGAATGATTAAGACCTCTTTCCAGCCGAAGAAGTAGCACAAAGTTGCCACAATGAGGGCTAAAGCAGCGGTGGTCAAGTGCGTGTTCCAACGCTCCTTAGGTCGGGCACCTTTCGTGTTGTATCGGTATTCGACTAAATAGAGTTGCAATGGACCGAGTCCAAACATAACGAAAGGATTGCGGTACAGGCGATAGAATCTTTGCTGCCATTTGGAGCGGGACTGGTACTCTTCCACCGTTAAGGTCCAAATATCTCCGGTGCCGCGGCGCGAGAGATTGCCGCTGGTAGCATGGTGAATCCAGTGCTCATTCTTCCACCTATAGTAAGGAAAAAACGTGAGTAAGCCCGTGATAACGCCAAAAACTGTATTGGCACGTCTGCTGCGAAAAAATGCGTGGTGTGTGCAATCGTGAAACATAATAAAAATTCGCACCAGAAAGGCAGTTGCGGCAATGCTGAGTGCGACGGATATCCACAGAGAAATAGAGTAGGAGAAATACGCAGCTGCAACAATCAGGAGATAAGGGATGATATTACCAATAAATTGCAAACTACTTCTAGACCGACTTGGCAACGCGTACGGAGCGATGTCCGACTTCCATTCGCTTGCGTTTGGCATCATTTTCATAATTGGCATCCTTTCTCTTACAAACAAAACCGAGAAGAAACAGGGAGGAGAGACAAGAGGCGGTAGCCGATTTCCATAAACTATGCTACCTTAGGTGATGGCGGGATAAAATGAACCACAGTACCCAGTATGGCACATTTCGGGGTATTCAGCAAGGGGCATCGTTTGTGCCTTTTAAAATCTCATGGCCTTTTGGCATCACCCGCTTGATTGAGCAGACGGAATGGAGGCATGGGTGTGAACATGATTTTGGCCAAGTTTCCAAAGCAGAAATTTGCAACGTTATCGCTATCTCTTGTGAGTGTTTGTGTCTTAGCGGGGTGCGGCGTGCATACCTCTGGAAACCATAATGCCAATGTGGGCACGACTTCGTCAAAGGCCGTATCGGACACTGTCACCTCTCCTCTACACGCGTACCAAGACAAAGTGTCCTTCAAGATTGTGTATCCTCAATTGACGAGTGGATGGACCGTGGAGAGTCCTTCTGTATCGCCCGCTGATGGAAACAGTGTCGTAAAGCAGTTGTCCTTTTCGCTGACGAACCACACAGCCAACACAGCATTCCAAGTGATTGAAATGGGTGGAAAGGTAGAGGTTGGTGGCGGATCGGTCAATCGAACTGTCCGCATGGATGGCCGAACAATCACAGAGTCGTTCAATGCAGACGGGGAGTTGGTAGCGGCTTCATGGATGGTGCAAGGTACCAGCGTACAACTCATGAACCTGAATTTGAGCGGCGGGAAAAAGGCGACAACGGCGATGAAGTCGGCCATTCCCATGTTGTTGTCTTGAGTCAACTCGCACTGTGTCCGTTGCGGCGCCACGACTCGGCGCCGCAAAATCCATGGATATAAGACATCTGAGAAGACTCGCGCTTAACCGCGCATGTCGTCAAGCAACTGGTCGAGAATGTCGCTGTCCTCCAGCCCCGTTACGTCTCCTCGCACCTCGCCAGTCTGAATGATTTCGCGAAGCATTCGGCGAATAATTTTTCCAGACCGCGTCTTTGGCATAGCGCTGACAAAATGGATAGATGCTGGTCGTGCGAACGACCCGATGTCGGAAACGACCTTAGCCATCAGTTCCTTCGACAACGCCTCTTCGGCTGCAAAACGCGCATCGAGTGTCACGAAAGCGACTGGCACTTGGCCGCGAATGTCATCCGGTTGCCCCACGACTGCCGCTTCGACTACGGCTGGGTGTGCAATCAGCGAACTTTCCATTTCCATCGTGCTGATGCGGTGGCCGGAGACGTTGATGACGTCATCCACGCGACCCAGTACCCAGTAGTGCCCATCAGCGTCTCGGACGGCGCTGTCTCCCGTAAAGTAGGCGCCAGGGACTTGGCGGAAGTAGGAAGACAGATACCGATTGTGATCGCCAAAAATGTCTCTCGCCAAACTCGGAAAGGCATTTCGAATGACAAGATAGCCAGGCGTACCTGCGGGCACTGGCTGGCCGTCGCCGTCCACAATGTCGAGGTGGTGACCGAAAAACGGTACGCCGCAACTCCCAGGTTTCATGGATACGGCACCCGGCAGAGATGCGAGCGGAGTGCCGCCCGTCTCTGTTTGACCCCACGTGTTGTTAATGACGACCTTGCCATCGCCAAAAATGCTGCGCATGAAGTTCCACGCCTCGGGATTGAGCGGTTCGCCGACCGATGCGAGCAAGGTCACATGGGATAAGTCGTATTGTTGGGCGAGACGGGAGCCGTGTTTTAAGAGCATCCGGTAAGCCGTCGGAGCGGAAAAAAGTTTGTTGACTTGATAGCGTTCGACCATTTCATAGAGACGACCTGGGTGCGGATAATCGATGGCCCCCTCATACAGCAGGGTTGTGGTGCCGAGTGCGAGGCCGCCAACGAGTACGAAGATGTGAGACGTCAACCAGCCAATGTCTGCTGTGTTCCAGTAGACATCTTCCGCGTGGAGATCGAGTTGGTATTTTGTGTACGCGTATGTGCCGAGCAGAAACCCTCCGCCAGCGTGAACAATGCCTTTCGGTTTTCCGCTTGTTCCGCTCGTGAAAATGAGTAAACCGGGGTCATTCGGATCGAGCGGGAGCGCTGGAAAGTCGGCGGAAGCTCGCTCCATCTGTTCGCCATAATCCACATCTCGAACGGGAGTCATCGGCGTGTCTAGGTCAGGTACATGATGACAGACAACCACGTGTTCCACTTGCGTATCGCGCGCCAAGGCGGCGTCTACCGTCTCCTTTAAGGCAATGATTTTGCCTCGGCGATAGCTACCATTGGCGCAGATGACCGCTTTCGCACCGCTGGCGACTACCCGTTCGTGCAAAGCTTCTGCTGAAAACCCCGCAAACACCGTATTGTAGATGATTCCACTGCGAAGGCAAGCGAGCAATACAACGTAGGTCTCTAGTGAATTAGGCATGTAAACGCTTACCACATCTCCGGAACGAAGTCCCAAGGATTGAAGCACGTTCGCAAATTTGCATACTTCGCGATGGAGTTGCGCGTACGTTAAGGACGAGCGCTCGCCGCGCTCACCTTCAAAAAACAGAGCGACTTTATTTCTCGTATTTGGGTGTTCGGCATGGCGGTCCACACAGTTGTCGCAGACGTTTATTTTTCCTCCAGGGAAAAATGCGAAGTCCGGCAGGGCACCTTGGATGACTGTGTTTGCCGGATGAAACCATCGAAGTTCGGCTGCGATGTCCGACCAAAAAGCCTCAGGGTGCTCAAGTGATTGCTGATAGCGCGCTGCGTACTCTGCTTCGGACGAGATAAATGATGTGTTCCTGTACGCATCTGATGGATGAATAGGAAGAGAATTGCTGATAAAGGGAGGGAGTTCTGTCGGCATAACAATCGTCACCTCGTACAAACAGAATGGAATAGAGTCAACACGACAGCAAGGCGGCATAGTGCTCAAGCAGCATGACACAAGAAGCTGTCTCTGTTCTCTGAAAGTTACGTATAAGCACAGTATAGTCTAAATCACGAGCGTTGCATGAATGTTCAAATGGTATTTGTGAGATTCGGCGAATCGTGTTCTCCCTTCTCGATTCGCCGTGGCCACCTCTATCGCCGAGAACCCTAGATGCCGATGTTCATACGGCGTTCATAAACCTCCGTTATTGTGCGGAAGGAACGAAGAAGAGTGGATGGGGAGGAACAGAGATGAGCCGCGCGAGCAACAGCGAGATAAAGCGTGAATCCATGTGGGCTGTCGAGGCAGAAAGTTTGGTCAAAAGCTTCGGCACTCATCGGGCCGTGGATGGGATTCATATGCAGGTTCGCACAGGGACCATTTACGGCGTACTCGGCCCCAACGGGGCCGGAAAGACAACTACCATTCGCATGCTTGCCACATTATTAAAGCCAGACGCGGGGACTGCGCGCATCTTCGGGCATGACGTCGTGCGAGAACCGTACCGTGTTCGTCAGCTGATTGGCGTGACGGGACAATATGCCTCTGTCGATGAAACATTAAGTGCCACCGAAAATCTTGTGATTTTTTCCAGACTACTCGGGCTTAGTCGTTCGGACGCGAAGCGGAAAGCGGCAGAATTGTTGGAGGAATTCGATTTGGTGGAAGCGGCGAAACGACCGCTCAAGAAGTTCTCTGGAGGCATGCGTCGCAGGTTGGATTTAGCAGCGAGTTTAATCGCCCAACCGCCGCTTATCTTTCTCGATGAACCGACCACTGGGCTTGACCCCCGTACACGATCCCAGATGTGGGACACGATTCGAAGATTGGTGAAAACGGGATCGACCGTACTGTTAACCACACAGTATCTGGACGAAGCCGATCAACTAGCGGACCGTATCGCCGTCATCGACCACGGTCGAGTCGTTGCCGAAGGGACCGTGGATGAGTTGAAAATGTCGGTCGGTACATCCTCTTTGCAACTGCAGCTCAAGAATGCAGCAGAAATTCAAAGTGCGTGCCGGATGATTGAAAAGGTACTCGGCGTGAAGGCCATCGTCTCCTCAGAAGCAGGAGGAATTACGGCTCCAATGGCCGATGCAGACCGGGTGACTGATTTACTTCTGTATTTCCGTGAGTCAGGGATTGGCCTGGCTGAAATGAGTGTGCAAAAGCCGACGCTTGATGAAGTGTTTTTAACCATCACAGGACACGACACGGGGCAGAATTTAGGAAAGACACCGGAGGGTGCAGCCAGCGAGGAGGAGTTTCTATCATGAGTAGCCAACAAGCCATTTTGCCAGAGGTCGAGCCTTTGTTAAAAAACCGCGTGAGCCTAGGCCAGTCGGTACAAAACTCTTTGACCATGGCGTATCGAGGGCTCTTGAAACTTCGCCGTACGCCAGAGCAACTTATAGACGTCACATTGCAGCCCCTCATTTTCACGTTGATGTTCACCTATATCTTTGGTGGAGCTATTTCCGGGAATGTTCACAGTTATTTACCGGTGATTATTCCTGGTATCCTTGTTCAGACCGTCATTACCACTTCGGTTGTGACCGGTGTTCAACTGCGAGAAGACATGGATAAGGGCGTGTTCGACCGGTTCAAGTCTCTGCCCATTGCGCGTATCGCTCCGCTCGCCGGGGCACTGCTGGCCGACACCATTCGATATGCGATTGCCACAACACTTACCTTTACGATGGGATACATCCTGGGATATCGCCCAAGCGGAGGACTCGGTCATGTGGCTGTTGCCGCCGTACTGGTCATTGTATGCGCATGGGCAATGAGTTGGATATTCGCGTTCTTTGGCGTGATTGCTCGCACAGCCTCTAGTGTGCAAGGAATCTCACTGCTCATTTTGTTTCCGCTCACCTTTCTCTCCAATGCCTTTGTACCAGTCAAGACCATGCCGCATTGGCTACAATGGTTCGTCCACATCAATCCGCTCTCTCACCTGGTCAGCGCCGTGCGCGAACTCGCTGACAGCGGCACCATCGGCAGCAATCTGGGCATCTCACTCATCGGTGCCGCCGTGGTCGTGTTGATCTTTGCACCACTAACGGTTCGCAACTATATGCGGCGCGCATAAAGTCCTCATCGGATGGGCCGCCGCAACCGAATACGCGGCTGAGCACACCACTCCCATCCGCTTTACGACAGGAGTGGTGTCTGCGCGCGGGGTAGAGAGACGGTGAAGGTCGATCCGCCGTTGACGGCGCTCACCACCTGCACTGTGCCGTGGTGTAAGTCGACTATTTTTTTCACAATAGACAATCCTAGTCCGGCACCAGAGGTCACACGGGACGTATTGGCCTTGTAAAATCGTTCAAAAACCCGCTCTTGCTCCTCTTCCGTCATGCCCATCCCGGTATCCGTGATGCTTACCACTACCCCTTCCGCGGATACGTGTACGGAAATGTCAATGAAGCCTTGTTCGGGTGTGAATTTAATCGCATTGGATAGGATGTTCACCCATACTTGGCTCAACAAGTCTTTGTCCGCACAAATTTCGACAGAAGGTGCTTCAACCTGCACTTGAATGTGTTTGTCCGACCATGTTGGCTCACAAGCTAAAACGATATCTCGAATTTGTCGGTCTAGCCTGTAGGGCTCCGCGTGATACGGGTGATACCCGGACTCAAGGGACGTCAACTTCAACAGGTTGTCGCTCAACCGTGACAATCGTTTGCTTTCCGCTTCGATAATATTGAGATAGTGTTCCTGCTGCTCGGTAGACAAGTTCCCTTGTCGTATAGCAGCGGTAAAGCCTTGAATGGAGGTCAGGGGGGATTGAATTTCGTGCGACACATTTGAAATGAATTCCTGACGCATCTGTTCGAGCTCCGCCAATTCTTGCGCCATATTATTAATACTGTGGACAAGGAGGCGAATGGGGTGTTCCTGTCCTCCTGGCTCTCCTCGAATCATGTCCACATTCAAGCGAACATCAAAGTTGCCTTTGGACATATTTCGAAGCGCTTCGATCAGTGACTGCCACAGGAGTCGCTGTCGCGGCCGAACCAATCGATGAACCGCAGTGCCGAGAATGACCAGCAGGAGGAGAGTCATGCCGAGTGTTGTCATGTCACGCAGATACATCCCAAGTACCCAGTGAAACCGAGAAGTGAGCCATGCGGTAAGTAAAAATGATAGCGAGTAGACACTACCGATGCCGACCAACCCCAAAATCCACCAGGATGAGATGAGTCCGAATTGTTTGACTCGCCTGCGTAGCGCTTCGCGGCTCAAGAGAGTTCCTCCAGTCGGTAGCCCAATCCACGCACGGTGACCACGCGCCATGCACTGAGGTCTTCCGGGAATTTGTCGCGAAGGCGCTTAATGTGAACATCGACCGTCCGCTCATCGCCATCAAAGTCGTAGCCCCAAACGGATTCAATCAGTTCGTCTCGGGACAGTGTTCGCCCAGGATAGCTCATCAGCTTGAACAGTAAATCGAATTCCTTGGGTGGCAGTGAGACGGAAAGACTACGGCAAGTCACCATGCGCTCCTTTGCGTCGAGCGATACCTGCCCCACTTGTACGACCTGTTCTGTGACAATTCGGTATCTGCGCAGCAAAGCTTGGACGCGGGCGATCAACTCCTCCGGCTCGAACGGCTTCACCATATAGTCGTCTGCACCGAGGCGTAGTCCCCTCACCTTTTGCATCGTTTCCCCTTTAGCGGTCAACATCAGAACCGGTAACGAGCCTCCCCGACGGATTTCCGTGCACAATTCCCATCCATCCATTCCGGGCATCATGATGTCGAGTACGACGAGATCGATCCGGTGTGCATTCAAAATCCCGAGTGCCTGAACGCCATTCTCAGCCTCAAGCGTTGCCATGCCCTGCCGGCGAAGATAATGTGCGACGAGTTCTCGAATATGCTCTTCATCGTCCACAACCAACACAACAGCCATTGTTTCGCGGGTCCCTTCTTTCTCTGCATCAGCCGCTGGGAGGCGGATGAGCGTATGGCAAACTATTGTCTTCCCAGTATATCGCTCGAATATGAACACGCTATGAACGGTGCGCAGGATTTTGCAGTATGTCGGCGCTGACCGTGTCAAACGCTTCTTCGTGCGCGGCGCTAACACAATGCCAACAGGCGCTGCGTCTGATGTCTTAAGCCGCTCAAGACATGCTATCATGTGGAAATGAAAGAACTGTATGAAGGGACTGTGTATTATGGCTGAGCTTGTTTGAGAAGGAGATAGAGTCGTTTTACAAATTGGAGGTGACATATGAACATTCGTTTGCTGCATGAGTCTGACTCTCTGGCTTATCAAGCAGTAAGGTTGCTTGCGTTAAAGACTGATCCGGATTCCTTCGGATCGACATATGAGCAAGAAGCTGTAAGACCTCTAGAAAAATTTGCTGAGAGGATTCAACATACGGAAAACCAGTTTACGGTGTAGAACCCCATGCATTGAAACATGACGGACAGTATGTTGATGAAGATTTGATGATTCTGAAGCTATCGAATTCAGGCGAAAGCGGGCGGACACTTTCACGCTCAGGTCTGTGAACCGATTTGGAGGTCTTTGGGGCGCCGAATAGGACTGCGTTAGAATCCGTTCCGTCACCTCAGCACGTTCAGGATGGAGGTCATGACATGAGTAAAATCACAAACATCGAATTTTTTCAGTACTACTCTGGGCTTACCGAAGGGTTACTGGAACACCTTGTCGATGAGCATTTGCAATATCGCCCTTATGCGTCCATGAAAACTTTGGGAGAAGAGCTTCGTCATATCGCGGATTCCCGCGAAATTTATCTGCGGGCGATGGTTGATGGCGTGGGTCCATCGTGGAAAGAAAAGCGTATGGATCCGGAGATGGCAGTCCGTGTCGCAAACCTTAAGGCTTACTTTGAGGAACTAAGTCAACGTTTTAATGCTTTTTTTGCATCCGAAGTGGATTGGAGCAAAGAAGTACCGTGGAAGGGTATGGGCGACGACCTAGATGTTGAAGCGTGTCTCGACTGGCTGACGCACTTCGAATGTACTCATCAAGGGATTGTAAGTGTCTATTTAGTAGGGCTGGGAATTCAGTACAATATTTCAGGTTGAGACTGCAGAAGGCGTCTTTCAGTCGAGCACAATTGCGCCTTGAATAAATTCGGAATGCACTTAAACTAAGTTCCTTCTTGACAGTATGTCAACGCAGAGTGGCACAATGTGGATTCCTCTATCGAAGCTAGCCATTGAAGAATCATGACATGGCTAGCTTGCTTTTTGTCCCTGTAGCCGCTAGAATACTTTCATGCTTTATCTTATTAGAGAAGTAAAGTAGGGCGCTGTCCTGCTTTTGGCGATTGCAAGGGTTGAGTGGAATGTGTGGATGGCCGTCATTGGAAGGAGATTGATTGGCATCGAGCAGTGGATGGAATTTGCTGATAAGCCACTTGGCATGCAGGATGGCTATGCAGGTTTTGCGAAGCAGCGCCGCGTTCTCGAATCGACCATCGTACGGCACTTGGAACGAGAAGGTCACGAGTTGGTCAGTTGCGGCGCTTTTGAATATGTGGAGACGCTTCTGCGAGCCCGACCCGTCGGCCCTCTGGAACAGTGGGTGCAGTGGGTGGATGCTTCCGGTCGCGCGGTGGCGCTCCGACCGGAAATGACACCCTCTATCGCGCGCATGGCCGCGCCGCTCGTTTCGTCTGGGCAGCGGTCGCTTCGGTGGAGCTATGCGGAGAGAGTGTATCGCCGCGTGGCTGCGCCGACGGCCTCGCTGCAATTTGCTTCGGGCAGTGTCCGGGAATCCACTCAAGTGGGTGTGGAGTGGATTGGAGGCAGTGGTGTGTTGGCCGATGTGCGTCTGCTGGAATTGTGTCACTCGGCACTCCGTGAGGCAGGTCTGGCACAGGCGCACACGGTTCTGTCGCATGCGCGCATTGCGCCACTGTTCCTGGCTGCGGTAGGGATTTCGCAGGGACTCGTGGCGCAGTTACTGGCGCTGCTCCACGCTGGGAAATACGTCGACTTTGAGGAATTGGCTGGTTCCACGCCAGTGCACGGTGGGCTATTGTCGGCCCTCAGGAAACTGCGCCCGGAGCAGCCGCGTTCTCTGGAAGACGTGTTTGTCACCTTCGGAAAAAGGGTGTCTCCTTCGAGCGACTTGGTCGCAGCCTGGTCTGAGTTGGTCGAACTGGCGGCGCGCATGAGGGAAAGTGGTCTTTCGGCAGACATGACGTTTGACCTTACGTTTCACCGCGATGTCGCCTATTACACGGGGCTCATTTTCGAGACATTCGCTCCCGGGGTAGGTGTGCCCATCGCGCTTGGCGGTCGGTATGACCATCTCTTGCAACAATTTGGAGCCGAGGCACCAGCCGTCGGATTTGCGTTTGAACTGGAGCAATTGATGGAGGCAAAAGGAATGGCCATCGGCTGGAGCACGCGCGCGGGGGTGGCGTCATGCTGACCGTCGCGCTTGCCAAGGGCCGGACTGCCGAAGACCTCGTTCCGCTCTGGCGCGAATCGCTGTTGCCGTGCCCTGAAGACGTGCTGAGCAGTCGCGCCCTCGTGTTTGAAGTCGACTGGCCTCCCGGTGAGCGTATTCGCTTCCTGCTCGCCAAGCCGATGGATGTCCCCACTTATGTGTTTTATGGCGTCGCGGATCTCGGTGTGGTCGGCAAAGACATTCTGCTCGAGCAGGAGCGCGCCGTCTACGAATTGCTCAATCTCGAAGTCGCCCGCTGTCGCCTTTGTGTGGCCGGTCGGCCCGAGCTTGCGGCAGAAACGCCGCAGCGCGTAGCCACAAAGTATCCCCGTCTCGCTGAGTCGTATTTTCGTCGTCAAGGACAAGTGGTCGATCTCGTAGAACTCGGCGGTAGCATTGAACTCGCAGCCGTGATTGGTCTGACCGACCGAATCTTCGATCTCGTTCAAACTGGCGCTACTTTGGCCGCGAACGGTCTCACGGTGTTCGATGAAGTGGAGCAGATTTCTGCACGCCTGATTGTCAATCGGTCGAGTTATCGATTGAAATCGACGGAAATTGCGACGGTGGTCGAGGGGTTGACGGCGGCAGTCCGAAGGAGGCGTGTGCATGCTTGACATCGCGCGGGGATTGGCTCGAGAGTTTTCGTGGACGCGGATGCTCGGCGGCGATGAGCCGGATTTGAGTGCGACCGTCGCCCGCATTGTGGAGGCGGTGCGCCGCGAGGGAGATGCGGCGTTGCAGCGCTTCTCCAAAGAATTCGACAGGGTTTCGAATGTTGGTGCTGACAACCTGCGTGTACCGGACGAAGTGGTGGAGGCTGCCCATCTGGCGGTGCCTTCCTCCGTTCGTGCGGCGCTGTGCGAAGCTGCGGAGCGCATTCGCGCGTTTCACAGCGCGGTATTGCCTCAACCCACGGAGGTGGTCGGAAGCCATGGAGAGCGACTCGGAATGGTGTGGCATGCCCTCGGTCGCGTTGGTGTCTATGCACCGGGAGGTCGTGCCGCGTATCCGTCTACCGTGTTGATGAACGCCATCCCGGCTCAGGTGGCGGCAGTCCCCGAAATCGTCTTGGTTTCTCCGCCTGCATCGCCGTCGCCGTGGCCGCATCCACTCGTGTTGGTGGCTGCCCAACTGGCGGGCGTGACCGAAATCTACGCGGTCGGTGGCGCACAGGCAATCGCTGCTTTGGCTTACGGGACGGAAACGATTCGCCGCGTCGACAAGATTGTCGGTCCCGGCAATCGCTACGTGGCCTCTGCCAAACGGCTCGTGATGGGGGATGTGGGGTTGGACTCGATTGCCGGTCCGAGTGAAGTTTTCGTGTTAGCGGACAAGACAGCGCAGGCGAGAGTCATCGCCGCAGATGTGTTGGCACAAGCCGAGCACGATGAAGATGCAGGGTGCGTAGTCCTCGCAACGGATCGCCCCCTACTCGACGAGGTCGCTCTGCAACTGGAGGTACAGCTCAGTCGCCTGCCGCGCCGCGAGATTGCGGCGGCCTCGTTGTCCGCTGCGGGTGCGCTACTCTACGCGGAGACGATGGAGGAAGCGCTCGGCGTGGTCGAGCGCGCAGCGCCGGAACATGTGGAGCTTCTCGTTGACGACGCTCGCCGTTATCTGCCGCGCTTGCGGACGGCTGGCGCGGTGTTTGTCGGCATGCACACGCCGGAAGCTGTCGGGGACTACTTCGCGGGACCAAACCACGTGTTGCCGACGCACGGGACTGCTCGCTACGCGTCCGGGCTGTCGGTGCACGATTTTCTGCGGCGCAACACGTACGTCGAATACACGGCGGAGGCTTTGGCAGCGCACGCGGATGCAGTCGTGACTTTGGCACGGGCAGAAGGATTGGATGGGCACGCAGCATCGGTTTGCTGCCGCGTGGCACCGGATTGGGGAGATGGAAAGCATGAGTGACACAACTGCCGCACCGCGCTTGGCGCATATTGCGCGGGCCACGTCGGAGACGGAGATTGACTTGACGCTGGCACTGGATGGAGATGGCACCGCGCAGCTAGAGATGCCCATCCCATTTCTGCGCCACATGCTGCAACTGTTTGCGGCACACGGTGGTTTTCGGCTGGACGTCCTGGCGCAGGGAGACACGGATGTGGACGCACACCATTTGACGGAGGACATCGGTCTCTGTCTTGGCCGCGCATTGCGCGTGGCGCTCGGGGACAAGAGTAGGATTGCCCGCTATGGAGAGCGCCACGTGCCGATGGACGAAACTCTGGCGCGCGCCGTCGTCGACATCTCGGGACGCAGCGCATGCGTCCTCCAAGCACAATTTTCGCGCGATCTCGTTGGCGATTTTCCGACCGAATTGGTGTTTGAATTTTTTAAGTCGGTCGCCAATGAAGCAAACATGGCCATTCATCTCGCCGTTCTCTACGGAGACAACACCCATCACCAAGTGGAGGCACTGTTTAAAGCGTTTGGCCGCGCTTTGGCCGAGGCGGTGACGGTTCCGTCGGCGCTACACAGCGAACTGGGTGGCGTCTCTTTGGGACCGTCGGTTCCCAGCACGAAAGGTCTGGTGGAGTGGTGATTTTTATTTTCGATCTCGGCATTGGCAACTTATCGAGTGTCCAGTTTGGTTTTGAGCGGTGCGGGGAATCTTCAGTGCTGATTGCATCTGGCACAGACTGGTCGGAACAACTTGCCGTCTGGGGGCTGCCGCAAGCGGTCATCTTGCCGGGAGTCGGGGCATTTGGAGACGCCATGTTCCAACTGAAAGCACGAGGATTGCTGACTCCGCTCCGCAAGGCGGCACGGTCGGGCGTGCCTTTGCTCGGCATCTGCCTCGGTATGCAACTCCTGTTCGCCACTTCGGAAGAGAGTTCGGGCAGTGTGGGACTTCACCTTCTGGAGGGGAATATCCTCCGTTTGCCGAGCGGATTCAAAGTGCCGCACATGGGCTGGAACAGTTTGGAGCGCATGCGGCCTCACCCTCTCGTCGAAGGCTTAGACGAAGGGGAGTATGTCTATTTCGTCCACTCTTTCTACGCCGAGGTGCCCAACCCCAAAACAGTCGTGTCGGTGACGCCGTACGCAGGTGTGGAGGTGCCGGCTATCGTCGCCGAGGGCAACCTTTGCGGAACCCAATTTCATCCTGAAAAAAGTGGCCCAATTGGGCACCGCATCTTGCAGAACTTCGTTTATTGGTCCCGCGGAATTCATGAGCGCATGAGAGAGGAAGGTAACGATGTTCTCCAACTTTGACGTGTTTCCGGCGCTCGACTTTCTCGACGGGTACTGTGTGCGGCTCAGTCAAGGCAACTTTTCCGAAGGCCAAAGGGTCAGTCCCAATCCGCTCCACACGGCAGAGCAATTTCTCGGGGCCGGAGCGCGGTGGTTGCACATTGTCGACCTCAACGCCGCGCGCACTGGCGTCCCTTATCACGAGGCGCAGATTGCCGAGTTGGTGAGGACGGCGGCGACGTTTGGTGCACGCGTGCAAGTGGGGGGTGGCGTGCGCAGTTTGGAACGGATCGGCCAGTGGCTAAAACTCGGCGTGGCGCGTTGCATTGTGGGCACGGCGGCACTAGAGCCCGACTTTATGGCGGAGGCGGTCCGGGAGTTTGGCGCGGACGCGGTCGTTGCGGGCTTGGATGGGCGCGATGGCCGGTTTTCGGCGATGGGGTGGGAGGAGCAGACGACGGTCTCGCTCGTCGACTTGGCCGTCCGACTCGCAGCGGTTGGGGTGACTGGCGCCATCGTGACGGACGTTCGCCGCGACGGTATGGAGGCGGGGGCCAATCTGGATTTGGCCGCGCAGTTGCAACAGGCTTCCGGACTCGCGGTGGTCGCCTCGGGTGGCGTGACGACGGTTGCTGACATTCGTGCGGCGAAAGCGGCCCAACTCGCCGGTGTGGTGGTTGGAAAGGCGCTCTACAGCGGGCGCTTAACCGTGAACACGGCACTGGCGGCAGCTCTAGAGGAGGTAGCGCCACCATGCTGACGAAGCGGATCGTCCCGTGCTTCGACGTTGACGGCGGTCGTGTTGTCAAGCACGTCGGTTTCCTCGAGCAGCGCCAAGATGCGGGCAGTCCGCTTGAACTGGCGCGGCGATACTGTGACGAAGGAGCGGACGAACTGGTTCTGCTCGATATCTCTGCGTCTGAACAGGGCCGGCTTGCAACGCGGCGCGTGGTTGAAGAGGTGGCCACGGCCATCAACATTCCGCTGACGGTCGGTGGGGGCGTGAGCCGTATCGAGGATGTGCGCGAGCTGCTTCTTGCTGGTGCCGACAAAGTGTCCATCAATACGGGAGCCGTACGCCAACCCTCTCTTATTGGCGAAGCTGCTCATCGTTTTGGGGAGCAGTGCATCGTGGTCGCCATTGACGCCAAAAAGCATCCTGAGACGGGACAATATGAGGTGGTCATCGAAGGGGGCAAGCGCAGCACCGGCCTTGAAGTGGTCGAGTGGGCTAAACGCGTAGGCAGTCTTGGCGCTGGTGAAATTCTGCTCACGTCGTTTCGCCAGGATGGCACGCGCCTTGGGTTCGATGTCGCTTTGACCCGCGCCGTCTCTACTTCCGTATCGGTGCCGGTGATTGCCAGTGGCGGTGCGGGAAAGCGTGAGCACTTTTACGAGGTCCTGACGGAAGGGATGGCGGACGCGGCCCTGGCAGCCAGCGTTTTTCACTTCGCGGAAACCTCCATCGCGAGCGTCAAAGCACACTGTCAACAGAGGGGGGTGTTGATGCGATGGACAACCACGATACCACGATGACTAAGATGCTCGCCACCGTGCGCTATGACGCTAGGAGCGGACTCGTCCCCGTAGTGGTTCAGGAGGCAAGCACAGGTGCGGTGTTGACGTTGGCCTACGCCAACCGCGAGGCGGTCAAGCGAACCTTGGCGAGTCGCGAAGCTTGGTTTTACAGTCGGTCTCGGCGCGAACTATGGCACAAAGGGGCGACTTCTGGGAACATCCAGAAAGTTCTTGAGGTGCGGGTCGACTGTGACGGAGACGCGTTGCTCTATTTGGTCGCAGCCCATGGTCCCGCGTGCCACACGGGTGCAAGTTCCTGCTTTTTCACCAACGTCGTTTCAGACGAAGCGTACCCTGGAGCACTCCTAGGCGAGTCTTCCGATTTCAACGGCAACTCTCTAGAGCAACAGGACGAGGGAGGCGCGGGAGAAGCCATCGCAGGCGCCGCTTCGACGGCTGCGGACCAGAACGAGAATTTTCCTGTAGACTTTGAGGCACTCGCAAAATTGTGGGATACTATAGTAGCTCGGGACAAGGAGCGTCCATCTGGTAGCTATACGTCACTGCTGTTTCAGCAAGGATTGGCAAGAGTGGCGAAAAAAGTGGGAGAAGAGGGCGTCGAAGTGGCACTGGCCGCCGTTCAAACTGGCGCGCCAAAGCCGTCGCCGACCCATTTGCCCGATAAAGAGGCGGGACATGCCGCATTTATGCATGCCGAATTGGCGCATGAAAGTGCAGATTTGCTTTACCACCTGCTGGTCCTCTGGCGTATTGCTGGGGTGGCGCCGACCGAAGTGCTGAATGTCTTAAGGAGCCGATCTCGTTAATGCAACCGGAACCTCCCCAATCGGCTGCAAGCGCCTCGCGCTCTCGCGAGGCGCTTGGTCTGTCTGCGGTGATTTTTGTCAATTTGTTGTGGGCCATGAGTTTTCCCGCCACGGCGATTGCTGTGCGCACGATTCCGTCCATTTTGCTGACGCTCATTCGCCTCGGCGTCGCCACGCTGGTTTTGTCTCCGTGGTGGTGGTTTGGCGGAGGGCGCCGCCTATGGAACAAGCGCATCTTGTTACTTGCCGCTTTTCTTGGGGTGATGGGATTTACGTTTCCAGTCTTTCTCGAGACCGACGGATTGCGATTGTCGAGTCCGGCCATCGCAGCGATTGCCATTGCAATGGAGCCACTCTTCACTACGGTCCTGTCGGCCATAGCCTCGCGCGAGCGCTTACCGCTCCGACGATGGCTGGCGCTGCTCTTGGCACTCATTGGGGCGTACGCGATTGCTGGTTTTCCTCGTCCGGGAAATCCAGGATATTTAGCAGGAGACCTCTTAATGATGCTCGCGGTCATGTGCTACGCTATCTATAATGTCTATTCTAAACGTCTGACGGACAAAGTGGATTCCATGCCCGCCGCAGCCTCCGCGCTGACTTTTGGCTTTTTAGGGACCATCCCGCTCTGGTTCTTGGCAGGGCAACCTCTGGTTCGAGTGTGGACTTCAGCGGGCATCTTCAGCACCGGGTATTTGGCTCTGTTGTCGACTGCCGGCGCGTATGTCCTGTGGAATCTCATTTTGCGTGTATTTCACGTCTCGTTTGCCGCCCTGTTTCTCTACATGCAACCCGTCTTCGGTGTGCTTTTGTCCGTTCTTATCGTCCATGTAGCTCCGGAATGGTATTTTTACATCGGAGCAGTCATTATCTTGTTCAGCATATTTCTCGGCAGAACGAAGCGAGAGGAGACGACACAATGAATCCCTTTGTCCACACCTGCATTTCTCCCCATGGTTTTGAAATCATCCCTAACCTTGACGTTGCAAACCACGCTGGTATCCTGCGATTGCGCCAAGCGCTCGAAAAACAGGGGGCACAGATGGAAGAGGCCAAACCCGATGCGTTGGTCGTCCTGACGCCCCATGGATTGCGAATTGCCGACCACTTTTCGATTGGTGTCAGTGAGTGGATGCGCGGTTCGGCCGAATACGAGGGAAAGCAAGTCATGATGGAGCAAAAAGTTCATCGCTCGCTGGCGCGGGGTATTGCCCGTCATGCCGCAGAACGGCGCCTTCCGGTGGCTGCTGTCAACTTTGCGACGGCTGAAGGGCCGCTGTCGTCTCTGCCTCTCGATTGGGGCAGCATGGTACCTCTCTGGTTCATGCCGGATGTACCGATTGTCGTCATTACCCCGTCACGGGACGTGCCCGTGGACATGCATATCCAGTTTGGCCATGCCTTGGCAGAGGTTGTTTCTCAGTCCGAACTGCGTGTCGGTCTCATTGTTTCTTGTGACTGGGCGCACACGCACGAAGCAACGGGACCCTACGGATATTCGGAGACAGCAAAGCATTTAGATAAAGAAGTGCGAGAGATTGTCCAGACCGGAGATTGGGAGCGTCTCGCACAGTTTGACAGAGACTTTGTGGAGGCGGCAAAGCCAGACGGCATTAGTCAAATGCTCATCGCCTCTGGGGCTATTTTGCGTGAGGACCGCTCCCTCGATGCATTCACTTACGAGTGCCCCACATACTTCGGCATGCTTGTGGCCGGACTTGCTCGACCGAAAACGCCTGTTCTCTAGAGAACGGGCGTATGTCGAAACGGGTCTCTGATGCCTTGGTATTGGGCCAGTGCCGCATGGATTTCGTTTGGTCTGCATCCAGAAAAATGCTGGTTCACTGTGCCGTTTGTCTTGATTGAAGGGAGCCTGTGCCATACGTACACACTCCCTTTTTTCACAGCCATGTGCCCTATGTCTTGATTGAAGGGAGCCTGTGCCCCCTCGCGGACTTAATCCGGGACGTAAAGTCCTCCGTTTATTACATAACCCGGCAATTCTGTAGGCGGTGTGTCGTGAAAATGTGCTCGCTCCGCAGAGGGACTGGGGAATTCGACCCATGCCGTGGTCAGCGGGCTGTGCAACATTGCCATAATGCTCGTCAGCAATTTTTGCTGTTCGTCGGCTGCAGCCGAACCTTGAGTGGTTGGGAACTCTGCTGCATAGAGCAGCGATTGCGGATAGTCGCCGTGATTCATGATGGCTGGATTCATGACCCAAGACTGTGCACCGCCGTTATCGCCATCCGCTGTGTCTTGAGAGACGGTCACGTTCCATGTGTCTGCGAGCCCGGTTGCCGCAGCTTTTTGAAGTGCGCGCAACGTCTCTAACATCGAGGTCGTGTCTTTCTGCACATTCGCTGCTGGTTCCGGCTGTAAAACCGGCACCGTCAAGGATGCCGCCGGATTGGCAGGTAGATTGCCAAGCCATTCGCCAATCCCGATGAGGACACTGGTTCCGTCCTTCGCAAAGAGCGGGGCCTGTGTCCATGTGTAGAGGGGAGAAGTCTCTCTCGGAATGGGATAGACGACCGCCTGCTGTGTCACGACATTGACCGCGACAATCCGGTTCCAATATCGATAATGCCATGCGAAGGTGTGGAGCGGTGAATGAGCAGGCCCCTTAAGCGCAAGCCAAACCCAGTGTCCCGTCTGACCCAGCACACGATTGTCCAACTCGCCTGGATTATCCATCTCCGGGTTCATCCCGGAGGAGTACATGGGTATGCTGGATGGGATAGGGACAGAGGTCGTGCTTTGTACAAGCGTCGCCTGAACGGGTTGACCAATTTGGTGGATGGTAAAATGGAGGCTCCAGTCACCTCCGGCGGGTAGCATTTGTGCGCTCACCGATTGCGATTCCTTTTGAGCATTGCTCAACTCGGACGAGGCGAGAGAGTAATCTGCTTCTCCCATGAGGGTATGGTCGTAGGAAGTACCTTGTTTGGTCAATGCCTCGAAGCCGAGGTGTACCCAAGGTGACATCGTTTGCGAATGGGTATTGTCGATGATAGTCATATTCCAGACCTGCACTGGACGTCCAAATTGTGTACTGGCGTCAAGATACGTCCAGCCGTAAGGTGGAGGCGTTGACGGCAATTCGGTTAAGGTGACCTTTGTATTGGCCGCAGCACCTTGACCGGACTGGTGGTTACCCACCTGAGTGGTCGGTGGCGAGGTCTGCTGGTTCTGCGCTTGTGGCTTGGCCGTAGGCGTTGTGGCGCAACCGGCAACCAGCGCCAGCAAACTCCCGCTTACAGTCCACGCGACAATTTTCTTTGGCCAAGTGTTGGACAACTGGGCCGGTTGCTGTGGTTTCACGACCATTCATCCTCTCTTCCACTGTAGTCTAGCAGAATCTAACCAATTCGTCTGCCCGCATGGTTTTATCTGCTTCAACGAGGACTATCAAAAATTCACTTCTTGATGGTCAATGGTAAATGGTGTCTTGTGCTTTGACTTGTAATCTGGTCGTACAGAAGGTAGGCTTGGGAGGAAGCCTACAACAGCGCCAATCGCTCGCGTTGCAGCGAGAGAGACCAAACGTCGATGGAGGTTCATCATGCGAAAATCATGGATATTGGCTACCTGTATGTGTGCTGCGAGTCTCTTGGCGATTTCTGGGTGTGGTGCGGTGGTCGATGCTCGTCCGCTCGAGGCTCACGCTCCCCACGGCGGATTTAGCGAGTCGCCCAGTGCCACTCATGGGGTGCTAAGTTCCGTTCTCTTTCGGGTTAGCGGCACGGTTACCAAAGTGGAGAAGTCGTCGGATAAGCTTCAGTACATCTTGCTAAAAGTCACCAAAACATACAATGACGCAGACGGGCCGTCACCATTTTCAACGGGATCGACCATGAAATTTGACTTCGACGAGTCTCTCAGCAAATTGGGGAAGAGTCATTTGAAGCCGGGAGAACATATATTGATTCAATTTGGTCGCTTTAAGGTGCCCGGTCATACCTCAGTCGTGCTCGGTAGCAACTTTGGCTGGGTGAAAGTTATCAAAAAGGGCTGATATCGCTTCCGGCGACGTGAGCGCGCATCAAAGGGTAACCCATGTTTCGACCAGATACACTCTGTTCGAAACATGGGTGTTTTTGTTGCCCGCAGTGGCGGCGTCTTGAGTCAGTCCAGGTTTTCGACCGTCACGGGTTCAATCGGATCTGCGGGAGTATATCCAAAAATCTTGCCGTAGAAATAGAACTCCGAGTCGAGGGCGTGTTTGATGTTTTGTGCCATGCGAAAGCCATGTCCTTCGCCCTCGTAAGCGACATATGCCACGGGAAGTTTCTTGTTGCGGAGTGCTTCGACCATCAACTCTGCTTGGTTAGGCGGCACAATTTTGTCGTCCAAGCCCTGAAAAAATATCACTGGGCAGGACAGTTGGTCGGTAAAGTGAATCGGTGACCGTTGGTAGTACACATCTTTGGCTGCCGGGTAAGGGCCGAGCAGGCTGTCCATATAGCGCGACTCGAACTTGTGCGTCTCTTGGGCGAAAATCTCCAACTCGCTGAGTCCAAAGTAGCTCGCGCCCGCTTGGAACACATCGCAAAAAGTCAGTGCGGCCAAGGTTGTATAACCGCCCGCACTGCCACCAGCGATGGCAATTCGCGCTCCGTCCACGTCCCCGCGCTCGACTAAATAAAGCGCTGCGTGAACACAATCGTCCACGTCTACTATGCCCCATTGTCCCTTTAGTCTGTCTCGATACTCTCGTCCATATCCGGACGACCCACCGTAGTTGACATCGACCACGGCAAATCCGTGACTCGTCCAATACTGGGTGGACAGGTTGAGGGCGGAGCTAGAGGAACTCGTGGGCCCGCCGTGTACATGAACCAACAGAGGCGGTTTTTCACCGGCTGGTGCCGTGAAGTCTGGGTTGTGTGGAGGGTAGTAGATAGCATGTGCTGTTTTTCCACCTGTGGTCGGAAATTCAATCGACTCTGGTTGCGACAGATAATCCTGAGACACGGTCAATTCGGCGGATGTGCGCAAGATGTTAGGATGCTTGCCGTCTGCATCACTTTCGATTAAAACCGAAAATGAACTCGGAGAGGCTGCCAGATAGACGAGTTTCTGGCCATTGCTGTGAATGGAGCCGAATACGGTGTATGGGCTGTCCAGGCGATGAATTTCGCCGCTTGCCGTGTCCAACTCCGCGAGATACCACGTGCCGTTTTGCGTATAGCTGCAAACGATGGTGTCCTTGTTGACAAAGTCGTAGTGCGACATCCCAAAGACCCAGCTCGGCGAGCTGAACTCCGCTTCCATCGGGCAGACAGCAGACGTGCTGTCGCCATCCCAGCGATAGAGATTCCACCAGTTGGAACGGTCCGATATGTAGTACAGATGACCGTCTGGAGACCAAACGGGCTCCACAACCGATTCACCTTTCCCACCGGCCACCTTCCGTTCATTGGTCAGAGCGCCATCCTCCGTCAGGTCGGCTATCCATAGTTCCGTTTCGTCCCAAGGCATGTTGGGGTGGTTCCAAGTGGTCCAGCAGAGGTGCTGACCGTCGTCGCTCAGCCGTGGATTCGAATAGAAGTCGTTGCCGGAGACGATGATTTTTTCGTCGGATCCGTCGAGGTTCATCCGCACCAGTGTTGTTTCTGCGAAGATAGCGGACTTGGTGTGGTCTTCGCGGACGCCTATCCAGTGTTTGCGCCGACCGTCGACAATGCCGTCGGCATATCGGTGATTTCCGTCGTCCGTCAACTTTCGGATATCGCCATCGGCAGTTCGCACATAGAGCAGGTTGTCTGCAAAGTTGGAGAAGTAGAGATTTCCTTCATGCGCGGTGAACGCACCACCGCCATACTCGTGAACGCGAGTCCGCACGTTGAATGGCGCGGGCGTGCATTCGTGGATGCGGCCGTCCCTCGATTGACAAAAGACGGTGTTGCGCCCAGCTTCGCTCGGATGTGCTTCGGCAAAGAAGAGGTTGTCTCCATCCAGTTGGACTGAGACGAGAGGCGTGGTGCCTTGCACCACCACATCGGAGGTAATCGGTGATTTCCAATTTCCGTAAGGTGCTGTCGTCGTTTCAGACATCGCATGGCCTCCTCGCATCGAGTTGCTTTACTATTATCTGCGTTTTCCCTCTTGACTCGCAAATGAAGAGACACGCCGGCGGGTTCACTCACATCCCGTCGGACACGTCTCTGTCCAATTCTCATCTCGAGGCCTACTCTCGGGCAACGTGTCAGTTGACCGTCCAGCACTGAAACTGAGGATAGCCGACGGAAGCATTAGCGTACTGCACGCTTCCATGCACGTTGGCGGCGTGAACAGCGAGAGTGGCAAGATTGTCTCCCCACAAAAAGGGCAAGTGTTTCGCCGTAAAGTTTTCGTACGCGTAAAAGTGCTTTAATGTCTCGTGTTCCGTTGGATAGGGAACGTGAGTGGCCGCGATGAGGGCATTTTCTGTTGCGTTGTTGTAACCGTCCCCTGCTGGAGCGGTCGTCGCAAACAGCTGACCACCCGTCGGATAAAAACCAGGACCGTTATAGTACCAGCCGGTACCAGTGGCAATCTGCCACGTGCCCGGATTTTTTAAGTCGTGCACTTCACTCACGAAAGTGCTGAATGGGAGCGGGCGCAGTGTGATGTCAATGCCTTCCTTACCCCAATTCTGTTTCATAAGAATCGCTTGGTCGGTGGACGCCGTGCTACCACTCACATAGGTCATGACAAATTGAAGTTTTTCGCTCCCTTTGGTCATGACGCCGTTCACCTCTTTCCAACCGTGCTGCTCCAGTAGTGCCTTGCCCTTTTCCGGGTTGTATGGATAAGGGTTGGTTTGTAAAGCGGGATCGAGAAATTGCGTGGCAGGCGTCGTTGGAATGGGTCCATCGGACGGAGCAGCGTAGCCGTGGTAAATGTCTTTTGCGACTCCAGCATTGTCGAGACCCATTTGCATCGCTTGGCGAATGTAGAGATGGCGGAAAATTTTCGCCGTGGTCGAGCCGGGCAGCATGTTCACTTTCGTGAAATACATGGCCAGTGCGTATTCTGGCGTGATGACGTCACCCATGGATTTTAAGGCTGGTTCTGACCCGTATTGAGAGAGGTCTAAATAGCCGACATTGACCGACCCCGTTTTTAACGCGGCAAATTCGGCAGAACTAGAGCCTTCGTACTCGAAGACGAATTTTTTCAAGGTACTTTTGTGCCCGTCATAGTGTGGATTGGGGACTAATGTCCAAGCCTGGTTAGGGATGGCACTGACCAACTCGAATGGACCGTCGACGATTTTATTAAAGGACGGCTTCGTCGCATTGTCGCCGAGATATTGAATTTCTTTATCGATGTTTTTGTGAATGTCCATTTCACTGGCAGGTAGTGGCACAATTTGCACCAGACCATTATAGATAAACCATTCTTGGTTGGCAGGCTTCTTGAGGGTCACCGTCAATTCGTACTTGCTGTTCTTGACAAAACTCTGGATGCCGTTCGGAATGTCGCCAGTGCCTACGCCGACATAGGGCCATGGCGCTGGTGCATTCGCGGCGGAAGCCGCCTTGATGACCTTCCAGGTAAATAAAACATCGTCGGCCGTTACTGGCTGGCCATTCGACCAATGCCACTTTGGATTGAGGTAGATGTGGTAGACAGTCCCTTGCTTGTTGTACGTGATTTTGCGAGCTAAAGACGACTTCCAGTCAATTTTGTATTCGCTGTTGATCCAAATCAGAGGCTTGTACATCTGCTCAGAAATTTCTGTATTGACGGTGGTGTCGTTGGTGCCGTTGATAATCGGCAGGTACCACGTGATATTCGTCTGTGGCGCCAGTGCGTAGGTGAGCGTTCCATGACTGGATGCTGTGCTGCTCGTCTTTGCTGTCGGACTGGTTGGCTTACTGCTCGAGTTTGCAGCGGAAGTTCCGCATCCACTGACGGTGAAGGCAACTCCAAGCGCGATTGCACCAGTCATTCCCATTTTAAATTTTCTGAGGTTTTTGACATTTTTCGTTGTTTTCACCAGAGAACGCTCCTTTCGCGCCGAGGTAGGGCCATTCATTGTATTTATGAATGCCTAATGACGGTCGATGACGGCCCGTCGATGACGGGCACTGCTCATACAGAGTACCGATTTCAATCGGTATGAAAGCTATTCTAACATGTCGGTCAATGCGGTACGGCAGCTTTGGCAGACTTCGACCTCTTTAAAAGTCTGCAGATTTTCAAGTTCGCCGCAGAAGACACATCCGGATGAATGCTTGCGAAGCATAATTTGAGCGCCGTTGGTGAAGACCTGCATGGGTGTGCCGACCGGAATATCGAGCACCGTTCGAAGTTCTTTGGGCAGTACGACTCTCCCGAGTGGATCGAGCGGGCGTGTCATCCCCGTGTTTTTCATGGTTTTCTCCTCCATGCTTTTCAATGTTAAATCTATTACATGGTATCACAAGTCCGCTCAAAACGAGGGACGATTGCTAGTTGGTTGCGGACATTTGGTTGACCCGTGGTGCTCTATGTGTCAAGACTTTCGTGTTGCGTGTAGTGCCAGTTGTTCTCAGGACGCAATCTGTGCGATATAATAGAGTCACGATGTTCTTAGTACCTGGTACTAATTCGCCTCCGGGGAATGGAGATGCACAGTGTCCAAAGAGCGCATACTGCAATTTGACGTCGTGGTTGTGGGCGGCGGCTCAGCGGGTGTTGCGGCGGCAGTGGGGGCTGCATCGATGGGAGCAAAGACACTCATTATCGAGCAGAATGCCTATTTTGGCGGTGCGGCGACGCACAGTTCCGTCATGACATACTGCGGATTTTACGCACAAAAAGAGCCGATGGAGCAGGTCGTTGGCGGCGTGGGTGACATGGTCTTGCGGGGACTGCAAGACCAAGGTAGCTTTCAGGGCCCTATTCGCAATCCAGCCTCGGGCAATATCATCGCCTTGATTGATGCAGAGGGCACCAAATACGTACTGGACCAGATTCTCGTCAACGCTGGCGTCACGCCCCGGTTGCACTGTCAGGTCGTCGGAGCCGTCACTAAAGACGGCCATCTTGAAGCCGTTGAGTGCTATCACCATGGAGGGCGGTGGATGGTCGAGGCAGCCGCTTTCGTCGACGCCAGCGGAGATGCGGACTTGACGGCCGCAGCGGGCGGTCAAGTGCGGTACGGAGATGGCGAGGGAAACGTCCAGGCAGGTACACTTGTCATGCGGATTGGCGGGGTACCGCGCGAGATGGTGGTGCGTCGGGATATTCTCACGAGGGTGGTTCGGAGCGCCAAGGAAGAAGGCCATTTGCGTCTCTCGAAGGAGAGAGGCATGACCATCCGCTTGCCGCTGTCGGGAGACATATTGGCTCTGCTCGTCGATGAAGCAGTCAACGGCTTAGACTCGGCGAGCTTGACGGATGCCGAGATGTCGGCGCGCCGACAAGCATGGACTTATTTAGAATTGATGAAGAAATATCTGCCTGGTTTTGAAGACGCATATCTCGTTCAAACGGGACCGTCCATAGGCATTCGCGAGACGCGCCACGTGCTCGGTGAAGTTGTTCTGAACGGAGAAGATGTTCTGTTTGGTGTGCGGCGTGCCGACGCGGTAGCTCGCGGTGGTTGGCCCGTAGAAGTGCAGCAACCAGGGGAGCGCGCTGTCTACTCACAAATTAAGGATAAGTCGTTTTATGATATTCCGCTAGGAGCGCTGAAAGTCAAAGAAGTACACAATCTTTGGTGTGCCGGTCGAATTTTGTCCTGCGATGCCACCGCATTCGCATCGGCACGCGTCATGGGCACAGCATTTGCCACAGGGCACGCGGCGGGCGTGGCGGCAGCGCACCATGCATCGTTTGGAAGCGTATCCGTCGCCTCCGTTCAGCGGGAGCTGTTGCGGCAAGGGGCCATCCTTTGAGGCGCATTTGGAGGGCATTCTCAGGTACGCAAAGTTCGCGGTTCGTCAGGTCAAGCAACCTCTTGTCAGTCGGAAAGAGATTTGCTAAACTCCATGCTAATGAGAATATTGAAAAGAGGCGCTAGGGGTGCTGAGAGGCTGAGAGGCGAGAGTCGCCAACCCTTGAGACTCGATCTGGGTAATGCCAGCGAGAGGAAGTGCCACGAACGGAGAGTCACACCTCTTTTCACGCAGCGGCGCGAAGAGGTGTTTTTTGTCGCCGCAGCGCCCATCTCAGAGAATCCAGAAGGAGGTTTTCAAGAATGAGTTGGAAGTTGCGGGACATTGTATTGTTAGTCATTCTTTCCATTGTGAGCGGCGTCATCTTTCGTATTTTTGACACGCTTTACAACGTCTTGCAAGTTGGAAACATCGTCTGGCCACCTGGTCAGAATCTGCTCAACGGCATTTGGTTCATTGCCGTCGTTCTAGCACCCTACATCATTCGTCGGCCGGGGGCTGCTTTTTTGGCAGAAGTGCTAGCCGCCGTGGTGGAGTGGGCACTGGGGGGACCATACGGCCTAAGTGGCATTCTGTCGGGGCTTCTCCAAGGACTCGGTGGGGAGTTGGCATTCGCGCTTTTCGCTTACAAACGCTACAACTTTGGGGTGCTGTCTTTGGCGGGAGCGCTAGCTGGCATCGGTTATTCGGTACAGTATTACTTCCAGTATGGCGGTGACAAACTGTCGGAGACCTATTTTCTGCTGGCGGTGCTCATCACGTGTGCCTCCGGGGTGATTCTCGGTGCGTGGCTGCCGAAGTGGATGGATGACGCATTGGCTCGCACGGGGCTCTTGCGCAATTATGAGATTGGACGCCAGGCGAAGCTGCGGGCGGCGCAAAGCAGATGAGTACGCGCCAGCCTGTCTCCGAATCGCCTCTGCAGCGAGATCGGCAAAACCGAGTCCGCCTAGGCCTGGAGAATGAGACGGTCCCGTTTGGGGAACAGGCTTGGAGCGAGGAAGTACTCCTTGACGCGCGCGGGTTGACGGTTCGCTATGAGGTCGGCGAGCTGCCCATTCTGTCAGACATTTCGTTTCGCATGCACCGCCACGAGTCGGTGTTGTTGCTTGGTCCGAGTGGATGCGGCAAGAGCACGCTTGCCATGGTTCTTGCGGGGCTCGTGCCGAACTCAGTCGAAGCGGTTCTCGAAGGGGAAGTTTGGCACCATGCCGAGCTTTCAAAACCGGGCGCTATCGGTTATGTCTTTCAAGACCCGGAGGCACAATTTTGTATGCTCCAAGTCGCCGATGAGATAGCCTTCGGACTGGAAAACCATCGCGTTTTGCCCGCACAGATGACGGAGCGTATGCACGCCAGTCTGGATGCTGTTCACTTGTCAGTGCCATTGGATGCGCGGCACGAGGCGTTTTCTGGGGGCATGAAACAGAAACTCGCCGTTGCCTGTGCGCTGGCAATGGAGCCGGAGCTGTTGGTGTTGGATGAACCGACAGCCAATCTCGATCCGCTCTCGACGGCACAAGTCTTTCACACGCTCGCCAGTTTGCGCGCGGACGGCCGGTCTCTGCTCATCATTGAACACAAATTTGAGGCCATTTTGCCCTATGTCGACACGGTCGTCCTATTTACGGCTGATGGGCGCATTCATCGGCAAGGTCCGGTCGCACAAGTCATCGCGAGTGAATGGGAATGGATGCAGGCGACGGGAATTTCCACAAGACGCCCACTGCCCACACCTGCTTGGTCGCAGACGGCAGGCGAGTCGTCGGAAGCGAAGCGCCTGTTGCGCGTGGCGTCGGACACTGTGGCAACGCGAAGTGCAGCACAGCAAGGCGCTTTGGGAGAAGTAGTGCAAGCGACAGGGGCGTGTGTGGCGCTCGGTGGAAAGCCCATCCTCCATTCCATCGACTTCACACTGCGGCAAGGCGAGTTTGTCGCGTTGGTCGGCCCAAACGGATCGGGCAAGTCGACGCTCTTGCAGACGCTGGCTGGCTTGGTCTTGCCAAGCGGTGGCAGCGTGCGGCTTTTTGGGAAGGCGAGTAAAGCCTGGAAGTCGCCCGAATTGTATCGCAAGATTGCGGTCAGTTTTCAAAACCCGGAGTCGCAGTTTGTCTACGAGCGTGTCGGGGAAGAGTTGAGCAATCGCCTCTTGCCGGACGGCGTGCCGGATGATATCGTCCGACTGCTCTCGAAATTCGGTCTCGACGGATTGGCGGAGCAGTCGCCGTTTGCTCTGTCGCAGGGGCAGAAACGCCGATTGTCCGTCGCTGCCATGCTTCGCGAAGAACATGACTTGTACTTGCTGGATGAACCTACGTATGGGCAGGATGCGCGAACTCTGGAGGCCCTTTTGAAGACGCTCGATGAGTTGCACCGCTCAGGACGAACGATTGTCGTCTCGACGCACGACATGGAGCTTGCCGCCCGCTTTGCCACCCGTGTGGTGGCCCTGCGTGACGGCGAGATTGTGTTCGACGGTCCTCCAACGGAACTGTTTCAAAATCCGGAATGGATGGGTGCTCTGCACTTGCTGTCGGATGTCGAACTTCCGAAGGTCGATCCGTCTCCAACCTGGACACCTCCGCCAACGGCAAAGGTGCGGCGACGGCCGCCAGTCGCTCATTTGCACCCCGTGTGGTTTTTTCTTGCCGTCCTCTCCAGTGCCGCCGTGATGATGTTTGCGCAAAATGTGTGGCAAGGTTTGGCGATGCTTGCCTGGCCGCTGATACTTCTGATGGCGGTGGGGTGGCAAACGCCTCGAAAAATTGCCGTGCGCTTGTCGCCGTTCGTCTTGTTGTACGTTTTGTCGATTATCTCATTTACGCTGAACGCCGCTGTTCCGCCGGGGCCAGACACGTTCCACTTTTTATGGTGGAATCCCAGTCTGGCAGGTTTTATCGATGGGATTGTGCTGGCCTGTCGGATGACGGGAGCGGTCGCGCTTGGATTTCTCTTCTTAGTCAGTTTGGACATCACCGACCTGACCGTCGGGTTGACCAAAGATTTTCGCCTGCCTCCGAAATTTGCCTATGGGCTCCTGGCGGGGTTTCGCGTCATGCCGCTGTTTCAAACGGAGTGGCAAAAAATTCGTCAAGCCCGCAAAGTCCGCGGCAAAGACCCGCGCACTCCGCTGGTACGGGCCGCGACGTTTGCTTTGCCTATTCTCGCACAGGCCGTGCGGATGAGTGAGCGGGTAGCCATTGCGATGGAAGCCCGGGGCTTGGTCCAGGAGGCCTCTCTGAGTGCGAAACATCGGACTTTTTTCCGGGCCGTGCGGGTGCGGACTCGCGACTGGGTCGTCGCGGTTCTGCTACCGCTGTCCGTCGCACTGCTATTGGTGCTCACGGCCCGTCTGTGAAAATCGCTTGTGGAGAAATGCTCTGCATCTCTCGGCCCATGTGGACCGATTAGACCACAGCCAGACGGCGAGTGGCCCGGCGAAGGGCAGAAAGATGGCATAGAGCGGCATCAGTGGATAGCGGAAACGGTCCCAGGCGGGAAAGAAAAAGAAGACCATCGTGTAATAGATGAGGAAGGCAATCACGGCCGAGAGTCGCCGGAGCATGTCGCGCCGGCGGACAATCAGCCATGTCAGGCCAGCTGCTGCGATGAGCATGATGACCCAGTAGACGACCGAATCGAACCAACGCATTGTATCGACCAACCAGAGCGGACTGTGACTGTTGATGTACGTATAGCGAACGGCGTTGACATCGTTTTTGTAGAGGTCGAACATCTTGATGAACCCGTCTACAATCGTTTTCCAGGGGTGTGTCAGATAGTAGTGAAAGGCGTACTCTTCACCCATTTTGTTCTCGAGAATTTCGTTCGATCCCGCTGCCAACAGCGGGTTAATTTTTGGGTTATAGGACCAAAAGTATCCTCCGTTAATCATGGTCCCTTGATAGAGGTTGACGCCGCCGTTCGTGGACACGAGTACGAAGTGGTGCAAGGCAATGGCATTGCGTACCGTGACGGGCATGACCCCGAGCAACATAGCGGCAGCAAAGAGTGCCGCTCTGCGCAGAGAAGGCAGCCATCCTGCGCGTAGAATCCAGGCCTCCAGGAGCCACAGATACACTGGGAACAAGAGCGGGATGGGCTGAATGTCTGCTGCGAGTCCCATTAAGAACCCAGATAGGGCAAGGGTGCTAACACGTCGCCTACCGGCCATTTGACGCGACCACGTGAGTAGTATGAGCGACAAAAGGAGGAGCAGCGTAAACGACTCTTCTGACCCGTTAATGGCATTCCACTGGACTTGGCTGGGGAGCAGTGTGTACCCGAGGGCCGCAAAAAACCCCCATATAGGTTTACCCGTCAAGCGTCGAACGAATCCATATAGGAACAGCACGATGAGGATGCTGAACACGGTGTTTAACAACAATCCGGCTACCACGGAAGGCCCGGTGATACGATACAGTATGGACAAAATGAACGGCCATCCTATTGGCCAATAGGCAGTGGCATGACCATGCCAATGGTAGCCTTGGCCGAGGGCCATTTCTCGTGCATGTTGATAATACCAAAGGAAATCGGCCCGCTGTGGTGGGTGCATGGTGAGAAGGAGCGTTCCGCGCAACACGACGTTGAGAATGAGCAACACGGCGACTAAGCGCTTCGGTGAGGTATTCCAAAAACGGTTCGATGCTGGTGTGTTTTCTGCAGACAAGACGAAAATACCCTTCTTTCCTGTATGTCAATGGACGGCTGTGCCGGTCCTCGCGACGTTGTCAGGTCCCTTTTGCACCTTTTTGTGCTCAAGGAGTGTGGACGTTGAATTTCACTTGAGAATGTTATCATAGAGAGAGCGGTAAAGTCCTCTTAAAGGAGTGGGAAGATGGCCTATACAGAGACAGATTTGCTAGCGGTGCAGACCATTCGGACACTATCCATCGATGCCATCGAGGCAGCCAATTCTGGACATCCAGGATTGCCGATGGGGGCTGCGCCCATGGCGTACGTGCTGTGGTCGCGGTTTTTGCAGCACAACCCTGACAATCCGGACTGGTTTAACCGGGACCGGTTTATTTTGTCTGCGGGACATGGCTCCATGCTCCTCTACAGTCTACTGCACTTATCTGGATACGATGTCTCCATCGACGACCTGAAAAAATTTCGACAGTACGGGTCGAAGACGCCGGGCCATCCAGAATATGGGCACACTCCAGGGGTCGATACGACGACAGGGCCGCTCGGACAAGGTATTGCCACTGCGGTTGGTATGGCTATGGCGGAGCGATTCTTGGCGGCGAAGTTCAATCGAGACGGCCATGAAGTCGTCGACCACTATACGTATGCACTCGTTGGCGATGGAGATCTTATGGAGGGAATTTCTGCAGAAGCCTCTTCTCTGGCGGGGCATCTGAAGCTTAACCGTTTAATTGTCTTGTACGATTCGAACGGTATCTCACTCGACGGTCCTACCTCCTGGTCATTCACCGAGGATGTTGCTGCTCGATATCGGGCGTATGGTTGGAATGTACTGCATGTTGCGGACGGGAACAATTTAGAGGAGATTGAAGCGGCCATTCGCGCGGCGCATCATGCAGAGGCGCCCACGCTGATTGAGGTCAAGACCATCATCGGGTACGGTGCGCCGACGAAACAGGGCACTGCAAAAGTCCACGGAAGTCCACTTGGCACCGAAGAAGCTCTGAAAGCAAAAGCCTTCTATGCATGGGAACATGAGGATCTCTTTTACGTGCCGGGTGAAGTTCGCCAACTGTTCGCACAGTTGAAGTCGGCAGGGCAGCAAAAAGAAATTTCCTGGAATGCTATGCTTGCGGACTATCGACAGAGTCACGGAGAACTATGGGACCAGTTGGAGACAGCTCGTATGGGCAAAGTCCACCTAGATTTTGAGCAGGTCGTTCCCGAATTCTCCGGTGGCGTGGCGACGCGGGACGCGTTTGGAACGATTATCAACGCCGTTGCTCCGCACATTCCAACGCTCGTTGGAGGTTCAGCGGACCTATCGGGATCGAACAAGACTTTGCTCGACGGAGTGCCTCATTTCGGACCGGACAATTATGGGGGAGCGAATGTTTTCTACGGGGTTCGTGAGCATGCCATGGGGGCCATCTTGAATGGACTGACTTTGCATCAGGGGATATTCGCTTATGCGGGGACGTTCCTCGTTTTTTGTGACTATCTACGGCCTTCCATTCGGCTCGCGGCATTGATGAAGCAACCGGTGCTGTACGTGTTTACTCATGATAGCATCGCGGTTGGAGAAGATGGACCCACGCACGAGCCGATTGAACAGCTTGCGTCGCTACGGGCCATCCCGCACTTGCGCGTGTTTCGTCCCGCCGATGCGACAGAGACCGCCTATGCGGTGGAATTCGCATTGACGCACCGCGAAGCGCCCGTCGCGCTGGCCCTCACACGACAAAAGTTACCTACGCTCGAAGAGGTGAAAGGGAGAAAGTCAGACTTCGGCAAAGGCGCCTATGTTCTTTTCCAGCAAGGGAAGGGTCTCGAGTTGATATTGCTTGCGAGTGGCTCAGAAGTTCATCTAGCCCTCGAAGCTGCGAAGCAGTTGGCTGTGGACGGTGTGGAAGTTCGCATGGTCAACGTACCGAGCATGGAAGTGTTTGATGCGATGGACCCATCTTACCGTGAAAGCGTGCTTCCGTCCCATGCTCAACACAGGCTCGCATTGGAAATGGCTCACCCCATGCCCTGGTACAAATACGTTGGTCTGCATGGGGACGTTATCGCCATTGACCGCTTTGGTGCATCTGGCCCCGGTGACGTGGTGATGCGTGAGTATGGCTTTACGCTGAATCACGTTGTGGAACGAGCACGAACGCTCATTTCAGCGAATCGCTAGTCGAGGACCTCGCGGAGATGGGAGCGTAGTCCGGCCAGAACAAAGTTTACGAGATGGTCCTCGAACGCCACCTTGTCGCGTTCGGGGATGTTCATTGCAGCATAATACGCCATATCGCCAATCAGAGAGATGAGCATGACAACCGTCCACTCCACCTCTCTTTTCGGTATGGCGTTGCCATGTCTTCGCTCCAGAGCTTCTACCAGTTGATGGCCCAATTTCCCATACATAGCCTGTTGTTTGCGCTGCATAAATGCTTTCCCGCCACCTGAATAGAAGACTGCGGCCATGGTCTTGTCATCGTCAAACATGCGCACGACCGCATGCACCACATCGACGGTCGCTTGTTCAAACGGGACAGAGACATCGCTTAAAATGGGATGAATGCGAAGCCAAGTTTGCTCGACTAAATCGTCGAACAAAGCAGTCAGAAGACTTTCTAGAGAATCAAAGTGTAAGTAAAAAGTACCGCGCGCAATGTTACTGGAGGTGATGACGTCGGCAATCGTGACGTCGTCGTAACCACGCTCTTGAAACAGTTGTCGGGCGGTCTCCAAAATGTGTATGTGACGCTGTTCTTTACTCATGGGTTGGCGCATGTGCCAAGTCCTTTCTCTGCATGGACAAAGGCGTTTCCGGAATGCCCTCTGCAGGGGAGATGGTGGCAAAGTGCTGCCGTACGACTTGAATAAACTGCTGTGTCCAAGGTTTGTCTTCGACGTCTTCCGGGTAGGCGAGAAAGGTTGGCCTGGTCCAGTCTGAGGAGTTCATGGAGATGGCAGCACAGCCCTTGAAGCGCGCATCCGCCAAAGTGCGGCGCGGCAAAAAAGAGACGCCGAGACCGTGACCAATCATCGCCTTGATTCCATCAATACTGTCGAGCTCCATTCGAATCGGCGGGAAGACCCCGGCTTTACCCAGCAGTTGAAAAATGCGTTCCCGGAATGGAGCTCCTTCCCGACTGAACGCGATAAAGGGTTCCTGATTGAGCGCACATAGGCCGGGAAAGTGGTGGATGAACGGATGATTGGCCGGCACCACCAAGTCGATGGCGTCTGCCGGGAATTCAATTGAACGCACGTGAGGGTGGTAGATGGGTTCTCCCAGAAAGCAAAAGTCTACCCTGCGCATGGTCAGTGCCTCGACCATCTCGTCGTACAGCCCCATCTGGACTTGCAGCCGGACATTGATCTTTTGCACCATTCGCGAGAGACAACTTGGCACATCGGTCGACACGAATGCCCGACCGGACATGACTCTCAGGGTGGGTGTCTGGAACCGTTCCTTGGAACTCATCTCACGGACGATTCGCTGCACCTGCTCTGCCAGTGGCAACAAGTGCAGTCCGGCCTCAGTCAATTCTACGCCGGCCGGTAGCCGGTCAAATACAGCGTATCCCAAGTCTCGTTCGAGCCGTTGGAGTCTAGTGGTGACAGTCGATTGCGACATGAACAACGTCTCCGCCGTTTTCGAAATGGATTTACAGCGAGCAATGGTGAGAAATAGTTCCATATCTCTTGTATCCACAGAGTCACCCGACTCTCCATTTTTTCGAATTTTAGCATGGGTAGAGACAGAGAACAACCGCTCGCCTGGTGGCACGCCATCAGCGTCCCATGACGCGTGTCGACCGCGATTGGGTCGGGGTTGTCGCTGAGGTCGTCGCCATGTAAAAATTACAATCCGTTCTTCACGATTTCTCCACCCTATTTGCCACACGTTGCTGTACACTGTTTTCGCAAGCTCGGCGTTTGCCTATCGAACACAGTGGTTGGAGGATGTTCATGAAGAGAAAGTCGAAAGTACCAGGACAAAGAAAGCACCTGCCTCAGAAGCGTTTGTGGGTGGTGTCGGCCATGAGTACCTTGGCCTTGACCGGGTTGTTGCTGCGTCTTGGATATGTAGAAGTTTCGAACGGTGCGATGTTTCGCTCGCAGGCGACGAACGTGCAAGTTGCTTCGTATCCGGTATTGCCGCCGCGAGGATTTATATATAGCAGCAACGATAGCGTTTTAGCAGAGGATCGACCCGTTTTTGATGCCTATTTGACACGTCTTCCGAATACTGAGGTCGAGCTTCCACACATGGCGGCGAGACTCGCCCCTTGGTTGCACATGAGCCGTGCTGCTGTACTTGCGGCGATGCAAACGAGTCCGGAGGCACCTGAGGTCGTCCTCGCAAAAAATCTTTCCGAAGCGGCCATTTCCTACATCTATGAGCATCAAAGCGAGTTGCCTGGAGTACGTGTGCAGGAAGACCCGGTGCGTTATTATCCGTACGGAGACTTGGCAGCGCATATTCTTGGCTATGTAGGACCCATCACGAGTGCCAATCAAAACTATTACGTCAATCATTTAGGCTACTTGGAGTCGCAGATTGTCGGAGAAACGGGTGTAGAGGCACAGTATGAACATTACTTGCGGGGAACGGTCGGTTATCAACAAGATTTGATTTCTGCGAACGGTGCGCCTGACCGCTCGATTGGGATGGACCCGCCCGCTCAGTCCGGAGACAATTTACAGTTGACCATCAATTCGGCCTATCAGGCGTACGCACAGCAGATTGTCGCCAACTTTGTCAACACATCTGAAATGAAGTCGGAAATTACGGAAGCGTCGGCAGTCGTCCTTGATGTGAAAACTGGTGCCGTATTGGCGCTGGTGAGTTATCCTTACTACAATCCCAATTGGTTTATTAATGGGAATTTTCTGCAGCATGCTTCCTACCTCGAAAAGTCAGACGCACTCATCGACAACGCCATTCAGAGTCCAGAATACCCGGGCTCTGCGGTGAAACCGGCGAATGCTATTGCCGCCATGGAGTCGGGGACCATTACGCCGCAGACGATTGTGGATGACCACGGTTACCTTCAAATTGGCAACCGCATCTTCCACAACTGGTATCTTCCTGGCTTTGGACCGATTAACGTGGAACAAGCCATCGAGCACTCAGACGACACGTTTTTTTACCAGGTTGGGCTGTGGCTGGGTGGGTGGACGAACAACCATTACCCGAATGGAGAGACGTATAGTCAGTGGGTGAAGACTCGCTTTGTGAAAGCCATGGATACTATCTTTGGCTGGGAGTACAAATTTGGCATGGGGGCTATGACGGGTATCGACTTGCCGGGAGAGGTTCCGGGCAGTTTTTATGAAGAGAATACGCAAAACAACTATCAAGAAGTGGTTTATCCTCTGCATCAAGCTGAACAGAGCATGGCGAAAAAAGGCTATTTCGACAACTGGGGTGCTCTTCCTGATTTGGCGTTTGCCGATATTGGCCAGTCGCAGCAGTTCACGCCGATCGAAATGGCGCAATATGTCATGACCATGGCTGACCGAGGCGTCAAGTTGGAACCACACGTTTTGCAGGCGGTCTATCCGGCGGATGCTGCGCCGAACACAAAAGGGGCCAAACCGATTTATGTGTTTCAGCCGAAAGTGGAGGCGCGGTTGAACATCAATCCAGTGTATCTGAACGCGTCTCTTCAAGGAATGTATCTCATGGCCAATGCTCCAGGGGGGCTTCTCTATCAAGGTGGTTTTGCAAATTCTCCTTATCATGCGGCAGGCAAGACGGGAACAGCGCAAATTGAAATGAACGGGCGGCGCATTGACAATTCGGTCACGATTGCTTTTGCCCCTTTTCATCATCCGCAAATTGCCATTGCGGTCATGGTCCCGGGCGGTGGTGCAAGTACCACGACGGCCTCTCACATTGCCCATCGGCTCTTCAATGCCTACTTTGAAATGCATCATGAATTCTTTCCCAAAAGTCAATGGCTTCCCGATACGGTGCCAGCCAACTGGGCCAATTCCTTTGCTGCAGAGCAGCCGAACAAAGGTACGATGCCTTAAGGTACATCCATCTCACGGGCACAACCCGTACGACTCGGGTTGTGCCCGTGCTTGAGAGATGTGTTGTAAAGGACAAGGAACTGCGGAATTCTAGTCGAAAATTCGCTTGAATTGAAAGAATATTTGTATTATGATGTCGAGGAAGCGAAAGGAGGGGAAACGATGAACGGACTTTCGACTTACTGCGCGATTTGTGGGAACGACTTCGATTCGGAGGTCCGCGATGAGACTGCGTGCCTGTGCCCAGAGTGTGTCGATCGTTGGGAGCGAGACACTGAAGTGACCTGGTAAGATTGGCCCCCATGTCCGAAAGGTTCTGTAAATCCGTCATATTGTAACAAATTCTGGTGGTCCACATGGTGTATGGTGTGACCCGGAAGAGAGGCATTTCGTCTATGCACCCGTTTGGTCGCTCGCCACTGGCGCGAAGTCCTTTGCCCGTGGAGGGAGAGGTCATTCGCGCCAACTGGCACCCACTCTTGTCGCCCCTACTTTATCTGCGTAGCGCAAGTTCTCCCGAGATTTCCTGAACGCGTTGAAAAGACTCGATAATCGCCCCACCAAGGCATTCCTCGCCGCTGTAAAACACGACCGATTGACCTGGCGTGATGGCGCGTTGTGGTTCGTCAAAGTACACGTCGACCGTATTTTCTGCATCGTTTCGGAGCACGACGCGCACGCCAAAGTCTGACTGGCGGTAGCGACTTTTGGCCGTGCATCGAAATTTTACTTCGTGAGGAGGACGCCCCATAATCCACGTGGCCCCGCGTGCGGTCAGTTGGGTCGAGTAGAGTGCTTTATGGTGAAATCCTTGGACGACGACGAGTTCGTTTGTTTCCAACACTTTATCTGCAACAAACCAAGGCTCAAGTAGCCCGCTTTTTTGTCCGCCAATGCCGAGCCCATGGCGCTGGCCGAGCGTATAGTACATGAGTCCGTCGTGTTGACCCAGGTAGGTACCGTCGATGCTGCGGATGGCACCTGGCTCTGCTCGCAAGTATTCCGACAAAAATTGTTTGAAGTTCTTTTCTCCAATAAAACAAATACCCGTGCTGTCCTTTTTTTGTGCCGTTTGCAGTTGATGCTCTGCAGCGATGGCCCGTACTTCTGACTTCGTCAAATGGCCAATCGGAAACAAGGCATGGCGGAGTGGACGTTGGTCAAGCATGTGTAAAAAATACGTTTGGTCTTTGTTGGTGTCTAGGGAACGGAGCAAGCGTATTCCCGCTTCGGTCGATTGAACCTGTGCGTAATGCCCAGTAGCTAGGTAGTCGGCACCCAGTTCCAAGGCTCGGTCTAAAAGTTCTTTGAATTTGATTTCTCGGTTGCAAAGAACGTCTGGATTGGGTGTACGACCTGCACGATATTCCTCCAGAAAGTGTTTGAACACCCTATCCATATAAGCTCGCTCAAAATTGACCGCATAATATGGAATGCCAATTTGTTCGCAGACCCGGGCTACGTCTTCGTAGTCTTCTGTTGCTGTGCAATGCCCAAACTCGTCAGTATCATCCCAGTTTTTCATAAAAATCCCCACAACGTCGTAGCCAGCCTGCTTCAGTAACAGTGCCGTCACAGACGAGTCGACGCCACCTGACATACCTACGACCACGCGCGTGGATTGGTTTGCAGCCATTTCTTCTGCTCCTTCGTGCCTCACCTTAAGTTTCTTCACGTCTTCTCCAGTGTGCCGCCTGACCATTTCGCAGTCAAGGTGAATGCGGTATGATTTGGACGAGTCTTGCCGCGAATGGAGGAAGTTCTTTTGTTTACTTTAGACAGGGACAGTATTTTAGGTCATCCACGTTTGCAATTTTTGCACGATGTTGTACCTATTTCCGAACATCTTGACAACATTGAAAAGTTTATCAATCTATGCTTTGTGGACGATGGCTGGACTGTCGTTCAGCATCGGCGCGTCATTGCCTTGCGCAGCACCGATGAGCAGAGACTCTCCTCCGCGTTTAAAGCCAGCCTCTATCTTGGCAAGTACAAGGACATGGCCAATACGGACCGATTTTTGCGCAGCATGGTGTCTGCCGGGCACTCCTATGAACCCATTCGAGGAGAGACGGTCTTGTTTCTGTTCATCGGGATCGGCAAACCGGTCTACGACCACATGGTCACCTATACCGTTGGGCGCCCGACGCGTATCGCTGGTGGCCAGCGAGCGAATGTTCCGTGGGGCTTTGAGCTCCCAGTCGAGGCGCGCAATCCGGCGGAATACGAAGAAGAGCTGGAACGCATCCGGCGCGTCATTCGGCTGGCTAAAGAAGACCGCGCGGAACAGATGCAAGCCGCTCGTGCCAAGCTACCCGTGGGCTACATCATGCCGCCTTTCCTGCTGGAGTTTTCGGAGGAGGCGCTGATTAAGACGGTCTTTCGGCAACGCTTGTTTGAGCGCGGTGCCCAAGGTGCGACGGTGGATGTGGTGACCGATATGCTTGAGTGTTGTCTAAGGGTCGATCCCGCTAAGTGGCAAGTCCTCATCGACTACCACGGTCCTCATGTGCAACAGTGGGAGAAGTCGATGCGGACGCTGCAAAAAGAGCGATATCGTCTCGAGGACCTCGCGTCCCTCATGGGCTTGTCCGTCGAGGAGGCCCTTGAAAAGGACCTTTATCAACTGATTTTGGACTCGGTCGGGAAATTGCCTCCTTCGATGTGGGAGCGGTGAGTTTTGGGCGCCGATGGGCTGAGCCAGTTTGCGCTGAAGACCAGCCGTTTCAAACTCGGACTGTTTTGAACGCGAACGGCCCATGATTATGAACATTGGGGCGTAAGATTCAGTTCCGGTAAGGGCGGCAACTTCTTTCCCGGATTTAGAATGCCAAGTGGGTCGAGCGCATTTTTGATGGCCCACATGGCCCCGAGAGCGGCTCCGTGCTCTGCTTCTTGATAGCGCATCTTCCCGAGCCCCACGCCGTGTTCTCCCGTGCAGGTTCCCTCAAGCGCCAACGCGTGAGTGACGATGCGATGATGAAATTCTTGCACCTCTTGCATTTCCCGTGGGTCCGCTGGTTGTACCATCATCGAGACGTGGAAATTCCCGTCTCCCACATGTCCCAGCAATCCGCCGCGGATGTGATACTCGTCTATCAATCGTTCGGCGTGAAGGACCGCTTCCGGCAGCCGCGAGATAGGCACACAGACGTCTGTCGACATGTGTTTCAGGCCGGGATGTGCGTGAATCATTGCGTAAGCCGCATTGTGTCGGGCATTCCACAGTGCGCGTCGCGCCCCGTCTTCACTGACATGATGAAAGTGGGTGCAACCCTCGGCCTCGGCGATAGCGGACGCTTGTTCGACGTCTGCTGCGAGTGACTCCGGCGTTCCCGAGAACTCCAAAAACAGCGTCGGCACTTCTTCGTAGTCCGTGTTGAGTTGTTGATTGACAACAGCGAGGTAGCGGGGGGTCATTAACTCGACGCGAACGACGGGCAGGCCAATGCCAATCAAGGCGGTTGACGTGCGAACACAAGCTTCGACGCTTGGGAATTCCGCAATCGCCGCGATTGTTTTGGTGGGAATACCATAACATGTTAACCACAAGCTTGTGAAAATACCCAGGGTACCTTCACTGCCGACAAAGAGTGGCGTCAATGCGTAGCCCGAAGAAGATTTAGACGCTAAGGAAGCGGTCTGAAGCAGCGAACCATCGGCGAGAACGACGGAGAGGCTGCGTACATTGTGGCGCATGGTCCCATAGCGCACGGTCGTAGTTCCGCTGGCGCCCGATGCCGCCATGCCGCCAAGAGTTGCGTTGGCACCGGGATCGACCGGAAAGAAAAGGCCATGTGGGCCCAAGGCATCATTCAATTGCTGCCGGGTCACGCCTGCCTGGACGTGAACGAGAAAATCGTCCGGACGAATTTCGAGGATGCGGTTCATGCGCGAAAAGTCGATGGTGATGCCGCCGCGCACGGGGATGGTGTGACCCTCGAGCGAAGTTCCTGCACCGTAGGGAATGAGTGGAATGCGGTGTTGTCTGGCGAAGTGGACGGTCGAAACGACATCGTGTTCGCTCTGTGCAAAGACGACGGCGTCTGGTCGATGCGGGGTGTGGTACGATTCGTCGCGGCTGTGCAGGTCGACGATGCTTTCTCCAAAAGAGACGCGCTCGCGGCCAAGCAGAGCGGTCAAGGATTGCTGGAGTTCCGCGTCCAAAGTTTGTGCCTCCTCCAGATTAGAATGGTAGGGACGTTGGCCTATTGTCAGTAAGTGGCGGAGCAGCTTTGCGAAAATTTGCGTATGGTAGCGTGGGGATACAGTCCGGGCAGAGCCTTGTGACTCTGCCCGTCCTCAATCTTTTTCATGTCCCGTCCCATCCAGGGACGGGCCGTGAGAAGTTTGACCAGAGCCTGTTTTCTCCATTGTAACCGCGAAGAAGCTGCGGTCAATGCGTGATAAAGTCGCTTGCTGTCCACTCTTGGTTTTTTGGAACTACGGGGAATGCTTTGTTGCCGCAACTGCACCAGACGCTCGCGTACGGGTGGATGGAAATGTGCATCTTTCCGCACGTGCAGAGATAACGGGTCGCCGGTAGATAGCGCTCGAGTGTGTTTTCATCGAGGGAGCGATGGAATGGCAACAGCGTTGGCGGGTGCCATTGCTTTGGCAGAAGTTCCAGTTTGGCAGGTGAGGTTGGGTAGTCGATGACTAGGAGCTTGCCTTCGATGGATACAACTCGGTGCAGCCCTCCATACTCGCGTAGGGCCTGTTTGGGGGTGGTCGCTTCGACGTAGGTGATGATTTCGCACGCAGGTCTTTGGTCCGTCGTGTCCTGGTGTTCTTGTCCCACCATTCGATACCAGTGCAGAACTGTGGTTGTCAATGAAATTTCCCCTCTCCATACACCGTGGCTGCCGCGCAGTTTCTTTGTCTGTGTGCGTCGGCCATCGTTGCTTTCTCTCTTTAGACGGACCAAAGGGGCTTTGTGTGACAAGAGTGCCCTCCCGTTCATTATATTCTATTCCGCCAGTTTTCGATTCTTCTCTTTCTTCGTTTACAATGGGGAGGTACCGCTCTTGAGGTGTTTTTTCTGCGGGCGTATTGAGAGACATGTTGAGCATTTTGTGTTCCATACATAGCGTGGCGAGGAGGAGTCCGGATGAGCCAGCAGGAAATTCATGGGGACGTGTCACGGGTTGCCGTCGTGACCGGAGCAAGTTCAGGGATTGGCGAAGCGATTGCCAGAGCGTTGGCAGGTGCCGGGTTTCGGCTCGCACTCGGCGCTCGGCGCATCGACCGTCTGGCACAAGTGGCAGAGTCCATCGCCGAGACGAGTGGTCAGAGGCCATTTTTGCACGCGCTTGACGTCACCTCACCAGACAGTGCGACAGCGTTTGTGGACGCAGTGCGGAGTGCATTTCCGCAAATTCACGTGCTGGTCAACAACGCCGGCCTCGCTCGCGGCATGACCCATGTGGCCGATGTCAGCGATGAGTCGGATTGGCAGGTCATGCTCGAGACGAACGTCATGGGGCTGTTGCGGATGACGAGACTCTTGCTGCCGAATATTCGCCGCAGTGGAGATGGTCACATCATCAACATCGGATCGACCGCAGGACATGAGGCTTATGCAGGGGGCAGCGTCTACTGTGGCAGTAAGTTTGCTGTTCGGGCCATCACGGACGCGTTGCGCCAAGAGTTGCTCGGAGAGCAAGTGCGTGTCACCACGGTCGATCCCGGTATGGTCGAGACGGAATTCTCCGTTGTTCGCTTTCACGGCGACGTTCGCCGGGCGAGCGAGGTATACGCAGGCGTTCAACCGCTAACGGCGGAAGATGTGGCGGACTGTGTGCGCTTTGCAGCCACCAGGCCAAAGCACGTCAACATCGACATGGTCGTGTTGCGGCCCGTTGCACAGGCTAGCGGCGGCCGTGTGGCGCGCCGCCCGGTAGCCGCCAAGGAGGTGTGAGATGCGAATTCGCGCCGAGGAGTTAAAGCAGGAGCTAGACAACCCAAACCTCGTTTTGCTGGATGTTCGCTATCGCCTGTCGCAACCGGACTGGGGACGCTTGGAGTACGCAGCAGGGCACATTCCGGGGGCGCAGTTTGTGGATTTGGAAAAGGACCTGTCGACCTCGGTTGGCACACACGGGGGGAGGCATCCGATGCCTTCAGTGCCTCATTTGGAGGAACTGTTCACGCGGCTTGGCGTGCATTCGAACAGCGTGGTCGTGGCGTACGACGGCGGCGAAGGTATGGCGGCGCGCGTCTGGTTTATCCTTCGTTATCTGGGGCACCGCGACGTGCGCCTGCTCGATGGGGGGCTACCTGCGTGGCGTCAGGCGGGGTATGCACTGACCAGCGAGGGGCAAGACACGGTGACAGGTAGGGTGCAAAGTAAGCACCTGCAGACGCCGCAAGGGTCGTCTGCAACCGGCACCTCGCCAGCACCGTTTGTAGCTCGCGTGCAACCGCAGATGGTGGTCCATTATGAAGACGTCGCCGCCATCGTTGCCAATGAGCAGCCGGGTCTTTTACTGGATGCTCGAGCCGCCGAGCGCTACCGGGGAGAAGTCGAGCCACTCGATAAAAAGGCAGGACATATCCCTGGTGCCCATAGTTTTCCTTACACAGAAGCGCTCGATACCGATGGAAAGTGGTTGCCGCAGGAACAGCTACAGGCCTTGTTTGCGGCGCCTCTGCTGGCGAAGGAGCCCGTGATTGCGTATTGTGGGTCGGGAGTTACGGCCTGTTCGTTGCTCTATGCGCTCGCACTGGCGGGCAAACCGGATGCGCGCTTGTATGCGGGTAGTTGGAGTGACTACATCACATGGGACGAAGCTCCCATCGCCACAGGGATTGCAGATGTATCGGAAAAGGGGAGAGGGCGTTGACACTCGCGAAGACGCTGCAGGCGTTTCGGGATTTGCTAAAAAAGACGGACCACTTTATGGAGGCGCGCCGTCTCATGGAATGGGATTTGCGCACAGGTGCGCCGCGGCAGGGACATGCTCTTCGGGCCGAGGCGATGGGCACCGTGGCAGATGAGATTTTCCGCTTGCAGACGTCACCAGAACTTGCTGCCATGTTGGCAGAACTCGGCTCGGCCCGGGCTTCTGGTGAACTTTCGGCCGCGGATGCTGCGCTCGTGCGGGTCGTCCAAGACGACTATGACCGCGATGTGAAAATTCCGTCTGCCAAATTTCACGAGTATGTCGTGCTCGCGGCCCAAGCTCAGTCTGTCTGGGTAGATGCCAAAAAGGCATCTAACTTTTCTTTGCTTCGACCGTATTTGGAGCGGTTGGTCGCCCTTAAAAAGGAATTTATTTACTACTGGGGCTGGCATGGCCATCGATACAATGCGCTGATGCACGCCTATGAGCCGGGTTTGACCGTGGCTGAACTAGACCCAGTCTTCGCGTCGCTTCGCGACGAGACGGTGCAGTTGCTGCAGCGGATCGTCGAAAAAGGATTTGGCACCTACCCGGAGACTTTGAAAAGACCAGTGCCAGTACCGCTACAGCACGAATTTGGGCTGGCCATGCTGCGGAAAATCGGCTATGACTTCCAATCGGGTCGCGTCGACGAAACGGCGCATCCGTTTGAAACCACCATCAATCGCTTTGATGTGCGGGTGACCACGAAGTACGTGGAGGACGATGTGTTGAACGCCCTCTACAGCACCCTGCATGAAGGGGGTCATGCTCTCTACGAGCAGAATATCTCGACCGATTTTGTCAACACACCGCTGTCGCAGGGCGCGTCGATGGGCATTCACGAGTCTCAGTCGCGGTTTGTGGAAAACATGCTCGGGCGCTCCCGCGAGTTTTGGGAAGCGGCATTTCCGGAGTTTCACAGCGCGTTTGCTGACCTTCTTGACCATCCGACGCTTGAGGACGTGTACCGAGCGGCCAATCATGTTAAACCGTCACTCATTCGCATTGATGCAGACGAGTTGACCTACAACCTCCACATCATGATTCGCTACGAGTTGGAGAAAGGGCTGTTTGACGGTCAGCATGAGGTCGGAGACCTGCCGCGGCTGTGGACGGAAAAGATGCAAGACTATCTTGGCATCACGCCGCCGGACGATGCGCATGGCGTTCTTCAGGATGTCCACTGGTCTGCCGGAGACTTCGGTTACTTTCCCACATACGCGCTTGGCAATTTGTATGCCGCGCAATTTCGACATGCCTTGTTGAGAGACCTGCCTGACTATCACGATTGCGTCCGTGCGGGCGAGATAGCCCCTATCCGCGAGTGGCTGACGGAACACATTCATCGTCACGGTCGTATGTTGATGCCGACCGAATTGGTGGAGCAGGCCTCCGGCGAGCCGCTTGACAGCAAATACTTGGTGGCCTACCTGACGGAAAAAATGACGGAGATCTATGAACTCTAAGATTGGCCGCGGAGTGCGCAACCTACGTCTGTCACGGCCGTTCTTCATCGCTTTTTTGCTAAGTCTGTCGTACCTCCTGGCGTACATGCAGCGGACTGGTCCAGGAGTGGTGTCGGGCACGCTCAAGGAGACGTTCCACGTCAATGCGGCGGTGCTCGGCACGATGACGAGTATTCAATACCTTCTCTACATGTTGTTGCAAATTCCGGTCGGCCTGTCCGGCGACAAGTATCGTCCCGAACGCTTGCTTGCAGCCGGAGTGTTTTTGGATGGTGTGGGCACCCTTCTCTTTGCAACCGCGCACAGCTTTGCTGTTCTGTTGGTCGGCCGGGCAGTGGTGGGTCTTGGCGATGCCTTGATTTGGGTGAACATCGTCTTGATTCTCGCGAGGGTCTTCCTGCCGAGTCAATTCGGGGCGTTACTCGGCGTTGTGTCCACTGCAGGCAACATTGGCGCCCTGCTGACGACCATTCCCTTTGCTGCTTGGACGGCGGCCGAGGGTTGGCGCATTCCTTTCGTGGTACTGGCGGGCCTTTTGATGTTGACCGCCGTCGCGAACTTTGTTGTCATTCGAACCGATGCGCCTTCCAAAGCGCCCGGCGTGCATTTGGAGTATGTTCCTGTTGGTAAGACGATGCGTCTTGTCGTGCGTGACCGCAATGCGTGGGCTACGTTTTTTTGTCACTTTGCGACCGTTGGGACGTATATCGGTTTCGTCGGGCTGTGGGCGGTCCCTTTTTTTCGCGCTACCTATGACGCTAGTCGCGCGACCGCGACTACTTTTACGCTCGCGTCCTTCATCGGAGCTCTAATCGGTGGACCGTTTGTGGGTATGCTCACCGACCGTCTCGGTTCACGGCGCGGCACCTACATCGTCGTCCAAGTCCTCGTCTGTCTGTCCTGGATGATGGTGCCGCTGTTTGACGGCCATCCGCCTCGATGGGTGTCGTATGCGTTGATGTTCTTGCTCGGTTTTGGCTCTGGCGGGTCGCTACTCACGTTTGCAGTGATTCGCGACCAGACGCCACCTGCCCGGTCCGGCGTGACGTCGGGTTTCGCGAATACGGGAGGCTTTTTGTCAGCCGTGCTCTTGCCCATTCTCTTTGGGGCATTGTTCGATCTCGGTAAATCTCACGGAACTGCTTCCCACGCCTATGTCTTGGCCTTTCTGGTGCCAGTGGCGTTCAGTTTGTGCGGAGTCATCGGCAGTTCGTTCATTAAGGAGCGCCAACGCGTTCCGGAAGGAGGTTGGTCTGTTTGAATCGGGAGGAGTGGTTTGTACCGAGTGCAGATGCAGCTGCCCGCCGGCTTCGCGTTCGTGAACTGGCGGAACAGTTTTCTCTGCGAGCGCGGCAGCACGACGAGGACGGCTCGTTTCCGCACGAAAACATCGCCGATTTGCGACATCTCGGCTACCCTGGTTGGACTGCGCCGATAGAGTTCGGTGGGCTCGGTCTCTCTTTACAGGAAATGGTGGTCCATCAGGAGACTTTGGCGCGTGGTGACGGATCGACCGCGCTTTCCATTGGCTGGCATGTTGGATTGCTGCTCAATTTGCGTTCAAGCCAGGCGTTTCCACCGGCGCTTTTTGAGGAGGTGGCGCGCTCTGCGGTTGAGCATGGGTATCTCATCAACTCCTTGGCGACAGAACCGGCGACGGGCAGTCCAAGTCGCGGCGGCCGCCCCCAGACGACTGCGCGCGCGGTCGATGGAGGCTTTGAAATCAGCGGGCGCAAAACGTTCAGCACGCTCTCGCCGGAACTCGACTGGATTTTGGTGACTGCGGGCATTCGCGATTCGGACGACATCGGTGAATTTTTGCTCACTCGGAAGGACATTCATGTTGTTGAGACCTGGAACATGATGGGGATGCGCTCCACTGGCAGTCACGATGTCGTTCTCGACGGCGCATTTGTCCCGGCGCATCGACTCGTGGCACGGCTGGCTCCGGGGCAACGCTCAAAGCGTGGAGCGGACGGCGGAGGTTGGATGCTGCACATTCCCGCTTGCTACTTGGGGGTCGCCATGCATGCGCGAGATATCGCTGTTCGCTATGCGGCAACGTATCAGCCCAACAGCCTGCCGCATCCGATTGCTAAAGTTCCACACGTGGAGGAAAAAATCGGGCAGATGGAGTTGAAACTGCTGACGGCGCGCACGCTGATGTACGATCTCGCTCGTCGCTTTGACGAAGCGTCCGCAGAAGACCGGCGTGCGCTCCGACCGGAGTTGGGTGCCGTTAAAGTGCTAGCGACCAACACGGCTATAGAAGTCGTCGATTTGGCCATGCGTGTGGTGGGCGCCAAGAGCTTGTCTCGCGATGGTACGCTCGAACGCCTCTATCGCGACGTCCGGGCCGGGTTGCACAATCCGCCGATGGATGATGTCGCCCTGAAGACGCTGGCGAATGTTGCCGTGGGCAGCGTCGAAGGTGAGCCGAGCGCTTTCGCGAAGCCAGACTAGGCATGTTTGGATGGGGGCCATCGATGGAGGTACGCCGCAGGTATCATTTCGGTGGCAGGCCGGACTTCAGTGGCGAGCTGCACTTCAGTGAATGTACACGTCCGTTCCCACCGGAATGTGTTGATACAGCCACAACGCATCCGGAATGGAGACGCGGACGCATCCGTGCGACGCTGGAGAGCCGAGTTCGGCGGCGCCCGCTGCAAGGACGTGCTGATGTCTGTCCATGGGAACGCTGTGAAATAAAAACTCACCGTGGTTTTTGAAGGAAATCCAATATTTTGCGCCTTCTTGGTAAGAGTTCGAGTAAAACCAGGTTCCCCGTTCGCGTTGAATGTGGAAGTGACCTTTTGGCGTCTCGTCGTCGCGTCCTGTGGAGGCTCGCATCGACGCAAGAATGGTCTGACCGCGATGGATGTACACCCTTTGCTTGGCGACGGAAACGTCAATCCACAGCGCTTCGTTGTGGCTGGCGGCCGCATCAGCGACCATCGGGCAAAAGAGAGTGGCAAAGCAAGTCGCGAGGTAGGCACCGAGGGTCGCCCCCGTTCGCGTGCGTAGCTTTCCACTCTCTTTTTGGTTTATGATGTTTTGAAGACTTTTGGTCACGGTCCAGCGCTTGTGTCTCGGCAACGTCTTGTTCTCCTGTTCTCCTGTTCTCCTGTTCTCCTGTTCTCCTGTTCTCCTGTTCTCCTGTTCTCCTGTTCTCCTGTTTCGTCTCTCCCCAGTTTGTATCTTTCGAGGAAATTCATACGGAAGTCTCAGAACGGGGTCAAGGAGCAACGACGAAGCCGCCTGGTGTTCTAGAAGATAGAGTCCAAAGGACTCAAAGGTTCATTTATCGAGACAGGCGACACGCCGGAAACGGCGGGTTGGTCAAGCGACCGGTTCGAACACAATGTATCCCGACTTTCCAGACGCGTTCAGGTGAATCGAAGTTGCTTGATAGAGCACATGGCCTAGGTGAATCGTGCCGTTCGTTACATAGTTGACGCCGCTCGGTTCTCGTTCGGCCAATCCGCTGCTCGTGAAGACGCGAACCACGCGGTCGTTTTTGTAGGCGCTGACAAACACCTTGCCAGTCGAATTTTTCGACAGAGCCCATGCCTCTCCCTTCAGCGGAATGTCGGCGAGTTGCACCGGAATCAGCACCTCTTTGCCCTGTTTTGTGAAGTGTTCGGGAAGCGCGATGGATGGTGTGACGCGCAAACGGAAGAAAATGACCGCGGCAATAATGAGGAGAATCCAGATGAGGTTCATTTTACGCACTTTCATCACCCTTTCTCACAGCGTTGTCAGGAGTCGCACGTATTTGGCAACCGCCTCTGTCACCTCGGCATCAGCCGTTGCGTGGGCAGTGACAATGTTACCGTCCACAGCCGCCTTGCCCATCACCAAGCGCATGTTTGTGAACAGTGTGGGAAACGCTATCTTGGTTGGTTCGTCCACGGCGACTCGTAGGCCGCCCAGCATGCCGGCGGCGGCAAGCAAGGCCACGCCTCTACCGGTGGCTGCAATCCAGGCGTTGTGCCCATCAGCCTGTCGTAAGAAGCGCATCGCGTGCGCATTGAATACGGATGCGGTCGCATAATCTCCACCAGGGAGCAGGACCATGTTGTACTCCATGGCGACGGCTTCTTCCAGCTTGCCATCGGAGACGATGCGCTGTCCCCCATCCGTGGCTATCGGAGAGCCCTGCAGCGTCAGCGTGCGTACTCGCCAATCGTTTTTCACCAAAACCCTCGCCAGTTGCCCTGTCTGCCACAGAGAGCAACCTTCCAAGGCCATCAACGCAGCCTTCATCCCCGCACCCCACCTTTGTCTAAGAGCATGGTACACGGTTCGGCACAAATTGTCATTCGGGACTTTGCTGTGTATCCTTGACATAGTGTCATTTTAACTGCTTTAATCAGAGATACAGAGCATTTTACGAGGAGGACTTCCCTCATGCAGCAGCCTGATGAATGTACATCTCTACCAGATTTGGTTCGGCGGACAGTGCTCGCTTCTCCAGATGCACCAGCGCTCACCGATATGCTTTCTGAAAACGAATTCAAAACCTACTCCTATCAGGAGTTTTGGGACGCTGTTCTGCGCGTGGCCGGACAATTGTTGAAGCGAGGCGTGGAGGCTGGAGACCGTGTCGGCATTCTCGCCGATGGCCGTTCTTGGTGGCCCATTGCCGATCTCGCCATTTTGTCCGTCGGTGCGGTGACAGTTCCTATTTATCCAAGCATTCCGAGCAATCAGGTGCAGCACATTGTGCGCCATTCTGGTATGCGTGGGATTTTTGTCGAAAACGCCAAACAATTGGCGAAGTTGGCGGAAGCCCTCAATGCGGAGCGTTATGCCGCGTCGGAATCGGCGACCGACGTTGTGTCTGAGGCTGCTCGGGCAGAGGTTGGGCTGTGTGAATTCATCGTTCAGCTGGATGGAGCCATCGTCACTCCGCCTTCACTGCCAGCAGACTATCAACTCTACTCCGATTGGCTGAACGAGACCGTATCGACGGCCACAGAAGCGTTGATAGAGCAGCGCATGCAGGCCCTACAACGCACGAATATGGCGACCATTGTCTACACATCGGGAACCACAGGCGTTCCTAAAGGGGTTCAGTTAAGCCACGCCAACTTGCTCGCCAACCTGAGCGGGATTCGCGCTGTGGTGCCGTTGCAAGCGACGGATCGGACCTTGTCTTATCTACCTCTCTCACACATTTTCGAGCGTACCTGCGGACAATTTGCGGTCCTGATGGCTGGTGCCCAGATAGTTTACTCGCGAGGATTTCGGTACATGTCGGAAGACTTTCTCCTGATGCCGCCGACCATTCTGACCACGGTTCCACGTCTCCTGGAAAAAGTCGAAGAGGCAGCGCGCAAAGAGGCGCTGCAGTCGAAGTGGAAACATGCTTTGTTTGAGCGGGCCGTTCGCAACGGCGCTGCAGTGCGCGTGGATGGAAAGCCTCAAGGGATGTGGTTTTCTCTGTACGATCGCGCTGTACTCTCGCGCATCCGCGCCGCTCTGGGCGGGCGAATTCGCTTCGTGGTGGTAGGCGGCGCGCCGATGGCGCGGCAGACTGGGCAATTTATGATGGCGGCGGGAGTGGTCACGGTCGAAGGTTACGGCATGACCGAGACTTCGCCGGTGGTCGCCGTCAACTCAGCCGAAGCGCCGCGGCTTGGCACGGTTGGCAAAGTCATTCCCAACGTAGACATTCGCTTTGCCAGCGACGGTGAATTGTTGGTGCGCGGGGAGAGCGTCACCTCCGGCTATTATTTGGATGAGGCGGCGACGGCTGAAGCGTTTGACGGGGAATGGTTGAAGACGGGAGATATTGGCGAATTAGACACGGATGGGTACCTGAAAATTGTCGACCGCAAGAAAAATCTTTTAGTTCTCTCCACCGGTAAGAAAGTCACTCCTGCTCCTTTGGAAAGCGACATCATGCAAAGTCCTTATATCGACTATGCTCTTTTGCTCGGCCAAAACCGCAAGTTTGTGACGGTTTTGATTGCGCCAGCCGAAGAGGCCATAGAAACTTATTTGAAGCAGCTCGGTGTGAATGTGGCGAGAGAGCTCTGGTCGACCAACAAGGCGGTGATGGATCTGCTGGAAGCAGAAGTCCGCACGCGCACGGCATCGTACGCGAACTTTGAACGACCGAAAAAAATTCTACTCGCCGATGCGCCATTCAGCATCGACAACGGGTTGCTCACGCCGACGCTCAAACCACGTGGAAAGCAGATTCTGGCTGCGTACTCAGACGCGATTCAGCACATGTATGAACAGGCAGAGAGCCAAAGCGCCGAAGGCTAAATGGGACTTCTAGCTTCTTCTCATCGTCGCGACCGCGTGCTATTCTAGAGGCTCGCAGAGCCTCTAGAGTCAGGGTGAGCAAGGAGTGGCGATGGAATGAAAGCAGATGCGCGGGAAGCGATGTCTCCGTCTGAGTTGATGCGCGGACTGAATCGAGAACAACGACTAGCCGTCGAGACCGTGGACGGTCCAGTTTTGGTCGTTGCCGGCGCTGGTAGTGGCAAGACGAGCGTGCTCACACGCCGGATTGCCCATCTCATCTTGCATCAAGGCGTGCCCTTGCACCATTTACTGGCCATCACGTTCACCAACAAAGCAGCGAAGGAAATGCAGCAGCGCGTGCAGCAATTGGTTGGAAAAGCAGCCAGTGACCTGTGGATGGGAACGTTCCATTCGGTATGCGTCAAGATTTTGCGCCGGGATGGTGACCGTTTAGGGTATGACCTCAATTTCACCATTCTCGATGCAGAGGACCAGCGGACAGCTATTTCTCAAGCGATGCTCGACCTTCATTACGACCCGAAAAAGTTCGATCCCGCTGCAGTCCACTTCGCCATTTCTCGCTGGAAAAATGAGCTTCGTTCAGAAAGCTCTCTGCCTGTTGCCAATGCTTCGAAAAACTTAGCGGAAGTGGTCGCCCGGGACGTTTTCCCTATTTATCAGCGCCGGCTTTTTGCCGCTTCGAGCATGGACTTCGACGACTTGATTGGGCTCACGGTTCGTTTGCTTCATGAGCATGAACAGGTGCGTGACAAATATCAAGACAAGTTTCGCTATGTCCACATTGATGAATATCAAGACACCAATCGAGCCCAGTATGAGTTGGTCAAGCTATTGTCGGGCAAATTTCAGAATCTCTGTGCAGTCGGCGATTCAGACCAGGCTATTTACGCCTGGCGCGGTGCAGATATTGAGAACATGATGCGGTTTGAGCAAGACTATCCGGAAGCAAAGGTCATTCTCCTGGAAAACAATTATCGCTCCACACAGGTGATTCTCGATGCAGCGAACGCACTCATACAGAATAATTTGAGGCGCAAAGACAAGCGCCTGCGCGCAGTCCGCGATGGTGGCGAACCCATCACTATTGCCTCATTCAGCGACGGAGAAGCGGAGGCGACCTATGTCGCGGACAGCATTCTCATGCACGTAAAAGACGGTGGACAACCTGGAGATTGTGCGGTTCTTTACCGCGCCAACGCGCAGTCTCGAGTTCTCGAGGAAGCGCTCATGAAAGCAGGAATTCCTTATACCATTGTCGGAGGGTTGACGTTTTACGATCGGCGCGAGATTAAAGACGTCTTTGCGTATTTGCGAGTTCTTGTCAATCCGAAAGACGAAATTTCGCTGTTGCGCATCGTCAATACTCCAAAGCGCGGACTTGGAGACGGGGCGATGGGTAAAGTCATCGATTTTGCGCACGAGCAAAACATCACGGTCCTGGACGCGCTGGGACGCGGACGCGAATTAGGATTGACGGAAAAAGCAGCAGAGGCAGCTTTAGAGTTTCAACAAAGAATGCTCGAATTGACATTGTGGATGGAGGGTATGACTGTCACGGAATTTCTCGCCGAGGTCCTGCACAGCACCGGATATCGGGAGATGTACGCACAAAGTCGAAAATCGGAAGATGTGCAGCGCCTCGAGAACATCGACGAGTTGTTGAACGTCACGCAATCTTTTGACAGACGCCGGGGTGGCACTGTGTCGGAGTTCTTGGCAGAGGTGTCTCTGCTCAGTGATGTCGACAAGGACAAAGGCAAAGAGCAGAATAGTGTACGTTTGATGACCGTTCATGCAAGCAAAGGGCTGGAATTCCACACCGTATTTTTAGTTGGCATGGAGGAGACGCTGTTTCCGCATGTCCGCTCGATGGACGATGACCGCGGCATTGAAGAAGAGCGCAATCTCTGTTACGTTGCCATCACGAGAGCGAAAGACAAACTGCATCTGACGCACTGTTCGGAGCGGTCGGTCTTTGGACAAATTTCGCTCCGCGAGCCATCACGTTTTCTTCAGGAGTTGCCGGAGTCGCTGGTGCAGCGCGTGGCGCTGACGAATGACGCACTCTATTCATTTGTTCCGGGAGACCGTGTAGCGCATCCTCAATACGGACAAGGAGTAGTTCTCGAGGTGCATGCCGGAGAGGAAGGCAAAGAAGTGGAGCTGACGGTCATGTGCCATCCGTCCGTTGGTCTGAAAACCTATCCAAAGCGATATGCAAGACCCGCGAATTGACTCTAGCCAAGGGCTCTGTTGTGGGACTGTGCGGCGTGATACAATGATTCCAAACGAGCGGCCGTAGGCGCCGTTTGAGTCGAACGTACGAGGGAATCAGAGGACAGTCATCAGGCAGTGAAGTGATTTCAGGTAACGACGTCAGGAGGCACTCGGTGTGTTGTATTGGATTGTTCTCGGGCTGGTGATGGCAGTCCTGATAGGTCTGTATCTGTGGCTATTCTTTTACAGTCGGCGCAAGCAGAAAGCATTTGATGAGCAGTACACGGCGATGAAAGAGCGGCACGAAGTATTTGTGCTGAATAAAAAGACTGTGCGAGAGCGGCCGAAGTCTGGATGGAGGAAATTCACTCGTTTCAAGACCTATCAAGTGGTGGGACGGGTCAATGTTTCGCAGGCGATGAAAGGCATGCAGATGAGTCGCATGCAGACTGTGACATTTCAGACAACGAAGCAAGAATACGAAAAAATAGAGATTAATCGAAAGTACAAAATGGATATCGCCGGCAACTACATCGGAAATGTCATTGCCATTGGCTCCAAAACGTCTGCCAAAAAATCGGGCAAAGACAAATCAAGTTCATCGAGTGTCTCGAAAAAAGGGACTCGCTCTTGGCGGAATTGGCTGCGGACGAAGTCTTAAGAGAATTGTGTCCGTTGGCCCCAAGAGATGGACCATCGCCTATATGCGTGCATAGTCTGTTGTGAATGGTTCCGCGAAGGAGGTCACAACAGATGCAGCAAGCGAAGAAGCGGGTTGCAGGTATGAAGCAAGCGAGTGCCAAGCAGAGACGTCGAGCACTAGGGACCGCCAAGCAGGCAAAGCGTCCTGTCAAAGCGGCCATCAAGACATCGCCGTTGCCTGAATTTCATCTGCGTCCGAGAAGGCCGGAAGATGATTCGTACATTGTGGCATTGACGCAACGTCAGCTCGGAGCAGTGCACGAAGGCGCGTTCGGCGAACCGTTTCCAGAAGTGCAATTTTTGCAGTACATTCGGTCTGGTGCTCCGACGTTCATCATTGAGCAGAATGGCCAGAAAATTGGATACTACTCGTATCTCATTGGCCCTGCAGACAAGATGCACATATCCGCCATGGTCATTCAGCCTGACCACCAGTCCTCGGGAATTGGTACGGCCGTCATGGAGCAAATTGAAAAAAATGCGAAAAACCAGGGGATTCGCGTACTAGAGGTATTCGTTCAAGCGAATAATGAACCGAGTCTGCAGTTTACGCGGCAACTAGGTTTTCGTGAAGTGTTTCAAATCGAGCCAAATACCATAGCCTTTCAGAAACAGCTGACTTGAGGATTCCCCTTTGCTCCGCATTTTTGTGTGCGAGTTGGCCATAGGTACATGACCCATCAGGAACAGCCAAGGTCCGCGCCGTAGGCGGTAACTTGGTTGTTCTTTTCTGCCTTGAGCACCTATTGTGCAGATTCTCGGAGAGCGGCGGTTCTCTAAATGATGAAAGGCTCTGCAAAACGAGAACGCCGTCTGATGGAATGACTCTTTTTCCCACAAAGGATTTTCGAGTCCCATGTAGAATCTTCTTCACCATTCTCGCCAGATACATGGCGTGTACTCGACTCAGGAGAAGAGCATTGATTCATCATGAAAAGGCCTGATGACTATGGAAGAAGAACGGATGCTGCCCGGACGGATTGCGGTGGTCAACAACTTGGTTCAGATTGCCGTGGAATTGAACGAGACTCCGGCGACGCTTGTCATTCCGAAACATCCCGCTTTGCAAATACGCGTCGATGGCGTGGAACTTACGGGCCGCGTACAGATTCATGCATTTTCTGAAGTGGACGTGCATCTCGTTCAGACAGAACCAACGCGAGACATGCGAATTTTCATTTCGCCAGATAACTTGTTGGCGACGCTCGAGATAGTCTATACGGACGGAAAGAAGACGGCTTTACAGGACGCGCAAGCTACACCTACGTGCGTCCTGCAGGTGGTAGAAGACGTCGTCAAACCGCATCCGTTCACGTTGGCAGAAGTACTGGCTGCGATGACGGAAAAGCGCATTTCGATGGACTTTTTGAATAGCGAAGAAATTCAGGACTTGCTGTCCCGAGAGAGCTCGGGAACATGTGCTTGTGCCCGCGGTGAGCCGCCTACAGAAGGACTACCGGAGCGCTTTGAAATTTTGGTCAAACCCCAGTCAGATCCAGTTTTCGGCATTGTCCCGGTTCGACCCATTCTCACCGTTCGCTCCGGTGTGCTGGTTGCAAGACGCCTCCTTGCAGAGCCGGGAACGCCGGGCACGAGTGTCTTCGGAACGACGATTGCTCCATATACCCCGGCGGTCAAGGTCCCCAAAGTGGGACAAGGACTGGCTGAAGATTCGGAACGGTTGCTGCACTCGACGAGAGGGGGCCGCGTTATTGTACGGTCTGATTTGGTGGATGTGGCACCCACAATGGAATTTGCAGAATCCTTAAGTGCGCGTCACGGACACGTGCATTTTGATGGCGACATCGTCGTGTATGGAGATGTGGAAGAAGGGGTCGAAGTGGTCGCGGGGGGCGTGGTATTTATACGCGGACACGTCTCTTCGGCGCGGGTTATCGGAGATGCTGGGGTGACCATCGGCGGTGGCGTATTCCAATCCAAAGTTCTTGCTGGTATGCGGCATAAAACGTTACATGAATTAGAGGAATTGTTAGAAGAACTCGCTGACGACTGGGAATCCTTAGAGCAGTCCGCAGAGCGCTTGGAAGCAGCGCTACGTACGCATGGTGCGGAAGTTCCACTGTCGCGGGTCGTCGCGTCACTGTTAGCGGACAAATTTCAGGCAATCTTGGAGTGGCCTCGCCGTTTGCAGGAGTTTGCAGAGTCTCGTCCGGCATTGGACTTGGGACCGTGGCAAGGACGACTGAAGTTGATTTCCAGCTGGCTCACTCAGGTTCATCTGGAATCGACAGCGGCAGCATGGGCCTCCTTTCAAGAACAAATTGACAAGTGGCGAACAGTCATCCGGGAATGGGAACAAGCGACTGAACTCGCATCCATTCAAGTGGCACATGGTCAGATGTCAGACCTTGAGGCCACGGGGGACATTGATGCTACAGTCCAAGGATTTTACCATTGCCAGGTCCATGCGGGCGGCACCGTCAGAGCTCTTGGCAGACCGGGTGTGCTGGTTGGCTCTGAAATTGTCGCTGGGTCGACTATTTTGGCGCGTATTGTCGGCTCTCCAGCAGAAGCACTCACGACATTAAAGATTCCTGAAGCAGAACACTGTTATATAAAGGCAGACTGCGTTTATCCGGGAAGTGTTTTTTTGGCGGACGAGTTTCGGCACGAGTTTCTTGAGGAGTCGAGAAACTGTCAATGGCCAATGTGAACCTGAGTCGGTCACACCGCGCCCTTGAATCGACGGCAATTACGATGTGCACGGCTGAGCGTTATTAAGGTGGTTTGCGCGGCTGAACGTTAAAGACAAATCGTGTTTTTCAGCCGCGCCTTGTTGACGGTGCCTAAGACATCGCGATGGCTTTCGGGCCTGTCGCGATTCGACGGGCAAAGAGGTTGTCTAAACGGTTTCTCGGTCGCTGAACAGCAAGGAGATACAATAAAGGCCAGCTAGCCCAATAATCACATAAACCACTCGACTGATGATCCCGGTTGTGCCACCAAACAGCGCGGCGACCAAATCAAACTTGAACAGTCCGACGAGTAGCCAGTTGATTGCGCCAACGATGACAAGCACGAGTGCCGTCTTGTTCATGAGACACCACCTCCTTCAGCGACAGTATGCACCGGACCGACTGACACCATGCTGTTGCCCATTGAGAAGAATAAACTGGTACGGCGAATAAGAATAGGTGCTATTTTCAAAACAAGGTGTTTGGCTGAATGGGCTTGCGCTTCTCGATTCGAGGGGCTATTCTGAAGAAGAATGGGAGGGTGCATCATCATGGACATGGAGTCGCGCATTCAAGAGGTGCTTGTTCCGATTCGAGAGGCCATTCAGCAAGACGGTGGAGACGTGGAGTTTGTGTCCTACGACGGACTGTCCAAGACCGTCTATGTTTCGTTGATGGGTGCTTGTGTCGGATGTCCGGCGAGCGTGATGACGCTTAAAATGGGCGTTGAGCGGTCCATTCGCCAACAGATACCAGAGATAGAGAATGTGGAAGCATGTTAGTCCCTCTTTGGGCATAAATTGAATCGGCGTGGACAGAGGCGAGCCGGCCTTTGACCGGCTCGCTTTTGCGTACGTCCAACGAGTGGGATACCATTTGCAAGTTGGAGGTGTTGATATGGCGGTTTCCCTTGCGGCGTCTGGACTGCTTCTCGAAGTAGAACCAGAACTGGCGGGTATGGAGGCCAAGGTGGCTCTCTCGTTAGGTTGTCAGCTTCCTGAAGGTTTTGTCGGACGGCTCTTGGCAGCAGGGCGAGTCGTGGACGGGGAACGCCGTCTTCATGCAAAGACCGTGGTGCATGCTGGCGACCGCCTTTTGCTACTCCCTCCGGACTGGAAGGCGTCCCAACAGTCGCGCCAACGGCACGCGAACGATTCCCTGCCGGAGGTTTCCTTGGCGTTTTTGGATGATCACCTCTTGGTGGCGAACAAACCAGCGGGAATTCTCGTGCACTCGGACGGATCGGGCGAAATAGACACGCTCGACGCCAGAGTTTCGCAACTTCGGTGGAAGGAATCATGGCTGACACCGTTTCACGTTCATCGCTTGGACAAGGGTACGAGTGGTGCAGTATTGTACGCGAAACACGCCTTCGCCGCACGGACGCTCGATACGATGGTTTCGGATGGGGCTGTGGATAGACTCTATGTGGCCATCGTCTGCGGGCACCTGCCCGATGCAAAAGGGCTTATCCAGCAGAGGATTGGACGAGACAGACATCACGCTGGACGATACGTTGTGTCCGCGTCCGGGCAAGAAGCACGCACTTGGTATCATCTACTGACCGATTGGGAACATCCTGCCCTAGGGCGGCTCAGCCTCGTGGCGTGTCAACTCGAGACGGGCAGAACCCACCAGATTCGCGTGCACCTGCAAGCCCTGGGGTGCCCGATTGTCGGGGACGCTCTCTATGGAGGGTTTCAGCCGAATTTTTCTTCTTTTGACGGCTTTTACTTACACGCGGCGGCACTTCGTTTTCCGCATCCGTATGCTGGGAGAGGGGATGCGTTGGTCCAAGTTTCGGTTCCTGTGCCGGCACCGTGGCGAGCGCTCTCTGCCGAGGCGTGGGGGACAAATTTGGATGTCTTATTGCGTGAGCCAGGGGTGTTGTCACAGGCTGTGGCGCAGTTTTTGGCGGAGGGCAGACTGTGACAAACGGGACTAAGTGGTGGCAATGGAGCCTGCGTTTTTCGTACGACTTAGCAATCGACGTAGTGCAAAAAGATGTGGCATCGCTCGCTGCCACAATGTGCTTTTATGCCTTCTTCTCCCTCTTTCCGCTCTTGTTGTTGCTCATGTACGCTCTCTCCTTTCTGGCCCCGAATGCGACCGTGGAGCGCGTCTTACTGTTGGCAGTGAAGCCGTATTTTCCCGCGCTTCCAGAGGCAAAGACGTTTATTACAGACAATATTACGCGACTCGCCGGAATGGGTGGAAAAGTGAGCTTGTTGTCGGCTCTGACGTTGCTGTGGAGTGCGACGAGTGCGTTTATTGCGGTTCAGCAGGCGTTAGACATGATCTTTGAGGTGAAAATTCCGCGCTCCTACATTGCGCGCCGCTTGATTAGTTTCGGCATGGTCGTACTACTGGTGGTCATGACCATGTTGTCTTCGTTCGTTGTGGCTCTGTACCCGCTCTGGAGTCACCACGGATTCGCTCTACCATCATGGGTTCCCATCTTTCCCGTTTTAAATCATTTGTCGCAAGTGTTTTTTCCTGTATCTCTCTTCTTTACTTGTTTGCTTCTCTATCACATTCTTCCGTCGAACGTCAGTCCAAGTAAAAATTTGCTTATCGGCGCATTCATTGCGGCGCTGCTGCTTGACATCGCGCGGCAGGTCTTCGTCTGGTATGCTATTCACTTAGTACGTTATGAACTTATTTATGGCACGCTAGCGGTCGTCATGCTGATTCTCCTCTGGATGTATGTAGCGAGTATCCTAGTTCTACTGGGCGCAGCAGTTGCCCACCGATTAACCGCACAGTCCATGGCATAAACTCCTTTAGGTAGAAAATCCCGCTGCCTTCATCGGCCAGGTCTTAAGGGAGTCTTCGTGGCAGCGCGACGGAGAGGGAGAGGTTTCGCTTCGGATGAGCAAGGCTCGAGGTACGGTGTCTGTGTTGATTGCAACGCATCGGCGAGTTCAGGAATTGACGCGCTGTGTCGCAGCCATTGCAGGTCAAATTGGGGGATTTCAGATTCAACTTTGCATTGTCAACGATGGCGGAGAAACAATTTTGCGGGATTTGATTTTACCGCGAGAGACGTCTGTTGAGCTTTCCCTGGAATTAATTCAACTGCCGTCTAATGTTGGACAAGTTGCGGCACTGAACGCTGCACGAAGCGCGGCGAGCGGGGAGTACATCGCGTTTTGTGACGACGATGATCGCTGGTTGCCCCATCATTTGCAAGACATTTTTCGGATGCTTCCGCAGTCGAACGCGGACTTTTTCTATTCTGATGCGGAAATCGTAGTTCGCTCATCGAACCGGCAGACGCTCGAGCGATTTCCTTTTGCGTTCCGTGATGCCAGCGCACTTTTACCGAAATACAACCCGATACCACCAGCCACGGTGCTCATGACCCGGCGTTTAGTGGATGTGGTCGGGCCCTTTGATGAGGAGATGAGTCACTATTGGGACTGGGATTATTGGCTGCGAGCGAGTCAGCATTCGCGGCTCCAGAGAGTCCCTTTCTGCAGCGTTCTCTACTCGGTCAGTGCCAGTGGGCAGAATCAGTCTGCGCATCCCGAGAAGATGGCACCAGCGCTGCGCCGACTCGTCGAGAAACATCGTCTCGGTTCACTGCCATCGAGTAACTTTCGACAGATGGCAGACAGTCCCTTACTCACCGATGTGCGAGCCCATACTGTGGTTTCGTGGGATGGCAGTTCCACCATTTGGTGAGTCGACCCTCGGAGGGAGGAAATCCTATTGAAGAGTGAGTCTGTGCGCGATGAAATACGCTTGCGTGGGTTACAGTTTTTCGGATATCACGGCGTATTGCCCGAGGAAACGGTGACGGGTCAGAGATTTGTCGTCAATCTCGCGCTTCGGGTCGATCTTCGGAGAGCCGGCAACCTGGACGCTGTGGAAGAGACGGTCGATTACGGGCAGGTCTATCGCACCGTCGAAGAAATCGTCACGTCTCATCCGCCGAAGCGTCTCATTGAAGCGGTCGCTGAGTCAATCGCCACGGCCATTCTCGAGCGCTTTGCGACGGTGGCACTCGTGAAGGTCGAAGTTGAAAAACCAGGTGCCCCCATCCAGGGCATTTTTGACTCAGTCAGCGTGTGCATTGAGCGCTCCGCCACTAAGGCTGTGCACTCATCAGATAGGCAATGACTATGAGTAAGGCGATGGCGAGCAGGCCAATACACCAGTTGCTCGTTCGCAACCGCTTCAACTCACTGCTCGCCAGAACCTTTTTACTGGTTGAAATCTTTTCCAATTCTCGAAACAGACCGTATCGAATTGCGACAAATACGAGCAAATAGAGAAGCAGAGAGACAATCATCCACGTCTGTTCCAGCATCTTGAGACTGGAGAAATAGACGAGTAGTCCGCCCGTAATCCATAAAATCCAATTGGCCGACCGCTCCAGTGGCCGATAGCGACGCACGAAGCCATCCACGGCGGCGACTGATTTGAGTCTGGGAATAGCGAAGAAGACAGCCAGTTTGGAAAAAACGGCCGTGCAGTGGACGATGAGAATCGGCAGAAAGATGGCAGGCAAGCCATCCACCTCCATCGGAAAAGTTAGCGGACCAGTCGATAGACGACACATGCCCAGTAAAACATCCAAGCAGTAGGACCTGCCGTCACCAACAGCCACTGCGCCTTCCTTGCACCACGTTGTGCGAGTGCTTTGCGGTCACTCAGGTACATTCCGAGAAGACCCTGCACGACAAAGCGGTGAATGGCTCCTTCGAGCGAGCGATTTCTGACTTTTTTCATACTCGTCTGCAAAAAGCGCCTCAGACGCTGGCGTGCCGTGGTTGGAGACGCATAGCAGAGCACAAAGTTGAAGTCGCCTTCGCGGATGTCTTCCTCTACGTCGATCCAATAGTCGAGCAAAATGTGTAACCCGCACAGCCACGGAAAATACCCATCGCGGATGTCGGCGCTGCGATTCGCAAACTTGTCCGGGTCGGTCGCGGCCAAGAACAGAGCGAACATTCCCAAGGTCGATCCGGTAGCTGCCGCAAACTCCCACCACTCAATATCGGGATAGTCTTTGAGATACGGCGCACTCCACGATTTGAGCGCTTGTTCGCGTTGGTCCGTTTCAATGTGCTTTGTCTCCTGCAATTCACAGTAGCGCTCTACCAGCCACTCCACATCCGACTGTACCAAATCATAAGCGGGCAAGTCGTAGAGTACTTGCTGGCACTCGCTGACTAAGTTGTCGAGATATCCGCCATCGTCTGGAGACTGACGGAACGCGTAGTAGTCTCTGTGGGCTTGACCAGGGCGCACGGCGTCTCGCATCGCGTCATGCAGTGCGTGAAAGTCGTTTGCGTCTGTGATTTGACAGCGGTCACAAAGGTTGTCCAAATAATCGCTGATCGTTTGCAGGGCGACAATTACGCGGACCAAGGCCACCCGATATGCAGGTTTTGCCGCGGCATAGACGCAGCCACCATCGGCGTGAAATTGTTTGTCCCGGATGCTCGCGAGTGCCTGTTCGCGCAAAGTGGCATCGGGAATGGCAGCTGCGCGCCGCCGCCATTTGGCTAATTCAGCGCGCGCTGTTGGCATCACGTGGCGAAACAAGCGGTAGAGAAAACGCGTCGAAGTGGCGACTTCCCATTGCGATTCCAAAGGTGCCTCCTCGTCTGCGGCAGAACCGCTCCATCATTTTAGCAGTAGGCTTCCCACACTGCTGGCAATGTCGATAGCCTTTTTGGCATTGTCTGCAGTAAAGTATTTACTGAACGTCGGACCAGATGAATTGGCCGGGGCGGTTGGAGCAAATGGCACGCGCGCAGGCGACTTCGCGGCAACGGGTGTTGGATACTGTGTATGACCGCCGTATAGACCACGGCGTTTCGCGCCCTTGTGAATCATCATTGCCATCTGCTGAACACGCTCGTCACGGGCCACATCAAATGCCATTCCGCCGAATTTCAGCATGGTTCCGATTTGCATGCCCATTCACCTCCTTGCAACTTGAGGCGTCGCGAGACAGCGGCCCTACACTAGACTATGCGAGGGCAGTCACGACGAAGCGGGCGTATGCTGAGACGGGACTGCCATCCGTCCGTCATCTATGACAGACCGATGAACATCCACATCGAGTGAATCTGGATTGATTGTAGCACATGCATTTCCCATGGATGCAGCCCTCAGCATATGGTAGTGTAGAGACCGGATATTGTTCATTCTTCTATCGAAGGAGTTTCATATAGATGAGTACATCGCCGTCTGTAAAGGAAACGTTTTGGTCTCCTGAATTAGAACATCGCTGGAATGCTTTACTGAACAAAATAGACCCGTCTGCAAAAAGTGACGTCACGGACCGCCTCAGGTCGGTCATCGAGCCGTGGCAGAGTGCGGACCCTCCGCTGGTGATTGCTTTTTGCGGTCTGTTCTCGGCGGGCAAGTCGAGTTTGCTGAACGCGCTGACCGACGGAGCCCTCGCCACGGGGGCAGTACCTACCACGGCGACGGTGGAAACGGTGTCTCTGCCAGATTCGGAGCACCCAGTTCTGCTGATGGATACACCGGGCATTGATTCGACCGACAGCGCACACGAAGAAGCGACGCTGGCAAGTCTGTACCGAGCAGATGTCGTCGCGCTGGTGATGGACTACCAACACGTGGAGGCCGATGAACATTTAGAGTGGGCACGCCGCTGCACAGAAGAAGGCCAGCGGCTTCTTTTGATTGTCCATCAAGTCGACAAACATTTCGATTGGGAACTTCCGTTTGCCGAATATCGGGATCGGGTAGAAAATTCCTTTCGAGAATTTGGTGTTTCCTATGAACGCATCTTTTATACTTCAGTCGATCCGTCTGTGCATTCGGAACTTTCTGCCCTCTCTGACTATCTTCACGAGTTGGCTTTAGAGCCGCTCGAGTCGCGTTTTCAGTCGGTGCGGAACAGGGTTCGTCTGTTGATTCGAGAGCTGGTTCGGCAGCGGCATGAAGAGGAAGTCACAGAAGCTACAGAGCAGTTGCAAACGGCGTTCGGGGTTGTCCCGAACGATGTCAACGAAGCACTTGCATGGCTACAGGAGCGGCAAGATCAACAGAGCGAATGGGCCGCAAAACGAGCAGAACGCTTGCGAAATATCGAGGAACTTTTTGCACAGCAGTTTTCGGACGTCAAGAGAGTGGTCGAGTTAGCTCAGATTACGCCTTACGAGACGGCGGAGTTGGGGCGCCGCTATATTGAGAGCTTGTTGCCTGGATTTCATGTGGGGTGGTTTGGCAAAGCCGAAAAAACAGCGCAAGAGAGGCAAACTCGCCTGCATGAATTCGTTTCGCAGTTGATAGAACATGCCGAAAAGAATTTGTTTTGGCCCGTGCGCTCCGCGGTGCGCGTTTTTTTGCAGGAACATGCGGAATGGCTGGAATTTGCAGACGTCGAGTTGGATGGTTTGGAGATGACTATCTCTGAAGAGATGGTCGCGGCGGAGGTGAAGTCTGGCGCCCTGGTGTCGGCAGAGTACGGATATCAATTCGTGCGTGACGTAGTTTCGGCCATTCGCCGTCAGATGACTGCGCGCGTTCAAGCCGTCTTCGATGACTTTCGGCGTCGGGCTATGGATGTGGAGTCGGCGAAGGCGGTACCGGATGAAGACGAGTCGGTGACGATTCAAGCTGAGTTCAAAGCACTTGAAGAATGGATGGACGTGCATAGGCGGATTGAGACGGAAGTGGAGGACTGGATGAATCTCTGGACTCCAGAAGAGGAGGTGGTCTCTCCGTGACGGGTCAACAGACGAAAGGTGGGTCATCGTATCGAGATCGACTAGAGGCCGCGCTGGCTCTCGTCGAGCCTCTCAGCGGCGCGACCTCACAAGTGACCATGTTGCGCCAACTACAGGCGAGAATTGAGCAACAGCAAGCGCTGGTCGCAGTCTTTGGTGCGTTTTCGGCAGGAAAGTCGTCTCTCCTCAATGCGCTCATGGGAGAACCCTTGTTGGCGGTCTCGCCGAATCCCACAACGGCTGCGGTCACGCGGATTGAAGTGACGAGCGGGGACAAATTGCGCATTCGAGCTAAAGATGAATCGGAGCTTTGGTCAGATGTGGACGGTGCGCTGCGGCGCTTGGGTCACTCTGCAGGGTCGCTGTCGGCGGCGGTGGCCTACGCCAATCAGCTGTCTGGGGCAAAACTGAGTAGTTCCGCGCGCCCGGCGTATGCTTTTTTGCGCTCCGTTGCTGCTGGCTATGAAGACATGGCCCCGCGTCTAGGAAGTGACTGGCGCACATCGCAGGAAGAGATGAAAAAGTATACGGCCGATGAGCGCTATGCCTGCTATTTGGCGGATGTGACTGTATCCGTGCCCGGCGGGCAGATACCGGAAGGATTTGTGTTTGTCGACACGCCAGGCGTCGACTCCATTCATCGTCGGCACACAGAGGTCGCGTTCTCTTACATGCGCGAGGCTGACGCCATTCTGTTTGTCCTCTACTACACGCACGCCTTCTCGCGGGCGGATAAAAATTTCTTGCAACAGTTGGCGGGCGTTCAAGATGTCATGGGCACGGACAAGCTCTTTGTTGTCATCAATGCGGTCGATCTCGCTCGTTCCGAAACGGAACGCCAAGCGGTCCGGGAGCGGGTGGAAGAGGAACTGTTGCAGCTTGGCATTCGCCGTCCGCGTATCTATGAAGTGTCCAGTCAAATTGCCCTGGCTGCTCGGCAACTGGCATCCCATGACGCAGGGTTGTCAGGCGCCAATGCACAGGGCGACGCGTCTGCGTCCAGTGCGGCGTTTGAGCAGTTGGTACGCCAGCGCCTTCATCTGTCCGCAGAACAACCGCTTCCGCCTGTAGACCAACTTCTCGAACAGTCGGGGATTCCGGCATTGGCAGCTGACTTGCAGGAGTTCGCCATTCATTCGCGAGAACAGATGCAAGAGGATGCAGTGGAACGCACTCTGTCCTTCGTCGGTCAGTCGCTCCAAGCGGAGTTGTTGCGGAAGAAGACACTCGCCTCTGCGGCTCTTGCCGATGCTGCGGCGTTGGCCGCCGCGATTGAAGACGGCATCGCTTTCTTAAAGTCTGATGCGTCGTCCGACTCATCGGACTTGGAGCAAGAATTTCGCGTGCTGTCGGAAGAGTGGACCGAGTTACAATTTCATATCGGAGAACGCATTCGGCTGCGGTTTGCTGGATTGTTTCGAGAAGCCTTTTATCCAGGGCGGTTTCGTGGCAATGTAGCGCCGAAATTGGCATTGAAGGAAGCGGCTCTGGAACTTGTGCAAATGTTGGAAGGCCAAGTGGATATGGAAATGCGGACGTTCGCTCTGCGGGTGGCCGGAGCGTTGCCGTTGGCGCTACAGCAGAAAATGAATCGTACGCGCGCGGCTTTGGAGAAAGAATTGCAGCCCCTTCTTGGAGACAAAGAGTTGGTGTTCCCGTCTGAGTTGGTAGACTGGTCCCATCTTCGCGCTGCACTCGATACGGCAGATGTTGAGAAGGAATTTCGCCATTTTAGTAATGCCAAGTCTTTCTTTGAAGGCAGTGGTCAGTCGGATATGTTGGCGGCGTCGGAACCAGGGATGATGCAGTCGGTTCGCAGCGAGATCGAACGGATGTCGCAAAGCGTCTTTGCTGCCGCCAAAGCCGCAGCTGTCTCCTGTTGGTCGGACGTGCAGGAGAGTTGGCTTCGGGAACTGCAGGATTTGACGGAGACTGATGCGTCCGGCGGCACGGAACTGAGCAGATGGGAAGAAGCAATTCACAGCTATTTTGATGACATCCGCCCGCGTGAAACGGGTTTGATGTCCGCACAGAGGGGGCATTCCGATGGGGCGGAAGTTCAGAGATGAGGAATTTTGGCGAGATAGTCCGCGGCGAGGCGGGCGAAGCGGTTCCATGGCGGCACTGTTGACACTCTCGCTGATTGTGGTGTTTGGAGTGGGAGTGGTGACGGGGGTCTCGGTCTCCCGTCCCACGCAGTTGGTGGGACCGGAATATGTCACCCCGGTGCCAGGCAGCCCAAGTACGGCAGGTGCTTCGAATGCCGGGAATGGCCTAACGAACAGTTCTGGCCTGCCCATGGTGGGGTCTTCGGCGAATCAAATCACGGCCGTCTATAATTCGGTGAAACGCAGCATCTGCACCATCACGGCCATATCGGACGGATCGAGTAAGACTGGAGCAGAGGAGGACATTGGCACCGGTTTTCTCATCAATGACAACGGTGATATTGCGACGAATGACCATGTGGTCAATGGTCAACCTACCGTCACCGTGACCTTTGGCCACCACAATTATCAAGGAACGGTCATCGGCAAAGACAAAATTGACGATTTGGCGATTGTTCACATCACTCCACCTGCGGGACGTGCACCACTGGTTCTCGGGACGTCTGCGAAACTTGTGCCCGGCCAATTTGTCATTGCCATCGGCAATCCGTTTCAGTTGACAGAAAGTGTAACATTCGGGATTGTGAGTGGGTTGAATCGTTCGATGCCTATGCCCACTGGTCACGTGATGGATGGCTTGATTCAGACAGATGCGCCTTTGAATCCGGGCAACTCTGGTGGCCCGCTGCTCAATGCGGCAGGTCAGGTAGTCGGGATTGACACGGCCATTGAGAGTCCGATTGAAGGTTCGGTGGGTATTGGTTTTGCCATTCCGATTGACCGCCTCGAGCGGCTCTTACCGACGCTTCTTCGCGGCGGTCAAGTGCAACATGCGTGGCTAGGCATTGCTGGAATTGATATTAATTCCTATCTGCAGAGCCAACTGCAGCTACCCGTCGGATACGGCGTCTATGTGGAAGCAGTATCTCCCCACAGTCCCGCTGAGAGGGCTGGACTCCGGGGAGACAGTGGCGCCAACAGTGCGGCGGAAAATGGCCAAATCTCGAGTCTCAAGGGGAATGGAGACATCATTGTCGGAGTCAATGGTCAAAAGGTCACGACCATTGAGCAGCTGACCAACATCATTAATCACGATGCTCCAGGACAAAAATTGACGCTAAACATTCTCCGGCATGGACAAAAAGTCAATGTGGTCGTCACGCTCGGAAATTGGCCAACCCATACAGGTAATCTCTCTTAGTCAAACGATGCGTGGCGCAGCATGTTCTCATGGTCCTTCTTATGCGTTGGCCTTTGCAATCAATTGGTCTATGGTAGGAATCAAAGAAGGCGAAGCCAGAAATGTCTTTCCGTCAAACACGAGATATGGACGTTTTGGTTCGGCGGTGTTCACAGCCAAGCCGATGGACATCATCCCAGATGAGTCTGCAGAGACGTACACTGTGTCGAAGATAGGCGCCTCCAGACTGGCAGGGCTATGGACCAACTTCGATTCGTCCAGGATGTTGAGAAGTTGCAAAATCGCTTCGCGACCGTTCAAAGTGGTGTACTGCCCTTGAGCTTGGTCCGCTTGGCTGACTGGCTGAAGCATAATGTCTCGTATGTCCGCCAAGTCTATCGAGCGGCTCAAGACATGAACGGTGACGTTTTGACGCTGATAATCAAAAATCCCGGCAGAAACAAATAATGCTATGAGTAGCAGCGGTATCAACCAACTGCGGACGGGCAATCTCCGTTTTCGAAATGAGTACATGGACAGTGAACTCCTCACGCGGCTTGGACGGCACGAGGCCAATTCCAACTCATTCAGTGACTTCCCTATGGTATCGCGTGAGGGCCTGTTCAGCAATGGTCAACCAATGCCAAGTCGTGGGCTACTATCCATGATGAATGCGGCGGTACTTCAAGCTTTGTCGGCGTTGTTTGCCTTCCTGCGACTGGTGAAACATTTTTAACAATGCACGTTTCTCGAGCCGGGAAACGTAAGAGCGCGAAATGTTCAATCGCTCTGCCACTTCATTTTGTGTCCACTCGCGTCCATCAATCAGTGCAAAACGCAGTTCTATCACCTGGCGCTCGCGCTCGTCGAGAATGTCCAAAAGTTTCATGGCAGACAGAATTTCCAATCTGCGACTGACCTCTTCTTCGGTCACGTCGGCGTCCGACCCTAAGACGTCGGCAATGACAATATCGTTTCCCTCTTTGTCGGTTCCGATGGGGCTGTACAGCGAGACATCTTTTCGTGTTTTCTTTTGTGTGCGCAATTGCATGAGAATCTCGTTTTGAATACAGCGCGCAGCATAGGTAGCAAATTTTGTCCCTTTGCTAGGCTGATAAGTGTCCACTGCCTTAATCAGTCCGACCGTACCGATGGAGATTAAATCATCTTGGTCGATGGTGGATGAATCGAATTTTTTGGCAACATGAGCGACCAGTCGCAGATTGTGCTTGACGAGGACATCGTGTGCCTCGCGGTCGCCAGCTTTCCAGCGTTCGAAATACAGGGTTTCTTCTTCTTTGCTCAGTGGTTGTGGAAACGACTGATTGATATATCCACTGGCAAGGGTGAAGTCTTGAAGAAGACTGAGCGCGGCTACGGCGATAGAAAACAAAGAACAAGCACCTCCCACGGCATCTGTCTCTCGCTGTAGGCTATGCGATGTCCATCACAGTGGTGCCACGAATGGATAGAGCCCCTCGGCGATGACTTGATGCCCGCGGTCATTTGGATGCACAGGAGGTACGTGTAGAGAGAGAACATCTTCGACTCGGCCATTCCGATATCCGGCAATGAGTTCTCGCTCGCGACCGGCAAACCACTGTTCCGTCGCGGCAAATGCGCATCCGGTGGATGTCGCAATGGTCGCCGTGGCTTGATTTAAAGTGCCAATTGCGGCGGTCGCCAGGGGACTGTTTGGAAATGGGTTGTATTGGCCGCAAAGAACCACGCGGCACTTAGATACGCTTCGAATGTGTCGGACTAACGTTTCCAAACTCGTGGAATACCCTGAAATCGAGTGTCGTACGGCTGTCGCAAGAGTTTGTTTCAAGGAACCGCCCTTGCTGCGCACTGCGGCCGCTGGTAATCCGTTTTGCACAGCGGAAAGAGACTGCAGAGCGGCGTCAATCAGGTTGTCTCCTCCGACCCAAATGGTGACAGTGCCTGCGGCAGACAAGACGGTCGACGAGTTCTCCAGGACAGCCGACTGAAGGGCTTGGCAAGTGAAACCGGGTTCTGCTAAGACCTCGCCACAAACGCTCTTTTGGCATGTGGCCGATAAGCGTTTTACCAATCGATGAGTGTAGGTGAATTGAGGTGCGCTGGCAGCTTCTCCAGCCGTAATAGAATCTCCAAGGGCAACGTAGAGCATGGTATCATGGTCCCCTCCTTGAATGTCTCACGCTTGTTTGCTCCAGTCAGTCTTGTACGACTTCGCGGTCTATGCAAAATGGGAAAGTTTATAGACCTCGCGCCAAGAGGTCATGGGGTGCTCCTTCATTCCATGCTTCTACGGGTCGCCGTGACCCGGTGACTGTACGGTGTCTGGCCCATTCTTGAGTCGTGCGTTGACATGAACCGCGAATTCACACGTAGGAGTCTGCTTACTTCACAAGCGGGACTCTTTGCAGTAAACTGGGGTGAAAATGATTTTTTTGTGGAATGGATTGAACTGACGGCTCCAGGGAGGTATCTTCGGTGACGGTCTCTTTACGCCGGCGCCCCGGTCGGCCTAAGCAGCAAGCGGGAGAAACACCAACAGCGAACAGCATCTTAACGCATGCAGCGAACCTCTTTATGGACCTTGGTTATGAAGGCGTCAGTGTGGAGATGGTGGCACGCGAGTGCAATTTGACGAAGGCCAGCATTTACTATCACTTTGCAAACAAATCGAGTCTGTTCACCGCCTCCATCGTGCAGTTGATGGCGTTGATTGAAGAGCGCACGGAGGATTTATTGCGGCGCGAGCAGTCTCTGTACGAACGCCTGTACAACATCACCTTGGCGCGACTGCGGGTAGAACAGACTCGGTTGGAATTTACCACCTTAATGCATGAGGCGAAGCCCATGTTGAGCAAGGCACAGATTCGCCGCATGCAAGAAGCGGAAGAGCGGCTGGCCAAGCGTCTTGCCGATGCGATTGAGCGGGCCAATGCAGATGGAGAAGTATGTGCAGACAACGCATATTTAGCGGCCCACACGTTTTTGCATCTTCTCTCTCTGGGAAATTTGAAAGACGGGGAAGGCCATAATTACTTTTCTGCCGTGGAAGATGCGGCGAGGTACGTAGTGGACTGCACATGGGCAGTTCTGACCGCAAAAAAACCTGCACCGCGGTCGACGGAAGGTCGAGGCGAGCAGGGGACGCTACTGTCGTAACTGTATAGAGACGTTACAGACCGTTGTGACCGGTGGAGGATGACCAATCTATCTGTCGCTACTGCGGTAACTGTATGGAAACGTTGCAGACCGTTGTGGCTGCTGTCAAGGTTTGTCCACAGAGCGGGGGTCGTGCGCTCTCGTCCACTGAAGCGAGGTTTGCGGCGCCCAATCCGGGCGCCCATAGTAATACCCCTGTTGCCATGCATATCCCATGGTGCGGAGCGTCTCGGCTTCACTCTCGGTCTCTACGCCTTCCGCCAGCGGAATGGCCCCTACCGCCTGAGCTGCTTTGAGAATGCTCATGGCGGTTTCCTGTTTTTCAGAGGAGTGGCCAATCTGACTGACCCATTTTCGGTCAAGTTTGATGACGTCCGGCTCGAGTTGGGATATGAGTTCCAAAGTATTAAAACCTTCTCCTACATCGTCGAGGGCATAGCGAAATCCTTGTGACCGATAGTACTGGAGAATGGACTTAAGGTGAGGCAAATCTTCTACAAAGTCTGTCTCCACGACTTCGAATATGACTTGCGTGTGTAGAACTTTGGCCTTGTCGGCCGCCTGAATGGTCGTCTGCAAACAGTGTTCCGGTACATAAATGGACGTCGGTATAAAGTTCACAAAGATAAACTGCTCGACTGGGAGCGATGCGCCCGCGCGGATGGCAGCAATGCGGCAAGCGCGGTCGAGCCGGAACATTTCCTCCTGCGCGCGAGCGGCTTCATAGAGGGTCAGAGGCGAGATGGTTCCTCCGTTCAAATCAACGCCTCGCGCCAGCATCTCGTAGCCGAGAATGGAGTTGTCCGAGCGGTCGACAATGGGCTGCATCATCATCCGAATTCGCTCTTCGTCAATCACATCGCGCACCCACCAAGCTGGTCTTTGTTGCTGAAGAACGGCCCAATGGGCAGTGCCTTCTGAAACTGGCCCAGCGGTGTCCCAACGCGCAGCTTCCACTATCCATGAGTCGGCCGCATTGACCTCGCGCCAAAAGTCGAAGTTCTTGTAAAAGAGTTTTTCTTCATACCACACGGATTTTTCATTCATTGGGTGGTAAGCGTAAGGGTCTGCCTGCTGGCGCAAAGAATACTTTCCGCACGTTTCTTCCGATGGAAAATGGACAATGAAGCCTCGTTGGCCCGTTGTGCACAGGCGACATTCGGACATCGTTTCGTTCTCCTTCCGCCGACCTTCGGGAAATCGAAGGCTCTTTTGTTCCGTTACTATACATACCCTGTACAATCGTTGTACAATAGAAGGGTGGTAACCTCTTGGAGAGTGAGGAACGCGTATGATTGATACCGTCGTTTGGCTGCGGCGGGATTTGCGCTTACTCGACAACCCAGCTCTGGAGTGTGCATGCTCTCTTGCTAGAGAGAACATTGTTCCGATTGTCGTGTTGCATCCAAAGCAAATCGGCGACACCACGCGGTCGTTGGCGCAACGTCGAGCCTTTGTGGCCAGCGTTTTGGCTTTCTCGCAGTCTCTGGAGCGGCTTGGTATCTCGCTGCATGTGCTTTATGGCGATCCCGCTAATGTCGTTCCAGCGGTCTGCGCGGCTATCCGCGCGCGACATCTGGTCTTTGCTCGCGACGTCACTCCGTATGCGAAAACGAGGGATGCCGCGGTCACGGCGTTGGTTGCTCGTTTTGGTGTGGAGGTTCATCAGCCCGAAGAAAGAACCATTACGCGCCTCTCTGACTTGATGCCACAACGGGACGGGTCTGGACAACCTAGCAGTTATGTGCGCTTTTCTCCATTCTATCATCGGTTTGCAAGTGCACCGAAGCGACCTATAGCAGAGGCTGTATGCCGTCTCGGGTCAGAGCGTTTCGAGGCACTGCCGGACGAAATGCTGAAGCATGTAGACCGCGCATTTCGGACAATCCCGAAAGAACTGCTGGACTTTGCGCCAGGAGAGGTAGAGACATACAGCGAAAAAGCGGCATTGACCGCATTTGCGTCGTTTGTGAAAAATGGGCTGTCTGCATATGCGCAAGACCGTCATCTCCTTAGTGGAGGGTCTTCGCGTCTATCCTACGCGTTTCGGTCGGGGACCTTGTCTGCTCGTTGGGTGTATGCTGTGCTCGAAACACTGTCCCGCACGCAAAGTATTTCTGCAGAGGCGTACTCCAGGCAGTTAGCTTGGCGCGACTTTTATTATCATCTCATGGATGCTCATCCGGAAAGCGCGGCGCAACCCTTGCACAGACCGCGGCGCCCGCTCGTATATCCTGCGGACGAACACCAAAGGCGCGCGTTTTTCCATGGTGAAACCGGATTTCCCATCATTGATGCAGCCATGCGTCAGTTGAATAGCACGGGCTTCATGTCGAATCGTCTGCGCATGTTGGTCGCGTCCTTCTCCACAAAGCAACTGGGCATAGACTGGCGGGATGGGGAACGCTATTTTGCGAGACACCTCCTCGACTACGACCATCCCTTGAATGTTGGAGGGTGGCAATGGGCTGCGTCCGTCGGAACGGATGCACAACCGTATTTTCGAATGTTCGATCCGGTTCGCCAAAGCCGACTGTACGACCCGCATGGCGATTTTATTCGCAGCTACGTGCCAGAACTGTCGCGTGTACCAGACAAATTTATTCATGCGCCATGGTTGCTGTCCAAACCGTGTCGGGAAGAGGTTGCTCCGGATTATCCAGCGCCTATAGTTGATGTCAAGGTTGCACGAGATAGCGCGCTCGAGAGACTTCGTCAGAGCTATGGATTGAGACCGGGTGGTGCCTTGTCCGAATGGACCAAGTAGAGCCCGCAGATGGGTGATAATTTATGTCGCGAGTGTCGGGGAGGAGAGATGCCGTGCGAAGCGAGACAGGCTACTACAGCATTCGTCAAGTGGCCGACCAAACAGGATTGACCACACAACTCATTCGCAAGTGGGAGCAGCGATATCAGATTATTGAGCCGCGGCGTTTGCAAAATGGCTACCGAGTCTATACGGCAGAGGACGTTCAATTGTTGAGTAAAGTACAGGAACTTGTTCAGAATGGTTATTCTGTAAAAAATGCAGCATTGGCAGTGAGGTCAGCCAATCTCCCGACGGACGATCTCGGAGCTTTGCAAGATTTTGATGCCAATGTTCAGCAGCCCTCTCTCCAAAGAATTGTCCATCGCTTGATTGAACTTGGCGAAGGCTCTAGGGAAGGGGAGATGGCTGCGCTTTTTCAGAGATGTTCGCAGCAGTATGGAATCACGGAGACAATGCACCGGATTCTCACACCATTTTTACGGGAAATAGGACGCTTGTGGGAAAGCGGTCAATGGAGTGAATACCAGGAGCATATTGCCTCCATCACGGTTCGCGATTTCCTTGTGCAAGTGCGTGGTGAGCTTCGCGAACAGCCAGCTTGGCCACTTTTACTCGCTTCGTGTCTTCCTTATGAACGTCACGAGATACCCTTGCACATGCTCTTGATTGAATCGTCGCTTGCTGGTTGGCGGACGCTCTTCCTCGGTGCCTCGCCAGCACCCGGGGCGATTGAGGAAGCGGTACTGAGATTGCGGCCAGTTCGCGTGGCGCTGTCTGCCTCGACATGGACGCCGTTTGAACAGGACGACCAAGTATTGTCGGTACTCGACGAGTTTGCAAGCATGCATCCGAGCGTCGATTTTTATGTGGGTGGGGATGGGGCGTTAAGTTTTGCGCAGCACCACCGACTCTATCACATTCATGTCGCCACGTCTGCAGAAGAGGTGTATCGTGTCTCGCGAACGCATTCCGAGAGGTGAACGCAGTGGCGTCTTCTTTCGTAGAACAGGGTGGGGTATGTCTCGCCTTTGTGGATAGGTAGCTGGCCCGAGAGCAGATAAGGGTATAATGCGAAGAGAGACTCGATACAGACACAAGTACCATCGTTGCTAGCGAACAAGTTCCGAATACCGCTGGAACAAGGCGGGCATAGGGAGAGATGATATCATGTTAAAAAACACCAATCGCGATGCGCATTTTGAGACGCTGGCGACGTTGACGGAAGAAACAGTTGAAACACAATCGGTTCAATACGTGGACAAGCCAAAAATTGAAGCAGCAGTGCGTATGATTTTAGAGGCCGTCGGAGAAAATCCAGACCGGGAAGGTCTTCTCGACACGCCTGCACGCGTCTCGAGGATGTATGAGGAGATATTTGCTGGACTTCATAAAAATCCTGCGAATGAACTTTCTGCTCGGTTTCATGTACAGCATGACGAAATTGTATTTGTTCGAGATATTCCATTTTATTCAATGTGCGAACATCATTTGTTGCCGTTTTTTGGGCGTGCGCATGTTGCCTATTTGCCGAGTCACGGTACGGTCACAGGACTCTCGAAACTTGCTCGTTTAGTCGACACAGTTGCAAAGAGACCCCAAGTTCAGGAGCGGATGACGAACGAAATCGCGGATACACTGCATCGTGGGTTGGACCCACGGGGAGTGATGGTCGTCGTCGACGCGGAGCATCTCTGTATGAATATGAGAGGAATTCAAAAACCGGGAAGCAAAACATTGACGATTGCTACACGCGGCGAGTTTGCAGAAGACATCAAGCGTCGTGAAGAGGTGTTACAGATGGTGCGATACGGCGGCTGAGTGTCAGCCGCCACACCGCTTATGCCTTAAGAGGAGTACTCCAGAAACCGGGGATTGTCAACAACAGTAGTTGCGACGTCGGCTCTTGGCTTGGCGCTCGTCCGGGTCTGGAAAATCGTCTTCGTCGTCCTCGTCGGGAGACAACATCGTACGGCCTCGCTCGGGCGATATGTCGCCAGTTTTTGTCTTGCTGTCGGGTGAACCGGGAACATCTTCAATGTTTTCAAAGGTGCCAAAAACGATTGCTTTTCCATCTTCGACGACATGTCGACCTTTTGCGAAGACGTGCTGTATTCGGTATTGCCCATCGGTCAGCAAGAGGTCGGCGTCATAGCCTGCTCTGATTTTTCCTTTCGTGCTGAGTTTCAATACCCGGGCTACGTGCTCGGTAACAAAGCGGACAGCGGTCTCGGGTGGAATTTCTTCTTGAACTATCGTGTCGACGACTTCCTCCCACAGAGTGCGAATCGAGCCAATGCCCATCGCGGTCATCTTACCGCGATCGTCAAAAATTGGAGAACTTCCATTGCTGTCTGAACTCATGGTAATGCGGGAAGCAGGAACACCTTGGTCCAAGAGCTGGCGAATGGCTTTGGAGGGCTTCACGGACACGTGGTCGTGTTCATCGGGGCGGATGCCTGACGTCACATCTACAAGTCCACCTCGTTTGCCATAGCGCACAGCGTCTTTCAGCAAGTCTGGGTTGCGGTTCAGATGAGTAGGCACAAACGTGGACAGAGGCAGTTCCGTCTTCTCAATCAATTCAAACAAAATCTGCAGCCTCTCGTCGTCATCTCCCACGTGCAGATGCAGTACGCCAGCTTTACCTGCGAGCAGGCCTCCGACTCGTGCTTCGCTTGCCAGTTCGGCCAAGTCGCGCTCACTCGGATGGCTGGAGCGCGAGTCGGCAATGGCAATTTCGCCAATCCCAATGACTTTGTCAATGAGCACGATGTCACTGCGCGGCATGCCAGTGATGGTACGTGTAGGTACCTGGTAAGCGCCCGAGTATATGTAGGTGCTAATCCCTTCGTAGTCCAATGCCTGTGCTTTAGCCAAAAGCTCACGGGTGGAGCGGGTCACCCCGTCTGTCCCGAGTACCCCGACTGCCGTCGTCACACCCGCAGTCGTGACGTGACTGAGAGAAATTTCTGGTGTGCGATAGTGGAAGCCGCCTTCGCCGCCGCCTCCGGCCATGTGTACGTGCTGATCGATAAGGCCTGGAAACAGGAGGAGACCAGAAGCGTCGACCGTTCGCAAATTCGGAAGACTTCCGTGAATGCTCAAGTCGTCTCCAATCGCTAAAATTTCGCTCCCGCCGATGAGAATGTCTTTTTGTCCAAGCGGTTTTGGACTATAAATTGTGGCGTGTTGAATCAATGTGAGTAGCGACAATCGGGCATCTCTCCTCGTCCAGTCTAGTGACTAGTCTGGACGTCATTCTTCGAGAGTAAACGGTTGGCTACTGAACTTGGCGTAAAGAGTTCCCAATTGCTTGAGTCGTCGACTTCAAAAGCCAGGGACTTCCCTGCGCCCACACCGCCGTCCGACCAATGTCCTAGTTGGATAGGGTGAATATGGCCGGTTTTCAAGTTGATATATTCCTGGTGTCCTCGGAACGCGGTGGGCTCACTTTTGCGAACGTGTCGTACCTCATCGTACAAGGCACTCTGGCTCACGGCCAGCCAACTGAACGCATCCCCGCCATTCGGCAACCAGGCAAGTGGCGTGAGTGTGTTGCGACGAGTATTCCACTGAACGACTTCGTTCAGGGTTTGGTTGTCTTTGTGGAATGCGATGACGAACAAGGCCCCATGGTAAATTCGGTAAAAGCTTTTCAACTGTACGTCTCGCGCGCCGCGCTCCCCCGCTTGGCTATTCGTGTTGACACGACCTGGTTGAACAAATGGTTGCAATGCTCTTTGCATACTTTCCTGCCTGGGATGGAACCAACTGAGAGACTGCTTTCTCCATGATTCAGTCGGAGGCGTAGTCCTGGGCAGTTCTCCGAGCAACTCGGTTTCTCCGAACGGACTGTCCGGCGCGTATTTCTTGGACGAAGTGGTCTGCAGCGATTGGGTGGCCGTGTTGGCCGAAGCAGTTTGGTTCGCTTGTGCGGCTGACCTGACGTCGGATGGCTGGGCGGTTTGACTCATTGGGTCCATTGAAGGATGACCCGCCATGGATGCGGCGTTCGTGGTCCCGTTTTGAGGATTGTCTATCGCCAGCGTTTCTGCCGTGTTGATGTTGCGGTAAGCTGTATAGAAAATGGGGGTACGCTCGTACGCTTCTCCGACCAATCCGCTGATTGATTCCGTAGTCGGCGGGATGACCGCCCACAGTACACCGTGCTTCAGTGGAAGGTATAGGTAAGTTCCGCTGGTCAAGGTCGGCAGTGTAAAGGGGCCTGCGCCGGGAATTTTGACGACTGTGCCGCTACTCGTCGTTTCGGGTAAACTCCCGTATTGTATGACGGAGGCCGACAACGTACCCGCGTTTTTCGGGGCCTGCGCCAGAAGTTTTATGCTGCCACCTTGAACCGGTGCGAATCCGATGTTTTCCGAATTCTGAGTTGTGCCCGTAAGCGCAGGTTCTGAGTTTGTACTCCCTGACTGCGACGCATCTGAGCGAGATGTCTGGGCCACCTTGCTGGTTTGATTTTGAGCCGTTTCCGATTCGGTCGTGGAGGAATCTCTATGTGCTTTAGAGCGGTTGTCTGTCTCTGCTCCTCTGGTTTTGGTCTCGTTGGACGTTTTCTGCTTGGCTGACTTCACGACTGTTTTGGCTGGAGGCGTAATAGAGCCTCCACTGCTACTCCGGGTATGTGTCCGAATCGGGTCGATAGGATGGGGGCTTACAGCCAATGCTGTCAACTTAAGCGATCCGAATTCAATTTGGGACAAAAAGGAAGATTGATGAGCATTGTCCGTCTGCCTTT
>NZ_JAMCCX010000038.1 GCF_024706985.1 Alicyclobacillus sp. SP_1 | reverse complement strand
CAAATGCTTTCCTCGTGCTATCCCATTGCAGCCAATGATGCCAACGCGAATCTCTCCACTCATGAACAGGACTCCTTTGGGTAATATCCGCCGAAAACTCATTCGACCCCGTGTCCGAAGATTCTTTCGGCGGTCGAAGGGGTGAGCTTCATCTTTTATTATACCTGCTTCGCAAAACGAGATGGGCTCAGAAACGCAGAAATCTGTCGCAATCTGCGCGAAAGTCTGTAAAATATAATGGAGAGTCTTCATCTACGAGGTGACCACATGGCGCGACGACGAAGATATGACGGTAGATGCCCCAAATGCAGCGCCATGTGGTCCATGTCGACCCTACAGTCACATCGATTCCACTGCCCTCAGTGCGGCCATCCGCTCGACGAATCCAGCAAAATACGCGTTCTCGACTCGAGCGGCGCCATCCTCACTCCCTGCACACCTGCGCGAGCCGAAGAAGAAGTAGGTTATGGCAACGCCGTGTGGTTGGACGACCACTCCATCCGGCTGCGCTTCAGTGCCATCCACAAAAAAGAATACCGCGCCACCGTCTTCCGACGCGACCGCGGAAAATGCGTATGGTGCGGGGACGATGCAGAAACCGTAGACCACATCATCCCCGAGTCCAAAGGTGGCCGATTTCATCCAAAGAATCTTATGTGCGCCTGTTTCTCTTGCAATCAAGCACGCAAAAACTTAGATGTGCCAGACTTCCTTGCTCTGCGCACGCAATCCGGGTCTGAGCCCCCGCGCCCTCGACACATCCTCTCCCTCTACAGAGAAGCTCTGCGTTTCCAGCACATGGGCATGCCTCGAAAAGATACGAGAAACCCCAGACCGTCAACCGACAAGAACTCTTACTGAGCCGCAACCGATGGTTACACAGAACGACGTGAGCAGTCGCCTAGGACATCGTCTCCCGTGCCCGCAGCTCAATTCGTCGAATTTTACCGCTGTTTGTCTTCGGCAACGACTCTACAAACTCGATTAATCTAGGATATTTGTAGGGTGCGGTCAGAGTTTTGACGTGCTCTTGCAACGCCTTGACCAAATTTGGGTCTGCGGCATCTGCAGCGTCGCGAAGGACGACGTAAGCCTTCACCACATGGCCTCGCTCCGGGTCTGGAGCAGCAATCACTGCACACTCCGCCACCTTCGGGTGCTTTACGAGAGCATCTTCAACTTCAAACGGACCGATGGTATATCCCGCCGAGATAATGATGTCGTCCGACCGACCTTCAAACCAGATGTACCCATCCTCATCTTTGCGACCTTTGTCACCCGTGATGTACCACTCCCCGAGGAAGGAGCGAGCGGTGCGCTCCGGGTCATTTAGGTAGCCTTTAAAGAGCGCCGGAAACGACTTGTGCACACCAATGTGCCCAGTTTCACCAACCGGGACTACGCTGCCTTGGTCGTCGACAATTTCCACACGCATGCCTGGAAAGGGTTTTCCCATCGATCCCGGTTTCACCTCCATATCCAGCAGCGTTCCGACGAGCAAGCTGTTTTCGGTTTGTCCGTACCCGTCCCGAACGGTCACTTGAAATTCGCGCCGGAACGTATCGATGACTTCGCGGTTGAGCGGTTCCCCCGCAGAACAAGCGGATCGCAATTGGAGGTGGTAAGACGAGATGTCGCGCACTTTGGCCATCAAGCGATACTCCGTGGGCGTTGCACACAACAAGGTGACTTTGTGACGTTCCATGAGCTCTAGAAACGTGGTGGCCTCAAATCGGCCCTGATAAACAAACGCAGTCGCGCCATTCCCCAAAATAGAGACAAACGGACTCCAAACCCACTTGGCCCACCCCGGTCCAGCGGTCGCCCATGCGACATCTCCGGGTCGTGCGTCGAACCAATAGGTTCCTGCTACTGCGAGATGTTCGCGCGGCCAGGCATAGCCGTGCATAACTCCCTTTGGCCCACCCGTTGTGCCACTTGTGTACGACAAAAATGCCAAGTCCTCTTCGTCGGTTGGCACTCGGCACTCATCTTCGCTTCCCAGTTCCTCGAGTTGCTGCAGTTCTTCCCACCCGTCCACTCTTGAACCCAGCGAAAAATAGTGGCCGAGCGTTGGGCACGCGCTGCGGATTCTATCCACTTCTGCAGTGAGCGTCGCGTGTGCGATGACGGTGGTGACACTCGCATTCTGAACTCGGTACTGAATGTCGCTCGCACGCAACATTTCGGACCCTGGAAGAATTGTCGCCCCCGCTTTTAACAAGGCAAGATAGACCACGTACGGTTCCATCCCACGGGACAACAGGACCAACACGCGACTTCCCCGCGTAATTCCCTCGCGCACAAACCCGTTAGCTAGACGATTGGTTTCTCGCCTCAGTTCCGCGTACGTCAGCGTTTCCACATGACCCGATGCGTCAACGCAGTAAACAGCGGTTCGCTTGGGTGCAGATTCTGCGATTTCATCGACCACGTGAGCAAAGTTGTACCCCATGAGCACACCCTCCCAGACTTCTCAGTTCGTACCATCTCCACCTCTGTGCCCAAAGCATCTCGTCAAGTAATACTCGTTTCATGGATAGAATCCTTCTCCAGCGTCACCTGAAATAATCGCCTCGGCAATCCGCCTTCTTCAAATTCATGAACATCCAAAATGTGATAACCTTCGTCCAGTCTATCGACTTTTGCGCGATCAAAAAAATGCACAATGAAGCCTCCCACTTCATACATATCTTCTCCACGATGCACTCCTTGTCCAAAGTGTGCGTCGCCCTTATGTCTCACCGTATAAATGTTGAGCCCTCGAGGTTTCAAAACACGACAAGCATGCTGATTGATTGCTTCTAATTCTCTTGTTGTAAACGCCATACAATACAACATATGAGAATAAACAGCGTCAAATGAGTTTTCAGAAAAGGGGAATGCGTGGCGCACATCGTGCTGACAAACGTGCACTTGACTCGCCAAATGATGGTCTTCTGCCTTCTGCTGAATGCGTTCTGTCCCTTCCTTCGTGTAGTCAAGCACCGTGACGTCAAAGCCGTGCTGTGCGAAGTACAAGGTGTCTCGACCCTGACCAGCCCCTAATTCTAGTATCCGCGCCGCTCCGTGCTCGCGGAAGATACCTGCAGCGCGAATGGCCGCCTGACTCGGCGCCTCACCAAACATGTCGTTGTTTTTTGCAAACGCACCCTCCCATTGAGACTGCTGCCCATTTAAAGCCGTGTGGTCGATCACGATGAACTCCTCCTTCTGCAAAGGACACTTTAGCTGCTCAGTACACTTTAGATCAGGACGCTCTCCGATTCCACATGTAATCAACCCTTGTATTTTTCAATAATTTCCCATAATGCGATGTATGACAATCGAACAATGCCGCTTTCCCAATTGGAAGTTTACGCAACATCAGCGCGCTTTTTTGATTTTTTCACGGCGATACGCTAAGTGATGCCTGCGGATTGAATCCGAATCTCTCCAATGGAGCAAAGAGCCCTGCCATACCCCGGATGCAGTCCTAGCAAATACGATAGCAAAGCATCCCCACAAAAGCATCAACTGAGCAAGTCCTGCAACCTTAAAAAATGGATAACCCGCCAAATGTCCTAAGGCATACGTTCCGCTGGTGAAACTCCCAATGGGAAATACGTAGCTCCACCATCCCATGTGAAATGGTAATCCTTCTCCACGCCTGCTCAAGTGCAGTAGCGTGTGCATCGATGAAATGACAATCCACCAAACACCGACTCCCCACATCGCGGTGGAGAAAATCAGTCCGAATGTGTGCAAAATATTTCCGTATGGGCCGAAAATATCGTGCGTTTTTAAAGGCAAGATGCTGAACGTTCCCATAGACATCCCAATTGGCCCTATCTCGACCCAAAGACTTGGCGCCTCCTCTCCACTCAGTCGTCGATGAAAGACTAATCTCGAGTAGACGAGTGCACTGACCATCAGGAACAAAAAGAGAGTAGCTCCACACATGGCAACAATCAGCACAGTGACTGCAAACTGCTCGTCGGGTCCGCCCCAAAACGGGATGAGATTCGCTCCAGTGGCTGCTGCGACAATGGGCGGAACTACTGGAATGAGCCAAGTGGACAGTGCTTGCATGGGCTTGACTGTATGCTCCGTAAACAACAAATAAGGAACAACTATGACGGTGAACAGTGAAACAACGGTACCCGCCACCCATATCGTTTTACTGATATCAATGGCCCATGTCATGGGGAAAATGTGTGTCCCAATAAACAGATAGTCATTGCCCACAACGTTGATTCCCATCGCTAATGCTCCATAAAACAAGGCTCGGTCCGGGTGGCGAAAATCTTCCAGAGCTTCGCTTGTATACACGAACCACCGCAACAACCAAAAGACAAGAGCCATCGCAAAAATTAGATTCAAAAGTCCAAACAACAGAAGCCCCACTCTATGTTGAAACGGAACCGGAACAGGGGAAGTATACGTTAGGTCTGCGACAATCCCTACGCCCATGACCGTCGTGAACCAATTGAGGCCAAACTGTTTCGCAACACTCATGCTATTTACCTCCAGATTGCAGCACATGACATACTTATCCCCCAGCAGCGAACACATGTTGACGCTGGACGACGGTTATGTACTAAACTGCGGGAAAGGGCCACAAATATGCATGGTAAAACAGGCCACCGCATGACTGCGGTGGCCTGTTTTACATCGATATGCGTTTCCTTGATTTATCCAGGTGCGCTGACCGTTTATTGCTAAAACTCTCCCATCCGAACTGTGGATCCATAATAGCCAGACGCATCCATCCATTGCTTACTTTTTGAAGGAATGTGGGGTCCTTGTCGAACAATCGCTCCAAATATTCATGAGGTGCCTCAATGACTAAAAGTAGCCGTAGCGGATCGTGATAAAACTCTTCGTCCGATTCCATCACGGATTGCCAGGGCAACCCTGATAACAAATCACTCGCATTCCCTTGCATGACACCGAGACCAGCAGTGACGGTCTGTGTCGCCTTGTTTCCGCTGCCATAATAATGTGGCGCAACAGTCGACGCATAATACTGCAAGTTAATCCACTGTGCCACAGTTGCGGGACCCGCGATGATACTGGCAAGCAAGGTACCGTCATCATCCGCACGCCAGTCATAGTTGTGCAAAAAGACTCTTCCGTCGAAATCACACTCCTTGACCAGTCGGCGGCTACCGATGAAAAATGCAGCATTGCGGGCTAAACCCCATTCCGGACGAACCTCACTCCAATCTTCGGCCTGACGTTGAATTTCGAAGTTCGGGTTGACACATTTTAATTTAAGATGAGGCAACCGTGATAATTGCTCCTTATTGAGTATCTCGCGCACCTTTGGACACGCTTCTTGAATCCTACGAAATGCCTCCTGTGCTAGTCCTGAAAGTTTCGGAACATAGAGCCACCGTAATTCATTCACCGTTGTGATGTGTTCGACCGCGGCAAACACCGTATCTTCCGGAATATGAATCCCATCATTTTCAAGAGCTTTTCTCACTTGTTCCTGGTTGCAGAGCATCGCCAAAACTCGCGCATTGAATGCACCGGACGCTCCTCCGCAAGCACCGCAGTCCAAGGCCGCAGCATACGGATTATTGGTACTACGGCTGCCATGCCCACAAATGACGATGAGAGGCGCAAAGTTCTCCGTCAAGCCCATCGTTTTTAACGATTGGTGAACATAATACACTTTCTCTGCATCCGAAAAACCAATCGGTAATCCTGGTTCCGTGTCTATAGGGTCAAGTGAGAGCGTTGTAGGAGGCTTTTGCAACCATCGACGCCGCAGTTGTCGAAACGTGCGGTTTGCCCGGACCGGGAACATGCTCCGGAGTAACATTTGCATACCCAGCAAGGACCCGCTAAACTCGGGCAACAATAGGCTGGTCAAGACATTTTGCTTCATCTCCTGGAAGAGATGCGAAATCGACAGCGCAGCTTGCCGGTGTTCCTGGTAAGATTTTGTAGACTTCTCAGTCGCAAGTTCCTTAATTTTGTGCTGCGGCTTCAGTACTATCGGCAAAGACGGGTGACTGTGTGAACTACCGAGATGACACGTCTCAATCGGCAATCCAAAAAAACCAGCAACGCCCAAGGTCTCAAAAGGGCCTGCCTCTTCCAATACGCGACGAAACGGCTCCGAACGCGTATCGATACAAAATACCAGTTGTGCCAGAGCTGACTCTTTTACTCCAGTGGCGACCCTCTTCGATGAAATCATTGTTTTTATCTGATCTTCGTATGTGTCTTCCCAAGCTTCCAGCCAAAGCTGACGACGAACTAAATCATCAAATTGAGAGGCGAGAGTCAAGCGTGCCTGCTGCTGGGTAATGGATAACTGCGACCAAGCCTCAATCGACAGTCCGCCCCATTGACACCACTGTGCAATCCAACGACTGAACAGTGCCTGGTCATCCGGTTGTGGTTCAGGCAAAGGCAAATGTGGATGCATCAATGTCAATTCCAAGGAAATTCGGATGGCGAGATACTCAAATAGGAGTTGTTCTGAATGCCACAACATCATGCCCGCCCAACCTGGCAAAGATAACAAGTGAGCTTCTAAATAGTTCTGAATTTGAACTGTTGGAATTTCAAGGGCACGTAATCCGTCCCGTAAAGCATCCTCCGGCTGTTGCGGAAGATTTTTTAAGAGCTCCCGTTGCGTGCGGTTCAATACCGGATCGCGCGAAACAAGATTGCGCCAAGCGAGATAGAATCCTTCCTTGCGATTGGGGAGTGTCCAAGCTGCAGCAGACCGATTCAAAAACAGCTTACACCACTTAATCACATGGAAATTCAATTCCTTCTCTCGGTCATAACGAAAACTAACGGTTTGAAGCGACCGTCGCTCTGGCATTGGAGACATCAAACGACTCAACTTATGCGCGCACTTTTGTACTTCAGTGTCTTCCAAGAGTGATATAGAGATATCTTCCAACTTTAATGCAGCTGAACAAAATTGTTGCGCCAGATGGCGCGGCAGTTTTAGAGATTGTGCGTCCAACCACTGCCGCAGCCTTGTGTCAAGAAATTTGGGCTGAATTCTCCTTCTATTCACTGCACTCTGTAACAGCGAAGCGTTTGGATAGATATCCACACCACAAGTGTCGTTAAGCCAATGCGCAACGTCGTGAAAAGATTGATTTTCAAGTCCCATCCAGGGACTTCTCGCTGCAAACGAAGTCATCGGTCCAAGCGGCGCAATGACGCGACTAGCCGAACGTGCCAAACGGTGAATTTCATCGAAAGATACTAAGTCCAGGACAGTGGGTGCCGATGTACGCTGCTCAGATGCCGATGTACCATCCATCGCGTTTTACCTCCTCGACTCTGAAGTGGATACAAGATGCCTTGGATGGCTCTCTACCGAATTACGATGCGGTTCGCTGAATCGCAAGAGCCAAAGGTATACAACCGCATAAAACGTCGAGGAGGGATGGCGAGATAACCACGCTCCAAACACACTGCCAGTCAGCAATATCAATAAGACCGAAATAATCACAAATGCGTGAGGTTGGATTCCTTCTGGCACGGTTGCGTGCAGTAGCCCATAAAAGATGCTGAGAACAACTCCAAATACAGCCAGTGCTCCAGTGAATACCACAATCCCCACCCACCGGCCTATGCGCCCTTTTCCGACAGCAACGAGGTGTGACCATGCAAAGGACACCGACCACCCTAGAAGCACTGCACTAATCAGGTCATAGCCTTTCCCTCTGACGATTGCCCAAAACACGCATCCCACAAAGATGCCCAACACTACCCCAGTCATTCGCCACGAGGCGGAAGCCGTCGCTCGGGTCACTTCCTCCTCGTGATGAGCGGCAGACCCGGCCTGCAAAAACAGAGCGGATTTAAACAGTCCATGTAACACCGCATGAATAATGGCTGCTAAATAAGCCCCTAATGCGCACTGAATTAACATGAATCCCATCTGAGCGATGGTCGAACCAACCAATTGACGCTTGTAATCTACCTGGACGAGAATCGTACCAGTACCGAGTAATATGGAAACACCGGAAAGGACAATCAGTACAAATTGGGCAAAGTCCCCCATGAAAACAGGAGCAAATCGCGTCAAAATAATACCACCCGCATTGACAACCCCGGCGTGCATAACCGCTGAAACTGGAGTTGGAGCAACAACGGAATCGAGCAACCATCGTTGAAATGGAAATTGTGCTGCGGAAATGGCCACTCCGATGACCAACAGCAGGGATATGCCGAGCCTATTCCATGACCCCAACTGAAGGAGACTGTCTCTGGTCACCGCCAGAGACAACTGCCAGTGCCCCGTAACGAGAGCAAGCCACATGACAGCAAGGAACAAAACACCCCAATTAAGGGCAAACAATTGTCCTGCTCGCAAAGCCGCTGCTCTTGCTACCTGGGAATCTCCATTTAGCCCAATGAGCCATGTTAATCCGCCGAGCGTGGCTCCCCAACATGCGAGCATAAGGAGAAGGTCGTTGCTCAACCAAGCGATGGATGCAGAACCTGTAATGAGCGTGAGCAGAGCAAAATATGTCTTATAGTTTCGATCACCAAGAAACTGCCGCATAGAATACCGCTGTACCACAAAACCAATCGTGAATATGAACAGCGCCGTCAACCAAGCCAGAGGATCCAATTGCCATGGGCCAATAACCAGCACATCTCTCTGCGTTAACAGATTCCACAGGGCAAAGAAGGATGGTAAGCCACTTATGCCAACATGAATGCGAACGTACTGTCGAGGAACGCGCGGGAGCAGTAGAATCAAAGCGCTTAACAGCAACATCGCAACCGATAAGAAAAATACTACAACGGCCATTCCACACTCCCTCTCTACCTTGATACATTTTCCGGATTGTATCCCTCTCCCGGCCACAAAAAAACCGACGATTCCCAAAACGAAATGGGCCCAGTGGGCGGCATAACGTTTCGAAAACTGTCGGTTTACTATCAACGAGCCACATGGGCTCTCTGACAAGTCTACCTAGGTGACATACACTCACGACGAATCTGCGCCTAAGTGTACTGACTATTTTGCCTGCCGTCAAGTAAGTATTTGTTCACTGTTCAAACGGAGCTAAACTACAAGGGTCATCTCTCGCATGAACGATGACCCTTAGAGCCGATGCCAAAATTACTTTAGAGGTCGGGGGATTATTCAATTGGGGCATCGGCTCTTAGGACGACGACTGTCCAATGCCGGCAGGACATGATTCGAGTTATAAATATTCACTGGACACGGTAGCTTGACCCGCTTTAGTCAACGTTTCTGGCCTGTTCTTCTTCAGCCAGAGGGCTACGATGACTCCAATCAAGACAAAGAGCGCTGTCAGATATAGAACAAGATTGAGCGGCCAAGCCGGAATGGGATAGATGGTCGATACAAGTGGAATGAACATAACAATGGCACCCAGTGCAGATGGGAGAGTCCCTGCCAACCAACCCATGTTAAAGTGGTGCTTGTCTTTTTTCCACAAACGAATCCAGGCAATGTTAATCAGGACATACAGCGAAAGTCCGAGAATATCGGACGCTTCCACCAAATAGCTGAATCCAGCCGGATACGGACTTTTAACGAAGCTCACGGCCAACAGCAACAGGGTGGACACTCCGGTTAACATGAGGGCGGCATGGTGCGGCGTTCCGAAACGTTGATGCAACTGAGAAAACCACCGAGGAATCACACCATCCCGGCCCATCGTAAATAACACACGCGCACTGGCGTTTGCGCTCGCCAGCGAGATGCCAAGAGCAGAGATCATACCTGCGAGATCAACTACGAGTGCCATCCATCGCCCAACGAAATGAATTGCCAACGAACTGAGGGGGAGTGTCGCATGTGCTAACCGACCTCCACCGTGGACCCCATATCCTATCGCGATCGCATAGGAAACAACAATGTATAGCAATCCGCCTAAAATGAGAGCAGTAAATATAGCCGCGGGAATCGCTTTAAAACGATTTTTCGTTTCCTCAGCCACAGTTGCGGACGCCTCAAATCCCGCAAACGCCCCGACTCCGTACAACATGCCGAAGATAATGCCTGCCCAAGATGAAGGCGACTGATGTGGCGAGAATACGGCCCATGTGTTCCCATGGGCTCCGCCTTGCACAATGATGGCTATAGCCAGCCCTAGAACAATAGCGGTTTCGACAATAATAAGGAACAAGTCTACTCTCGCCGAGGTGCGTATCCCACGTATGACCAGATACGTAACCGCCGCGATGCCACATAGAGAGAAGATCAGCCAACTAATCTGTTCCCCGAAGACCTGTTGGGTAAAGCCCTGCGCAAAGTAGCCAAAGACCAGCAAATTGGACGGTAAAGCAAGCCCATAGGCTAACGCAAGCATCCAACCGGAGAGAAAACCAAGTATCTTGCCAAAAGCCAAGCTATTGAAGGCATACGCCGCACCAGCCGAGGCAAAGCGTCTGGCAAAGTGCAAAATCGATGCGGCGGTCAAAAAAGAAGCCACCATAGCGAAGACAAACGCAAGCGGAACCGCACTTCCTGTAAACTGCGCCATGGCCTGAGGTAAAAACAGCACGCTCGCGGCGGGAGCCATATTACCAAAGGAAATCGCTAAAGCTCCCCAAAAACTGATACTTCCCTCGCGTAACCCCAATGGGCGGATTCCTTCCGAAGATGAACTGGTCACAGGCATGATCCTTTCTCTACAGGCGGCCATGACGTTTGATAATAGGCAACAAGCGTCCGCAACCCCTGTTCTCTCTGGGATAGAGAAAAGTTCTCGTTTGCAGCGTGAATATTATCTGAGGGCAAGCCAAAACCCAGCAAAACCACCTGTGCCTGAAGGTACTCAGAAAAATGCGCTAAAACTGGGATGGATCCGCCCATTTGAATAAATGTTGCTTCTTTGCCGAAGCCATGTGCTAAGGCTTGTACGGCGTGTGCGTAGGCCACATGGGAGACATCAGCCATCCATGCGCTGCATTCATCGAGTAGCTTTGTGTGGACTCGAACCGTCGAAGGAGCTTTACTCATTAAGTGCTTTTGAAGGATATCAGCAATGTGAGTCGGATTTTGTCCTAACGCTAGACGTACCGTCACTGTAGCATGGGCGACGCTTGGAATAATGGTACGGGGAGCGGCGCCTACATCTCCACCATACATGCGATTGACCTCCAGCGACGGTCGTATCCAAATTCTCTCCAGCGGAGTATACCCAGCTTCTCCGTATAGTGCCGGAACTCCCAGTTGTTGTAGCAAAAGGTCTTCAGGCGGAGTCATCTGTCGTATGAGACTTCCGACCTCATTTGGGACCGGTGCAATATCGTCGTAAAAGCCATTAACCGCTATGCTTCCATCGACATTGTGTAAGCTGTGAATCATCGCTGATAAAGCATGCAGAGGATTTTCCACCAGTCCACCGTATCCGCCTGAGTGCAAATCCTGTGCAGGACCATGTACGGTTATTTCAATGCCGCATAGCCCGCGCGTTCCAACGCACAAAGCAGGTTGGTTTTCAAACAAAAACGGAGTATCCGAAATGGCGACCACGTCCGATTGCAAATCTAACGTATGTTCCCGTCCCTGCTCATCGATGATGTCCACAAATCGTGCCTCGCGCACGCGAGATAGCAATGCAAGAAGACCAGGACTTCCTATTTCCTCCTCGCCTTCGATCAAAAACTTGATATTAAAGGGTAATTCCCCACCCGTTTGTATGACGGCTTCCAGAGCTTGGAGATGCGTCAGCAGTTGCCCCTTGTCATCGCTAGCTCCACGCGCGTACAAACATTGGTCACGAATCTCTGGTGCAAAAGGCGGACTGCACCACTCCTCCAGTTTTCCCGGCGGTTGAACGTCGTAATGTCCATAAATCAGTATCGTCGGCAAGTGTGAACCTTGATGTCTTTCTGCGTAGATAATCGGGGCAGCGTCCTCAAGCGCAATCCACCGCACCATCGGCATCCCTATTGCGCTCAAATGAGTCGATAAAAATTCAGCTGCTTCATACAATCCATTCCGCTCTTCGATTTCCATACTAATACTAGTTATTGATAAAAAATCAACCAAATCCTGAAGCATCCTTGTATGGTGCTTTTTTATATAATCCTCAGCCTTTGCGTGCGGCATGGTTATGATGTGCTCTCCTTTCTGCTCTGATGACCGGATGTCCCTGCGATCTTCCGTAGACGTAACAATCCGTCGCTAAAGACATCACATTGCGACGAGTATAGCACGATTCTTACGTCAGAGAATCGATGCATGCGCTGAACTGCCTTCTCGAGATAAATTCTGCCGATCCGCTATAATGAGCATATATCCAGCAAAAGCGAAAAGGGGCGCATTATGAAAGCACTTATCACAGGCGCAAATAAAGGAATCGGTTTTGAAATCGCGCGCAATCTTGGAAAGCGCGGCTATGACATTCTCCTCGGGGCGCGCGATGAAGATCGTGGTCAGGCGGCAGTCGACAAGCTCGTCGCAGAAGACATATCGGCGAGGTTCATAAAGGTCGATTTGAACGATGTCGACACCTTACACACCGCATCTGCAAGGGTGGATTCCCTCGATATACTGGTCAATAATGCCGGAATCCCGGATAGTGTCAAACCTGGACATCCGCCGCTGGATCTTACAAAACACACGTTTGACTACACAACTGAAGATTTACGCGCGACGATGGAGACGAATTTTTTCGGCACGCATGAACTCACCCAACATCTGCTGCCCTCTCTGAGTGACAAGGCCAAAATCGTCAATGTTACGATTCCAATTTCGCCGACTGACTTTTGGCACCCGCTCGCGTACATCACGAGTAAAGCGGCACTCAACATCATGACCCTGACTTACGCGTTCGAGTTCAAAAAGGCTGGGAGCCAGCGTCAGATTTTTGGCATCATGCCCGGCGCGATCGCGACCGACTTGAATGGCATGGAAGCTGGTGCACGCGGCGGATTCGTCAAGTCTTCCGAAGCTGCAGGCGAAATCATCACCCACATAATCCTGTCCGACAAGAATCAAAATGGTCAAATCATACAGTACGATGGAAAGGTTGTGACTGACTATGAGACTCAGATAAGAGGTTAGAAGCACACATCTCAGGCTGTGCTATGAGTTCTGCGATGGTTGACCTATCGAACACTATATTCGGCACCGTCTTGAAAAGGCATAGAACGGTAGAGCAGCCATTGTCAAAGAACTCTGTTTGCCGCCTCTAGGCAAGACATGCGTTTCCGCTAGAGAAACCGTGTCTTTACTTTTTAACGATCACCATAATGCAGCGTCATTCCAGGCACGGGACTAATGGAGAAATGCTCCATTTCTAAATATGGCTTGTCATGCTGCCCGACAGGGTCTTCAGCAAAATAACGTTGCAGCCCACCCTTCATCAACGCATCATCTATTCCTGCCATGATCATCCCTTGGTCCAGAACTAAATACCGGGGAGCTATCGTTCCTGTTGTAGGGTCAACCGAATCATAAAATCCATAGGTTCCATAAATCCGGTACAGATTCTTTAGTTTCCGTATATTCCTATAGGCTTCTTGGGGCAAAAATGGTAGTGCTAAAAATGAAGCATACGGCGCAATGGCCGTATTCTCATATGCATTACCAGTACCGCCAGAGCCCATCGGATATGCACCATAAGCCGCATAGTTTCCAGTAGTACCAGGAACGCTCGCTGGAGAAAGCCCCCACACAGGGTATTTCAGCGCTTGAGTGGCATAATCTATGGACGCTTGAGCGTAGTTGATATCGTTTAAACCAAAGCTCCATCTTCCCCATGTCGACTCCGGCACTACCAGTGGTGCCATCAAGGCCTCAAATTCACTTCCACCCCAACTAGGCACATAGGTAATTCCGTCATAAGTATAATGCCCTTCAACAACCGCAAACCGCTTGCCTGAATAAGGATCCGTGTAAGTCATCGTCGGACCCAAGGGCTTTTGCGTCTGCCATGTAAAATCACTCGGGAGTGTACGCCAGGTGCGCCACCACACATCTCCCGGTAAAGTCTTAGTCCCCATGCCGATATACGCCGCAATTCGAGGGTCAGTATTGAGATTGCCATACTCAAACGATGCTGGCCCCACCCCAGCATAGTATCCCCCGTACATTTGACCCGCCGTAATGTTGGTAGACTGATTATTGTCGTCGTAGAAAATCCCAAAGTTCATCGCATTAAGCAGCTTCGTCGCTTCCATTTTCAATCTTGGAAAGGCATTACGAACGACAATAAGGGAAGAAGCATACCAGCCGTTATCGACTGTAGAGATGAATTGACCTCTTGTCGAGGAAATCGGTCCACTCCCAGGCCCATTAATCGCTACTCCGCTGTTGGTATTATACCAACTCAATAGAAACCCATGCCATTTATCCAATTTTTGTATGGCTTGTAGCTCCCGACTGGCCAACTTATAAGCGTAATGGCCCGAGATAATATGCAACTGACCAGCCGCCGTGATACTCCACAAATACATTGCAATATCTGTTGGAGACGTATACTCTCCTTTGGCAGGAGCCCCCTGGAACCCGATGTTGTCCATGGGTAAATCGGTACGTGCATTCACGTCAACCGAAAAAAACTTCCACGTTCTGAATGCCATCTCCTTTAGCGAACGTCGTTGTTTGGCGTTGAGCGCCTGTCCCGCGTAAAGCATTTTTAGTGGTGGCGCCGGTACCATAGCCTCGGAGTAAGAACTCGCAATGAGCCGATTCGCAGATGTTGAAACACTTGTCGTCCATGATGACGATGATGGGGCCATAAGCAAACTAGTACAGAGTTTCCAAAATATCGTCACTAACTCAGCTTGCGGGTATCCGACCCAATACCGTATCTCCACTGAAAC
>NZ_JAMCCX010000037.1 GCF_024706985.1 Alicyclobacillus sp. SP_1 | reverse complement strand
GACGTACAGGCGGTGTACCCGGATGGGATTCACCAGGCGATTGCCGCTCCGCTGCGAGAAGCTGGGCATGAGGTGCGTACGGCGGAACAAGTCCTGGAGGAAATTGGCATAGACATGAACCGGTTTCTGTCGGTCGCTCATTAGTGTTCATGGGCGGGGCTGGCTCAAGGGAACAACGAGAGCGCAGGGAAACGAAAGTCGGGAAAGACGCGCAAAGGGAATCAGAAATTACGCATGGCATTGGTGGAAGCGGCGCGGGTAGCAGCACGGACGAAGAACACGTACTTGTCATCGCAGTGGTGTTAGGCTATAAAGGTGGACTCCAGTTTGGACTCGTCCTCCAACTCGGCAGGTAACGGCCAACCAACCCCAGCAGTCTCAGCACGAGTTAGAACATGAGTGACGGTACTACGCGAGATATCCAGACTTGCAGCAATAGCTCGGCGACTCAATCCTCCTTCATGATACAGACGTAAGATTTCCTTGAGCTTTAGCATGGACAACCTCCATTCAGCCAAGGTATTGCCTCCTTTCGCGGATACAACAAAATCCGACAAAAGGGGGGATTTCCCTGCTTGGTTGGTCGCCCACACAGACGATTGGAGGAAATACGTCGGGAGTCCTTGAACTAAGATGCTACTGTCCAAGACTTTCCGGAATGGGTGTCCAGGAGTTACTGGAATAGGGGTCCAAGAGTTTTCGGAACTAGCGTCCAAGACTTAACGGAATTCCCGTCCAAGAGATTCCGGAATATGCAGTGTGGTCCTTCGTGTGGTCGCGTCATGCGTGTTCTGAGAAGGTTCGGCCTTTAGGTATGGAGAGTAGTGGTCATCTATATCCGGATCGAGAAGGCTCTGCGGCATGGGAGAACGGAAAGGGTCCTTGAAAGTAGTCGTTTAATGCCAAAGAGGCCGCACCAATTGCTGTGGAATTTCGACCCAAGGAAGAAAGTTCTATGCGTGCGATGGTACCCGGGACTTTAAGTGCGGAAGTATCCACGACCTCGGTTACAATCGTTAATAATCGGTCCCTTGCTTCACTAAGATGATTTCCAATGACGACAAGACTCGGATTTAAACCGTTGATCAGATTACTGACTCCCATACCTAGGTAACGTCCGACGCTGTCGATAGCTTCCCTTGCATTGGGATCACCGACATGAAGATCCTGTATGATTTCGTCTACTGTCTTCGTATGTCCAGTCAGTTGGGCATATTTAGCGACTAACGCACGTGTCGATGCATACATTTCAAGACATCCTCGGCTTCCGCAGGAACAGCGAAGACCTCGCGTTTCAATAATCATGTGCCCGAATTCTCCAGCTGCACCACCACTCCCACGAATGATCGTGTGATTCAAAATAATTCCTACTCCGATGCCGGCTCCAACGCTAAAATAGATGGCGTTTTCGTCTGTTGTCCCTACGCCGAAGAGTTGCTCTGCCAGCGCCCCTGCGTTTGCTTCGTTGTCTACAAAGACGGGCAAGTTGATGTGAGCCTCCATATAAGCTCGGATAGGAACATCGGACCATCCTAGGTTTGGCGCATATAGGATGTTTCCTGAAGTAAAATCGACCAACCCGGGGACTCCAAGCCCTACGCCAATAATTCCAAGTTTAGATTTGGGGAGTATGGCGCTCTCCCGTTTAATACAGGTTACAATTTCAGTTACAACATTGCGGACACTCGTGTCCTCCAAGGACAACTCGTTACAGGAAATGGATTTTCCGGCCAAGTTTACAGTCAATACGCGAATAAAATCCACTCCAAGTTCAACGCCAACGGCGTAGCCGGCCGTAGCGTTGAATCCTAGCATGCGCGGTCTGCGTCCTACTACCGAGCGTGTAGAGGAACCTAGTTCTAAAACTAGGCTCTCTTGTATGAGTTCATCCACGATGGAGGAAACTGTTGCCTTGTTCAGTCCGCTTTCCACTGAGATCTGTGCACGGGAAATAGGGGTTTTGTTTCGAATTAAATTTAATATGATGTTTTTGTTTAGTTCTTTAATCAGCGTCTGGTCACCAGTTCTCACAGGTCATGTTCCCTTCCAAGAGGAAGTGTTGGGTCAACTACACGTCGCCTACGCTAAGGCACAGAGTGGTGAACTTGTCACTGAACCTAGTGTTGAATGAAGACATTCGAAATACCTACGTTTGCACAGGATAGACGTTCTGCAAATGCAGCGTTTTTACTTGCGTTTACAATGAATTATACTTTCATTAATTATTCTGTCAAACAAACTAATGAGTTGTTTGCTGTGATACAGCAAAGCGGGAGGAGATATCCATGAAAGATAACGAATGGGTGAATTATCCGATTATTAGAGTTATTCCTTCTTCCGATCCTATCATCGCCTTGACCTTCGATGATGGACCGGATCAAGAATATACGCCAAAAGTGCTTGACATTGTGAAGCAATACGGAGTCTCAGCTACTTTTTTTTGCTTGGGATCGCAAGTTGTGAAAAATCCTCATGTCGCCGTACAGTTGGTGGCAGACGGTCACCAAATTGCCAATCATACGTGGACGCACCCCCATGCGGCGGATGTTTCAACTTCGGAACTTTTGAGAGAGATAGCCAAAACGGCTGACATAATTGAAACTATTACGACAATTCGTACTCGATGGTTTCGTCCGCCGTTCGGTGAGATTACAAAGGCTCAACTCTCAGCCATTGTAGAATGGGGCTACCAGGTTGTGCTATGGACCGTGGATTCGTTGGATTGGAGTGGCCTGACAGGACCGCAAATTGTAGAAAGAGTCTTACCGTCTCTCGCAAATGGTGTAATTCTTCTAAGTCATTGTGCTGGAAACGTTAATGGAGTTTTGGATGCTCTTCCACATCTAATAGAGGCAGCTCTGGACATGGGATACCGCTTCGTTCGCTTGGATGAGGTTTGATGCTGGGTCCGAAAAAGAAATGAGCAAAATTATATAGAATGCTTTGAATTGGTGTTGTCAACCATCAAAACTTGATCTACAATCCAAATTAGTTTATTGGATAGCCAAACTTATAAGGTGGGTGGTCTATGTGAAAAAAGTTGGTAAAGCTGTGTTTGCGAGTGTAAGCGTTTGCTCAATGATGGGTCTTCTCGTGGGGTGTGGCTCGACCGCTACTACTGTGTCATCCAATGCCTCGAATAGTACAGCAGTTTCGACCAGCGCAAAGACACAACTGACGCTATGGAGCGTCGACAGTGGGGTAGCTGAAAAAGCTGATCAAAAGCTTGTTTCTGAATACAATTCAGCGAATCCTAATGCCCCCATTACTGCTGAATTTTTTGAATCTACGCCATATCTGCAGAAATTACAAATTGCAATGGGGGCTGGACAAGCGGCTAGTATTTTTATGAATTGGGGAGGTGGGCGTCTAGAAACTTTCGTGACTCCCGGTAAGGTGGTCAATCTCACGTCGCAGTTGAATGGAGACCCGGCATGGAAAGACAAGTTCCTTCCGTCAGTTATGAAATCTGTTACCTTTAATGGGCAAGTCTACGGTGTGCCGTTTGGCAATATGCAACCCGTAAATTTCTTTTACAACAAGGCACTCTTCAAAAAGTACAATCTCACTCCGCCGCAAACGTGGAATCAATTGCTATCGGACATTCAAATCTTTAAGTCCCATGGTATTATCCCTATCTCCCTCGGGGGCAAGGATAACTGGCCTGATCTGATGTACTTTGAATACCTAGTTGAACGTATCGGGGGGCGCCAACCGTATGAGGAAGTTGCCGCTGGAAAACCGAATTCTTGGGACAATCCGGTTATTTTAAAAGCACTTCAGGATATGAAGCTTCTAGTCAAGGATGGTGCCTTTGAGCCGGGATTTAGTTCGGTGGGTTCCAATGACGGCTCAGACGCAGCGCTATTCTATAGCGGTAAGGCAGCGATGTGGCTGATGGGCAGTTGGGGGTATGGTTCCATCATGACTAGTGATAGTAGCTTTATCCCTAAGCTTGGGTATTTTGCATTCCCTCAAGTGACTGGTGGCAAGGGAAATCCAACGGATGTTGCGGGTAATCCCAGCGATTTTTATTCAATACCGACGTCAGCTACTCCTGCACAACAGAAAGCAGCGATTAACTTTCTGAAGAACTACAACCTTGACTCAAAAAATGTACAAAATTTACTGAGCATTGGGTATGTCCCCGCCATACAAGGGATTGAGTCTCAACTGAAACAGTCCAATGAGGCCAACTATGAAATGTTTTACTACAACTTGGCGAAAAATGCCTCCTATTTTCAGCAGTCGTGGGACACAGCACTTCCGGCGGCGGAAGGGAACCAATTGGATACGGATCTCGGGAAGTTCATGATTGGTCAATTGAGCACAAGTCAGTTCGTGTCGAACATGGATTCGTATCTCAATAAATAGATGAGGTGGAGACGGGTCACTCTCTCCAATTTCAAGATATAAGGAGTGTTCCCAATGTTAGGATCTCGTATGAACTGGCAGCGTTGGACCATGATGCTGCCAGCCATCCTTTTCTTTGCGGTCTTTGCACTGCTGCCCATGATTGTTGCCGTGTACTATAGTGGTTTGAATTGGGATGGTGTTTCAAAAGCGACATGGGTAGGATTGTACAATTGGACACATGCGTTTGTCAGCGGCCAAGCGGTGCACTCGCTGTTGCTGACTCTGGAACTCATGGCATTGTGTTGGATTTTGCAGAATCCGATTAGTCTCGTGTTAGGCGTATTCATCGCGGGGAAACAGAGACATCGCGTGGTTTATGGTGTTATCTACTTTGTTCCGCTCTTGTTTTCAGCCGTAGCTATCGGAATTACTTGGTCCTACATTCTTGACCCGGAGTTCGGTCTGATTGACTCACTCCTGCAAGCTGTTGGTATTGGTAATGGTACTGAGAATTGGCTAGGAAATCCGAGCTTAGCGATGTTTGTGGTCGCCTGCATCATCGCGTGGCAATTTATACCATTTAACTCGTTGTTGTACCAAAGTGGTGCCAAACAAATTCCAGCTTCACTGTACGAAGCAGCTATGCTTGACGGAGCAGGACCACTTCGGTCGTTCTTTCACGTCACTCTTCCGCAGTTAAAGTATACGATTATTACGACTACGGTGTTGATTCTTACCGGTACCCTCACGTACTTTGATTTGATTTACGTTGTAACCAATGGGGGACCAGGGGATTCAACTGAAGTACTGGCTATGGACATGTACAAAGAAGCATTCACGAATTTAAACATTGGTGCTGGTAGCGTCATAGCCGTGATTCTTGCGGCGGCGGGTCTACTGCTATCCATTCTCATCTTGAAGTTTACGGGCTTCAATCGAATGGAAAGTCAAATGGAAGGGTTGTGACTGACATGAGCACACCGATCGACAATGTTCGGTACGCGAAGGTTAGACCCAGGCGCAAAGTCACAGTTCATGGGGGCCTATTCACTGCGTTCGGAACCATATGGTTAATCATAGCGGGATACCCCTTGTTGTATATGTTGATGACCAGCTTTCGAACACAAAATGGGTATTTGTCAGGGAAACCATGGTTGCCGCCAACCAACCCGACGCTGAGCAATTATACACAGGTTCTACAAGCAGGGTTCTTTCACTATTTTTTGAACAGCGCTGTGGTATCGATTGCTTCCGTGGTATTGATTGTAACGTTTTCCCTGCTTCTAGCGTATGTGATCGTCCGGTCGAAAAGTCGTACAGTTCGTACCGTGTTTAATGTGTTTCTTGTGGGATTAGCTCTGCCAATTCAAGCGGCCATCATCCCCGTATACATTTTGATCAACAAACTGGGCCTGTATGACACACTCATTGGGATGATTTTACCCATGGTGGCGTTCGGCTTACCACTTTCGTTACTGATTCTCGTTAACTTTGTCCGCGACATACCGAACGAACTCTACGAATCAGTGGCCCTCGAGGGAGCCACCGACTATCAAATCGTTCGTTATCTTGTAGCACCGCTCTCTCTACCTGCTCTTGTGGCGGTAGGTATTTATGAGTTCATCCAATCGTGGAACAATTTTTTGTTTCCGCTGGTGCTCACTCAAAGTCGGTCCGTTCAAGTGCTTCCCCTGGCGATTGTTCAGTTTCAGGGCCAACACTCAATTGACGTTCCAGTAACGATGGCGGTGGTTATATTCTCTGCTCTGCCGCTGATTTTGGCGTATATCTTTGCTGGGAAATACTTGCGCCAAGGCATGCTGGCGGGCTTTGGAAAATAGCGCATGAAGGCAAATTGGTTGAGGTGATTCATGGACAGGCGACAAGTGGTTTTGGGCATTGACATTGGTACTTCGGGCACCAAGGTGGTTGCTGTTCATCTCGATGGTTCCATCGCGGCAGTAGCGACAGCTTCATACGAGATGGTCATGCCAAGCCCAGGGTACGCTGAGCAAAATCCAGCTGACTGGTGGAAGGCAACCGTTGTGGCTATTCAGACGATCTTATCGCGGACGGAAGACCTCTTCGTCGTGGGAATAGGGTTATCCGGGCAAATGCACGGACTCGTTGCTTTGGATAATGAGGGCGCTGTGATTAGGCCAGCGATCATTTGGTGTGACCTGCGTTCTGAGGCGGAAGCCGCAGAATTGGAGCATTTGCTTGGAAGGGAGACCATCATTCAACTGGCAGAAAATCCGGCATTGCCGAATTTTACGGTTACAAAGATTCTCTGGATGAAAAATCATGAACCGGAGTTATACCGGCGAATTGCAAAAGTGCTACTTCCGAAAGACTATATCCGTTTTTGTTTGACTGGATTGTTTGCCATGGATGTCTCAGACGCGTCAGGCACGCTCCTGCTCGATGTTGCGAATCGGACGTGGTCCAAGGACATGTGCCGCGCTGCGGATGTGCCGATGGAGTGGTTACCACCTCTCTATGAATCCAACGAAGTGGTAGGTTATCTGTCGAAGACTTCTGCCGACGTTCTGGGTTTATCAGAGGGCATTCCAGTCGTGGCAGGAGCAGGGGATCAAGCTGCAGGTGCCATAGGACTTGGCATAGTAGAGCCTGGGACGATTTCCTCGGTGTTCGGCACCTCTGGAGTGCTATTGGCAGTGACGGACAAGTCGCTGCGCGATCCTGGAGGAAGATTGCATACTTTTTGTCACGCTCAGCGGGATCGCTGGATTGTCATGGGTGTCACACAATCGGCAGGAGGATCCTTGCAGTGGTTTCGAAATCAAGTGGCGCAACGTGAGAGACTGGTAGCCGCGTCGAAGGACAGCGATCTTTATGCGTGGCTGATGGAAGAGGCGCAAAAAGTGGTGCCAGGTGCGGAAGGGCTCTTGTTTCTGCCTTATCTTATGGGGGAACGTAGTCCGCATCTCGATCCACAAGCGCGCGGAGCTTGGATTGGATTACAGTTACGACACAGTGTTGGACACTTAGTTCGAGCAATTCTTGAAGGCGTATCTTTCAGTCTGCGCGACTGCTGGGAAGTCATGCGCGAAATAGGTGTGGAGTCGTCAGGCTGGAAAGCTTCGGGTGGCGGCGCTAACTCACCTCTTTGGATGAAAGTCTTCGCGAGTGTTCTCGGTGAACCCGTGCAAATATTGCAGGCTAGTCACGGGCCTGCTCTGGGGGCAGCAATCTTGGCTGCACAAGGAATCGGGGTACTGGAAGAATCCCCGTTATCTATTCAAGGTTGGCTCGGGACAGGCAGCGTAATCTCTCCGCAGACGGACTGGAAGGAGTTTTATACGAAACTTTATCCCTTGTTTCGAGAAGGGTATCAGGCAACCAAGCATCTGATGCATGAGCTAAACAACGTGGCTGGGGGTGTAAAGTATGAGTGAACTGTATCGAGATCCCAGTCGCTCTACGGAGGAACGCGTGGAGCATCTGATATCACTGATGAATGTTGAAGAAAAATGCGCACAACTAGGCAGTATATGGGTTTACGAAGTGTTGGACAGGACATCGTTTTCCTCGATAAAAGCGGATCGACGCATCAAACAAGGAGTAGGACAAATTACACGGATTGGTGGCGCGAGTAGTTTTGACCCGCTTGAAGGAGCGAAGATAGCGAATGAGATTCAAAGCTATCTGGTCAACAGCACTCGCTTAGGCATCCCAGCCTTAGTTCATGAGGAGTCCTGCAGTGGTTACATGGCGAAAGGGGCGACCCTGTTCCCGCAGACAATTGGGGTGGCAAGCACATGGAGCCCAGATCTCGTAGAGGCGATGGGGGCAGTTATCCGAACTCAGATGAAGTCGGTTGGCGCGCACCAAGCTTTGGCCCCGTTACTGGATGTAACACGGGACGCTCGCTGGGGTCGTGTTGAGGAAACGTTTGGTGAAGACCCGTATCTTGTGACACAGATGGGACTGTCCTATGTGAAGGGCCTCCAGACCGATGACGTTCGCAATGGAGTGATTGCGACAGGGAAGCATTTTGTGGGTTACGGGATCTCGGAGGGAGGCATGAATTGGGCTCCGCCTCACATCCCCGAACGCGAGTTGCGGGATGTTTTTCTTCAACCCTTCGAAGCCGTTGTGCGTGTTGGTAAACTGGGTTCCATTATGCCCGGTTATCACGAACTGGATGGTATGCCGTGTCACGCATCTCACTTGCTTCTCCGCAAGATCCTGCGCGATGAGTGGGGGTTTACTGGGATTGTCGTGTCGGACTACTTTGCAGTGGAAATGTTGCACAGTTACCATCATTTGGCCAAGGATAAGAGCCAAGCGGCACGAATGGCGCTAACGGCGGGCGTCGACATAGAACTCCCAAGTATATACTGCTATGGAACGCCCTTGGTCGAGTTAATAGAACGTGGCGAGCTGTCCGTAGAGATTGTGGATGCTACCGTGAGACGTGTTTTAATGGCGAAATTTCGAATGGGTCTCTTTGAGCGGCCGTATGTCGATGCGTCCCGCGTCTCCGAGGTGTTCAGCAATAAAGAGCATCGAGCGTTAGCTCGAAAAATAGCGCAACAGTCTATCGTACTGCTTAAAAATGAGGAAAACATATTACCACTGAATAAGGATATTGCGACGATCGCTGTTATCGGACCGAACGCGAACAGTGGCCGTCATTTGTTGGGGGACTATGCTTATCCGTGTCACATTGAAACGCTACAGGATATGACCAATACGTTTCATACTGCTGTGCCAGAGAAAATCGATTTGGACGAGAAGCTTGTGGACATCCTCACGGTGTTCGAGGCTATTTGCGACAAAGTGTCACCGCAGACACGTGTATTGTTTGCAGAAGGGACAGGGACGTTGACAGGTTCGCAAGAAGGGATTAACAAAGCAGTCTCGGTTGCAAAAGAGGCGGACATCGTGATTTTACTGGTCGGTGATAAAGCTGGTCTTATTGATGGTTGCTCATCGGGGGAGTCCCTAGACCGTGCAAGCCTTGATTTACCTGGGATGCAAAGTGCATTGGTGCAAGCAGTCTACGCATGTGGAACTCCCGTGGTCGCGGTACTTATCAACGGCAGACCACTTTCTATTCCTTGGATGAATGAGCACTTAACAGCCATTCTTGAAGCATGGTTACCGGGAGAAGAAGGTGCGCGTGCCATCGCGGATGTCCTGTTTGGGGACTACAATCCGGGTGGGCGCTTGCCGATTTCTGTTCCACAAGGAGTTGGGCAAATTCCGGTGTACTATAACCACAAACCTTCCGGGGGGCGGTCACATTGGAAGGGGGGGTATGTGGAAATGAGCGCAAAGCCGCTATATCCGTTTGGGTATGGACTGAGCTATACAACGTTCACATATTCGAATCTCTGTATCCGAGGAGGGTCTGCCGCCGTTTGGGATAGTGTCACGATTGAAATTGATGTTATGAATAGCGGATCGGTTGCCGGGGATGAGGTCGTGCAGTTGTATGTTCACGATCCATGCGCGAGTCTGACTCGACCTGTGAAAGAGTTGAAAGGCTTTCGTCGAGTCGAGCTCGTCCCGGGAGAGAAGAAGACGATAACGTTCGTTCTCCCGGTTTCCTCATTAGGATTTTATGATGCAAGTCTAAACTATGTAGTAGAGCCGGGGGAATTTGAGGTCATGATTGGTAGTTCTTCGGAAGACATTCGCATGACGGGCTCCTTCACTGTGCATGGCGACACGACGTGCATTCAAGACCGAGAATACACGACAAAAACTTTTCTAAATGGAGATGAAACGTCTAATGGAGTACTTTAGTACAGTCGCGAAAATTGAATTTGAAGGCCCGCAATCCCAGAATCCGCTTGCGTATAAGTATTACAATCCGGATGAAATCGTGTGTGGTAAGCGAATGGAGGACTACCTGCGCTTCTCCGTTGCCTATTGGCATACGCTCATAGCAGATGGAACGGATCCGTTCGGTGCAGCGACGATGCAGCGTCCTTGGAATGGATATTCGGGCTTAGACCTCTCGAAAGCGCGCGTTGAAGCGGCTTTTGAATTGATCGAAAAATTGGGCCTAAAGTATTTTGCCTTTCATGATCGCGATATTGCGCCGGAGGGCACGACCTTGGCCGAGACCAACCGTAATCTAGAAATTATTGTATCCAAGATCCGAGAGTACATGGCATCTACTTCCGTGAAGTTGCTCTGGAACACGGCCAATATGTTCTCTCATCCTCGTTTTGTCCATGGAGCTGCTACTTCGCCAAATGCAGATGTATTTGCATATGCGGCTGGCCAAGTTAAGAAGAGTCTCGAAATCGCTAAGGAACTTGGTTCAGAGAATTATGTGTTTTGGGGAGGGCGAGAGGGCTACGAGACTCTTTTAAATACAGACATGGGGTTTGAACTCGAAAACCTGGCGCGGTTTTATCACATGGCCATTGAGTACGCGAAAGAAATAGGCTATAAGGGTCAATTTTTGATCGAACCAAAGCCGAAGGAGCCGACGAAGCACCAGTACGACTACGATGCAGCAAGTGCAGTGGCGTTTCTATATAAATATGGTCTCATCGATCATTTCAAATTGAACATCGAGGCAAATCACGCGACTCTGGCTGGACACACCTTTGAGCACGAACTTCGAGTGAGTCGAATTTATGGAGTGTTGGGTTCCGTCGACGCGAACCAAGGTGACTCGTTACTCGGATGGGATACAGACGAGTTTCCAACAGACCTGTATAGCACAACCCTTGCGATGTATGAAATCATTCAAAACGGGGGGCTGCATAGTGGGGGATTGAACTTTGATTCGAAGACCAGACGAGGGTCGTTTGAAGCGACGGATCTCTTTTACGCACACATTGCCGGAATTGATTCGTTTGCCAAAGGGTTCAAGGTTGCAGCCAAACTGACCGAGGACGGTGTTCTCGAAGAGTTCATAAGGAATCGCTATAGCAGTTATGGCACAGGCATTGGTGCGGACATTGTCGGTGGAACGACCGATTTCAAGAAGTTGGCGGAGTATGCTGAGAAGAGAGCCATTGCCAATGAGTCCGGTCGGCAAGAGATGTTGAAGTCTATATTAAATCAGTACCTTATCGAACTAGGATGAATGAAGCCGTCTTGTTGCGTAAAGCCTTAGTAGAGGCGGATTTTTATGGAGAGCGCGCTATCGTGTTGCGTTGGAGAAATATGCAAGCAATTGTACTGCCTGACTTCGGGGCCAATGTTGTTAGCTATCGTGATCTGGAACACGGATTTGCATTGTTGCACGAACCCAAGGCTCATGAGATGGCAGACTTTAAGCGTACACCATACTTGTACGGGATACCAATACTCTTGCCAGCAAACCGTTACGATGGCGGAATCATTCGCTATGCGGGAAAGAGGATTCAATTGCCTGTCAACGAGGCGGATAGGCAAACGCATCTTCATGGGATGCTATACGACTTCTCTTGGGGGATCAAGGATTCTGGCGGAGGAACTGACGAGAGCTATGTGGTTTTGTCCGTGGAGGTAACGAAAGAGAGTCCCCTATATTTGCAGTGGCCGTTTTGTTTTACCGTTGAACTGACGTATGAATTAAATGAATACGGCCTCTCGCAGCATTTATTGGTACGAAACGATGGAGACACTCCGATGCCTTGTCTCTTCGGTTTTCACACCGCGATAAATGCACCATTTGTGGAAAACGGAAAAGCGGAAGACTATCGCTGTCGAATTTCCATTGGAGAGAGATGGGAACTCGATCACCGTGGTTTACCGACGGGGTTGAGATTGTCTCTGAGTGACTACGAGCAGATGATGCGTGACAACGGTGCGTATCCATTTGCTGTACCGATGGACAATCACTATACGGCTCTTCCCAGTCATGGTTACAATCGCATGGAACTGCTCGACACGAAAAACGATGTGACGCTCGTCTATGATGTCGATGCGAATTTCCGCCAGTGGATGGTTTGGAACAACGATGCAAGGAGTGGCTTTTTCTGTGCGGAACCGCAGGTGACCATAGTCAATGCGCCTAATGTAAATCTACCTTGTGAAGAAATAGGCTTATTCCCGATAAAGCCTAAGGAAGTGTGGGAAGCACATTCTCGTTTGTATGTACGACATGGTAGCTAGCATGACCTATATATACCTTATAGCCCCAACGCAAATGTGCGGGGCTATAAGGTGCTTGCTCACTAGACGAATTTTCTATGTGCTCGCAAGCGCGAATTTGAAACGGCAGGAATGAGGGTTGGAGATGAAGGCAGCGATTTTGAGGGGAAAAAACGATCTGGTCATTGGAGACGTATTGGATCCGCCGAATATCGTCCCGGAGGGCTTTGTGAAAGTCGCGGTTAAGGCTGTTGGAATTTGCGGTTCGGACGTCCATTACTACCAGCACGGTGCGATTGGAGACTTTGTTTTGCAGGAGCCGATGATACTCGGTCATGAGATTGGCGGAATTGTTGAGACGGTTGGAGCTGGAGTGCAATTCAACATCGGAGAAGTGGTTGCTTTAGAACCAGGGATTCCTTGTAGGCAATGTACGCAATGCCGCTCAGGACAGTATAATTTATGCGAGTCAATACGATTTTTTGCCACTCCACCCGTTGACGGAGCCATGACTAGCTATGTGATACACCCGGCTGATTTTACATTTCGGACCAATGGACTGACAGTTGAAGAAGCATGCTTAGCGGAACCGATGTCCGTGGGTATCTATGCAACGCGGCAAGCCTCCATTCACCTTGGTCAGGAGGTTTTCGTGATGGGCGCGGGACCGGTTGGACTGATGACCGCCATGGCTTGTTTGGCAGAAGGAGCGAACGTTCGAATATTTGATGTTCAAGAGGAACGTGTACGGATGGCACGTGAACTTGGAATGGTGGCCGAGGTGTTCAATAGTGGGAGGAAAATCCGGAGTGATGTCGTGATTGATTGCACGGGTAACGAAAGTGCTATTGCATGGGGGCAGCACAGTGTTAAGGCCGGAGGAAAATTGATATTGGTGGGAATGGGGACGAAAGATGGAATGAAACTTGATGGCTTGGATTTGACGCTACGAGGGATCTCTGTGAGAGGGATTTTTCGATATGCCAACACGTTTCCAGCTGCCATTCAGTTGATTCATAAATATAGAGATAAAATGAAGCTCTTTCTCTCAAATAAAATTCCCTTTGAGGCGGTACCAAAGTACTTTTTGGATGGAAATTTTAATTCGCACATAAAGACCATAGTAAGTTTATGAAAGTTATTGACTTTCTCCCCATGCCTAAAGGCATGGGGATTCCAACCATCACTAGTTGGCTTTCCTGCTTCGTTGAGGCCTGCCTTCTCGTTGCCTGGTGAGCTTTCGAGCGGGTCTTATCGCCTCTCCACAGGCTAATACCGCAAGCCCTGCGGCTAAGATGTTTTGAGCGGCGTTCACATCTCTGTCGTGATGCTCCCCGCACTCTGGACACGTCCAGTGTCTGACGATGAGTGGCATCTTCGGCATGATATGTCCGCAATCAAAACACCGCTTACTGGATGGATAGAACTTGTCGATTTTGACGACCGTTCTACCGTACCATTCAGCCTTATATTCGAGTTGACGTACAAACTCGCCCCATCCTACATCTGCAATGGATTTTGCAAGGTGGTGATTGCGAATCATGTTCTTAACCTGCAAACTCTCTACGGCGATCACTTGGTTCTCGTTTATCAACCGTGTGCTGAGCTTGTGCAGGAAGTCTTGACGACGATCCGCAATTTTGGCGTGAATACGTGCAACTTTGATACGTTCTTTGTCTCTGTTTTTGGAACCTTTCTTTTTCTTTGCAAGTCGGCGTTGTGCTTTGGCTAGACGTTTTTCGTCTTTGCGGAAGAAACGTGGATTGCCAAACTTCTCACCTGTCGAAAGAATGACGGAATCGGTCAATCCCAAATCAATACCTACCTGATTTTCACTTGTTGGGGCTTGAGGAATTTCCTCATCTACAAGGATCGAGATGTGGTATCGGTCTGCCGCATCTCGGCTCACCGTGACGGATGAAGGGATGCCTGTAAACCGCCTTGACCAGCGAATGTTCAGTGGTTCGGACATTTTCGCAAGCGTGATGCTCTCTCCATCCCATTTGAAAGCAGATGATGCAAAGGTAACCGATTGCTTACCATGCTTCTTGTGGAATTGCGGATATCCTCCTCGGCCTTCAAAAAAGTTGATGAACGCACGATCAAGATGCCGCAACGCCTGTTGAAGCGCAACGCTGGACACTTCATTGAGCCACACCGTCTCTGGTTGCCGTTTCAAGACCGTCATTTGAGCAGACAAATCCTTATAGTACAGACGTTTGCCAGTCTGGTAGTACGCATCGGTCTTGAGACGCAAGCCCCAATTATAGACATAGCGAACACAACCAAACGTCTTGGCTAGAATTTGTTGCTGTTCTTCTGTTGGATAGAAGCGGAATTTATAGGCTCTCTGTGTCATGATTACATTATACTTCATTTCGTGTAAGAACTAAAGACTTTCGCCTAACGGCGAGCGCCTTATATCCCCATAGCTAAAGCAAGAGGTTTTACGGCGCATTTGATAAATCCACAAAGCCCTATTTAGGGACTGCTGAATGAACTAAAAACCCTGCTGTAACAAGGATTTCGCGTGCAATTTGTCGAATGAAAGTGTATGGATT
>NZ_JAMCCX010000036.1 GCF_024706985.1 Alicyclobacillus sp. SP_1 | reverse complement strand
ACCGCTCCTTGGACTCATCAAGGTCATGGACTCGACGACCATTCCACTTTGTCTGGCAAAGTACCAATGGGCGACATGTCGTAAGACCAAGGGTGGCGTCAAGGTCCATACTCGGCTGTGTTTTCATGACCCAAACCATGTTGCACCAGACAAGGTACACATCACGTCCGCCAAGGTTGCCGATGGGAAGCTTCTCTCCACATTTGTGGACAGCTCGGATGCCATGTATGTCTTTGACCGCGGGTATCTTGACTACAAGACGTGGGATGACTTCTGTCAGCGGAACATCCGCTTTGCCACACGGCTCAAAGAAAATGCAGCGTACGAGGTGCTCGACTGGAATTGGTCTGAACTCGATGACCGGCCGGGCATCCTCCACGACAGCCTGATTCGCCTGGGCAGTGGGAGCAAGCAGATGGCGCATGAATTACGTCGGATTGTGACACGGGATACCAAGGACAACTGGATTGTCATTCTGACAAATGACTTATTCACACCGACGAGCGAACTAACGGAATTGTACCGGAATCGGTGGAAGATAGAGCTTTTCTTCCGGTGGATGAAGCAGCAGCATCTCAAGACGACAGCCTTCTTTGGCACCAGCAAGACAGCGGTTGAGAACCAGATTGACATTGCGCTCATCGCTTACCTGCTGCTTTTTCTCAGCAGGCGCCGCCTGAACACGACAGCGACGTTACTCACATGCCAGAGACTTTTGAAGACGCTTCTGTGGAGAACTTGGGCTGAGTTGACGAACGCTATCCACAGTCCGCCAACGAGGACGTCAAAAGGCAGACAAAAGCGAAAAGAGTAAGCGCAAGAGTCGTTGTCGCGCTGTCGGTGAAGTAAAACGGATCGCAAAATCATAGCCCAAAAACTGGATGATGCTACCTATCTGTTCACAAGCTGTCTTGTTTCAGCACTTATCCTGGAAAGTGCGAAAATCAGAATATTCAGATCACATTAATGCAAGGCTCGTGAGTGAGGGGAGAAGTCAACCTCCGAAGATAATAAAGTTGGGAACAGAGTAGGAAAATCATCACTATATGACTACAATTTATAATTGATGTGATAAACTAAATGCAGGTTGCATGTACTCGCACCGTGGCTGTTAGGTAATCCTACGATTTCTATTGTTACTAAAACGATATTCACTGTCTTTCATGAAACGGTGATAAACGTTATTTGTATAAATTTTCTCCCGTGAAGAAGGTGTTCTTTCTTTGAAAATCAAAGATACATTAATAAACACATTTGAAAGAGCAGCTTTCTTAATTGATGGAAGGCCGATTCACAAGAGTGACTTTATTAATCGGAATGTCGACATTATTGTAGAAACTATTACAAATATGTATAATAAAAGAAAGATCATTCTTCATCCAGGAACTAGTCTGTTTTTCTACTTATCGACCGTTTTAGCTTCGTTTGCATCCTATATGTCCGACGACACGGATAAGCTAGCATTCATCGACAACCTATCTACTGGTGATTTGGTCATTTACCAGGGCAAGAGAGGAGAATATAAGGGTAAAGACGATGGAGGACGAATCGTGATCGAAAACCGTGATAAAGGGCTTTTGACCGTTAACCGAGTGCCACGTCCAATTTGGAATTCCATATCTCCCTACAATGGAGAAGGCAGAACACTTGATGGGAGAGGGCTAAGAAGACGAACCGAGTCAATCAAACTTCTTTCTAACTTGTTCGGTTTAAATTCTAACGAGTTAAAAAGCGTGACTACAAAAGGCGTAGTTGTCGTCTGTGAAAGGTCCGAAGCAGATCGCTTTATGGCCAGATTCAATGTCGAACTAGAGGGTGTTAAAGTACCAATCAATGAATTGTATCCTTCTGCATTCTACACAATTGACGATATACATTACTATCCTGGAAACTCTGCGAGAGTTGAACCATTATTGAAATTCACGAGTAAGCTTTCCGTCGCAAGAAAGTTAATCATTGAAGACAACGGGAATGAGATCCTTATTGTTAATGGTTCGAAATTCTTCACGGAAGATATCTCGGAGATTGCAAGTATTTATAACAGAAATTCGTTAAAGAGCATTTTATTCTTAGGAGAATTGTGGAACGGGGTCAATTCACCTTTATTTAGCACCGTTGATGATCTTGAATCTGTTATATGGACGAAAGGGGAACTCAAGAAATTCTCCATAAGTGAAACTTCGCGTCGCGATAGTAACAAAAACATCTCATTACAGGAGCGCATTGCAAATTGTTCGAACTGTGAAAATCGACATATAAGAATAGAAAGTACTTTGGATCACAACCTGTTTGCCTCCTGTAAGACAAACCTGTACGAATTAATGAAACAGGGGGATTCTGACGACCTTAAGGCCTTTGTTATAAAGGCTAATTGGCTTTTAAATCTACTGGAAAGATCCTTTTTCCCGCTATCGACTATGGAGAGACTTATATCCGAGGGACGGATTAGTGCCCTATCGCCAACAAGGGAAATAGACAATCTGTATTTCATTGCCCAAAACATTATGAACTTAGAGTTTCAGGACAAAATGCTTAACATCTGCACGATACTTAGAAAAATACAAACAGCGCTGTATCATGAGAATCCAAAGTTCGATTATCTCCTAGAATTAATTCAGAAAGCTCGCAAGTCATCAATTGCAGTAGTCATGGATAAAACCTATTACCAGGCTGTGTTTTTTGAATCTGTTCCGTCAGACTTAAAGGACCACGTAGAATATAACTTTTATACCCCTAATAAGTTTAGCTCAGATGCCGTGTTTTCCAATGTTGTTATAACTGGAATAACAGATTGGAAGCGTTTCAATCCTTTTCTATTGTCCAATACACATACTGTAACATTTATGCTTTACCCGAATGAAGAAAAGCGAATGAGGAGACTGGAATCGCAGACTCATGAAGACATTATGGCAATTAGGAAAGCTTATGAAGAAAAATTTACTAATAATGAGTATAATTGTATCTACGATACACAAACCATTGATTCGGCAGATGAGATACGAATTGAAACCGAGCTTGAAGAATTTGTACAGGCAGTGTCATTAAGTTATTCATATAGTCAGGTGAAGGATACTGGTACAACATCAGAACAAAATTCAGAAGTTAAACGGGTTGCCATTTTAGAAACTGGGGAAAAGATATTCTTTACAAAACACTATAATCCGTATGTCTTCGACAGTGATCGTCAGGTAGTGGTTGAATCTGACGTGATGTCATTGGCACGAGGGGATATGTTGGTATTTACCAACTATGATAGTGATACTAGAGACGTGGTAGAGAGAATAATGGATATCATCTTAGACAGTGATAATTGCGATGAGCATTTTAGAGAGAGTCACGCTAGCTTCACATACTGGAAAGCCAGGTTAAAGGAGTATTTACAAGACAACAAAATGTCCTTTAGAAGACTTTCTGAGAAAATGGGCCATTACGGCAAACAAAAACACGAGGTCACTTTGAAATCTTGGCTGGATGATGGGAGTCATATTATTGGACCGAGAGATAGGGAATCATTTCAGGCGATAGCGAACATCACAAAGGACCCAATAATGTTAAAAGATCCGGACTTGTTTTTTAGAGCATTTAGAGATATTCGGTCCATGAGGGTAAGGATATTGAAGTACATAGGAAGAAACATAATCCAGACTTACAATAGAGACTATGATGTTCAAGATGAAATTTTGAACAAATTGCCAATTGATCTTTCGAAAATGTCAAGGCTAGTCGAGATCGAAGAAATAGTTGATGTTAAGAATCTGACTATCGCTTCTCATCTTACTAATAGGCCTCACAATTTATAAAGGTGGAGGTTTGATATTGATGAATGAATTGCTGCTTCAAGCAAGGCAAGAACTGATCGATAGCATTAGAAGGGAACTTTTGGGACCTGGTTCTGAGTACTCGATTCCAGACGAGGAACACGAAATAATTACCGATTTACCTGAGATAAGATACAGCATTGGTATACTTTTTCCCCAAAAAAATTTAATTCATGCCGACAATGATGAAATTCCATCTGTTTTGGGCGCTGGGTTGTCAGATGATCCTGATGAATACCCTCAAGAGGCTGTTAAAGAAGAGGAAGATGACGAAACTGAAAAAGAGTATGGGTCGGGTTCGTTCGATGAAAGTAACTCAGGAACATTGGATGAGGATATTGGGTTGTCATTACAAAATATGCCGTCTTCTATGGGCTACACGTTCTTCGTGAATGGTGATGTTAAAGAACTGCTATTCGATATCTCATTCGCTACGTACAGAAAGGCAAAGCTTAAGGATTGTCAATTGCCTTTTGTTACAGAAGATGGGAAGTGCTATACCCTTCCCGAGGAAGTATCAAGCTATGTTGGTTATTCTGTCGAAAATAGCTGCTTATTCTTAAAAAACAGACTGACTAGACGTGATGTAAATCAAATCAGAGAACGTGACCAAATAGATGACGACAATTTGATAGATTGTCTATTTAGGCTGGGTAACCAATTTCAAAAAGGGTTTGTTAGAGAACCACACGAATTGAGCGTTAAAGTGTCGTTTGAACCGGGAAAATACTTCTTTGAAGAAGGAAATCTTGATGGGAAAGAGATTAAATTAGTCGCACTTCGGAAGGACATCGGAGCTGGTGTAAGTTCGGTAACTGTCATGTTGGTCAATACTCACATCGGGGGATTCGATGGAACAAATTCAATTTTTCAACCTAGAATCTCGCTCGATACTAAAACGAACCCTGGGATGTTATTTCACGCCTATACGAATAGGGAGCACATGCGAACCGATGAGTTAGAGGAGAGAAGTCTTGAACTCCTTTATAGAGAGAAAACTGTATATGCCACGGGACACGGGGTTTCGACTGATTGGAATGTAAACAAATTAGGTGAAGGAACCGTATGGACAGAGTTCATGCCTGTACACGAGGTGCCTCAAATAGACTTTAGCATCAAGAGTTTGGATGATAATACACTTTCTATGAAATTTCTGTCTGATTTGGATTCTACAGATAGTCATATAAAGATTGCGAAAATGAAGGGCTTGGTTGATGCCTATTCGGCATGGATATCGGAGCTTCGGCACAAGAAGAAATCCCTTCGTAGCATGTATCAAGATGCTTTAGATACTCATATCCGTGATTGCCAAGAATCTTGCAATAGAATGTATCATGGACTCAATCTCTTGGAGACTGATGACCAAGTATTTACTGCCTTTCAATTGGCAAATCGAGCTATGTTTATGCAACGGATTCATTCGGTGTTTCAGAAAGAAGATCACTATCCAAATGATGTTTTTCTTCAAGAACGTATGAGTAATCTTAATTACCTCGAACTGAGCGATTCGGAGCATGGGTGGAGACCCTTTCAGCTTGCATTCCTTTTGATGAGTCTAAGATCTATCACTGACGTGAATTGCAGTGAAAGGGATCTCGTTGATTTGATTTGGTTTCCAACCGGGGGAGGAAAAACGGAGGCGTATTTAGGATTAACTGCGTTCACCATCTTCTTTAGACGGCTGGCACATCCTGAATCTTCCGGTGGGACGACCGTAATCATGCGATATACGCTGCGACTACTTGCCGCTCAACAGTATTTAAGAGCGGCTACCTTAATTTGCGCCTGTGAGTCAATTAGAAAGGACTGTGGGAGAAGGAAACCTAAATACCCTTCGTATAGCCTTGGTAAGGAGACAATCACCATCGGTCTATGGATTGGTGGTACGCATACACCAAATAGGAACGATGAAGCGAGGGATTGTGTTAATAAACTTCTTCAGGCAACCCGAAATGAGCTCAAAGATGTGAAGGATAAGCATAACAAGTTTCAAATTTTGAAGTGTCCATGGTGCGGTACAAAACTTGTTAAAGATGTCGATGGCTCAGGGACTGGTTTAATCGGTTCTTGGGGATATTCCATGAGAGATAAAAAGCATTTCCAGATGAACTGTACACAAGAAAATTGTGAATTTGAAGTCTCGCTGCCATTACAGGTTGTCGATGAGGAACTATATGAAAACCCCCCAACTCTTTTGTTTGGTACGGTGGATAAATTCGCAATGTTACCTTGGAAAAACGATGCGGGTAGTTTTTTTTCAACCTCGGGCGAAAATCGATTGCCTGAATTAATAATTCAAGACGAATTGCACTTGATCTCCGGGCCTCTTGGGACAATGGTAGGGCTCTATGAAACAGCAATTGACGAGTTGTGTAGTGCCAAAGGGATCAGGCCTAAAATCATCGCTTCCACCGCAACGATACGTCGTGCGAAAGATCAATGCTCAAACTTATTCAACAGAGACGTAAGACAGTTTCCTGCACCAGGAATTGATTCAAGCGATTCATTCTTCGCACGTGAAGCCAACACGGACGAGAAGCCGGGCAGGTTATACGTTGGTGTCATGCCATCAGGTAAAACAAAGGCAATGATGGAGGTGCGCACGATTGCCGCTATTTTGCAACGTGTGCACCTGATGGATATTCCGTATGAAGTGAAGGATAAGTTCTGGACACTGGCAGTATATTTCAATAGCCTTCGGGATTTGAGCAAGTGCATGACCTTAGTTGATGACGATGTGAAGGATTTTATAAGGAGAATGGCTCAGCGCTTTGGACGGAGAAGTTTGACCAGACAAATAGGATCAGCCGATGAACTTACCAGTAGAATAACTACATCTCAACTAAATGAGACTTTGGAGAAATTGGAACAGCTCGAATACAGTCAGGAAAACCAAGGACAGAAAAAATATCCGATTAACGTGTTGCTGGCAACCAATATGATTTCGGTCGGTGTAGACGTGGCTCGATTGAACGTAATGCTAATGGTGGGGCAGTCGAAGTTGACCAGTGAGTATATCCAAGCCTCAAGTAGAATAGGTAGGACCTACCCTGGGGTTGCATTTGTTTTATACGATGGCTCAAAGAGCAGGGATCGTTCACACTATGAACAATTTAAAGGCTATCATGAATCGTTTTATAAATATGTAGAGCCAACCGGAGTAACTCCATTTTCTAAGCCCTCAAGGGATAGAGCGCTTCATGCTGTGATGGTATCTCTCATAAGGCACCGGTTTGGGCTATCCCAAGATAGAGACGCTGCATTATTCCAAAAGGACATGCCTGCCGTCAATGATGTTGGGAATTATATTATGAGCCGTATCATGGACATCAAAAATCGCTCGAATGTTGAAATGCAGGATGAGAGTGATGCAATTTTGCACGAAATGAGAGAGTTTTGGGACGAATGGGAGAGCAGAGTAAACCTTTCCGAAAACGGAAACTTTTTTTACGGGGACAGATTCATAGTGGCAAATCCGCCAGCCGACACGAAGAGGCTTCTCAAGGTATACGGCAGTGACAGTTTTGACCCTGCGCGCGAAACGCTAACATCGATGCGCAATGTTGACAGGAACGTAATTGCAGGACTTTTGGTTTGGGAGTGAGGAACGTATGGCGCAACAATTGCCAGTGCAGAAAGACATTTTGAAATTAAACAAGGTAACTCACAGTGTGAGAAGTGCTCAAGCGATTTTACAGTATGGCGTAGGTGCGATGGTTGATTTTCCCGACCAAACACTCATGACGGCGGCCCCAGAGTATTGGGGGGCCAAGGTGTCTAAAATTCATGACGAAAGGCTAGAAAAGGCTCTAAATGTAGATTACTTTGGAATGCCAGGGAGTGGCGACAATGATTGGGGAATCGCTTATGTCAGATTTCCTGAATGGTATTTTTATCCAAAGTGCAGAAGGTTTCAGCCAATGGATAAATGGCTGACAGAATACAGTAGGAAGGCGACTCCGAAGCAGCGAGACAGGGATCCTTACATGAAGAGGCCCAGGTGTCTAGAATGCAAGAAAGATCTAGTTCCGTCCCGAATTGTGGTGGCATGTGAGGAAGGGCATATTAACGACTTTCCTTGGATTAGCTGGGCACATGATAGAAACTTCGGCGGGTCAAAACCTATATGTGCTAATCCGACATTAACCTTTGAAACGGGGGCAACCGCTTCCGCTGGGCTTGAAGGATTAATCGTACGTTGTAAACATTGCAATTCAAAGGCCTCACTGTCTGGTGCATTCGACAAAGATGCTATGGAAAAAATGAGTTCTAAGTTCGGTGCAAGTTACGAATGCGCTGGAAAAATGCCTTGGAAAAACAGGACTGTCGACTGTGACAAATTACCACGAGCCATGCAACGAGGGGCGTCCTCACTTTACTACCCGAAAATCGTGAGCTCATTGGTCATTCCGCCATATTCGGAGAAATTGAATAACAAGATTGAAAACTCTAAGATGTTTGAACGAATTCTAAATTTCATTGCCGAGTGTGACGAGGACGAACGTGAGAAAAAGATTGAATCTCGCCTAGAACGATGGTCTGAAGAACTCGGAAGAGAAATTTCGGAGGATGTCGGTTCAATCAAAGCTATTATTACTAGGCGCTTCTCAAAATCGGAAGGGCAAGAATTCGAACAGATTAACGCCAACGGTGTAAACTATAGGATTGAGGAATACGAAGCACTATCGGGAAGGGTAATAGTTGAAAATTCGGCTGGGAATGACTTTGTTCGTGAAGCTGTTGATATTCAAAAGTACGAAATTCCGTTCGTGACGGGGATATCACTTATTCATAAGATAAGAGAGGTAAGAGCTTTAACAGGATTTACTAGAATTAATCCACCGGATGCTTTTGAGGTAGGAGAGAAAATTCCTGGTTTCATATCAGTAAAGGAACCGAGTACTAGGTGGTATCCTGCTTATGAAGTTCGTGGTGAAGGCATATTCATAGAGTTTGATTCTAAGCAATTAAATGAATGGGTTGATAAGCGAGAAGAGGTTCGACATAGAGCGGGAATTTTAAGCGGGAATTATAGGGCTTCTTACCAGGGACAAATTACCGAGCGTATACTTAGCCCAAAGTTCATTCTACTTCACACTCTGGCTCATTTACTGATTAGACAGTTGAGCTTCGAATGTGGATACACGACCGCTTCGCTAAGAGAGCGTATTTATTGTAGCACAGCGGAAGATGGACTGGAAATGTCAGGAATCTTGTTGTATACAGCAAGTGGAGATTCGGAAGGGACACTGGGTGGGCTCGTAAGGCAGGGATACTGGGACTGTTTTCCTGTAACGTTTCGGAAGGCCTTGGAATTTGGAGAGATGTGCTCAAATGATCCAGTATGTATATCCAGTGAGGGGCAAGGCAGAGATGCACTAAACTTAGCGGCGTGTCACTCGTGCGCTTTGCTGCCGGAAACGAGCTGTGAAGAGTTCAATGTCTTTTTGGACAGAGGTCTCTTAGTTGGTACTTTTGAAAACAGGGAAATGGGTTTTTTTAGCCGTTGGATCGGTATGTAACTTTTTGAGAAGTGAGTTGGTCATTGTGGGGTTTACCGCGATTGATTTATTTGCAGGCTGCGGAGGATTGTCAGAAGGGATACGAACGGCAGGATTTGATGTCTTGGCCGCGGTAGAAATCAACGAATTTGCTGTTGAAGCTTATAGGATAAATCATACCCATACGAGTCTTTTCCGCAAGGATATTAGGACCCTTGACCCCGAAGACATCAAAGATGTTTTAGATGGACGCACACTCCACTTACTCGCGGGGTGCCCTCCCTGTCAAGGATTCTCATCCATTAGGCGTCTAAACAGGAAGGCACCAGTAGACGACGACAGAAATGACTTAATCCTAGAGTACTTAAGATTCGTCAAGGCACTTGAACCAGTTACCATAATGATGGAAAATGTGCCAGGGATCATCGACTTTCATCTGTTTAAGCAAGTGCATGCTGAACTTTCTGAGATGGGGTATCAGATCGACTTTGACGTTGTTGATGTTGCGGATTACGGGGTTCCGCAAAGGAGAAAGCGGTTCGTAATGGTGGGCTCACGACTTGGGCCAGTAAAGATTGCCCGAGGAAACGGTATAAGACGAACAGTTCGAGATGTGATCGGAAATTTATACAGGTCTTTTTTGGAGAAAGACCCGATTAATGATATTTATCCACGGCACACTGTCAGAATTAATGAGATGATTAAGCGCATCCCCAAAGATGGTGGAAGCAGAAGGGATCTGCCTGATGAATATATCTTAAATTGTCACAGAAAGGACAAGGTTGGATTTAATGATGTTTATGGACGTCTTAAATGGGATGACGTCTCCTCGACCATTACGGGAGGCTGTTTAAATCCATCAAAGGGTCGATTCTTGCATCCTCAGGAAGACCGGTGTATCACGGCAAGGGAAGCTGCATTACTTCAAACATTTCCTTTTGATTATAAATTCCCGACTAACATACCGAAGGGGGCTCTCGCTCTGATGATAGGTAATGCGTTGCCGCCATTGTTCAGTGAGGTCCAGTCCAGGCATATCTTCAGTCATCTTGCGCAATTTGGAGACTTCGTCTCAGAGACGAAAGAACAAAACAAGTACGCTTTAAATGGTTAGTCGTGGTTTTGCACTAAAACAAATCTCTAGGTACAGGTCGACTGGTTCGGGCATGATTCCGAAACTAAAAAACGGAAGAATAAAGTTGCCGAAAGCCTCGTTTTGGACACTACAGAATATCATTCATCTTATGCGGCTATGGATACAAGTACTACGAAAGTAGGAGACACTTATGCTGACTGAACAAATTCTGCGTAACAACCTTACAGAGAATCAATATAATGCTGTTGTTGACAATGGACGGTATATTTTGTGTTTGGCTTGCGCGGGTTCAGGTAAGTCTCGCACACTCGCCTATAAGATAGCCTATCTGGTTTCACAAGGCAAAGCCCCAGAGAGTATCGTCGCGTTTACGTTTACCGAGAAAGCGGCCGAATCCATAAAACGTCGCGTTGCTGAAGCCCTACACAAATGTGGCTTGCCAGAGAATTACGTTGGCGTAATGTTCATCGGAACAGTAGATTCCTTCTGCCAAAAACTCCTAGGTGACATCAACGCCCGCTATCGGCAGTATGACATTTTAGATCAAAATCGTCTAATTCTCTTCATCATGTCCCGGCTTCGCCAACTGGGACTGAGTAATGGACCGGGTTACTTCAGAACAATAACTGACTTAACCAAAGCGTGGCAGACGCTAAACAACGAGAACATTCCGCTGGATTCTGTGCAGTCATATGACCCTGATTTGTATGATAAGCTAAAGAGATTATCGAATCGGCTTGAAAGCGATGGCTACATGGACTTTTCTTTCGCCATCAGTCTTGCCGTAAAAGAGTTGAAGAATATCACTCACAAAGAGGATTCTTACATAGCGAAATTCAAGTATCTCTTTGTTGACGAATATCAGGATATCAACCCTCTACAAGAGGAGTTCATAAGGACATTCGCTAGTCATCTTGACATGCTTTTCGTTGTAGGCGATGACGATCAGTCTATCTACGGGTGGCGTGGAGCGAATGTGCAAAATATCCTTACTTTTACGGATCGATATCCTGATGTGTCTATTCATAGATTGCTAATTAATTTCAGGAGTACAAAGGCAATCGTTGAGACCGCAAACAACTTTGTACAACGCACGATCCCAGTTGAAAGGTTACCAAAAGACATCACTTTCCATGCAGACGGAAACATTCAGGACTTGCGTAAACTGTGGTTCGGCACACGAGAAGAAGAAGCCGAATGGGTCGCCGAACGGATAAAATCGCTGCTTGGTACAACTTATGTAGAATATAATGCTGATGGCTCAGAAAAGAGCAGACGCGGCCTCACCTACAGCGATTTTGCGGTACTGATTCGGAGCATTCGTAACAGTAATGGTGAGAACCGCGACGTCCAATTTGTCAATGCAATGCGCAATCTCGACATCCCGGTAAAAACCACTGGTGAGGGTGGCATCTTTGACCGTCCATACGCGCAGTGCATTCTTGGTATCATGGAACTGCTGCGGGAAGAAAGGATCGACAGGGGCATAGCGGAGACTTATTTTACCACTTATGTATTTCCTTTTTTTCCTTTTTATGACAAGACAAGGTATTTGCGCGTGTTGCAGGATTGGTATCGAGACATTTATACCCCGACGTCGACTGCCCGACGCAAAGTCTATCCGCAGAACTTTTTACACCAGCTTGCCGATGCCCTTATGTTGCGCGATCTGACCGATGAGACCGCTCTGCGCGATGTAGGACTTTTCAGCGATATTATCAAGGACGTAGAGCAGACATATGTAAGTATTGATTCGAAATATCGTTACCGGGAAATGTTAAATTTCCTCCAAAATATTGCTCAGAATAACTATGAACTTGAGTCGCCAGACTACATCGCAAAAGACGACGCTGTGAACGTTTCCACCATACACAAGGTCAAGGGACTGGAGTTTCCCGTTGTTTTTGTCGTTGACTTGGTGGCGCAGAGATTCCCCGGTCGTTCAGAAACGTATAACGGTATCTTGCCTAGAGAGTTGATGATCGATGCGGTCAATCGCGGTGCGTATGGGTCCCGAATGGAAGACGAGGCCAGGTTGTTTTACACGGCGATTACGCGCGCTGAAAGGTTGTTATATTTAACTGGGAGTTCAATCCACCCAAATTTGAGACGGACTAAAAAGCAGTCCGTTTTTATAGCTAACCTAACCCATCCTACTATGCGTGAAGATAAGACTTTTGACGACTTAGACGAGAAAATAGAGCCTCGTCGCCGCTTCGATGACAACGAGTTGCCAACCGACTTTTCTGCGGTCAAGGGCTATTTGACTTGCCCATATATATATAAACTCCAAAACATTTACGGCTATAACGCAGCCGTTCCGGAACTCTTCGGATTCGGTCAGACGACTCATACCATCCTCGAAAGGCTGCATCAGACATATAAGGACCGGGTGCCCACGGAAGCAGAAGTTTCGGAGATGGTGGAATCCACCTTCATGTTGAAGCATGTCTTCCCGAGCAATGACCCGGAGAATAGACCTGGTTCCTACGAACGGGCGAAAATACTAGTTGACAAGATATTAAAACAATATGTGAAGGACTATGCCAGCGATTTTTGCAGAATTCGCCAAGATGAAGCTCGATTCGAATTATCCGTCGAAGACGCTCTTATTACAGGGGCGATTGATCTGCTTTTGAAAGAAGATGAACACCACGGCATCCTATCGGCAGAAGTGATTGACTTTAAATCGATGGATCTGCCGGACGACGTTGAGCAACAAGACTGGCGCGATATGTCCGTGCAAGTTCAACTATACTCAAAAGCCGCACGAGAAGTAATAGGAGATAACGCTAAAACGGGGTTCGTACATACACTGAAGAATAACAAGCGTGTTGAAATCCCGGTGGACGAGTCATCTGTTAACCGCGCAATCGGAGCGATTGAATGGGCTGTAAAAGGCATCCTTGCAAATGACTTCCCAATGCGACCGTGCCAGGCGAATTGCGGGAAGTGCGATTTCACAGCATTGTGCGTACGCGAGCATCAGCCGTTCCGTAACCAGCAGACACCACCGCTGATCAACACTCCAACAGGTCTAAGACCTATCGCGGCCTTAGATACAGGGGAAGAAGATCATGGCCAACACGATTAAAGCTATTGATTTGTTCTCCGGGGGCGGCGGGATATATTGCAGGATTATAAACATGGGAATTTCAGTTTAAAGCTGCTAGGGAGATAGATTGAGTGACTGAAAATTAGCGGATCAACTGATCTGATTATTATCTGATTCTGTGGCCGGGATCTACCGGAATAGGTGGGCCGATTTCGCGGGATACACAAGGTCGCCGTGAAAAGGTTATCGTGGAGGTCGTGGTTGTGAACTATACGGATCGAATGTATCAGAACTTCTCGTTAACTGGATTAGCCAGCACAATAACCGATCAAAACTACATCTGAGCTACTATGACGGATACGTGCGGTGAACGCGAGCCAGGTTCACCTAGGTAACGATGTAAAGGGCTACAAGGGCTTTTTCCGTTGCGACAGAATGGTGAAGTGTAACGCACCAGCCGATTCCGGACTTCCGAATCTTAGTCGGTCCTCATTGTCATGAAATTTCTAATCTCGATGTACGACAACCATTAAGCGATTTTGTCTTAGGGGGCTATAAGGTGGATGTAAAATGTATCGATTGCAGCGAACTAACAGGATTTGTACACTCATATCCGCCAATATTTCATTTCGGGAATTCTGAGAGTCCTATCGCCTTATTCAGTATTAATCCTTCGGAGAGCGAGTTTAAGAGCACGTCCTCGCTTCCTGCCCCATTTGAAAAGTGGACTGTTACCCACCGAAAAGATGCTACTCCTCACCATATTGAATCTCATTTGTTGCGGCAGGACGAGTATTTCACCACCGGGCATCATCTTGAAGGCTGGTTTGGTAAGGTGGAAGAGTTTCTGAACAAGATTGGGACCCACCAATGGGGTCAGTTGTCGTTTGGTCTCGAGGGTCGCCCATCGAACGTCGTACATTTAGACATTGTAAAATGCGCTACGAAGGATAATTGGAGCGCAGTTCCCGACGACGAGAAACCCAAGTACATAGCCAACTGCTCTCGGTATTTGATTTCGCAAGTTGCTCGGCCTAGCTTAAAGGTCCTGCTTATCAACGGGAGCTCGGTACACGATGCCCTCATTGAGACATTCGCTAAACACTTCACATTTGAAGAACGTCATTCAGAGATGTTCAAGACTTCCAATGGCCGCCGATGTACCTTATACAGATACGTGCTTAGAGGGCGATCGGGAGACCACCAGTTACTGCTTACAGGAACGAGTATGAGGATATCTCGCGAGAAGGGACAATTTAGTAATCCGGAAGACAGAGAATATGCTGCGACTCGGATACAGAACTGGATTAATGATTTCGTATAGTGGATTGAAAACTGTGTTGGCCCAGTTTCACGGTAAAGCGGAGAAAGGGATTTTCTGTTTAGGGTTGGATCGGAGTCCTGAGAGGCATGGAGCAGTATTTTACCTAAATTGTGGAAATGGTCCGAGGGAGATAAAAAGTTATGGGGAAAGCTGAGCATTTCAAGAAACCGTTGGAGTTGATCTCCAATCATAAGTAGGGGCTGCTGAATAAACTAAAAACCCTGTTGCAGCAAGGATTTCGGGCACGATTTGTCGAATGAAAGTGTATGGATTTTGAGCGGATTGAGCAAAAAACCGTGCACTTGGGGGAAGGACATTGTACGCGAATCATCAGGATCAACAA
>NZ_JAMCCX010000035.1 GCF_024706985.1 Alicyclobacillus sp. SP_1 | reverse complement strand
GGTTTCGTCACCTACCACGATACCAGGAGGTTTTTTAATCTAGCAAATCTTAAATTGCTTCATTACAGGACTGCTTATGTTAACTAGGCAATGTCTCGAATCTGTGGGTAAAAGTGTCACGAAACGATCAACAACCCATCACAGTTCAGGCACAACCACTTTGGATGAATCACATGGTTTACGTGACATGCTACACTTGCCGTGAAGGAGCGAGGTCATCGTTTGCAAAGAGAAGCATTGAGAAAATGAGGGATGTTCCATGGAGGGATCGAGGACGGTATTAGTGGTGGACGACGATGTATCCATCGTGGAACTCATGACGGATTTTCTCGAAAATGACGGATTTCGAGTGGAATCAGCTACGAGCGCATCTGACGCATTGACTGTGTTAGAACACGCACCGGTCGATTGCATACTCCTCGACGTCATGATGCCGGGGCAAACTGGTTTTGATCTGTGTAAACAGATTCGCGCAGACCGTGATGTTCCGATTCTGTTCTTGAGTGCTAGGGATGCTGACATGGATAAAATACGTGGACTAGGCATTGGTGGAGACGATTACATCGTCAAATCTGCTTCTCCGGCTGAAGTGGTTGCTAGAGTTAAAGCCGTGTTACGTCGCATGAATTCCAAATATTCCAATCGCCAAATGGCTCTTGATTATGGGGAACTTATAGTGAGCCCCTCAGCGCGCGAGGTTAGAGTGTCCGGCAAGTTAGTATCGTTGACACCGAAAGAATATGAGTTAATTTTCCTATTTACCCAGCATCCGCGTCGCGTATTCACCTATGAGTACCTGATTGATCTTTTCTGGAGTGGGGTTGGCGACAAACACACCGTACGGGTTCATATTGCAAGGATTCGAGAAAAAATTGAGCGGGATCCCAATGCTCCCGAGTTTATCGTCAACGTCTGGGGCGTCGGGTATCGATTTGAAGGGATTCCAAGATGAGAATTAGGAAATACATGATTATTTGGGTGCTCACGATTGTGGTTTTCCCGTGGGTCGTTTATATCTTTATATCCCTGATTGGCACGCATTCGTGGACGACACAAGGCAACATTCGTCAGAAGAGCTTGACACAGACAATGGAGACGATTGCTCGAAATGAGCCTCATTGGACAACGCCTCATTGGCAACGACATATTGCAGAACAACTCACGCACCAAGGGATGGAGGTGGAGATCCGTTCTCCAGCCCACCGGGTGATTTTCGAATCTGTGGAGCAGGGGAGTAGTCACCACTGGGTGGGAAACCCTCACTGGATGTCTACACAACGAATGATGGTGATGGAAAATGGGAAATGGGTCGGAACGGTGCAAATATCTCAACCAATAAAGGCTGACCCAATTGCGGCGTTCGGTGCGATTCTAGCGTGCATTCTTGCCATTGTGTTTGTGAGCTTCCAAATTGGCAGGAACGTGATTAGGCCATTGGAATCCATGAACCGTGCCGCGTTGCAAATCGCTGAAGGAGATCTGGATTTTGAGCTTGCTTCTTCAAATACGGTGGAGATTAGACAGGTTCGTAACGCCTTCCATCTTATGGGCAGCGGACTTCGCAACGCGTTTGCAAAACAACAGAAATTAGAGGAAGAGCGGCGCTTTTTCATCGGTGCGATTGCACACGATTTACGCACGCCTCTGTTTTCTCTGCGCGGGTACTTGGACGGGATGGAGCAAGGCATTGCCTCATCTTCAGAGAAGATCGCGCATTATGTCCACGTATGCCAAGACAAGGCGACTCACATGGAACGGTTGGTTTCCGATCTGTTTGCGTTTACACGCCTGGAGTATATGGAACAGACTCTCCAAAGAGAATCCTTTGACGTATCTGCAGTTGTTAATACGACGGTTGCAAGTATGGCGCACAAAGCAGAGGAAAAGGCGATTGATCTGGAGACGAAATTGCCAACGGGCGATCTTTTCATCTCTGGTGATCCGCATCTTCTTGAACGAGCGCTCACGAATGTACTGGATAATGCCATCCGGCACACGCCCAATGAGGGCAAGATAAAGGTTGAATTGCTAAAAGAGTCAGACAGGGTTGTCGTGACCATATCGGATACTGGGTCTGGGTTTTCGCCCGAAGATTTAACGCACGTTTTCGAGCCAATGTACAGGGGAGATAAGTCACGGAACCTATCCACTGGAGGAGCGGGTCTTGGACTTACCATCGCGAGGCGTATCTTTCGGTCACACGGAGGTGAGCTCTTGGCAGAGAACTTACCGAACGGAGGGGCAATTCTCATAGGTTGGATTCCAACGAATTTAAATCGGAATGAACACTAACACCAAGGAATCGGTATGACAATACTTTCAATAATTACTTTCATTTTGTCTACGAATCCCATGAAAGTGGGATACAGCCTACTGTATCTCCATGGCGCTCACGGTAGAAATCCATCCGCAGGTTGCCAATAGGCAAAAGAGTGAGTCCACTGTGTAGGGTTGAACACATCCGGCAGCCACTCACTTTTCGGAAAATACTCATGGTGCATCTCAAAGTATGCATTGAACAATCGGTGTGCGATATGAGATGCGGTCGTTGTACTGGCACCACCCCCTGGAACCATGACGGCGATGGCTATCTGTGGATGATGGAAGGGAGCAAAGGCGATGGTTACGGAATCGTCTACTCGTTTCCCGTTCAATTCGATTTGTGCGGTGCCGGTTTTTCCGGCTGCGTGATAGGGCGTTCCTGCAAATCCTCCCTGATATAGCAATCCAGCTGGCGCGTTAGCCATTAAGTACATGCCCTTTAACGTGGCTTGCAGATACGTAGGATTGATATGGATGCGAGCTTGTATTTTCGGGCGGAAGGTTCGTATGGGTTTGCTGCCAGGCACACCTGGTATCTCTGTGCTGGGATATACTGCCTTTAAAACATGGGGTTGATATTTTACGCCTTTATCGGCGATCGTCATGACGTACTGGGCCATCTCGATAGGTGTAAACTCCTGGGATTGACCGATATCTGCAAATGCTAAATCGGGGAGAGCCCCCCAATTCACGTAGTATCCACGTTTCTTCATACTGGCTTGCGCTTGGTGCAGGTGATAGGGGACTTCCTCGTAGTTTTTCTGGGTGTCTTCTTCAAAGAAGTTTCCCGGGACTTCACCGGGCAGGTCAATTCCCGTCATCGCACCAAGACCAAATTTATATTCCCAGCCAAAAATGGTATCGATGGCAGTGACAAATCGGGTTTTTACCCACTGAGAATAGGACTCCCCATTTGGATAATGATTGTTCGTCCAGCCACCTAACCACATAGCGACTTGATAGAAAAAGGTGTCATCCGAATGTTCGATGGCTTGAACGACATTGATGCGCCCAAACCCGGGCAAATACCAGTTGTGAAACAGGCGATTTCCGATTCGAAGATATCCGTGGTCATCGACAATCGTATTCGGTGTAATAGTCCCGGATTCCATAGCAGCAATGGCATTCGCTGGCTTAACGGCGGATCCAGGATATTCTGGACTCTGAATGGCATTGTCAATCAGGGCTTGAGAACGATTCAAGTAAGAGACATGTTTGCTGAAATTGCCGTCAACAAACCAATTGGGATTGTAGTAGGGATAACTGACCAATGCCTCCACAGCGCCAGTCTTGACATTCAGGACGACGGCGGAGGCCGAATTAATCTCGTACTTCATGACATCGTCTCGTTGAATATAATTCGCCACGATTCGTTGAGCTCTTGCTTGATATGCGGAGTTGATGGTCAGTTGAACATTGTCTCCTGACTGAGGCGCGGGGTTTAATCCGAGACTTTTGACGGCACCGCTACTCGTTAATAAGTTTTGTTCGTAGCCTACACGTCCTTGTAAGTAGGACTCGTACTCGGCCTCAATCCCAGTTTCGCCAACAATTTGGTTGTCCAAGTAATGGAGTTTCTGGACGTAGTAAGATTCTGAGCCCTTTGTAATCGGCCCCACGTATCCCAAAATGTGTCCGGCCAAATCTCCCTGCGGATAAGTTCTTACATACTGGACTTGAACGTGGATCCCCGGTAATGCATTGTGGTGTTCGTATATGTAGGAAATTGCCTTCTTGGACAAGTTTTGAGCAATTTGTACCTGTGGGGAGAGTGGACTGGTATTCATGGCGTTCAACAGCTTTGTTGGCGACTCGTGCAACCAAGGAGAGAGTTTATCGGCCATCTTTGGATAGTCAACGGTTGCATTGGGAAGATGCGTTAAATAGGCATCAAAGATGGGTTGGTTGGCGGCTAAGACGGTTCCGTTGCTACTATAAATATACCCTCTCGGCGGAAGGACTGGCGTACTTATCACTTGAACATTGGTTGCATTCGAGCGAAAATAGGCTCCCTTTACCACTTGAACGTATCCAAGACGAAGGAGTAATCCTCCCATGGCAACGGTGGAAAAAGCGCCGACAATCCAAAGTCGAGAGACGGTTCGAGTTCTTCCAGTGTTCTTTTTTATGGATCGAAACATCTTGCGAATCCCCCTATTGCTTAGGTGTTGAATGGTGAACAGGTTGCGAAGGAAGAGGGTGAGATGTGCCTGAGGGGGCCTCCCTCATGGTGGACTTCGCCCACCTCTGAATACGTCGGTGAATGTACAGGTAGCCAATACCCCCTGTAATGAAGAGAAAAATTGCCAACGGGAGAATCGACTGTTCGTGTACCCGGATGAACTCGAAGGCCTTCATAATGTAATTTCCGGCGAGAAGAAATGAGGAAGTCCATAAAAAAGACGACAAAAAAAGAATGGGTGTCACAATTTTCAAAGACACTCTCTGGATTCCCGCTATGTATGGGACAATATCCCGAACGAAAGCAATGTATCGAGAAACAACCAGCATGGCAATAGTGTGCTTTTCAAACAAAAGCTCACTTTGCTCTAAACGTTTCGGAGTAAGGAACATGTACTTTCCGTACTTCAGTAAAAAAGGTCTTCCGAAAAGACGGCCAATACCATAGGCCATCATTGCTCCGGAAAAGGTTCCCAAACTTGTGGAGAGGATCAACTCAAAAAAATTCAAATGAAATGCGGGACGGTGTGCTAAAGCACCGGCCGTCGTGAGTTCCGTTTCTCCAGGTACAATTAAAATAAAGTATTCGGATGCTAGAAGAATGAACAGCCCATAGTATCGATACGTCTCAATCCAGTGCAGAAGTAGCATATATACCCCTCGTCTATGATGTCCACCTAGGAGTCCCAGTGTCCCAATCTACGCCAAGTGCATCATATTCCCCGAAAATCGGCACATGGTGAAGAAGTTATGAAGATTGACCAGCTCTGTTGAACCGATGGTCACACGGGAACTCCGAGGGCCATACAAGGACGCAGTTAGGGAACAGGATCCGTTTTGAGAGCGGACGGCATACGACGCAGTTTGCTTTCCAATGCCTTGGTTTGTTTTTTGAAATACCAGTTCAACAGAACGGAAAAGACGAAATATCCACCGATGAGCATCCAACCGTTCAAGGAACCATCCTCCTCCATCTTCAGCAAGTGCAGATGAAATCTTACCCGCCGAATCTTGAAAAACCATCGAAATTTCTCGGTCACTACAGGATTCTTCGTTTGTTGGGTTAGAGTATCATGTAGAGGTGTGAATTCCACTGCTTGGCACCTGGGCAAGAGTCATCGAGCGCCATCGACTAAAGGTGCGGAGCAAAGAGCAGAAGAGACACAGGGACGGCTTCTACAGACACGATCGCACGTTTGCAGCTCATTCGCCAGATTGGTTTCGAAGATGGTGATGTGGATTTTTTGAGGAGGGTCTGAGAGTCCTCACCTAGGCCGTGATAGAGGCGACCATGGAAACATGTGGTCAAGAATAACTGAAACAAGAATACCAAGACACATGCGAGGAGGAGCCACTATTCTCAAAACTAAATTTACGAAGCTGGCAAACATACGGTATCCAATCATACAGGCGGGTATGGCAGGGGGGATTACAACGCCTGAACTCGTTGCAGCCGTATCCAATGCAGGTGGCCTGGGTACGGTGGGCGCTGGTTATATGAATCGAGATCAACTGCGTGGCGTAATTCGGGCGGTAAAACGGCTGACGGATAGGCCATTTGGCGTTAATTTGTTTGCACCCCAAGAGGTTACCTTTGTGGTGGAAGACGTTCAGAGGATGAACCACTATTTGGACGATGTCCGAGAAAGCTTAGGGATTGAGCCAAGTCCACAAATTGAAAAATACGCAGAGTCTTTTGATGACCAGATTCAGGTCGTCCTAGAGGAGCACGTTCCGGTATTTAGCTTTACATTCGGAATTCCTTCAAGTGCCGTACTGAAAGAGCTGAAATATCAAGAGACCATCGTGATTGGTACAGCGACAACGGTGAAGGAAGCAATGGAGCTTGACGAGGTGGGCGTTGACGCAGTTGTTGTTCAAGGAAGTGAGGCAGGCGGGCATCGCGGCACTTTTCGGACCGATGCCAGCCATGCTCTGATTGGGACAATGTCCCTCGTTCCGCAGGTGGTCGATCACGTTTCGATCCCCGTCATTGCTTCCGGTGGCATTATGGATGGCAGGGGTATCATCGCTAGCTTGGCTCTTGGGGCCTCCGCCGTTCAAATGGGGACGGCGTTCATTGCCTGTCCTGAAAGTGGCGCACACAAGCTTTACAAAGAAAAGGTACTTGAGAGCCACGAGGACTCCACAGAGATTACCTCCGCATATTCGGGAAAACTGGCACGAGGTATACACACGAAATTCATGCAAGGTATGAGGAGCTATCCCGGAGAAATGCCGTCTTACCCTGTTCAGAATGCGTTGACACGAGACATTCGCCTGGCGGCGGCAAAGCGCGGAGATCCTGAATACATGTCTCTATGGGCGGGACAGGGGCTTCGCATGGCAACGAATAGGCAAGCTGATGCAATCATCCAGGAGTGTGTCCAACAGGCTCTGAACGCCCTTGGCAACATCGGATCGTCAGGTAAAGAGATCTAATTCGAGGCATCATCAATCGTGATTTGTTTAACATAAAGACCGCAAATTTGTGACAGAGCGTATTCAGAAAGTGGGTCTAAGTCAGAAACACGTCGCTGAATTGATAAGTGGCGCATGGACTGCCGCGCCTACCGTGGCTTTGTGCAAACGGGATGAACGGTCTCATCGCAGTGGACATGGTTCCTCAGCCCTGGACTGGCGGGACGACAAAGGAGGGCCGTCATGTCTACACCTGCATCTCCCCTTCGTTTACAAGAGAGAGGAGCATCGTGTCGATGTTACCTGTAACAACCTGTATATTGGTCTTCAATTCAAATCGTTTTACTTCCAAAAAAATAATTTTTAAGAAAAAGGAGATGTAGAGGAAGCCTCTACATCTCCTTTTAAGCTAGCCAATGAATCGTTTCTTCATATAACCCGTCTTATTCGTTCAGAAAACAAGCTGATTGATGGTTTGTCGTCACGTCCAGTAATTCCGGCATCATCTGTGTGCATTTGCTCATCGACGAAGGACAGCGCGGTGCAAATGGACACCCTATGCGGTCGGCGGACAAATCTGGCGCGCCCTGCATTTTCTCTGGTAAGGAACCTGTGTGTGTTGAGCCAGGTGTAGCGGACAGGAGCAGCTTAGTATATGGGTGCGCGGGGTTTTGCACTAATTCATCAGCAGTAGCAATCTCCACCAGGGAACCTCCATACATTACCGCGATGCGGTGTGACAAATAGCGCGCCGAAGCTAAGTCGTGAGTAATATATAGATAACTGAGGTCACGACTCTCTTGTAAGGACTCTAATAGTGTCAATATTTCCGCCCGTAACGAAACGTCCAACATAGAAACGGGCTCATCAGCGACGATAAAGGACGGGCCGCCAGCGAGTGCTCTTGCGATGGAGACTCTCTGACGTTGGCCCCCCGAGAGTTCGTGAGGATATTTTTCTTGAAACACTGAGCTGGGAGTAAGACCTACAAGCGTTAGAAGTTCATCTAACGCTTCCTGTCTTTTCCGTCCTTGAAGGTGGCGTAACCGTGTCAGAGGTCGTCGCAAATGATGGCCTACGGAGTGAAACGGGTTTAAAGAAGCAAATGGATCTTGGAAAATCATCTGTGCGTGGCGGTGATATCGTGTCAGCGCCCCTCCACGGATATGAGAGACATCTTGCCCATCAAACCGCACTGTACCACCACTTGGGACTATGAGTCGAACTAACGCTCGTCCGATAGTCGTTTTTCCACTTCCAGATTCCCCAACTAGCCCAAGTGTTTCTTTCGCGTCAATATGCAAGTTCACATTTCGGGACGCGACAAGGTCCGACGCGCCTTGCCGCGCAAATCGAACAGACAAGTTCTCTGTTGAGACGAGAGGTCTAGAACTCACTAGTTTGCACCTTCTCAGTTTCAGTATTTGGCATTGCATGGCAACGAACGTACACCGATCCAGTTTTTGTTGGCAATGGAGTTGTACGGCACATGGACATGCGCATCGGACAGCGCTCATAGAAGGAACATCCAGGTGTCAATTGAGTCATGTCCGGTGGTTCCCCGGGAATACCTTCGATGCTCACCTTGGTACCGTTTAGTCGGGGCGCAGCGCGCATGAGACCCTGAGTATAGGGATGATGATCTTGAACGTGTTCGAGCGCCATGCCACGGTCCGTTATTTCCATGATTTCACCTGCGTACATGACAGCGATACGGTCCGCTAGTCCAGACACTAGATTAAAGTCGTGGCTAATGAATAGGACTGCGAGATGCCGCTTTTGTTGGAGGTCCGCAATTTCATCCAAGATAGAGCGCTGTACAACCACGTCGAGAGCAGTGGTCGGTTCGTCCATGATGAGTACATGTGGGTCGAGTGCGAGAGACAGGGCAATGACTACTCGTTGTCGCATACCGCCTGAAAGCTCATGGGCGTAATTACGGGCGATGGCTGGATTTAGTCGCACCTGCTCCAAAAGGTCGGAAGTTCGCTCGACAATTTCTTTTCGGGAAATTCCAGGTATGTGAGCTTCCATAGTATCTTTGAAGTGTTCTTGGATGGACAAAACAGGATTAAGCGCATTCATGGAACTTTGGAATACCATGGAAATTTTCTTCCAGCGAGTGAGGCGTAACTCTTCAGGGCTGAGTTGGTAGAGATTTTGTCCGTCTACTAGCACGTGGCCGTCGATGGTCGCGACATCTGATTTTACAAGTCGCATAATAGCCTGTGCCATGGTGGACTTACCGCTGCCAGACTCTCCGACTAATCCAAGAATCTCGTTGCTAGAAATGCTCAGCGAGACGTTACGAAGAGCTGGTACCGGACCGTTTGGAGTGTGGTAAGACAGATGGAGTGAATCTACTACGAGGGCCGCTGTCATGACGATTCTCCCTTTCGGAATTTACGGGTTTTGACTCTGTTTAGCCGGAGGCGTGGATTTGAAACTTGGTCTACTCCGAAATTAATCAGTGCAAGACAGAGGCCCACAAGAGAGATGGCTAAGCCAGGGGGGACTATCCACCACCAAGCCCCATTTAGAAGAGCTTGACCTGCATTTGCCCAGTACAGCATGGTGCCCCAAGTAACTACAGTGGGATTACCGAGACCTAAAAACTCCAGGCTTGCTTCCGCTAAGATGGCTGCGATGGTCGCGAACACAAGGTTAGCTACCACTAGGGAGAGCATGTTTGGCAAAATTTCTCCAATGAGAACACGCCATTGAGTTTCACCCGCCAAGCGAGAGGCGATCACGAAGTCACGACGCGCCAAGGACAACGTTTGAGACCTTAGAATGCGAGCACCCCATGCCCATCCCGTTAATCCGATGACCAATGCAATCGTCATTGGACCAGTTTGATGCACATATGCAGTAATAACAATTAACAGCGGTAGCCCGGGAATAACTAGCATGATGTTGGTGAATGTCGCCATAACGGTATCAATCCACCCTCCAAGATAAGCAGGCAACATGCCTAAAATGACAGCAAGGGCTGTGGCAACAAAGCCAGCAAAAAATCCAACGGCTAATGAAATGCGACCGCCGTAGAGAAATTGTGCCCAAACGTCTTGACCGCTGGCGGTTGTGCCTAGCCAATGGTGCCAGCTCGGAGGGGCCAGAGGAGTAAATTGTGTACTCGAGGGGCTATAAGGAGTCAGCAAAGGCGCGAAGACAGCTCCGAGGACGAATATCAAGAGAATGATAATCCCCACCAGAGGTCGTTTATCTCGCCTGAGTATGCTGCTCCATTCTTTCCATCGGCCACTGCGGCGAACTAGGGAAGATCTTACAGGGGTCCCTGTGCTCGTCTTCGTTGTTTGGGTCAATGTGGGCCACCTCCCCGTGTTCTAGGATCTAGCTTTCCATATAAGAGTTCGACTAGGAAATTGGCTACAAGTACTGAAAACGCGATGATAAGAAACAGTCCTTGCATTAATGGGTAATCTTCGTTCTGTACAGCGGCTAAGAGTTGATAACCTAGACCTGGGTACGAAAAAACAACTTCCGTCAACAACGCACCTCCCACGACGAACCCTATAGCCATAGCGAATCCCGTCATGCTTGGTAAAATTGCGTTCCGCGCGGCGTACTGAAACATGAGACGGTTTGACTTTAATCCTCTAGCTTCCCCAAAGAGGACATAATCTTCACCTAAAGTTTGCACCATGTTGTTGCGCATTCCGAGGAGCCAACCACCTATAGAACTGATAATGATGGTGATTGATGGTAAAATGGCGTGATAAACGATGTTGCGGATGAACGCGAATGACCAAGATGGCGTCATTCCTGTGGAATAGGCATGCGCCATTGGAAACCAATGCCAGAGATAGCCGAGCAAATATAAGAGAATCAAAGCTAACCAAAAGTAAGGAAGAGCGGCAGTAAATGTGGAGACTGTAGGAAGAAAAAAATCCCATTTTCCACCCCGGTGCCATGCTGTCCATATGCCCAGCATAACGCCGATGAACACACTAAGAACCGTCGCTACTCCTACGAGACCGAGGGTCCAAGGAAGACTTTCGGCAATGATTTTAGATACTGGTACCGGATAATAGGTCAGCGATAGTCCCCAGCGACCGTGGACAAGATTGTTTAGATACGTGAGGTATTGAATCCATAAAGGCTTATGGGTAATGCCGAACTGCAACTCGAGCGCGTGCAGCGCTCGAGGACTAATTTGACCTTTGAAACGACCGATCATGAGAATAGCCGGATTGCCCGGCATGAGCCGGGGCAACATGAAATTGATCGTTGCCGCGGCCCATAGCGAGAGCAGTAGAAACTCGAGGCGTCGGATGACAAAATGCATAACAAAAGCCTCCCGTTACTAGGATCGCGGTGTCAAATGCGTAAGAACAATTCCTTCGGCAGGGTAGTTATAGGGCGCAGGTTGCGCGTAAGGATTCTGTGCAGTGGGCCAACCCGTAAAATATTTCGTACTATATTCAAACCAAGTAGCTCCATAGATTAGAGGAATCGCCGGGAGATTTTTCGCAACGGCCTTTTCTAACGTGTAAATCGCATCTCGCTGAACCGTTGGATTGCTGGAAGTCCGGTATTGATTCAGTGCGGCGGTAGTGGCAGCGTTTGACCATTGTTCATAGTTCCCGGAATTCTTTGGCTCCAATAAACTTTGGTAAAGATAGTAAGGGGTTGATCCGGCATTGCTACCGCCCATTGCGAGATCATAGTGGCCTGTTGTAATGTTCGAGTAGTACGCGCCGTAGCTCAACTCCTGTACGGTGGCATCGATTCCAATTTTCTTTAAGTCGTGTGCCATTAGGGAGCAGTCGGCATCCCAGTCGGTCCAGCCTGCAGGTACCTCAATGGTGAAGGACAGCGGTGTTCCGCTCGGTGACGCGAAAATCCCTTGGGAATTACGTTTAAACCCTGCTGACTCGAGCAGTTTAACGGCCTTTGCGGGGCTATAGGTGAAATGTGTGTCTTTGGCTGGTAAATTCGGGTCCAGCCATGACTTTTCTGGAGGCAAAATCAGTGCCGTTGGAGTGGCAGGCTTTTCATATCCGTATTCGCCCACTTTGTATAACTGTTCTCTGTTGATGGCGTCACTGATTGCCCTTCGCACGCTCAAGTTGGATAATAAAGGATTTTTGAGATTTGGATACAGCATGTTTGTACCGCCAACAGAGAACCAGTAGTGATTATACTGCGGGTCTTTGTTCACATAGACTCGGTGAATATGGGGGAAGAAAAGGTCAGTCCAATCTATCTTGCCAGATGCAAGAGCTAATGTAGCGCTTTCATTTCCTGAATAATCCAGGTACTTTAGTTGTTGTACCTTTGGTTCGCCACCCCAGTATAGGGGGTTTGCTTTGTAGGTATAAGCCTGTGACGAGAAGGTGTTCAAAAGATAAGGTCCACTACCAATGGGATTCGGGTTGGTTACGGTGGCGGGATTGGAATATTTATCCCAGACTTGCTTGGGTACAATGTATACGTCATCCAGCACGAACTGACCAAATGGAACATCCGCGGAGTGAAATTGGAACACGACTTGGTTGGTCCCCTTAGCCGATACGGACTGTAGATGGGTCCATATGCCGCTCGTGTCCAGACTGGGGAATTTCTTTAAAATATCAAAACTATAAACTACGTCCTTCACGGTGACAGGGGTTCCATTGGACCACTTAACGCCTTGGCGTAATGTGACAGTTAGTGTGCGGTTGCCATTACTCCACTTATAAGATTTCCCGACGAGTGGATAGACTTGTGGGCCAACCAAATTAAAGTAAAATAAGGGTTGATAAATGAGCCCTAGAGTTCCACTCAGTGCGCTGGGGGAGTAGGGGTTGAAATTGTCCGCAAAGGCACCGTTTAGGCCGGGTATTACCACGAGCGGATGTGTCTTAGCAGACGCAGCATTAACGGTTTTCTGAGAAGCCGTAGCGGTTTGCGCGGTAGTACCACAGCCAGTGACTGCTAACAGACTCGTTCCTGAAACGAGCGCGGCAAGTACTCCGAATTTTATGCGCTTCATGATTGACATGCCCCCTTATAGTTAAGTTTTAGCGTTCAATCTTGTTTCCGACCGTTGCCTAGGACGAGCTCTCAAAATTGAGTGTGGCTTCAGAAAGCCGATTGCGTTAATTGGTACTCCAGTCGGATGGGGTCAAAATGATGGCTATCCCGCCACTGAATCGTCGTCTGGCTATCTGATTGCCGTACTATCACCTCCTCAGCGGGTGAGATTATGTTGACATGCCAGCCCGGGTCATTGCGCAATCGAGCCAAGCCAGCGTTACCCCCTCGGTGAATGATAAGAGTCGGGCCTTGCTGGGTAATTTCGGCGTCTGTCTGAATCACGGATATCGGCGCATCTCCGACCTCAACGTCGTTATAAGGCAGCATCAATCCGGTACGAGGCGGTAAAGAGAGAGTCCATTCCAAGGCATCATGCCAATCATTGGGTGCAAGATGGACGTTAGTCGACTGTTCAATTTCTGTGAAGTTGTGAATGAAAAGAAATCCTCCAGATGCGTGTTCGCGCCTCGTTGCGTGTATGGAGGCATTCTGAACCGTTAGGCTAGGCACGCATCCTAGTGCCTCACAAAGTTTGCGAACCAAATCGTGATAGTATTCATATAAGTCTGGCAAAGCACATCCTACGATCACAACGGTGCCTGTTCCTACCGCGTGCCGTGTGAGAATCGCGCCTGTCGCATCGCCGTTGATCACGTGTCCTAATACCTCTGTTTTGGCGGTCACCGCGAATGTGCTGTAGTAGGGGCAAAACACCGATGTCGTTTCAAGAATAGTGGCTATTCCATGAGACCCAGAGGTTTGGGCCTGCGGGATGTCTAGAGTATCGGCAAGGATTCGGCACGGACGACCATTTAAGTCCAGTTCGGGAACACGGGGACCCAAAATCAATGTCCCGCCTTCCTTTACGTAATCGGCCAAGCGGGTCTGTGTTCGAGCGTCCATGGAGCGGCAAGTCGCCATCCAAAGTAACGGAATGCGGCGAGGATCAAGAGTGGTCTCTTCTTTATCTACCATCACTGCAGAAACCGTCAGATTGGCTGCGATCAAAATCCGATAGATGCCGTCAAAATGCCAATTGTCGCGCTCTGAGACGATTTCGTCTATTAAAGAAATCTGGTCTGTGTCAGCTGGGTTTTCCGTCATATAGTAAGCGGAATAAAATCCAATGTAGACATCTGGTATCGTCGTGGTTTCTACTAAGGTCCGACCATACGTGTGAAACAATGATCCTAGATGCCTCACTACTCGAGATGAAGGTCTCAAAGTGCCATCGCTCGCGATAGGCGCCTGCCATTCATGTCGTAAACCAAATAAACCGATGTCATCAGGGTTGTCACCTCCAGACAACATATACCAATTAAGTCCGTTTAGCCCATAAGAAACGCTGGTTCGAGCGGCTAAATCAAGGTCGGAAGGATCCACGTGAGGACGGTCTTGAAAACGCCCTGATTGAAACTCCGGTGAAAACAGTGGGGCCTCTGGATTATTGGCGGTCGCGGTAAATGTCACTGCTAAAGCCAAGTCATGAAAGTTGTCGTATCCCACACGGCCTGGATAAAAGTCGCCACCTAAAAACGCGCCAGGTATTTTTCCTGCGTCCAATAATTGGGATATACCAATCGGATAGCAATTACCACGACTATAAATGGAGTAATCACGAAATCCGTGAACATTAATGACATAGGGTGACGGCCATGCATGACGGTTACCTTGTTCACTAAGATGCGTCAAATATTGGGCTCGGTATTTTCTCCAAAAGACAGCACGACCCCAGTAATGGTGACTTCCATACGCGGCGTATTGAGGATCTTGATCACGAAAGGATTGATATTGTCCTTCTAGGTCTCTGCTTTGGTCGGGCACTGCGGTAACCCAATGCAACATACCTACTTCATTATCTAGTTGGGTCAAAATAATGGGTCCACCCTGTTGAGCAAAGTAAGGAGTAAGTACTTTGCTAACTTCTGAATACCAGCGATCCACAAAGGTTAAAAACGTTGGATGTAGGTAAGAGACCATCCGCGCCGGATGGGGCCGGCCTGCGTTGTCCTCGGCGATGATCTCAGGATGTTGTCGCAACAGCCAGTTGGGTAACCCTTCTTGTTTCAATTCCGACATCACATAAGGCCCAGGACGGACAAAGACCATTAAGTCTAAGTCATGTGCGATTTCCAAAAAGTCGACTAAATTGCGTCGTGGATGAGTGTAGCCCATAAAGTCAAATTGTCCTGATTCTGGTTCGTGCCATAACCAGGGGATGTAAGTGCTGACGACATTGATACCCAATTCCTTAGCTATGGCCAGACGGTTTCGCCACTGCGCAGGGTCCGTTCGAAAATAGTGAATTTCTCCTCCATGCAAGAACATGGGATGTCCATTTATATTGAATTTTTGCTGAGTTACTTCAAGATGTGGCATCAGAAGACTCGCCTACTTTCTCTGGCTTGGATACGGTGGATCCACGGACCACCAATGTAGTCGGCAGCATGATAGGAGGAATACTCGTTTCGCCGTTTAATGCCCGTTGCAATTGCAACATAGCCGCTTTTCCTAATTCGTACATTGGTTGATGGATGGTTGATAAAGGTGGAGAAACGTATCGTGCTAGACGAATGTCATCGAAGCCCATTACAGCAACGTCTTGAGGGACGCGAAGTTTTCTCTGGGACAGCGTTTGCATGACACCCAGCGCCATCTCATCATTGGCGGCGAATACAGCATCTGGAATAAATCCATGGTCTATCAAGGTTGCCATGGCTTGTGCTCCACCAGATTCTTTAAAGTCTCCATGTACGACTGGCACCGTCACTGTGTCTACATGAGCTTCTTGCAGTGCCTTGAAGAAGCCTTGGTGACGGAGTCGACTATCTTCTGAATCAATCGGGCCTGCAATAAACGTGAAGCGCGTATATCCGTGCTCTAAAAGGTGCCGACCGACGAGATATCCGCCGCCTTCGTGATCGGCAAAGGTCGCGGTGATGAATTCCGATTGGAAATTCGCAGATAGGGGCCGATCAAGGACGACCAATGGCAAATTGGGTCCCGCATACTTGCATAAGTCTCGTGACTCGATAGAGGGATCTAATATAATGGCTCCGTCCACACGGGCCTCCCGCAATAGTCTGACCGAACCTTGCAACTGATTTTTGGTGACACGTGAGACAATGACTGTCAGTCCCAAAGAATCCGTAATCTCTTCTACTCCAGCGATGAGTTCAGAATAAAAGGGGCCGCTCAAGTTGTGTAAAAAAACTCCGATGGTATTTGTTCGTCGATTGCGTAAATCGCGTGCAGCGCCACTAGGACGATAATGTAGTTTTTCGACTGCTAGGAAGACGCGTTGACGTGTTGCTTCTGAAACGCGGTGAGGCTGGCTCAGACATAGAGAGACTGTTGAAACGGAGACATTTGCGGAATCTGCAACATCGCGGATAGTAGCCACGTCACCCTCTCCTTTCGAAACGATTTGATCGCTATCTTGCCGCAACCAAGAACCTTTGTCAATAATCAAATATAGATGCTTTTAGTTTTGACATAATAAACAGGCCTTGCAAAGTCACAAATAAATATAAAAAATATACTTAAGTGTAAAGTTATATACATTAAGTGCGGCTGATTTCGAGAAAGTAGCTTTGTGATTGACAATAATTAAAAATTTTCTTTAGCAAAATTAGCGCTTGACAAAAATGAATTAATGTTCTGATAATAAATTTAGAATCGAAAGGATTCGATAAATAGTATGCTTGAACACGACACTGGAGGAGGAGACGTTGTCATGCGTCCAATAACGACCACTTTCTATGCTGTTGGAACAGTCGCTTTCGGACTGTCTAGTAGATCGTTTCTTAAATCTCGTAATTTTCTACGAGTTTGGTATCCTTGTCTTAGGAGGGGATACCAATGGCCA
>NZ_JAMCCX010000034.1 GCF_024706985.1 Alicyclobacillus sp. SP_1 | reverse complement strand
AGCCCCCTTTGTATACTCTTCATTGTACTCATTTTATTCAAAATGAATACAGGTAAATATCTTGGCCAACAAAAAAACAAACGGGGCACTGAATTACCCCGTAAAAGCGTTTTGATAAGGTGTGTCATCGTAGGGTTTCTTTTTAACGAATCCCTATCTCCAATCTGGGATACCGCCAACAAAGCGCGACAATCGTACGTTAAGACATTGATTGGGTCGTTATTCCAACGCATGCTATGTCCCGACAACACCGGAGCAAAATACTCCGGCCAAATCTTGAGCACATGGATCGTCACGGTCTCCCATCTCCTTCAAACGCCCGCCATCGGCGCAGGTCGCGCACGGTCTCGCGGATGCCGACCACCGTCCGCAGACTCGCGGCAATCAGGATATCGCCAAGACCCGCATACCACAGCTGGATGGGGCGTATCGCGACGGGATTCCCACGAACCCAATCGAGCCCTGCGGGGCCAAGCAGAGCCCCCATCGTCCACAGGCCTACGGCCACAACGCATGCCGTTCTCTCCGTCATCCACTGCGCCTCCTCTTCTCTCGGGCATCGCATCTTCGTTCCCTTCTACTATGTCCTGCGAAGCGAGCTCATGTCGGCGTTCGAACGCTACTTTTGGTCTTCGTACGAGAGCGGACTGAGCGCCAACACTGTGGCCAAGGTGTCGAACAGTTCCGTCTCCGCTTTCGCCATGGCTTCCATCCTCAGCGTGAAGACGTCGCTCTCGCCCTCGTCATAGTCGAGTTCTCGGACCCTACAGAGTGCCTCCACGTAGCGCTTGGCTACGACTAGGAACCGTTCCGTCCACTCCAGTTTTTCTATAGCCAACGTCTTCTCGTGCAGGACGAGTTGGATCTCGGCATAGACGCTCATCCAGTCCGGGCACGTCAGGGCCTGCGGACTTCCCTCCATCGCGTTGGCGACTTTTTGCAAAATCTCTCTCATGGTGTGCAGTGTCGTCTGAGAGATCAGATATTCTCTGCGTGATTGCAGCACCGTGTCTTTCGTGAGCAAGGTCTTCACTTTTTTCTCCAAGTCACACACACCCATCTCTAAACACTCTCTCGTTTCTCTATTCCAAACGTATCCCAATTCTCGTGCTTCGTGTTGGGTCTCTAAGATTTCGCAGCGAGGGCCAGTTTGGTATACGCAATACCGGCCGACACGAACGCCGACAGATAGAAGAGTTCTGCCGCCTTCCACGGCTGATGCTCTTGTGCCTCCATCCAGAGCGTCGTCCACTCGTAAGTCGTTCGCCACCGTTGATCCATGAGACTCTCCAGCATCTTGGGCCACAGCGTGTATTGCATCGACACCAACGCAGGACCTTGCGTCACCATCTGCTGCCGATACACGGCCACCTCTTTCTGAAACGCCCAAGGCTCGGACAGATGCGCCACCGTTCGGTCGCAGATCTGTGCTGCGTGGGTCAACTCTCGGTTTTTCTCCAAGTGCAGCGCTTGCCACTTGGGCAGCAGCAGCGGATACGCTTCGATGTCAACCCAGACAAAACCACCCAAATGCAGGGCCCTGCGCACTTCTAAGAATTTCTTTTGCAGATACCGGAGCTCGTCGTCTTCCGTCTCCAGAGGTTCAAACAAATCCAGTTGCGCCATCCCAAACAGCATGGCGTCTCGATGCATCGTGTCTTCGCTCATGGTCTTCCACCTCTCTCTTCGATGCCTCACGGCGTCTCCTGCAGTGCTTTGACATAGCGGGATACGGCTCGGATCTTGCCCCCATACTCTCGGGCACTGAGCACGTATAGGTTTTCTTTCGCGCGCGTGATGCCCACATAGCACAGTCTGGTCTCTTCGCGCAATTCTTCGGGCGAACGGGATTTGTGATGGGGGAACAACCCTTCCGACATCCCTACGAGAAACACCGTGTGGAACTCAAGACCTTTGCTCCGATGGACCGTCGACAATCGCACGCCTCCTGTCCTCGGCGCCTGTGCACTGCTTTCTTCGATCATCCGGTCTACATGGTTCAAGTACGCCTGCACGGTCGCGAACCGTGAGGCCGATTGCACGAACGACTCCAGCCACGGTTCTTCCAACGTCTCTTCCGACACTACGCCTTCCACGTGTTGCAGCAACCACGACAGAGCGGAGGACGGATTGTCGATCCTCGACAGCGCCTTCAATACATTCGCAAACGACCGGCATTTTGGGTGCGACAGCATGGCCTCTCGCCCCCCTTCCATGACCTCAGTGACGACGTCTTTCGGGATAAACCGCTTTGGTCGATTCAAGAGAGGACCCCACACCTCGGGGCCTGACTCGGGAGAGGTTGCGCGCAAGTAGTCAAGCAGCACCTTGATCACCGGAGACGCATAGAACGGTTGGCCACCCGTCACCTGATACGGGATGCCTGCTTGACTGAGAGCTTCCTCATACGTTCGCGACTGAAAATGCGACCGATATAAAATCGCCATCTCCTCCCTCGGCACCTGGGCGTGGCGACGAATTTCTTCCACAACGCACTTCGCCTCCACGGCCTCGTTCTCGACTTCCAGGATTTGCACCACGACGTCCTCGTTTTCTTCGCGAAAGGCCACGACCGTTTTGTCCAATTGATGGCCACGGTTTTGCTCAATGATGCGATGACCTAAGTCGACGATGAGTTCGTGGGATCGATAATTCGTCGTCAACCGATACACCTTCGCTCCCGGAAACTGTGTGTGAAAATGCTGCGTCATGAGGTCTGGCCTCGCCCCTCGAAAGCCGTAGATCGCTTGCCAGTCGTCCCCCACCACAAAGAGGTTCTGAGTCCGGTTCGTCAGTTCCAGAAGCAATTGCCACTGGGACCAGTTGATGTCCTGAAATTCGTCGACGAGGACGTAGTCCCACCGCGACGCCCACGCTTCTCGCGCTGCAGGTCGAGTTCTGCAAAGAAGCGTCGCATCGTTCACCAAATCCTCCAACCCGTAGACCTTTTTCTCTTTGCGATAGTGTTCGTAGGCGCGATACACCTTCCCGATAGCTTCCTGCTCCGGGGGAATGCGTTGCTCCGCTTTCGCTCTCGCAATCCCGAGTGCGGCCTCTGCTGGCTTCAAGATCGGTCCAACGCCGTAAGGATGATAGGCACTCGCGGGTGCCAACACGCGTTCGATCATCCACGATGTATCCGTTTGCAACTGCCACTCTTGCCCGTAGGCAGGTTGTACCATGCGATACGCGACCGAGTGTAAGGTGCCGAGACTGACTTTTGCCGCTACGCGCTCCCCGATCAACGCTGCCAATCGCACCTCCATCTCCTCCGCCGCCTTGCGCGTAAACGTACTGGCCAAGATCTTGGAGGCAGGAACGCCGCACGCTTCGATTAAGTATTGGATACGACCCAGCAGCATGGCCGTCTTGCCGGACCCTGCCGCCGCTATCACCATCCCCGGACCCTCTCGATGTTGCGCTGCTTCTCGTTGTGCAGGATTGAATGCTTTCCACGTGGCTGGCACGCGCCACCCCTCGCTTTCCGTCCCCATCTTCTACCTCTCCTCTTCCGCCTCCAACTCCGACAACCGCTCCAACTTGCGATGCATACGCTGAAACTCTGCGGTCACGTGCTGCCACGCTTTGTGCACATCGGCCTCCACGTGGGACCCTACCAGGACCCGCAGCGACACCAGTTCCACTTCAAATCGTTGCAGGTCGTTTCGCACCTGCTCCAGCGTACTGTTCAACCGACGATTGCTATAGGCGATCCGTGTGGCTTCGTCGTCCATGAGCACCACCTTCTCCGCCATCTCCTGCACCACGCCTTCAAACCGTTCCCAGTCGTTCGCACGCTCCTCGCCGTATTCTGAGTCCACGTCGTTGACCGCACGCAGGTAGCCTTGACGTCGCTCGTCGCCCAGATAGTAGAGCGCGGCGTTCTCGACGGACAGGTCGGACTTTCCCCAAGCGTCAAGGTCCCTCTCGGACACCGAGAGCGTCCACGACGCATCCGAGGCCTCCAGCCCTGCCTCCGATCGCTCAGACGCCACTTTGGCGGCGTATATCTCCGCGAAGTTGTGCGCTTCTCTTTCCGACAGTCGATACTCCGACTTGTTTCGCTGCTCTGGGGGGATGCTTACGTAGACTTTCTCTTGGTACGGGTGTGGCAATTTGGACAAGATGGCGCCTGCTTTGACACCTAACTTGTGACTGGAGACGAGCGCTTGCAGTTCGGGGATCAGATTCAGCAGTTCTAAGTAGCGAAAGAAATTGGCTCGGGACACTCCGAACCGTTCCGCGATCTCCTTCGCTGTTTTCTGTCTCGTTCGCTCCACCAAAGTCCACCGTGTAGACCTCGGCGCATCCTCCATCGGCTCGGGCTCCGCCACTCGACGGAACCGTTCGCCGCCCAGCTCGTATCCGACCAAACGCATGATCGTCCGAAACGTCTCTGCCAGCTTGATCGGGTCCTGTTCGTCGCCCCTGCGCAGGTGGTTGTCGATGGCCATGGTGAACAGCGCTTCCTCGTCTCCGACGTCACACCACACCACCGGCACCGTCTTAAGCTCCAGTTCCAGCGCGATGCGTTGACGCGTGTGTCCCGCTAGGAGAATCGAGGTGCTTCGCTGCGCTTTCAGCGGGACTTGGATGCCTTCGACTTCGATGCTGTCTTTGATGAGCAGATACCGTCCGTCCGTACTCGACAGCACCGACCCCAGTCGCTCTCGGTCCGGATGCGGTCGCAACGTCTTCGGATCCACCCACGCCACAGTCTCCTTCAACGGCGTCACCTCCTTCGTCCATTTTCTCACGGTTCGATGCTCTACTGATCGCCACGTTTACGCCATTCTCTGCGGCTCCTACGATGCCTGCGCTCTCGGCGGCTGGTGGCGACCTTCGGCCCTCGTTGCCTCGCCCTCCACGGACGAGTCGACGACGGCCTTACTTTCATGCGACTGCGTTCCCCTTGTGGTCACCGTCGACCTTCGCGCTGGCTCGAACGGCGTCCCGCCGTCCCATCCAGCGCTCCCCTTCAACACATTCGAGGATCGTCCATGGCCGCCAAGAACTCCTCATCGCTCCAAGCCTCCTCGAACTCATCTTCGATGACGGCGCTCTTCGTGCTCGAAGTGTCCATTCCCTCTGGCCAAGGGTACACTTCGACGATGGACGGCTCCTGATGGCGTCTTCGATCCGAGAGGACTTTTTCGAGCGCTACGCGCATCGTCTCATTCTCGACATAGACTCTGCCTACGGCATCTCGTTTCGGGTCGTGCGTGGCAACGCCCTTGGTTTCCGAAAGCCACTGACGAACTTTGTCGGCACTGCCGCTACAGAACACGTCGACCATGCGATATCGGTCTTCGATGAGTACGGTTGCAAAGTAATCCCCTCGCCACCCCGGCATCTCCTTCGTGCCATGCAGATGTTCCAGCAACGGATTTTTCCAGCGGATCTCCCCGTGCACTATAGACTCTAAAAAGCAAGATGGATTGCGAATGAAAGCGTCGTAAGGCACAGCATAGAAGAAGCATCTTTCATAGTTCAAACGAGATAGCGCATCCAGGGTCTCATAATAGAACGCCGAAGAGCACAAAAACAATATTTGGGATACGGAGCCATACGCTGTCGCTTTGTAAACCACTCCTGCCACTTGCCTCGCGATACTCCCCATAATTCTTTTCGCATTGGGTCGCTCTCTAACACTCAATCGATCCGGTTGTACGAACACTCCGATACGTTGGTCGGGATCTTCCGTGTGAATCAACTCCGCATGCAACCCTCTTATCACCGGGAGTTGAACATCCCACTTCGTATAAAGCTCACCGCTTCGGTTCAAGCCCACCAATACCTCTGCCACTTTCAACGTCTGTGGGAGAACTTCCGCCGAGACTTGCGGCCGCACCCTCTGCAAATTCTCTTGTTGTTCCCACTTCGCTAGTGTCTCTTTCGTTACTCCTATCACTTTTTGGATACGATTCGATACCTCGTAGCGGCCCATCTTCATACTCTTGGGTGGACTTTTTACCGTGAAGACATCCGGTTGATACGCTACGAGTCTCTCTACGGTCAACTGCGGAATACCGAGAAATCTGCCAATTTGGGCATAGGTCATGACCCCGACTCGTGCGATGGCCCGCGCCGCTTCATCCGCCCGTTCTCGCCTCTTTTGTATCGTGACCCCATCCCCTGTTACCATTGCAAGCCTCCTACAGATTTTTTCGTTCATTCCCTCACTCACGACACCTCTGTTCAACATGTGGCGTAGACCGTTCGGTCCACCCCACGTGTTGAACCTGGTCGCTTTTGACGGCGAGATTTCTTACACGAAGGCTTGGAAATCCCAAATAATAAAAGGGACATTCGCTCGCATCGTCTATTTAAAAAGAGTATTAAGAGCAGAATGTTCGTAATATCGTTTTTCCTGCCGAAACCCGTCTACCCTAAATTACATTTTAGATCCATTAGATACTACAAAATATTTTATATGGAGGTTAAAGAGCAAACGCGTTCACTTGCTTTAATCTTGCGTCTAAAAGAACTTACCGTCTTCTTCGTCCGTCATTTTGGATCTTCGTTTCAAAGGGGTTCGTACGACATACGCTTCCTCATCCACTCGTCTGCTCGTGTCGCTGAGGGGGGAAAGGCTACTCCTCGGGCTCCCCTCTGGCAGCATCTTGACCGCCTTCAACGCGGCATTTCTTGCCTTATCTTCATCCACCTCCTCATACAGCGTCCGCCAAGACGTAAACGGAATTTCTGAGGTGTATCCATAGATATCGACTGTCGCCGAACTTGCGCAGGAATCCTGTTCCCATTCAAAGGCAAAGGACAAACGCTCCGGAGCATCGCTCGAAATGAAGAATCCCCTCAGTCGATTGACCAAAGGTTCAAACGTGGGGACGTAGTGGTCCATATCCCGAATACGCTCTGGAGTATCCGAACGAAATACAATGACTAACTTGGCGTATGTCTTAGGATTTGGCAACTCATCGAAGCTGTGAAACTCACAAGAGTCTTGCTGAACGCACTTCTCCAGCAACTTCCCCAAAACATGATGCCATACGATTTCTTTGCGTATGCTCGGTGAGTCACTTCTGAAAAGAGAAGAATATTTCTTTTTCGCCCCATGTCCAAGCATCCACTTGGGAATGTTTTTGATCACAAATCCGTGCTCACCTATCTCTAACTTCATGTCCTCCGGAATAACATCCCACATTTCTTGATGCAAATCGGAATCGTATCGCATCAACGTAGCGAATAACTCATTCTGCAAATACTGACTTATATCGGCTTGTGCATCGTCGAGAAAGGTCAAATAGTGCTCCAAATGAGGGACGTGCGTTCCGATGAGCATGCGAAACATGCTCTGCCGAAGTCTTGTCATCGCTTGATAATGTCGGCCAATCAACTCTTGTACTTTCTTGATGTGCACAAGCGACACATCGTCCGCTGGACGAAATTCCATACAACCACCTCCACAGCTAACACTAAAACATCCGACCACACCCTAACACGCCAATTTTTCGCCAGAATTTCAGACGCGCCAGTTTAAACCCCACATTCATAACCCATCATTGTCCATTTGAGAATTTCATGAGTAGGAAATTAGCCAAGAAACGCGAAGTGAGATTCAATCCTTTTTTACCTCGTGGGATTTCCAGTGGTCACCGGTCTTTAGATTCAGCACATCGAAATACAAGCAGCACCGATTCGGTTGGTGCCCATCATCCATGACTGTGTGGGACCGCTGACTTGATGTAATCTGTCCATCGGATCGCACCCAGCGTGGGAATTGATTCACATTGAGGTCATGTTCTCTTCACCACGCTGTGGTCGTCTCGCCGCTGGCCAGAAACTCATCGACACGAGCTTTCCGCTGCTTTCGCGTTTCCTCTTTCGACATGAAAAAACACCCCCTGGAATTCACTTGAGGACATGATCTCTCCTCATGAATTTACTTGACGCTCACCAATGTCGGGGTACGTGTCCGCCGTCAATCGTAGATAGCGGGACGTGTCTTGAAAGGAGTGGTGCCCAGGTTATGTCCGGAGTCATGGAAACGCGTCCGTGTGGTCTATTGACTTAAGACCAACTGAATGGAACCGTAATCTAAATGAATTGAATATTGTTCCAGAAAAGAAGTAGCCGCTTCCAACTTTGGGGTGGCTACTGTCGTTTTAAGGACTCGTCGTGATGTTTAAATTGGAATGCGTGGGTTAAGGATTTCGTAGATGTCATCAACCTTATAAGGCAGTCGTTTCCCGACTCCGAACACGTAAAGTGTGTTTGTGGCAATGTCACATCGATACACAAGGCGCATATCTGCCTTCTTGCCTTGGGGTGGACGTCTCATCGAGTGAAATTTCTTTTTTCGGTATGTAGGTGCCAGAGGGGGTCGAGTTAGCGATGCCCCCTCATTGGCTGGGTCTTTCATGATTTCATGAACAGCCTTATCCAGGCAGTCTAGGAATTCGTCAAACTCCATATCATCTCCGCATTCGCCTTCGATCCTAGGCAAATCAACGTCGAAAAAATCCTGATGGTCAACTCGATTCATGTGCTGGATTGTTCCTTTCGACGTTGCTGATATATCTCCAAGGTAGACAGGCCTTCGGGATGCTCAATCCACTGTTCTTTTGGTGCAGTGAATCGGTGGCCGAATTCCTGATTCAATTGCACGTTTTCAAGCATTTCTTCCAACTCGGTCAGTCGTTCTGCCATTGCTGCATATCGTTCGTACGACATCATGACGGCATCGAGGCCTGTATTTGGGAACAGTACTCCGATTTTTTCGTGAGACTGTAGTTCTTGTTGTAAAGCCTTTTGTGAGAGAGTTCGGAATTGATTCGCCTGGATCATCTCTTCTTTGGCAAAGGTCGTACTCATGTGAATGGACTCCTTTCTGTCCAAGGTTCTCACCTCCATTATAACACTATATTGTGCAAATAAATTAACAAGGAATTGTGCGTTTAGATGTTTAAAGTGTACCTAATACAACAGGAAATATTCCTTGAGAAGACCGCTCACTGACTCATGTCAGGAAATGTTTGAAAAGCGGCTCCAAGATGGGCTTGCCCGATGTTCGTGACCACTCCCCTTGCCTTTAGGCATGGGGAGTGGTCACTTAAATAGTTTTGTGTAAACTCGTTGACAACTTCATGAGTTCATATAGTATTCCGCACTTGAGCCCGGAAAACCAACTCAGACTTCCGCGCGGAACGTTTTCCCCAACTCCTCGCCAAGTCCAAAATAATGACGAAAATTGTAGATGAGTGGACTCCATGTCGCCGGGTCGATATGCGACTCGTCCACCACGATTCTTTCGCAGGCATGAACAGCCAATGCTTCTACCTCGATAACCCCAAAGCGTGGACCCTCGCCCGTGGTTCGAATGTCCATGACCTTGGCTTCGATTTGTAGCGGACATTCCGCAATGCGAGTCGGGAGCACGTGGTGTGATTGGACCGCAGTCAAACCGGCCTCCGCAAACTTGTCCTCGGCATGGTGAAACACACCCTTCTTGTGGTCGGGAACTGGATTCGCCCCTGTGAAGGGAGCCAGCGCCTCTACCTTCTTCCAAAGTGATGGATCCGGCAAGTTAACAACACATTCGCCGTGTCGTCGCAGATTAGCGAGCCCATGGCCGCCTTCACCCAGACCAAGAACAATTCGATTTCCGAGTGCCCACGCAGATGACATTGGTGTGATGTTGCTTGTTTCGTCCTCGTTCAGTGTCGTGAGTAACACGACAGGCGTGCCGAAATATAAGATTTTTGGGTGAACGATCCTGGTCCGAAGTGATTCGTCTACACGCTGATTCATTGAGTTTAACCTCCCATACATCTTTCTGTTGCTCATCCATTGTAAGACGCAAAAAATTCGACTATCATCGAAGTGTGAATGTATGTTCGGACTGTTGAATGGAGGTGGTCATGTGGCGACGCCCAATATCGTGGAAGTCGCATCACTTATCGGGGATCCCTCTCGTGCCGCCATGCTCATGAATTTGCTTAGCGGAAAGGCGTTGCCAGCCAGTGAGCTTGCTCGTGCAGCTCATGTGACGCCGCAAACAGCCAGTTCCCATCTGGCCAAGATGGTGGAAGGCGGGCTATTGGTCCATGAATCATACGGCCGCCATAGATATTATCGATTGGCGAGTGCAGAGGTTGGGCAGGCATTGGAGGCCCTCCATGCCATTGCGCCACCGAAACCGGTTCGCTCACTCAGAGAGTCGGACCAGTCAAAGGCACTGCATTTTGCCCGTACGTGTTATGACCATATCGCAGGCGAAGTGGGGGTTGCGTTGACGCACAGGTTGTTGGCACTCGGTTTACTGCATGAAGAGGGACGGGATTTCGCTGTTTCAATCGATGGAGCGAAGTGGTTCAGGGACTTCGGGATGGATCTCGACGAGATTCGACGTGGACGACGCCATTTTGCTCGGCAATGTCTCGATTGGAGTGAGCGACGACATCATATGGCCGGGGCACTTGGGGCTGCGCTTACGACCAGGCTGTTTGACCTGAGTTGGATTGACAGTATACCAGGCGGGAGAGCCATCCAAGTCACAAAATACGGGTTTCGGGGATTGAGTCAAGAGCTCGGGATTACGTTCGACGATGAGTGGAAACAAGCCGAATAGAGGTGGGGATGCCAAGTTGAAACCCATCGCTATCATCTGGTCACCAGAAACCGGCAATTCCACGTCCGCACATCAACTCGGTGACATCACGGGCAGCTACGACCTCCATCTGAATCGCCTGTTTTAGAAAACAGGCTGGGTAGACACGCCAAGCGAGGAATGCTCACAAGCCCCCTAATCAGATTGGACAACCTGATTAGGGGGCTTGTGAGAGAAGACGCAGGGGCTCGCACAATTGCTGCAAGACGCCGACTCGGAAGAAAAAGCGCTTTGGCCTGTTTTAACCTGTTTGACCGATGGACGACTTGAAGAACGAGAAACGAACGGTGACGCCAAATCGTAGACAGAGCACGTGAGCACGCTCAAGCGACCGTCGTTCTTGTTTCAATGCCCCGTTGTATGCGCCCCAAAACAGCGTTCTATCAAGCAAGTCGACGAAAATAAGCGCACCGCCGATAGAGGCGATGCGCTTTGCTACTCCTTTCAATACGTTTCGTGGATTTGGTAGTACGAGGCGAGAGTGGCACCCACCCAGTGATGCCAGATGGTGAAGCTGGCGTGGGCGGTAGCGACTTGATGGTCCGCACTCTTCACCCAAAACTCTACCGTGTACGTATCGTTCTCTAGATATTGCAGCCACGTGGCCCATGCGCCTGGCGTATGTCCTTCTAAATAGCCCGTCGCCGCATCGTAGGTCAGCGGGATCTCAAACGGAAACTCGAAATCCACTGGCATGTTGGGCGGGAGCACCGGGGGAAAATTCAATCCAGGTATCTCGACATAAGCTTCGGCAATATCCGTCAGACTCGGCTTCACCCGGAACTTGAGCATCTCCCCGGCCCAAAAGTCGCTCTCGGAGCGAACCATACTTGGGTCATAACTCTCCATGAACTTGTTGTAGTTGTCGAGGTTGGTTTGCCACCCCGGCGCATGATACACCTCGGCATCCGACAACGTAAGCGGCGCTTCCGTCCAGGTCACTGGCACGGTATCGCTCTCCGATACGTCCTGACCGCTGGCGCTCACAATCGCCGCCACAAACGTATCCGTCTGCACACTCGACTCTGACCACGTCGTGGTATACGACGTCGCATTCGGCGCACTCGTACCGACCACCTGATCGGTCGTCTCGTCTCGGATTTGGATGACGGCGCCGGACGGCATGCCTGCCGGAGCCGTTGCCGTGAGCGTCGTCTTCGCACCCGTAGCAAGCATCGTGGGACTGGTCGTCAGCGACAGGTCGTATTGATACCACGTGACTGAGACGGGTGACGACGTTTGTAGGATCGTCGGCGTGGGCTGGTCGAGACCAACGTTCGGATTAAACGTGAGCGCATTCGTCGTGGAGATGTCGTTGGCCGTATCCCCTATGGGATTCGCCATGTCCTCGATGACGTTGTCCCCGCCAGTCCCTACATCGGCCGGAGACCAGCCAATGTAGTTGTTCCCATCATTCTCTGCAAACGACGTCGGTTGCGGCCAGATGTAGTCGTCCCACGCGAGACCGCCAATCCAGGGTTCGATCTGTTCTTTGTTGGTCACTGCAAGCGACGAGCCGTTCGGATAGGCTTGGTCGACATACCCGCCGTAATAGTACATGGGTCCAAGACCCCCACCCAAGTACACGTGACCGCCACTTCCCACACCCAGCAAGTTGGTCGACGCATCGATGTATCCTGGATACGCCATCGTCCACGTCGCTTGGCTGTTGAACAGTTGGTTAAAGGGTAATGCGTAGATATTCCCAAACGCTTGCCCCACGTGATCGTGATAATGACTGTTGTAGTAAATCTTGTGTTGGAATTCATCCAAGTACACGTCTCCGCCCAACGGATCGTACACCACATTGCCCAACGCACTCGTCACGAAGGTGCCGCCATCGAAGTTTAAAGTCAGCGCCGTACTGTAGGTCGGCAACCAGGTATACCCGTTCCACTCATCCAACTGTGCGGAACTCGACGACTGCTGCACAAGCAGAAGCGTTCCGTTCGGACCCGCTGTTAAATCCGTCATGGCCGGAGTCGACAAGTCTTGGAGCGCAGGCAGTCTCGTCGGTATCCAATTCGACCCGTCCCAATAGGCCACGCCCGTACGCGTCAGCGCCCACATCTGTTGGGTGCTCGGAACATACGTCAGTCCTACGATGTCTCCATCACCGCCCGGATCCCCCGTATTAACCCACGCGTTCCCGTTCCAGTAGGCAACGCCTGCGGATGAGGTGCCCGCCCACGTATCTCCATCGGCTGCATCGTAGGCGAGCGCAGTGACGTCGGCATCCCCATTGGGATCGCCTTCGTTAGTCCAGGTACTCCCGTTGTACACTACCGCTCCATCCGGGATCATGGGTGGCTCGGTCGTCGGCCCTCCGTAAACGTACGGGGCTTGCTCAACGACGGCCGCCCATAGCCCGTAGCCGGTGTCAGCCGGCCGGATGATGTCGGCGACATAGTTTTCCGTGGACGGCGTAGGCTCTTCGGTGGTCGTCGTGAGCGTGGTCTCTCCAAGCGTGCCCGTAGCAAGAATTTTTCCGTCGCTTTTTCGCACAATGTCCAGTACGTACCCATTCGGGAGATTCTGCGTCGATGCCGTCAGCGTGGTGTTTTGCCCAATGGGCAAGTACGTCGGCTGCGCCGTCAAGGTGACCGCATACCAGTCCACACTCACGGGAGTAGAGTGCGTCAATGCCTCCGAGACGGAATCTGTAGCGGCGACCAAGGACTCGTAGCTGTCCGTTTGGGCTTGAGATTCGGTTTGGGATACGGACAGTGTCGCGTCTTGCGTAGAGCCGAGGACTTGACCCGTGGTCGTGTTTTCAAGCAGAAGCCAATCCCCTTTCGGCAGGTTGGATGCCTGTCCCACAATCGTAGAGGTCTGATGCACCCCAAGTAGCGTCGGACTCGCCTGGATCGAGGCACTCGTCCACTGTACGCTTGCCGTATTGCTCGGCGTGCCAAGGGTCTCATAGCCATCCGACAGTTCGGCGACAAACGTATCCGTCGCAGCCGCGGCACTGGCGTACGTCGTGGTATAGGTCGCGGAGGTACCGTACCCCACCATCTGCCCGGTGGTTTGATTGAACAAATAGATCGTATCGCCTGCCGGCACGGCTTGACTCGCATCCACCGTCAGCGTCGTCGATTGATAAACGCCCAGTTGACGGGGTTGGGCCGTCAAGGTGAGTGCCCCATCCCACGCATTCACCCACTCGACCGTGACGGTCGCTGCGCTGACAATGGACCCATTCGGCGCATACAGCGTCGCCTGATACTCCACTTGAATCGTTTGCCCTGCTTGCGGATTCTCGGTCTCTTCATCCGTTTCTTCATAGGCTGTCTGCTTGGAAGCACGCCACTCATCGCTCCCATTGCCCGCAATCGGTGCCACCGATACAAAGTCGCCCGGTGCCATCGTGCCTTGCACTTGATACATCAGCTCCGACGGCTGACCTGGCACATTGACCGCAGGATTCGCAGTGAGCGTGACGGTAGGCGCTACACTGGTCCAGTCCACAGAGGCCGTAGCTGTCGCCAGGGGACTTCCCGAAGCATCGTACAACGTAGCCGTATAATGTACGTCCGTATCGTTCCCGTTATAGGGACTCTCGATCTCGTACCAGTCGGCCGCGCTCTGGGTATCGTGGGTTTCCTCCCACATGTCCTGTCCGCCCGTACCGGCAATGGCCACGTAATCGCCGTTCCCCATGTTGGCAACGGTATAAGCGATGGTGGCCATGTTGCCACTCGGATTCGTCGTCGGGTTCGCACTCAACGTCAGCGTGGGTGTAAGGCTTGTCCATTCAACCGACACCGCCTTCGAGGTGGCGACCGCTTGCCCCTGTGCGTTCAGCACTTCCGCCACATAACGCACCGTCGTCGTCTGCCCATTGGCTGGGGATTCCGTGTCCGTTGCCTCGCCGTCCGCCGTTAATTGAGTGGCATAGTAGTTTTGCGGCCCCCCCGTACCCATGATCACGACAGAGTCTCCGGACGCAAAGTTTTGCGTATCGTACGTCAGCGTCGTGGCATCCCCCGACGCGAGTTTCGTCGGATCGGCGCTGAGCGTAATCGTCGGTGCCACGACGGGCGCAGTAGCCGCAGACGTCCAGGTCACGTCCACCGGAGCCGACGTCGCGAGGATCGCCCCGGAGTTGAAGTTGATGATCTCTGCCTCATACTCGACCGTCTGCGCCGTGTCGTCCGTGGCCGTCGCGGTCGCGCTCGTGTCGGACAACGTGGTCTCGCTGTTTTGCCCGCCGAGCGTGTTGTCCCCGCTCACGTCGACGATGTCGATCTCATCCATCGCATTCGGCGAGACACCGCTTGTGACCGCGGTCAACGTCGAGGCACTGCCGGTCGTGAGTGACGTGGGATTCGCAGAGAGCGTGATGCTTGGCCCTCCACCGCTGCCACTGCCTCCGCTGCTCCCAGTCACCGTGAAGGTCGTTGTGGCAGCCGTTGCTGCTGGCCGATGGACGGCGTCTGTCGTGTAGAAGTAGGCCGTGTAATTCCCCGGCGCGAGTCCGGACGAACTGGCGCTCAGCGTATCCGTCAACGTCCCGTGCGAGCCGCTCTCTTCCTCCATCTGGTCCACGTGGTCGTGGCCTGTGCCGACGTGAGCGTCAAATAATTCACACCTCGTTTGTGAATTCATAAGGAGAGATAATGTCCTCAAGTGAATTCCAGGGGGTGTTTTTCATGTCCAAAGAGGAAGCACGAAAGCAGTGGAAAGCCCGTGTCGATGAGTTTCTGGCCAGTGGCGAGACGGCCACAGCGTGGTGCAGAGAATACGACCTGAATGTGAATCAATTCCGGCGCTGGGTGCGAAAGTTTGCCCATCAAACGGTCTCAGAGCATACCTCGTCTCCAGTAGGGTGGCTGCCTGTTCGAGTGAACGAGTCTGGCCTTGTGGGGACTTCCGAAGGTACCCTCATGGTCCATGTAGGTTCAGTTTCTATTGAGGTGAAGAGTGGATTCCATCCATCCCTGTTGAAGCAAGTGGTTCGGGCACTGGCGGAATAATGTTCCGTGGCATCGACTTGGAGACGCGTGTGTACTTAGCCTGTGGCAATACGGACTTGCGAAAGTCTATCGATGGATTGGCTGCGCTGGTGCAGGCGTCTTTCCAACTAGACCCGTTTGCTCCTTGCCTGTATGTGTTCTGCAACCGGCAACGGGACAAGTTGAAAATCCTGTATTGGGAGCACAACGGTTTCTGGCTCCTCTACCGCCGTCTTGAGAAGGGACGATTTGAGTGGCCTGAAGCGAGTTCGGACAAGACCATTCTCATCAGCCGCCGCGAGTTGAACTGGTTGTTGGACGGCTTATCCTTGGCCCAGCAGAAAGCCCATCCGAAGGTGGGTGTGAGAGCCGTTATTTGACGAAGAAAATCTTCAAAAAACCCAATAGGAACAAGGGATTTAGGACCTTTCTGGCGAAGTATTCTGTATGGAAAACAAGGCGACGGAACCCATCGAACAGGTCGAATCTCTACAGCAGGAAAACCAGTTACTGAAAGAAGAAATTGCTGACTTAAGACTACAGGTGAAACTGCTTTTGGAACAACTTCGCCTGTCTCGGCATCAACGTTTTGGTCCGACCAGCGAGCGTTCTGACACGGAACAACTGAGGCTTTTCAACGAAGCCGAAGTGGCGTCGGAAAGGGCTCCCGAGGAACCGACGACAGAAACCGTCCTGGTGGAACGGCGGAAGAAACAGCCTGGCCAACGGGAACAGATGCTCAAGGATCTTCCTGTAGAGAGAAGGGAGTATCGCCTACCGGAAGAAGAGCGGATTTGCAGTTGCTGTGGCGGTTTGATGCATGAAATGAGCACGGAGGTCCGTCGGGAACTCAAACATATTCCGGCAAAAACAGTCGTTGTGGAGCATGTGCAATACCTGTACGGCTGCCGTCCTTGTGAAAAACAAGAAGTGAACCCACCCGTGGTGAAGACTCCGATGCCTCGTCCGGCATTTCCGGGTAGCCTTGCATCCCCATCGATGGTGTCGTACGTCATGACGAAGAAGTATCTCGAGGCCATGCCGCTGTATCGCCAGGAACAGCAATTTGCCCGCCAGGGCTTAGCTCTCTCCAGGCAGACATTGGCCAATTGGGTGGTATGGGGTGCTTGCGAGTGGCTTGCCAAGGTATACGACCAACTGCATCAGGAATTGCTCCAAAGGCGATACGCACATGCAGACGAGACGACCGTACAAGTGCTGCACGAACCCGGACGGCCAGCACCATCCAAATCGTACATGTGGCTGTATCGCAGTGGAAGAGATGGACCCGCCATTGTACTCTATGACTACCAAGAATCGCGCTCGAAAGAGCATCCGAAAGAATTTTTGAGAGGATTCAAAGGCTACCTACACGTGGACGGATACAGTGGTTACCACGATCTGGAGAATGTGAAGTTGGTAGGGTGCTGGGCACACGCGCGGCGCAAATTTCATGAGGCACTCCAGACATTGCCCGCAGCAGAACAAAAAAAGCCGACGGCCGCCAGGATGGGGCTA
>NZ_JAMCCX010000033.1 GCF_024706985.1 Alicyclobacillus sp. SP_1 | reverse complement strand
TTGTTCTCGACAAACTCATCTTAGCCTTACAGGGAGCGCCTTTTCAATGATTCTAGAAGTTCAAGACCCTCGAAATCAGGGTTTACTGAATAATCGGCTTGGGGGTGCATAAATTTTATCGTCAGTGCTGTATCAAGGTCCTTGGCTGAGTAAGACTGTGATAAGCGCGGAGTGAGCATTCACTTCGTGTGATAAGGAGGCGCCATGGCGAGCGATATCCAAAGTTCCATCAAAGACCCTGATTTGTTAGCCCTCCGACGGGAGGTACTGTGCACCGCGGCAGCTCGACTGTTTCGGAAGAATGGGTATGACCGCACCTCGATACCAGATATTTCCGAGGAGTCCGGAATTAGCGTGGGCTCTATCTATCGCTATGTCGGGAAAAAAGAAGATTTATTGTACTTGATGTTACAGCGGATCGCTCAACGTTTGGAGACAGACGTATATCCGATTGCAGAGACGAAAAGTCCTGCGAGTACAAAATTATTTGCCTTCATGCGGGCCTACTATCGACTCATTGATGAAAATAGTGACCACTTCTATGTGGCGTTGCGGGACCTGGCACTCATTGGAGAATTTCGTCAGGCCCTTCGTAAACAAGAAAAAATGACCTACGTGTGTTTTCGCGACATTCTTGACGAAGGGATAAAGGGTGGACAGTTTCAGGCAGTAGATAGCGAATATCTCGCCCATAATCTTATTTGCATAGGTCATATGTGGGCTATTCAGTCGTATAAGTTTGATGGCCAGTCTATTGAGGACTATACGGCACGTCAGTATGCCATGGTGCAACGCTTGGTCGGCCGAGAGTAAGGGCGGTACCGTTCGAGTAGACATCGTGCTGCTCGTCTGAATAGAGGTCGGCTATTCATGCGGAAGGGGGTGTGTCAACCATTTCGAAGGTACGCAGGGTGGAGATAGCAACGCCGTATCCTGAAGGTTCTGTAAACGCTTACATCCTTCTTGGCCATCCAATTACGCTAGTCGACACGGGCATTCGCAGACCAAGCGGTGTGATGTCTATTCGCTGTGCGCTTCAGGAAGAGGAACTGTCCTTGCAAGATATAGAGCAGATTATTGTGACGCATATGCATGTGGACCATTCTGGGGGCGTGGCCGAGATTCAACGTGAAGTGGATGTTCCTGTCTTTGTGCATGAGCGAGCCCGTCCCTTCCTGGAAGGAGGCATAGAGACGTTTCAACGAATGGAAGCTTACTTCCAAACTTTCTTTTCAGCTTGCCAAGCGTCCGGAGTCAGTCGGCGTAAGCGCACGTACCAGGAAGAGAGGTGGAAAAGGATTCACTATCTTAGCGACGGCGACGTGCTGAGTGCGGGAGAGGCAGCGTATCAAGTACTTTATGTTCCAGGTCACAGTCAGACGGATATTTGTCTCTTTGACAAAAGGACAGGTGACGCGTTCGTTGGAGATCACCTGTTGAGAGACATTTCCGCCAACGCATTTATAGAACCTCCGGCTCCGAATGAAGTCGCGCGCCCTAAACCCCTCATACAATATCGTTCCTCGATGGAACGGACGGAAAAACTTCCGATTCAGAGGGTATATCCGGGACACGGAGAACCGTATGTCGGACATATGGACGTAATCCACAAGCGATTTGCAGAGCAGGAGAAGCGGTGTCACGACATTGTAAAGGTTTTAGAGCAAGGAGAAATGTCAGTTTTCCAACTGAGCCAAGCTTTGTTTCCAAAATTGGAAGGAGAAGCAATCTTCTTGGGTCTATCGGAAGTGCAAGGGCACCTCGATTTAATGCTTGAGCGCAATTGGGTGGAGGAACACCAAGTTGACGAGAAGATGTGGTACGCACTGAAATGAGGAGGCTGGCATATGGGGCAATTTGATGGGCGCGTGGCTGTGGTCACTGGTGCGGGTCGCGGAATTGGCGCTGCCACGGCCAAAAAATTCGCAGCGGGTAATGCCAAAGTAGCAGTGCTAGATTTGACAGAAGAGTCTTGCCAAGCGGTCGTTGACGAGATTTGTGCAGCGGGTGGATCCGCCATTGGAATGGGATGCAATGTGTCGCGTGCCGAAGAAGTAGAAGAGGCTTTTGCAAAGGTGGCTGACCTCTTAGGTCGGGTAGATATTCTCGTCAACAACGCAGGTATTCTGCGGGATAATTTACTGTTCAAAATGACCGAAGACGATTGGGATATGGTCATGGGAGTGCACCTCAAGGGCAGTTTTCTGTGCTGTCGAGCTGCTCAAAAGTACATGGTCGAGCAGAAGTACGGGAAAATCGTCAACACTAGCAGCACTTCGGCGCTCGGGAATCGCGGGCAAGCCAATTACTCAGCCGCCAAGGCTGGACTTCAGGGGTTCACGAAAACGTTGGCGATTGAGCTCGGACCGTTTCACATCAACGTCAATGCAGTGGCACCGGGATTCATTGTGACTGACATGACGAAACAGACCGCGGAACGCGTGGGTGCGGACTTTGAGCAAAACCAAAAAATGGCCGCAGAGCGTATCCCACTGCGACGGGTTGGACAGCCGGAAGACGTTGCGAACGTCGTGGCGTTTTTGGCGAGTGACGAGGCCAGTTATGTATCTGGGCAGGTCATTTACATCAATGGCGGTAGTCGATAAGCCATCTGGGAGGGATTAACCATGGATTTTGCACTTAATGACGAGCAAAAAATGGTTCAGCGCACCGTACGCGATTTTATTAAACGAGAATTGGTTCCCCTCGAATCTCAAGTTTTGAGAAATGAACGCGAAAATCGACCAGGCATCACGCGCGAAGAAGTTCATGCTTTGCAGAATAAGGCAAAGGAGTTTGGCTTCTGGGGGATTAATACGCCAGAAGAATATGGTGGTGCCAATCTCGGTCCTGTCATGACCGCGCTCATTCAAATGGAACTGGGGCGCACCTTTGTTCCCTTTAACTTTGGAGGGTCTGCGGACAACATTCTCTACTTTTGCAACGAAGAACAAAAGAAGCGCTATCTGCTCCCGGTGATTGCTGGGGAACGCAGATCCTGCTTTGCAATGACCGAGCCGGGGGCCGGATCGGATGCGGCAAATATTCGAATGTCCGCAGTGAAAGAGGGCACTGAATGGATTTTAAACGGCGAGAAAGTGTTTATCACAAATGGAAACGAAGCAGACTTCGCCATGGTTTTTGCGGTAACCGATAAAGAAAAAGGTGCACGTGGCGGCGTCACTTGTTTCTTGGTCGACCGAGACATGGGGTGGCGGTCTGAGTACATCCACACGATGGGAGAATGGGGCCCTGCGTCACTGGTGTTTGAAAATGTCCGGGTGCCGGAAGAGAACATTCTCGGAGAGCTTGGTGGAGGATTTAATTTAGGGATGCAATGGATTGGCCAAGGTCGCTGGCTGATTCCTGCGCGGGCAATAGGTGCCTCGGAGCGTCTGTTGCAAATGGCGATTGACTATTCGCAGACGCGCGTCACGTTTGGCAAACCCATTGCGGACCGGCAAGCGATTCAGTGGATGATTGCAGACTCCGCGGTAGAAATTGAGGCGACCAAGTGGCTCGTTCTTCGCGCGGCCTGGCTGGCGGAAAAAGGCCTGGACGCGCGCCACCAGTCGTCCATGGCAAAATTGTTTGGCACGAATATGGCGAATCGCGTAGTGGACCGAGTCTTGCAGATTCACGGCGGAATGGGATATACGAAGGAACTGCCTATCGAACGTTGGTACCGGGAAATGCGGCTGTGGCGAATTTTCGAGGGAACGGATGAAATTCAGCGGTTCATCATTTCTCGGAATCTCTTACGCGGTCATGTCAAAGTGGGCGAGTTGCTGGACTGATTGCTCTGGAGCGAGCCCTGCCCATGACGTGACCTGTGAAACGTAGAAATTGCACTACTGCGGCCCTTGGGCGTGAGGGTTTCGTTCGGTCGGTGGAACTTTGTTGGCGGAATGCAAGGTCGATAAACCTCTAACTGTAGGTGAGTCCATACTGCAGTATCTTGTATCACGGATTGAATGAGGAGGGGATGCGATTGCTACTACAAGATTTACTTCGGAATAATATCGAAACATTCGGAGAGTATCCGTTGATCTTTTTTCAGGGACAGACCTATACCAATCGAGATACTGAGCGCGCGGCAGCACGAATTGCAGCCATGCTCTTTGGTATGGGGGTAACGAAGGGCGACCGCGTGATGGTTTGCATGCCGAACCTTCCCGAAGTATTTTTCATTTATCAAGGCATCACGCGTACTGGAGCAGTGATTGTACCCGTAATGTATCTGCTGCACGCGCGAGAAATTGAATTTATCGCGCGAAATTCCGGCACACAAGTGATTTTTACATCGGTGGCTGTCCTTGGGAAAATTCGAGAAGCGTTTGCCGCTTCTGACTCTGCACCGACCGTCGTTGTGGTCGATGACGATGCAGAGCCTAGTGACTTGGCAAAGCCTGAGGCTTCGCAAGTACAATCGGGGTCAGTGCGAGTCATACGGCTCTCAGAAGCTACAAGGCATCAGTTGGATGGGAAGACCCAGTCCGTAGTCAGCATTCAAGAATCGGACCCGGCAGTGATTCTGTACACGTCTGGCACGACCGGTGCTCCAAAAGGCGTGATTCTCACGCATAAGAATCTGTATTCCAATGCAGTGAGTTCCGCCTCAATCAACGATGGCGTGCGCGGAACTACGCTTGGGGTACTTCCTCTCGCTCATATCTACGGATTGACCATGTCTAGCGTCTTATTTCTCACAGGAAGCTCCGTGGTCGTTTTTCCGAAATTTAATGTCACCGAAGTCTTTGCTGCAATTCAGTGTCACCGAGTACGCTCTTTTTCTGCTGTTCCAGCTATGATTCACGCGATGCTGGCGGATCCATCCTCCGGAAACTACGATTTGTCTAGCCTAGAATGGGTAGGTTCTGGATCGGCGCCGATGCCCGTCGCGCTCGCCTCGGCATTCCGAGAGAAATTTTCAGCAGATGTGTATGAGGGCTACGGGCTTTCCGAGGCTTCACCAGTTGTAACCGCCCATAGACATGGAATGGCCCATAAACCGGGGTCTGTTGGCGTTCCCATTCCTGGAGTGGAGATTCGCATTGTGGATGAGGAGGGACGAGAGATGCCCGTCGGTGAGGTCGGTGAACTGCTGGTAAAGGGGGACAATGTAACCATCGGTTATTTTCAAAATCCTGAGGAGACATCAAGAGTCTTAGACGGCCCGTGGCTGCACACGGGTGATCTCGCCAAAGTGGATGAGGAGGGTTATTTGTACATCGTGGACCGCAAGAAAGACGTCATTATTCGCGGAGGATTTAATATTTATCCCCGCGATTTAGAAGAGTTACTGATGGAGCATCCGGCTGTCTCCGAAGTCGCGGTCGTTGGATGCCCTTCACCGCGCCTTGGCGAAGAGGTGGTTGCCTATGTGGTTCGAAAACCAGGGTCTCTCGTAAACGAGATGGAGCTATTGAGGTACTGTCAAGACCACTTGGCAAAGTACAAAACACCACAAGTGATTGTTTTTGTCGACTCGCTTCCGCGTAATGGTGTGGGGAAAGTTCTCAAGAGGACGCTTCGTGACATGGCTGCGGTCATGCCCAGATTGGGGTGAGAAACGGGTGGTACGGGACTATGTTGCAGCAATTGTCGGGGTTGCGGAGTCCGATTTGGGGTTTACGCCCAATCGGACAGTGTTACAATTGCAGGCTCAGGCGGCGAAGGCGGCTCTGGATGATGCAGGGTTGACCAGGAACGACGTGGACGCCATTTTTACAGCTGGGAACTGGACGTGGGCACCGAATCTGATGCTGGCGGAGTATTTAGGCATTCAACCGAAGTATACGGACGGAACCAATATTGGGGGATCGTCGTTTGAGGCACACCTTGGTCATGCGGTGGCGGGAATTCGCGCCGGATTGTTCGATGTGGCACTCATTACGTATGGAAGTACCCAGCGGTCGGATAGAAATAGGAACCGCCTTTCACCCCATAGTGTGTTGACGGAACAATACGAGCGTTCGTTTGGACTGCCAGTCCCAGTAGGCGCGTATGCACTTGCAGCAATGCGGCATCAGCACCAATATGGGACGACGTCCGAGCAACTGGCAGAGGTGGCTGTGGCCACTCGGAAGTGGGCGCAGATGAACGAAAAGGCGTTTATGCGGGAGCCTATAACCATTCAGGATGTACTGAACTCTCGTTGGATAGCGGAACCACTTCACCTTCTGGACTGCTGTTTGGTCACCGACGGTGGGGGTGCGGTAGTAGTTGCGTCTGCGAAGGCTGCAGCGAGATCGACCAAGCGACCCGTCTGGGTTCTTGGCCACGGGGAGACGCATACGCACAACTCGATTAGCAATATGCCAGACTTGCTTGTCACAGGCGCCAAAGAGTCAGGGGCACGCGCGTTCGAGCGGGCGGGTGTAGCACGTGACGAAATTGATGTGGTGGAGATTTACGACTCCTTCACGATTACCGTCCTGTTGACTCTTGAAGCACTGGGATTTTGCGATCTCGGTGAAGGAGGCGCGTTTGTCAGTGGCCAGCGAACGGCTCCTGGCGGCGAATTTCCTATGAATACCAATGGTGGAGGTCTGTCGTATTGTCATCCAGGGATGTATGGGATTTTCTTGCTGATTGAAGCCACTCGCCAACTTCGCGGAGAGTGCGGGCCAAGACAAGTAAAAGATGCAAGGCTGGCCTTGGTGAGCGGAACAGGCGGCGTTTTGTCATCATCGGCTACGGTGATTTTGGGGAGGGATTAGAAGTGGACGAAAACTTTCCACGGCCCGTTCTAGACAGCGACTCTCGTCCGTTCTGGGAAGGTCTTCAAAGGCACGAACTTTGGATTCAGTACTGTTCTCTTTGTCATCAGCATATTTTCTATCCACGATCCATCTGTCCGTACTGCTTTTCCGATGATCTTGTCTGGAAGCAATCCCATGGCCGTGGAACGATTTATTCGTACACGGTGGTGCATACGGCCTTTGGCCCGTTTGCAGAGGAAACTCCGTACGTTGTTGCCTTGGTTGCACTCGACGAAGGTGTGCGTATGATGACGAGAATCGTCGGTGTGCCAGACGACATCGAAATTGGCCGGAAGGTCGTCGTCACGTTTGCGGATCTCGCTGAGGATTTGACATTACCTTATTTTCGGTTGGATGTCGGATGAAAATCCGCGAACCAATTGGCCGTGAGCCCTGTTTACTCGCGAATACTTGAGGTTGTTTGAGGGGGAGTCCACCATGCCTGAAACACCAGGAGTCAGTCCTCTGCGTTTGAGAACATTTTTTGGACCGTCCAACATTGCTTTGGTCGGGGCTACAGAAAAATCGCGATGGTCTGTAAACACGTTCACGAATCTCAAGAACTTTGCTTTTGCAGGGCACGTGCACTGTGTCAATCCACACCGGGAGTTTGTACATGGGCAACGGACCTATGCGTCTTTGTGTGACATTCCTGAACATGTGGATCTTGCCTACGTCATGGTGCCCACGAGTCAAATCATGCAAGTGCTTAATGACGCAGCCAACGCAAGAGTAGAAAATCTCGTCGTATTGACGGCTGGATTCAGCGAGACTGGCCCCGATGGGACGGACTTGGAACGCCAGGTGGCTGCGTTTGCACGCGCTCACAACCAAGTCATTCTCGGACCGAACGGTAACGGATTTGTATATGCCACGAAGCAATTGACCCCCTACGGACTTCCTGTAGTGCCACCTCTTATCTCGGGGCCTATTGGCATCGTGCTGCAAAGTGGAGCATTGGCAAGTTCCGTGATGACGCTCGCGCAGGCGCGCAGTATTGGCATCAGTTTGCTCGTCGCAGTGGGGAACGAGATGATGATTTCTGCAACCGATGTGATGGATTATCTGGTCGAGGACCCGTGCACGAAAGTGATCACTGTATTTTTGGAGTCGATTCGGGATGCAAAGGAATTTTCTCGCGTCGCTAAGAAAGCGCTTTCAAAAGGAAAAGCAATTGTCGCATTAAAAATTGGTCGAAGCGTAGTGAGTGCGCGAACGGCAAGGGCACATACCGGAGCGCTTGTTGGTGATGACGACGTCAATGATGCGGTCTTTCGGCAACTGGGTATCGTTCGCGTTGACTCACTGGAAGATTTGCTGACCACGGCAGGTGTGCTCGGTTATGCACCACCTCTCATGGGACGTCGAGTGGCGGTCGTCACACCGTCCGGTGGGGCGTGCGATATTTTGGCCGATCGCGCTGCCGACGAACACCTCCAACTGCCCCCGTTCTCCCCGTCGACGGTGGCTCAATTAAAGGACGTGGTTCCGACATTTTCGACAGTTCACAATCCACTCGACGTGACGGGTTATGTGGTGGTTGACCGGACGCTGCTGTTGCGTGCTCTCGAAGTGGTTGCGAAGGACGATGGGTTTGACTTCATTCTGTGTTTGACAGAACCACCGAGAACGGAACCTGAGGACCCGACTGCTGCCTTCGAGCAATTTAGTAGACTCCAGGGGCTGATAGAACAATGCCCCATACCCATCGTGCTTATGATGAATACCGCAGTAGACATTTCGCCGTTTGGGCGCTCGATTGTTGAGAAGACCAATCTCCATTTTATCGGGGGCATGCAGCACGGGATGACGGCTCTCGGAAAAGCAGTTTGGTGGTACGAGAATCGTCGAACGGCGACGTTCGAGCTTCCAGATAGAGCAGCGATTCAATCGTCAGGGATCGAGGGGCCGCCGAAGGGGAGTTGGTCGGAATACAAAGCAAGGCAATTTCTTGAACAAGCAGGAATTCCAGTGGTGCCGGCGGCATTGGTAACTACCGCAGAAGAAGCGGCCTTGGCCGCGAAAGCCATAGGGTTTCCAGTTGCCATGAAGATACACTCCGAAGACATTGCGCACAAGAGTGATGTTGGAGGAGTTGTGCTCGATGTGCAAAACGAACGCGATGTGTCTGCTGCCTTTAAGCGCATGGTGGAGACGGTCTCGCTGAAATCTCCATCGAGTCGTATTGAAGGTGTGTTGGTTAGTCCGATGCGTAGGGCTGGTACGGAGCTACTCGTTGGCATTGTTAAAGATCCACTGTGGGGGCAAGTACTTGCAGTTGGCCTCGGTGGGATATTTGTGGAGGTGCTCAAGGACACGGTAATTCGGGTTCTCCCGGTGTCTAGGGAGGATGTTTTGCAGATGTTGCGCGATTTGCGTGGTGCGGACGTTCTTATGGGATCGCGCGGACGGGTTGTCGCCAATATGGACAACGTCGTGGACGTGATTTATCGCCTGTCCCTTGTGGCGATGAATGTGTCCGATTCTTTACAGGCGTTGGAAGTGAATCCGCTCTGGGTGAGCGGATCGACGGTTGAGGCTTTGGATGTCCTATTGACATGGGGGTGATCGAGTCAGAGACACTGAGTGTGCGCTCATGCGTCAATAAATATCTGAATATTTAATTCATTTTAGCGCGATCGATACTGCATAAATTGTCGAGTGAATTGGGCGACGCGAAAACTTAGGCAAAGAATAGTTCAATAACCCTGTTACAAGATGCGGGGAATTGAGGAGGGCTTTGTATGTCTCGGGAGGTAAATGTCGATAAGTCGAACGGAGTTCTGGGTTGGTTTCGTAGACGAGACGTGGTGATTTATCCGCGCGGCTGGTTGCAAATAGGTCTTTTAGTACTGGTCATCATCGCCAATGTTGTCGCAAATTATGAAGGAGAACTCGCTCCTGTAGTTCCTATTTTACTTCCTTTCCTGAAGTTGAACTTGATAGACTACGGTTTTATCGTGGGAGGAACCACAGTCGTTTCGGGTATTGTTGCAATGCTCTTAGGGTCACGATTTGACCGCTACGGACGCACAGTGTTCATTGTTCTGGGCACCTTTATTACGGCGATTGCGGTCTTCGCAATGGTGCTCGTGCACAATACCCTTGAGTTCATCATTGTCCGACTGATTATGGCCATCGTGCTTGGCCTTGTCTTGCCTGCAACGACCGGATTGGTCCGTGACTTCACGCCACGCGTTGGTCGTGCACTGGGGTTTGGCCTCTGGACATTTGGCCCAGTCGGGGCCAATTTCCTTGCGGCAGGTGTCGCCGGTTGGACGTTACCTATCTTTCACGACCGCTGGCAGTCCCAATTTTACATTATGGGGACCGTTTGTCTGGTTATCAGTATCGTTGTTGCTCTCTTTATCCGGGACTTGTCGCCGAATTTGCGGGCACAGATTGTACGCAATCACCAAGACGTACGAACGGCTGAGAAGAATGCGTCGCGCGTCCGTGGGGAAATTGCCAATCCTCGTCTCGTCTTCGCCTCGTTTCGAATTTGGTCTCTGGCTGTCGGCATCGTCCTCTTCCTCTTGGTGTACTATTTCACGACGGCCTTTGGCCCACTCTATCTTGCGACGGTGTTTAAATATCCACCGGCAAAGGCAGCGGGCATTGCGAGTTATTTCTGGCTCGCCAACTTGGCGTCATTGATTGTCGTGGGTGTGATTTCCGATTGGCTGCAATTGCGCAAAATTTGTTCCATGATAGGCGTCGTCGGGGCTATTGTGTTTATGTTTTTCTGGATTCATTTAATCGGCCATACCGTATCTGTTTCAACCATGATTTGGTACACGTCCATTCAAGGTGTGTTGCTTGGAATTGGCTTTGGTCCCTGGATGGCACTTTACTCAGAAACACTAGAAGATATCCACCCAACGCTGCAAGGTTCTGGGTGGGCGCTTTGGTCTTTTGCACAGTACGTGATTGCTGGCATTGCCGGAGGGCTAACATTCGTGATTGTTGGGGGAATTGGATTTGCTGGATTTTTCTACATCTGTATGGCTGGGATGTTTGTCTATGGCATCGTCCTGCTCGGTGCCAGAGGCCCGTGGTTCAAGCGCGGTGGGATGGGTCTGCTGACGCATTCGCACGCATCGGCGCAACCGGGTGCGGGTAACTGAAATAGGGGATATTGCGGAGGCTGGTGGATCCCGCTCATTGGCCTCTCTTTAGATTCTCGTGGGTTTTGCAAGAGTGCACTCGGAATGCGTTCCATCTGTGAGCTTCAAGGCGAATAGCTCACGCGCAGGTGTCCTCCAAACGGATCGGCATATGTTTTGGCTTTCACCTGGAACACCTCTTCTAAAGCACATTCTGACAGAACTTCCTGCGGAGGTCCTTCAGCATAGACACGACCTGATTGCAGCAATAAAAGTCTGTCGCAATACCTGGCGGCAAGCTCGAGGTGGTGAATTGCGATGACAATGAGGTGCCCCTCTTGGGCTAGTCCTTGTAGATACAGAAGGATGTCCAGTTGATAATGGACATCAAGGTTGGCAATTGGTTCATCAAGTAGAATGATTGGACTTCCCTGTGCCAGACAACGTGCAACGCCAGCACGTTGTCGTTCCCCACCGGATATTTGGTCGAGCCGAGCGTTTCGAAACGGCAACAAGTTCAAGACAGCCATAGCTCGATGCACAGCTTCGCGGCCTTCCTTATCGAGGCCTCCAAAGAGTGTGCGATACGGGAAACGCCCCATCTCTACGTACTGTTCAACCGTAAACGATGCGTTCTCTGGCATTTGTTGGGGTAGATAAGCCACCTGTTTAGCTCGGTCTTTCGGAGATATTTTGGAATTCAATTGGCCGAGAATATAGATTCGACCTAGAGTGGGTCGATTTACACCTGCGAGGAGACGCAGTAGCGTTGATTTACCTGTTCCATTCGGGCCCACAAGCCCGACCATTTGACCCCGCATCCATTCAGACCTAATATTTTCCAATACTCCGCCATAAGATATGTCTTCCATGAGAAGTGCTGCCGCCTGGTTCATTTCTTCACCCCCGATAGACACTTGATTCTTGACGGCGCAGTAAGAATAGAAAGAAGGGTGCTCCCAGCAAAGACGTAATGATGCCCACATTCAACTCAGCCGGGAGGAGTATCATTCGCGCGATTAAGTCTGCAAACAGCATCAGGACGGCACCCCCAATAGCTGAGGCGACGATGAGCCGTCGATTCGAAGGCCCAATCCAAATGCGCAATAGGTGGGGCACGACCAATCCTACAAACCCAATCACTCCGGTAGAACTGACACATGCACCCACGACAAAAGCAGAGGTGACGAGCACAATCTGCTTCGTCTGTTGCAACGGCACCCCGACACCCTGTGCTTGTTCTTCTCCTAAGGAAAGCACATCCAATGCATGGGCTTGCGTCAGGTAAATGCCAACGGCCACTGTGACAAACACAAGAAGCATCAGTACTTCATGCCATGTACTTCCATTGAGACCGCCCATTAGCCAAAACAGCATCTGTTGCATAGTCTCGAGCGGTGCGAGCGACAGAATCAATGTTACGATGGAACTGCATAGTGCCGTAAATGCAACGCCTGACAACAATAATGCATAGATGGATGTCTTCCCTTGCACAGTGGCAATGCGATAGATGACAAACACCACAATGAGTCCGCTCAGAAACGCTGCTGCGGGGGTAGACCACTCATTCAACTGCGATAGTCCAAGTTGAATGGTCAACACTGCTCCGAGGGAAGCTCCGCTGGACACCCCGATGATTGATGGGTCAGCCATCGGATTCCGAAAAACGGCCTGCAGAGCAGTCCCGGTGGTGGCCAACCCCGCTCCAACGAGTGCCGCGACAGACAGTCGCGGCAAACGGATAGCTCCAATGACAACGTTATTGGTATCATGCACGCCCTGAAAATAGGACCATGCATCTGGTATGAGTTGGGGAACGGGGATAGTCACAGGTCCCAGAGACAGTTCTAGTGCCGCCCCTATGAATAGAGCGATACCGAGAGTGACAAAAGTCCATCGAATCCGACGATTACTCATTACCGATTTTTACATTTGGATACAATACCTTGGCTACATCGCGGACTCCTCGCGTTATATACTGGGACACGCTTGTCAAATCAGCACTGTTCACACGATACACGCGGTGATTCTTAACAGCAGAAACATCGACTAAAGCGGGATTTGAGAGAATTTTGTGAACAAACCCCTTGTCGTCGCTTGCGTCGATGATGACATTCGGATTTAATTTCACAATTTCTTCGTCTGAAATCTGCTGCCATCCGTTCAGTTTAGCTGCTGCGTTAATCCCACCAGCATCTACAATGATATTGTTTACGGTGGTCGATGAACCAGCTGCATATCCGTAGGAACTGTAGTCTAGAACAGTTACTTTTTTCTGGTCCCGGACTGCATTCTCTACATTCTTCAACTGAGACTGCATGGTCGAAACGAGCTTTACGGCCTTGGCTTCTTGTCCAACCAGCTTGCCCACAATCTCGATATTTCGTTCAATGGAGGCAATGGAATTAAAATCATTGAACTCATAGGTTGGGATGCCAACTTGTTCAATTTGATGGACGACGCTCTGCTTAGCATAAGTGGCTGTTAATACAAGATCTGGCCTGGCAGCAATGACTTGTTCAGCATTGAGATTCTGGATAGTGGGAATTCCTTTGACAAGAGCCGTCACATTGGAATATTGCGGGTCATCGGCGTAGCTCGTCACGAGAACAATATCCTTTTTTGGGACGAGCGCCGTCAGAATCTCGTCCGTTCCTTCGGTTGTCGAGGCGATGCGCTGGGGGCGACGAGCGATAGTCACTTTATGGCCTGCACCGTCTGTTAACGTGATTGGGAAGGACTGAGTCACCGTCTGTGAGGTTGTCGCTTGCGAGGTGGAAGCAGTTTGATGGGTTGTGCTGACGGATGACTGTAGGGACGTTGTGGAGGAATTTCCACTACCGGATGCGGTATTCGTACCACAACCTGCAACGCCAAGAGTCAAAGTAGCCAACACAGTGGGAATCATAACGACAGACTTTTTCACCGAGATACCTCCTGAGTATCGTTCATGAGGCGTCCCCTTCACAAAAGAAAATCTCTGCGTGTGGCAGAGACTGTTTGTTCGGATAATAAATTACATATCCTCGCAACCTCTCCTCGAAGGTTTCGCTCTAGCTCTTCCGGCAGGTCTCCTGACTCTCAGCTCGACTGACGCAACACCTTCCCGCGCTATGCAGTGGCATTGTTTCGAAAGACGCTGATTACAGTGGCGGGACCGCATCGGGATTACACCGATTTCCCTATTATCTCTGTTCCCAGAGCACCCGAAGAGATGAAGTTAATTCCTTCGTAATCCTAGTCAACATCAGCTAGTACGTCAAGTATTGTTTTGTTGTGGGAGGCCTGGCCTCAGTTCATGCGATGACTCATGCAAACAACTCCTTCAGTTATGAAATCAAGAAAAAGAACTTGTATCAATATTTTGCAGAAAATGTACGGTGACTACCCGTCCCCGCATAGTGTATCTGCGCGTTGTTTTTCGTGGAGGCCACTTTCACGCAATGATTGTTGATTCTCCCGATATTGAAATTTCGGTTATTTTCAGTTAAGGTAAAAGTGTCGACAGTCATCACTTATCCCCATGCAGTTGCTTACTTGGACTTGTGGTACATACTCGAAAAATCAAGATAGTATGAAGAGGATTTTTCGTCTGTGTTTACTCGCATGATTGTTGAATGATTGGAAAAGATGGGGTTGGTACAAGGTGCGGAAATGGACGCGCAGAAATTCAGAACGTTGGGATGTGTTTCTATGACAAAACGAAGGGTCATTTCAAGAAAGACACGAGCTGTTGGAGTTCTAGCCATGACTTCCTTTGGAGTATTGGCATTTGTAGTGGGGTGCGGAACAACCGCGTCTACTGTGGTGACTAAGTCGAGGTCATCTACTCCTCAAGCACCGACTGCTGGGGGAACAATTATTGACGCTCAGTCGCCACAAACCAATTATAATTGGTATATCCCCATCACCAATGCTTCTTTCGATTACAACGCAGGGCTATATGATGAAATTTACAAGCCTCTGCTTTGGATCAACAATAACTACTCAATTAACTGGAAGTCATCCGTAGCGGATAAAATTACTTACAACTCCAGTGGAACGGTCTATCATGTATTTCTCAATCCAAAATGGAAGTGGTCGAATGGGCAGCCTGTGACCAGCAAAGATGTCTTGTTTACATGGGATGTTATTAAAGCGGCTTCGGCAGCTAATGCTCCTGCTCCCTGGCCATATGTCGGCGCAGGTACGGGGGACATTCCAAATGGAGTTCGGAGTGTCAAGACAAATGGGAAATATGAACTGACGGTTACGCTGAAAAAGCCAGCAAACCAACAATGGTTTATATACAATGGACTCATTCAGCTGGTTCCGTTGCCATCGTCTGTATGGGATATACATAAAAATATAGACAAGGAAATTAAATATTTGGGTAGTGAGGCGACCAATCCAAAGTTTGTCTCGGTAGTGGATGGTCCGTTCAAGTTATCTAAGGTTGTTCAAAACCAGTACTGGACACTCGTTCCTAACGAGAACTACTCCGGACACAAAAGCATCGTTCACAAAATTATCTTTGCCTACGAAGCATCGAATAGTTCTGAGTTTTCTGCGTTAAAGTCAAACACGGTCAACGTAGGGTTTTTGGATCTGAGTCAATATGGTTCTCGAAGCTCTCTCCTTTCGCAGGGGGATGTCATTACTCCCATGTACACGTTTGGCTATTTAGACACGGAATTAAATATGTTTCCTGGTTCTCCAGTTCGAAAGATCTTCGATAAGCTATACGTGAGGCAAGCCATGCAAATGGGCACGGACAGTCAAGCCATTAATCAATCTATTTATCACGGCTATGCTCCGCCCATCGATGGCCCTATTCCAACCGTTCCTGAAACGCAGTTCTATGACTCCGCTTTGTCCAAAAATCCGTATCCGTTCAATATTGAAAAAGGCAAGAAACTTCTTGAGGCCCATGGCTGGAAGCTGGTCGACGGAGTTATGACCAAAGGAAATCAGAAGCTGAAATTCACCATGCTATTTCCAAGTGGCACACAGTCGGAATCGGATACAGCCGTCGTCATGAAGCAAGATTGGGCAAAAGAAGGTATTGATGTCACACTCAAACCGATGCCCTTCAGTACGCTTATCAGCGTGACGAGCAACACGAAAGACCCAAGTGCCTGGCAAATAGCTACTGGTTTGGGTTGGGATTATGATGGACCTGGCTTTTACCCATCCGGAGGCGGTTTGTTTGGTACGGGAGCACCTTCTGGCGATGGGTATAGCAATTCCGAAGAAGATTCGGTGATACAAGCAACACATGAACCATATCCAACGCGGCAGAAGAACATGTCTGTGTTCTACCAATACGAACTCTACACAGCAAAACATTTGCCAGTGTTGTGGCTAAATAATACGGCTACACTTAGTGTGCACGCGCCGAATGTGCATGGAACGGTAAAATATGCAGACGCATCACCTGGAATTCCGCAGATGCAGTACTGGTGGGTTTCGCCGACGAAATAAAACGATGTTGGACCTTGATGTGAATCGTATGAGTTGTTTATAGTGGACAGGTGGGAACCCCAGTTTATCTGGGGTTGCTGACTGTATAGACGAAACCAAAGAAATGTAGTGGGAAATATGAACAACTAATACAGCATAACGGGGTGCCTAAATGTATCGAACTTTATCTTCCCATCTGACAAGAACGTCCCTGACTGAAGGAGCAACGCATCGAATACGACAAATGATTTTACATGGTGAATTGAAGCCGGGGGAGAGAATCAATGAGGTTCATCTTTCTCGGGATATGCAGATATCGCGTGGTCCAATTCGAGAAGCACTGTTGATTTTGGAAAGTGAAGGTCTTGTTACCCACGAAGTGAACAAGGGTGCTACCGTGACGATTTTGTCCTCCAAGGATGCCTATGAAATATACTCTTTGAGAGCAATTTTAGAGTCCGAAGCCATGCGTATTGGACTACCGCATATAAGAGATGCTGACTATGATTATTTGCAGACCGTTTTAAATCAATTTGAGCAGGCTTTGGTCTCTGGTGATGTCGAAAATATGGTTGTATGCGATATTGATTTTCATCATGGGATTGTACAGATATCGAATCATTCTAGGTTGATTAAAGCGCACCAGCAGTTAGATCCGTTGGTGGGCGCGATGTTCTTGACAATATCGAACATTCTTCCGCTACGCCTCAATCATGTCGTGGAAATTCACCGAGTTCTCTTAGAGGCTCTGAAAAGTAAAGATTCTGATCGGGTTGTTAGGGAATTGCAATGGCACTATATGAAAACGTTAGAAGAACTCAATACCCACTTCTCGAATGATGGGCATTAGGATGGACAGCAAGCCCTCATAAATTGATATTTCTCATCCCCGCAAATCCTATCAAAGAAAATTCTGAATACACCATTGATATTTCTTTGCTTTGTGCTATATTAGGTTCCAAAGTGAAAACTGTTGACACTTCGAGAGGGGTTGTCTACTTTTAAGGACAACGAAAGTAGTGCAAACCGTTTTCTATGTATGTCAGAGAAGACTTAGGGGGATGTGAACATGCAGAATGCAAAGCGAGGGATAAAATTATTTCGCAAGCTCACCATGATGACTCTCATGGCTTCTGGCGTTGCCACGGGTGTCTCTGGTTGCGGTACCGCATCTACGGCCACTTCAGTACCTGCTAACCACGGAAATACCGGAACACAACCCGTGGGCAGACCGATACCAGGAGGAACAATAACCTTTGCGGAGACTCCGCAAGCAAACTTGAATTGGTTTCTGCCACTCTTCAATGTCCAAGACGACGGAATTGACAATTCTCAATTAGCACTACAACGCAGTTAGGTAATCGCATCAAGCAGAACCTTGAAGACGCCGTTTCTGGTGAGAGCGAAAAGCC
>NZ_JAMCCX010000032.1 GCF_024706985.1 Alicyclobacillus sp. SP_1 | reverse complement strand
AAGGCAGACGGACAATGCTCATCAATCTTCCTTTTTGTCCCAAATTGAATTCGGATCGCTTAAGTTGACAGCATTGACGCGTTGCTCCCCCTCTAGGTACGCCTCGTAAGCCTCCAGCGTCTTCTCGAACGCCACCTCTCCCTGCGTGCGCACATGATGTTCTTGCATCGCTTGCAGGTAGGCATCCGCCCGAAACGGATGCGTCGGTAACAGCTCTTCGACCGATCTCACGCCGTCCCCCTCCTTTCCTTCCTTCCCGCCGGACTTCGCACAGACGCCGCGATGGTCTCCAGCGCCCGTTTCACGTGCCGATCGACCCCGAGCCAATGTTGCATCGGATCGGTCTGCTGTTCAGCGTAAAAGTCGAATCGGTCTTGATAGGCCAATCCTGCGAGCGGCAGCATCCCGAGCGTTTTCGCCAGCTGCTCAAGTTTGTGGTTGTACATCTGCATCCCAACGAGCATCCAGGTTTCCGGCCCACAGCCGAGCGGCTTTAAAATGCCGTCCATCTGCTGGTGGTACGGATATTGCACGGACATCCGGTCGCTCGCCACGCAGTAGCGATGCGTCGCACGCCGTATGCCTTCGAGCGCGAGGGCGGTATTGAGCACACTCCCGACGTCGAGGATGAGCACATCAAACGCCGTTCGCCCCACCTCCACGAGTCGACCAACCTCCTCCACCGTGAGGTCGAGCGCATGGAGGGGATTGCGAAGCCCCGGAAGATAGCGGAGGTTCCCCATCGTCATCGTGGAGGACTGCAAGACCGATGCGTGCGCAGCGTCGAGAGCAAGTCGTCCAGCGCGTGCTCTTCGTTGCGAAACACCCAGTGCCCAGCGTTGTAGGCATTGAATCCCAGCACACCAACGGAGTGGTATTGCTCCGACAGCACTCGTCCGAGCGTGAGGGACAACAACGTCGTCCCAAGTCGTGGGGTCACCCCCCACAGCGCGAGGATCGGCGTGTCGGACGTGCTCTGGGGTTCTGTCTGGAGCAGGGTCGATACGTCTTCGGGCTTGACCATCGTCATCCGATGCGCTTGCGCGAACGCCTCCCAGACCGCATCTTGTCCTTCCGTGAGCACATACACCGTAGAGTCTGGATGGGCTTGTCGCCACGCATACAACTCCTCTACGGCGACATGACGCGCATCGACCAACACTGTGTCTTCTGAGACCTCGCGAAGCGACGACACGCCACCTTTTTGCGTAAGAAACGCCTTCGAACCACTGACGATCTGCATCCGATGTTTCGCCTCCTTAGCTTCCTGAAATGAGCACCTTTTCTCCCCTCGCCACCGCTTCGGCGAGGGCAAGCATCTGATCTTGCGTCAATTTGACGTCCACCTCATTGGGAACCCCAAGGCCATTCACCGGAGCGCCCACCCCAGAGGGCCCGTGCGTCGGCGTGGCCGTGACGACTTCCCGGTTGTTCGACGTGTGCACAGACAGCACCAACACGTCGGAGAAGCTCGTCAGCGTCAGCCTCCCCGTCTTGGCGACCTGCGACGGTAAAAACGTCAAGGTCACCCGGTCACCAGCGCGAAGCGTCGGGGACACAGAGGCGATCCACGATGCGTCGAGCGGCACATCCTCCGTGCCTGGCGTTATCGCAAACGGATCGCTTTCCAAATCAGCCGTGGTGAGGACTTGTCGGGGCGTCAGCGACTCGGTCGTGTACTCGCCAAGCCACGCCTGGACGTGCGTCACAGCACCCATCGGCACGTCCGAACGCGGGAGCATTTCCTTGTGCACTTGTGCTGGACCGAGCACGTGATTGGGGGAGAGCGGCTCTGTGGCCACCCACACGGCTTCGCTGTTGAGTTTTGGGGCGACGAACTCGCTCCACACGACACTCCCCCCAATGCCCACCACAAACAACATCCCTGCCAGCGTGTATTTCACTCCGGATTTCATGTCAATCCCCCTGTTTCTTCAGACCTCTGTCCATGAGCTGTAGGGCCTCTGCCTCCGGAAGCGGCGGAGCCAGCGTGCCTTGCCATAGGGCCTTTTGCATCGCCTCAGGATGGCGATACGAGAGTCGGACAGGATGCTCAAACACATCGCTCGGATACGTGGCATCCGGCGTCCATTGGTTGAGCACCGTGACGAGCCGTTCTCCCACGCGTTCTCGCAGCGCTTGATACCGCTCACCCAGTTCCGGAATCGACAAGTAGGTAGGATCGCAATCGAGCACGCACCACACGCCATCCGCCATGTCGAGCAGCTCCTCGGTGTCACCGTCCACGACCACCACGCCGGAGCGCAAATGACGGAGCACCACCGAAACAAACTTGGTCGGCCCATCTCGGGAGGCTTGTCCGGGAGGCAACGGCATGAGGTGCAAAGCGTCTTTTTGCACCACACCCTCGACCGTACCAAACGGAGTTTCCTCCAGGGATTGCACGGCGTCCAGTCGATACCGTTCCCACATGCGCGGCCACTTGGTCGGTGCTTCGCAAAGCGTCACACGGCCCGAAGTGTACGCTCCTGCCACGGCGCTCGCTAACCATTCGGAGACCGTCGATACCCCAGCCCGAGGCCAGATGCCCGTCACCACCCAGAGCGCACTTGGCATCCGTTTCTCAGGGGATGCGACGACCACGGGCGGCCCCTCCTTGCGCGTGGGCCAACGCCATTTGCGTTTAGGCTCCTCGGTGGCTTCGACGAGCGGAGGCATCTCTGTTCGTTCGGACTCTGGCAAGTACCGTGCCACGTCCCGCGCCGATCGAGGATGCGCGAGGAGGTCTTCCAACGCTTGCAGTGAAATTTCGTTGCCGAAAAAGAGTAAATCGTACACGTGCAACCAACACAGCTGACGCTTGAACGCTTCGGTCTCGGTGTCGCTGCCCACGTAGACGATGCGCGGCCCTTGGCGCTGTACGAGGTGCAGCGTTTGCAAGAGTTCGGCACGATCGTCGGTCACCCATTCCGACAAGACGACCGTGTCGTCTTTCGTAAAGAGAGTTTCTTGGATCTGCTTGGCATACACGAGCCACACACTGCCGGGAAAGCGATCCCGCAAATCTTTCGGAAACGCAAGGTAGAGCACCCGTTGTCCCTCCTTCTCTTGGACTGTACCATGCATCGTCGCCCGTAATTCGCCATATTTACGCCAGTTTAGAGCGGGCCAAACGACTGTTGTAGCGCGGGTATCCAACGTCCGAGGATGACGGAGACGTAGTTTTCCGTTTGGCTGTTTTGCGCCACGGTGTAGCCTTCTGCGAGAGCTTCTTCTTCCGCCCCACCCCCTGCGTTGTACGCCGACAACGTTTCCTCCACGTTCTCTCCAAACTGGTGATACAGTTCGGAGAGATAGAGACTGCCAAGGAGCAGGTTCGACCCGGCCTGCGACAGATACGCCACCGCTTGGTTGCCGACCTGCACCCCATGGACGACCCATCCGGCGGCCGTCGCCGGTTCGACTTGCATGAGCCCCATCGCCCCGGCGTAGGACGTGAGAACGCCCTGGCCCTGATGTTCGCGTCCGCCCGACTCCTCGGCCATCACCCCGGCAATGAGCACGGCTGGCAAGTGACATTCCGCGGCAGCCCGCTCAATGTAAGACCGATAGCGAAGCACGTTTTGCACCACGTCGACCCTCGCAGGCGCGATGCCCGACAACGTGCCCAGTCCTTGCACGCCCCCCGGGTAATCGACCCCATCCACCATCGCTTGCACGTACGGATCGGATATCGTATCGTCCACTGCGGCGATGAGACCCGCTATCGTCTGACGGTTGATCCGGTTCTTCCTGAGCACTTCGGTGTGTCCCGATCCCAACCCGGCCGGATACGCTTTGAGCAACGCCCAGACTCTGGACCACGTGTAGGTACGCTCTGTGTTCACGAGCACAATGCGTTCGGTGAGCGTACTGTGATGCGCCTGGCCCGTTCGATGCGAGACGTAGCGGTAACGGTTGACGAGCGTCCCATCCCACAGGTCGGCCGAGACAAGCCGCGTGACCGGCGTTCGGGTCACCGACGTGTGGACTTGAACCTGGCCTTGTTTGTTTTCCGTCGTCCAGGTACGGACGGTCACATCCTCAAACGTGTGCCACACCAAGTGAGGCTGAAGAAACCGCGCGTACCGATGCGCATCGGGTGGATTCAGGTTGTTCTCCACTTTGCCAATCGCAAGAAGGACCGCCGCAGGCAGCCCTGCCTGCTCTACCTGAACCTGGGCGATTTGCGTCGCACTCAAGCCCTGTTGCCACGCATCCGCCACTTCGGTGTCGTGGGAGAGGAGCGCATGGTTCTTGGCAGCCGTGGCCGATCCGAGACGGATCGAACCGTTCGCTCCCACGGTGCCACCTCCTGTCCCTTGATAATCCCCGACTAAGAACCCCAGCAGGGACACCCCGGCGAGGACCAACAGCACGATACCGACACTGTTGCCGAGCCCTGCCGAGACGATGAGGCGTTTCACCAACCAAGGGAAGACGTCTTTGGGTTCGGTGGGGAAACGCAACCACGAAGACCACGAGATGCGCCGTTTCACAAGACACCTCTTCGAAACCAGTTCGGGTGTCGCCTTACGACGCCAACGACCCGCTCGTCGAGTTCTGTTCCCGAAACGCGCGACACATACGCCATGGTTTGCTCCCACGTCCAGGCCGGTTTGTACGTCCGTGGGCTCTGCAAGGCATCCCGTACGTCGGCCACTTTGACGACGCTCGCGACCGAGATCCCCTCTGCGGTCGTCTCGTCCACTCCCAGCACCCTCGCGAGCGCTGCGGCATACGTCGACACGCGAAGGACATGCCCGGTCGCATCCAAGCGATACTCCGCCAACATCGCCAATGGTTCAAAGAGCACGCGGTATGCACTGCAAGGAGTCCCCTCCTGAAGCACCTCTAAGCACTGTGCGGTCATCGTCCCATGCCCTCCTTCTTCCCGAAAAGCGTACCAAAATCCATTCGCAGCGTTTCGCCACGTTTTCGCCAACTTTGGCTCGACACAAAAAAGGTCCTCTCTGAGCAGAGGGCCTACCCGTCTTCCCATCGTTCGTCGAACACGGCTTGCCAAGCACGACGTCTTTTTTCGCGTGTTTTCCAGCGCCAGCGAACGTAGCGAATTTCCCGCATCAGGACCAGCGTCCACAGAAGGAGGGCGATGCGTGGCCAAGGCAGCGGAATCCAAATGAGGTAGACCAGCCACAGGGCGACGTACGCATAGCGCCAGCCGTGACCGTAGGTGAATCGGTAGTAGTCTTGCACGTGAAACCAGGAGAACTTGCCGAACATCCAACTCGACAGATACACAAGCACGGCGACAGCCGGCACAAACCCAAGCACCACCATGCCCGGCACGTACCAAGCCAGGTGTCCATGCAACCACTGAAAAGAACGAACTGGGTCCGGGATAAGCCGGTACCACCGCATCCACATCGCACTCATCGTTCTCGCTCCTTCCCCGCTTTGGCCCCGGCGATGACCCGGAAGCGACTGCGCTCGACCTGCGCCCTCTCCTCAAGGTCCGCATCGCTTGGAGGCTGTGCGTCGTTCGTCGCTTGTTCTGCCGCCGCATAGGCGTTCCACACGTCGCGATCGACACGGCGTTGATGCCTTTGCGCGCGTTCGCGTTGAAACATATCCCATTCGGCAACCGTCATCCCGTACTCAAGGCGTTCGGCCCCTTCGGTCAGCACGCCGAACCCCTGCAAGAACGGTGGGATGACGAATACGGCGAGTCCATAAATCAGAGCAAACGGAGACGCGAACAGCATGAACAAGAGCTCCGTGCCCGGATACGGCAACGCGAACCAGAGCGCATAGAACACCCCGAGCGCGAACAGCGTGGTTTTCCAGATGAACCAAACGTGTTCATCCTCCAGTTTCCACCGACTTCCGGTACGCACCATGTGCATGCCGCGTGCGGGATACCACAAAACCCAAAACAACTCCCCCGAATAAAACGCCAGGACCATCGGAGCCCACCACGCGAGTTCGCGATGCATGCGATGACACCACTGTGCGTAACTGAGTAGAAACTCGTGCATGCGAATCCTCCTCCTCGCTCTCTTCATGGTAGCACCGACCAAAGCGCCTCCGGTTCGCTTTTCGGGGCAAATTGCTCTCGTTTACCGCTTGTAGGCAACGGCGTTTCTCGCCTCTTGCAAATACGCATGCGTCCTCATTTTGTGTTGCTTGGCCGGGTCTAACACCTTAGGCATAGCCATATGTCCGTTCAAGACCATGTCTTGCGCTTTGGTATCTTGCATGGCCGGTCGATACGCTTGATAGGCTTGACGATACGCCTGTTGGACCGCCAGCGGTTGGGACGGTATCCCTTTGAGGTGTTTTCCGGCTTGCCACGCGGTTTCGGCGGCTTGTAAGGTCGTGTTCGTTTCCGTCTCGGACACCCCGTGCTCCCTCAGCGCAGAGGCATAGCTGTCACGCGCGATGCCGTAGGCGTGTTGCGCAGGCGTCGGTTGAAAGACGTTGGTCTCTGCATCGTACGTCATGGTGGGGAGCCGATGCGTCGCGTCGTTTTGCTCCAACACGGACGCAAGGTGCGTCCTCAGCGCTTGGACCTTTTGATGTCGGTGCTCGTGTTCTTGCACCTGCTTTTGCAGCGCTCCAACGACCGGAGTCGCCCCGGGCATCTTCTGTACCCTATCGTGCGAGAGTCCCCGAAGGACGTGCGGGGAGATGTGCCGATGGATGCTCCCGGCCACGCCGCCGTCGTTTTTCCAGGCCGCGTGTTGGGTGGCGACCAAGGTCCCGACGTGACTTTGCTCCACACCTTGACGCACACTGTGATGCACCTGTTGGAGCGCACCGAAGGTCCTCGACTGCATCAGAGGTTTGAGCGGATGTCGCCCGCCCCCACCGCCAGAGGCTGAAGTTTTGCTGGTTGTTCGCCCTGGCGTGCTCTTCCCGCCGGAACTCGCAGCTGCTTCCAATCCTGCGCCTTGCGCGTGCATCTGTGCTCCCGTGCCGGTCGCGTGCATCATCACCTCTTCCGCCGTTGCACCCGACTGGATGGCTCCGGCGTGGATTTCTCCACGCTCTCGGATGCTTTGTTCCGCTTTTCCTTGAAAAACTCGTCGATCGAGTGTTTTGATCCCTCGCCCGACGGTCTGTTTCGCAGCAAAGTGGGTACTGTGCACCGCTGCTTTGCCTGCCACGTCCATGGTGAGCGCGGCGCCTCCAGCCATCGCCATCATGCCCCAGCCCGTTCCGTGAGACGCGCCGATCGACGACGTACCGAAGTTTTGAGCGACGAGATCGATCAGCTTTCGCACGTAGGTCGCCGAGAGTAAGAGGCCTATCGTGCCCGACAGGGCAACAAACACATCAGACGCCGTGAGCGCTGCGCCGCTTTTTGAAGGCGACGCAACCGCCGAAGCGACGCCGTAGACGAGAGCCTGTCCAAACGGCACCGCCATCTGATAGATCCATTCCGTCCACCACATTTTCGCGATGCCACGCGTTTTGTCGTTGGCGTAAAACGCCATCGCCAGCGGGAAAAAGAGCATCCAGAGATAGAGAAAGAGGAGTCGAAACTGGTAGACAATCCAAACGACGATCGAGAGCACCGACTGAATCAGGTTGACGATGGCATTGAGCAGGGCTTGATTCCCTGCCGTACTCAGACTTGTGAAAGTTTGAATCGGATGAAGGTTGATGGCGTAGTCGCTCAAGTAGAAAAACAGCTGCGTGATAAGGACCGCAAAGTGACTGCCAACCGATATCAAGATCGCTGCGACGAAGAGATGCACCACACCTTTTTTCAGCCGCTCCCGTTGGACGGCGCTCTCTCCGGCCCCGGCGACTTGTACGACAAGAACATAGATGGCGGCTAAGAAAAACGCCCATCCGAACGCTTCAAACGCTACAGCGAACCCACGCAACACCGCCACCGAATGTCCGTCGATGAGATTGGCAAAGTTGCCCTCCCCCCAACTGGGATAGCGGTTCAGCGGTTCGAACGGGAAGAAGCCGTGCAAGATGACGTTGCCCATGGCGGTGTTGGTGAGGCCCCTGGTGCCGGTTGCCGCATTCAGGAGTCCTCCAATGCCGTCGGCGAGCGTGTTGACGATGTTGGCGAGGAGACCGGCAAACCAGTTCATCCGACCACCCACCTTTGTCGTTGACGCATGCGCTCTGCTTCACCCATCACGTGAGTCGTGTTGTACAACTCGAGTTCGTAGGCGGAGGGATTGACGATGTTCGTGAAGCGCTCGTCCCCCACGATGCACAAAGACTGACCTTTCGCGTAGAGTGCGATCATCTCAAACTCGTGCTCTTCGATGCCTGTGATGTCCAGCACGGCCTGGCGGTCGTTTTTCGCCTGTTTCAACAACACTTTGATGCTGCTGTTTTGGACAATCGCTCGACCTTGTTCGTTTTCAACAAACTTGAGAAAGTCCTGACTCGCCGCCATCGCGCTCCCGGAGTACTTTCGGAAGCGACGGTAGATGTCTTCAATCGCTGCCGCCTGATAGGACGAGTCGAGCAGTTTTTGCGCTTCGTCGATGACCACGCGCTTTCTGCGTTCGGGGTTTTTCTTCATGAATTTTTCAAGGAGCCACTCCAGGATGACGTGCATCCCCAGTTGTTTGGCCATCGACTTTTCACTGAGCCCCGAGACGTCAAAGTGGATGATCCGTTCCTTTTCGAGATCCGACATGGCCACCGTGCTGTAACCATCGAACATGCCCTCGGTCCCGCCTTCTTTGAATCGATGCAATCGCAACAGCAGATCTTTCAGTCGCCCATCCGTTTCCGACGCGGCTTCGAGCTTTTGATAAAAGTCTGAGAAGCGCGGTTGAGGTCGGTATTGATACTGTAAGATGCGGTCCCCTTTGACGTCCCGCTCGTAGCGCTTCGTCGCTTCTCTTAACGACGCCGGATCCTCGGTAAAGCCAAAGTCCCGTTCGTACATGTCCTGCAACAAACGGTTGACGATCGACGTCGTGTACGCATCGAGCGGATCGTGCGCGCCGTACAAATGCGCCATCGTCACAATCAGGCGTTCCATCTCGGAAATTTTGCCTTTCACATCCACAAAGGTGCGAAAGGATCCATCCGGCATTTTTTCCGTACCTTCGCCGATTTCAAACGGGTTGAACCGATGTTCCGAACGTTCGTGAATGCGGTACGACTTGCCGCCGAGTGCGGCCGTGAGCGCGCGATACTCGCCGTCGTAATCCAGGATGGCATGCTGCACGCCAAAGGCGGCCGACCGCGCAATGAGCGCTTTCGTTAAGAAACTCTTGCCGCCTCCCGAGGTGCCGATGACAAAGATGTTGTGGTTCACAAGATCCTTGTGCCAACAATCCAAGCGATTGAGATGACCCGTCGTCCAGTCGATGCCGATGGGCACGCCGTAGTCGTGGGAGAAGTGGGCGTTGCCAAAAGGGAACGCGTTGGCCAGTGCGGAGCCGGTCATCTCGATCGGATGGCGTAGGACGTTGAGCCCCATCGGCGCGACCGCTTTGAGGCCCAAATCGTGCTCTTTGTATGCCTCCCGGATGTAAAAACCCTCGAACCCTTTGCGCTCGATGCGCTCACAGGCCGCCTCAAACTCGTCTCGATCCGCCGAGCTGACGGTCAAGAGAATCGTGACATAAAAGAGTCGTTCGAGGCCTAACCGCAACTCCTCGCGCTCTTTCTCAAGCAGCGCATACTGCTGTTGTAAAAATGCGATGTTCTTGTTGGTCCCTGCCTTTTGCTCGGCGAGGACGTCGGATTCGATTTTGACCATCATCTTGTTTCGCTTACTCATCGCAAGCGCGGAATCGGCGGGTTCGACGTGAAGCGCTATGTGGACGTCAGCCCCGACTTGAAAGAAACCGTTCAAATACGCGAAATCGAGCCGGGAAGGCAGTGCGGTCACATAGTACGTCTTCGTGAACCCGGTCGGAGAGACGTAGACTTCGGTGTCCTGCACGTCTAACCCGTCCGCGACCGTCATGAGATCGCGCAGCGTTGGCGCATGCTCCCCAAGGACACTCGGGTCTTCAGCGATCGACCAAGCCGCTTTGGACTTTCGGAACCATCCCATGCGCTTCCCTCCCTTCGAGGTCGATCCGTTCGGAACCGACCACCTTGGGGGCATGCATGTCCCGCTGGAGTGCGTCCCGATAGCGCTGCGTAATAGCCCGCTCGCGATGCCAAAAGTTTTGGATCGCCTCGACCACTTGATGCGGACGCAAGACGTCGTAGCGGATGCCCATGTCCGACAAACCGTCTTCGACCACGCGTTGTTCGTTGTACAGTCGCTCCAACTGCGCTTCTTCGCTTTCTCCGCCGACCTTCGGCAGGACGCTCAGCACCACTAAGTTTTCGCGGTCGGTCCGAGGTTTTTGCACCTCTTCTTCCAAATGGGCCAGAAGATCGTCCGCAAACTCGGAAAACGCCGCATTCCCCACGTCGGCGACCGTCTCTGCGACTGTCTCTCGCGCGTAGCGCAGATAGTCGGTATCGTTGGCGCGCCTCGCTTGGACGGAGATCTGAAAGGGATTCTCCATGCGTTGCAGCATCCGCTTGAACGTGTCGCGAATGCGCGTCAAATCTTGTAGAGAGAGCGCAAACAAATTCACATCGCCCACACGCAGAATGCGTCGAAAGCGTCCGTCCACGCGCAGTGTGCCATCCGAAAAGAAAGACTCCAGCGGCAAGAAATCCTGGAGAGCACCGCTGCGCTTGCCAGCGGTGCGTGGTTTTTTCTGTTTTTTCAAGTCTCGGACGATCAGGATGGCCATAAGAAGGACCAACATCACCCCGATAAAGACCATCTTCATCGCCCTGCATCCTCCTCTCGGTGCACTCGAACGCGATACGAGCGGTCATAGAGGAGCACTTTGGGTCGAAACCAAAACCGCACGGCAAGCCAGACGGACTCCGCCACCGAACGACCGGATTTCGTCGTCGTCGCAAACCAAACGCCGATCGCAGCGCCGACGAACAACGCCACCCAGCGCGAGACCCCAACGAGTGGCCCCAGGCCAAAGACCAGAGCCATGGCCGGAGTCGAGACTAAGACTCCGGCAAAAAAGTGCAGCAGCTGTCGCGTACGCAATCCCGCCACGAGCGTTTCTCCTTCCGTCATGGGAACCGGCGATATCACCTCCAGCATGCGACCCCTTCTTTCTTGGATTAGAGATTGTGTCCAAAGTTAAAGAGTGCCCCAGCAAACACTCCAGCCCCTCCGAGCAACACGCCTGCGATGATGACGTACCACAGATGGGTTTTCGCTTCTTCGCGCCGTTGGGCGTGATGCGATCCGGCCATAAACCCGATGATGGCTTTATACAAGTGGAAGAGAAAAAACGCGCCCGCGATCGCCGCGATGGCGGCAAGCCCCCAAGAGACGATGCTGTTGATGATGCCGCCCAGGGAACCGGTTTTTCCGGACAGCGGATTGTTGATCGACGTTGAGGCTTCGGCTGGAACGGTCGTGAACACCATAAAGGCGACCAACGACAGCGTCAAAGCGAGTGCTTGTCGAGTCTTGCGAAGTTTCTCCATACGTACGGTCTCTCCTTATCCTTTCAGATGGTCGTTGATGGCGACCAGAACACCTGGTAGCACAATCGATGCGATAAAGCCCAAGATGGCGTAGAGGACAATGTGCGCACCGGTTCGTTTGATGCGGCTGTTGTGTCCGATGGCCCCCACCACAAAGACGAGCGCACCCACAAGTACCGCAATTTCCGAGAGAAAGTAGATCCAGCTAAAGACCGTCTGAATGAGCGTGCCGAAGCTCTGCGTGATTTGATCCAAAAACGTCATCGGATTGATCGGGTGAAACCCCAGCTTGCCAAGCGTGTTCGAGACGTTCGGCAAGGGCGACGTCGTTGCGTTGCCTGCCATCCCCAGTCCCCTTTCTCGCGACCTTATGGTCTGCCTGCCCTCCTCCCGTCGCGTTACCTAGAGCCTAGCAAACTTCGGACGACACAATCCGCCAATTTTTCGCCACATTTAAGACAGCCCGTTCTCGGTAGCGGGCGTATCCGGTATGATGAAGTCGACCATGAAAGGAGTGACGTCGATGACGATCCGCACCGAGTATCTCGACCGTGTCCAGCACGTGTATGTCGAGGACCCACACGTTGATGCAGCCTTGGCGTACGCAGAGACGATCGAAGCAACGCCGCAACACCTCACCGTCGACACGCACGAGGATCACACGGCAATGGTGGTGTACACAGAGCAAGCCGTCTACCATTTTTCGCAATTCCGCGCTGACTACATCGGACACGCATCGCGTGCTTTGGTGCGTTGTTTGGAACATTTCAAGCTTCACTTGCCGATCGAGTATGTGGTCGCCCACCAAACGTTTGCGGTGTATTACGAGGGAGGCAAAATCGTCACCCGAGACGACCGAGAATACCCGCTGGCCCCGCGCTCGGGCGTCTACGAGCTCGTAGAAAGCGTAGCATGGGCGATGTCGTCCGAGGTCCTCGATCGCGTCTATGCGTTAGCGGATGCTTACGATCTCCCACCCGTCGAACTCATCGAAAGCGCCGTGGGAACCCTAGTCACCCTCCTCGACCTTGCCAAAGCACACGACGTCTCGCCCGAGGTCCTCTTGGCCACACTCGAAGATGTTACGAACAAGAGTACGACGTCTGTACTCAGCGCCCCTTTCGACGCTTGAGATAGTCTTGCAGATCCAGGCGCTCCTTGGGTGTAAGCGTGGCTTGGATGGCCGCCGTCAGCGCCTCGCAATATCGCGCCTTCAAGCGGTCGACGGTGCGTTCGGAGGCGTGTAAAAGGAAGGCCACTTCCTTGAGCGGCTTTCGTTGAAGCCCGTGCTCTGAGAGCAGGGTCTTGAAGTCGCCGTCCTGATCGGACACCGTCTCCAAGATGCACAAAAGCTTGTCCAGAAGGCGCAGCGTCCTGAGCGATGCTTTGTCGAGCGACTTGGTAGCAACGCTAAGAGTTTTATGGTCGGCGTATATCCCCTTCACCCAAAAAAAGATGTGATGACCCAGAGAGTGCCTGCCTCTCTCCACCTTGGTCGGATGGTCGGCCCGCCTTTCTACTTCGAATTCTGGCAAGAGCCGCGTCTGCTGCATGCGCTCGACGTTGAGGAGCGGAATCCACGGTCCCTGGCGTGACGCTTGATACAACACGTGCAGCTGATCACGAAGATCTTCCCACGGATGCCCGAGAATGCGGGCCACGTCTTTCAAAAGGTCGACCACTTCCTCCGGCGACGCGTGCAGTAACAGCTTGGTCTGTTGGTCCCCGCATTGCAGGTGATAGGCATACGTGTCGGTGCCGCCCACTCTGTTCTCTTTTTCCATGGCCCTCAGTCCCCCCGTTGTCTGGTCCATACGTTGGCGCAAGAAGGCCTAGTTATTCGTCTGGAAACAGCTCGTAAAAGGCTTCATACCGTGGATCACGATCCACCCGAGTAGGGTTGGTCTTCCATCGTCGCAGCGCATGTCGACTGGGCGGCTTCGGCTTAGCCACGGGACGTTCCATATCTCGCCTTAGGCGATCGGCCATCACCGTCAGGCAATATCGGATGGGAGCGCGTAACGTCTCGCCTTGGTGGTGGCGCTCAAATTGATCCAGTGCGAGCTCTGCGCCCATACGAAGCGCCTCGACCGACAGGCCGTGATCCAGAAGCTCTGCAACAGAGGCCACCTCCTCGTTACGCCAAGGTCCAACAACGCTGCTTGTACGACGCGTGATGACTTCAGTGACGAGGTCACACGCCACGAGGAGTGAATGGGTTGATGCGTAGGCAGTAGGGCTTGGCTCAGCCTTCTCTGTTCCTTCGTCCAGAGATTCTGGGAAAACAAGGGGACAGTGCGGTTCAGGGTTTCTCAACATCCCATCGACGGGGACAAGACGCTCCAACGCATCGTTGTGTGTGTTCCCGTCCTTAAGATTCATCGTGTCTGTTGTAATCTCTGTCGTAATCTCTGGTATGGCTCTTTCATCGTCGAAGCTTTGATGTTTCGTTTTGCAATCTCCATGTTTCACAGTGGCATTCGCATGTTTCATCGTGAACCATGCATGGGTTCGTTCCATCGAGGCGTATCCGTCCAAGGTGTATCCGAGTTCCGCCAAATCCTGCACGATCTGCACGTAATTAACGCGATACTGTTTCGTCCGGTCCCACTTGTGGTCTGGGTTGGTCCGACATTGAAGGTACCCTTTCTCCACCAACACCCTCATGTGCCTTCCAATCGTGGATGGGGACAAGCCCAACATCGTCTCCTGAATCAGGTCTTGAGCTGATTTGTAAATCCAGCCGTGGGTGGGAGGCACGTTGTTCTCTTCCTGAGAACCTTCCTGAAGCAACCTCGCTGTTTCTTCTGCGAGGTATCGATCGATGTCCCGAGTACGTTCCGACCAGTAAAGGAACTGGTTGAGCAACAGTGCCTTGATGTGATCACCCGTCAGTAGACACAGTTCTTCTTTGATGACAGCGCGCATGAGTGGTCTCGATTGCGCACCCCTATAGTCCCCCATGATGGACAGCCCCTTGCTGTTTTGTGTTTTCGGATCGTGCAGGCGGTGGGGCCGTATCCCCCGGAGGTGTTTCACACTTCCGGGGGATACCGGGGTTTAAGCATTGACAAGTGATGGATGTTGCCCCAATCCGGCGCTGCGCCTGACTGTCCGATGGATCTTCTGGGAAAAAGCATAACAAGAGGGAACGGAGTGTGATTCCCGACTTTTTCTCATCTTTTTTAGGCGTCTTGGAGGAGATCGGGGGTGGGCGACGATCCCAGCACGCGAAGGACGGAGTTCCATCCCCAGGTTTGGACCGCCATTTGGCCTATTTGGCTATAGATGTCCGCAGCATATCGATACAACGTGGACTGAGAAATGTGTAAACGTTGCTCTACTTGGGAGTGATGTTCTTGTTCGAGCATGTAGGAGTCCCATAGTTGTTGGTAGGGTGGTTCCATCTGTCGCATTTGGAATTCGATTCTTTGCATCCAAGTAGGTTTCGTATCGGTTAGGGTCAAACAGATCGTGGTTTTGGACAACTGATACTCCTCTCGATACTTTTCACACAAAAGCCGACCAATACCTGCAATATCCAGGTGAAAACGGGTCTTTGGGATGACCGTCCAGCCGTTCAGAGTGGCGGTCATGCAGGCCATAAGCTCCGATGACGGTTGCAAAGGATCCCCCTCCCCTGGGCTGAGCGGGAAGATGTCGCACGAACGTCGGATCCCGTGGACGATTTGCACGGCTTGAACGAGGGCCCATATGTCTTCCGGATGGCGATGCGTATCCTCCGAAAGTTGGATGCAGAGTGAGCGATGCTTCGTGCCAACGTAGTAGTCATGATGGACTGAGTTCAACGAAATTCCTCCTACTGGGAAAAATACGGTCGATAGGTGGGATAGACCACGATCGCCACTCTTCAACATACCGTGTTTTTTTCTCCAGATAGACCAAAAAAGGAGGAATTTTAAGATCGTCGTGTCTTTTCTTCCGGGAAGAGTTTGTAAAAGTTTGCGTATCGATCGTCCTTGCCGGAGGTGTTCTCTGGCAAGGAGGCTGTAGGTCCGCTGGCTTCCGGGAAGAGCGCATAAAACGCATCATAGCGGGCATCGCGTTCAGGTTGCCGGGCTTTGTGTTTTTTAGGTGACGGTTTGGGTAAGACGGTTTTGACGGAAGAAGCTCGGACACGGCTCTTCCACCAGTCTTCGAGTACGAGGGCGATGTACGTAAAGCCGTGAATCGGCGTCTGAGGCCGTTCTTCGACGACTTTCGACGTGTTTTCGACAATCCAATCCGTCGGAATCCCTTGCTGTTGCAATTGGTCGAAAGCCGAAACGTCGCGGTTCTTGAGGTGATAAGGACGGCGTAGGCACTCGGATAAGGCGTTTTCAAGACGCGTGAGAAGGGCATTGGGCACCCATGCGTGTCTTGGTCCTTGCGGTGGAGTCTGAACCTTCTCATCGCTTTTGGATGGACGCGTGGGGGGCGCGTCAAGAGACGGAAAGGTGCGCTCGTGTGCTAAGTAGGGTCTGACCGAGTGGGTTTCCTTCAAGCGCATCGTTTCGTCCTTGGACAGGACAATCTTCGTTTCGAGGACTTGCCGAGACATGGGGGTGATGGCTTGTAGCGATACGCTCTTCGGTGAGGCCCCATCTCTCTCCCTCCTTGTAGAGGTAGTAGTAGATTTATAAGAGTTGACTGGATCAAGTTCTTTGGTCAAATTGACGGAAGGTAGGGTCATTTTGACTAAAGAACGTTTGTTCGTAGTAGGGTTCAGACGACCTCGAGCGGACGGCGTTGAGCCTGGGACAAGCAGGGTATACAAGTTGGAGGTATACCGTTGCTGTAGGCTTCCATCGGCGAAGTCCTTGACGACAAGACGCGTTTGTTTGCGCAGTAGTCCTTTGTCTTCCAAGGAGCGGATCGCCCTCTGGACGGTGGAGGGGCTGAGATGCACCAGTCGGGCCATGGTATCGTAACTCGGGAAGGCTTGATGGTCTTCGTTTTGGTGAGCGAGGAGACAAGAGTAAACCAAATACTCCGCCCCGGTCAGAGCGAAGTCCATTAAGCGCCAGAATGGGACGCGCACGTAACGGGAGGCGGAAACGTCTGTCTCAGAAGCGTTGCTAGTGGTGATCGTCATATGTTTGTCGTGAAGTCCGAAAAAGGTTGCATCGAAGACAACGACGTGGTATCCTTTTTTCGTTGGAATCAGGATACGTTACTCGGTTGCAGCCGAGTACAAACCATCGCGTCGGTGATTGCCGATGCTTTTTTTTGTCTTCACGAGTCCCTCCTTTTGGTGGTCGAATTGAAAAAGATGAGTTGGGTGGCCGGTATGCAATCTGTATTGGAAATTGTCATCATATGTGTGCAGTACATTGTGTCTAGGTCTCTGGTTAAAACGGCCTGCGGACGGAACGCATAAGGGACTGAGTATTGATGCTTAGCCGTAACGAGCTCCTGATGATTGTTTGGTTATGTTTCGTTGGTGTGAGCTCGGTACTGGGACGAATCTGTACGTTCGATATTTCAGTGAATCTTGTTGACGTGTTGTGGACAATCCAAAAGAATCCTTGGTAAGGGTCGTTGCAGTTAACGGCCATTTGTGTCGAAAGTGGATGAGTGTGTTTCAACCCCCTTGGTAGTTTGAGTTGGCAAAAGTGTGTAGGCGGTTCCTTTGATGGAAGCTTAGTATGTATTTTTGGTAAGATCAAGCTTCTAAAATGTAAAAAAAAAGAATAGATGGTACTTGGGAGCGAGGTCCCCACAATACGTCTACTCTTTTGGACTTGCTGATGAATTTAGTAGATCAAGCTATTTACCTTGATCGGCAGAATCTAAAAATGCCTTTAGTAACTGATTAATGACTCGGGTTTTGAAGCCTCTGGGTTTGCGTCGGAAGTACTTCTCCCATCGTTCGACAATGTCATTGTGTACGATGAATGTGAGCCTTGTATGGGTCTCTTCAACCGTCTTCTTTTTCGCGGTCTGCTCCTCTACCATCTTAGAGATGTGATCGGCGATGGAGACAGGGATTGAGGGTTCTTTGGACGCGTCTGTATGACTGGTACTGTTTATGTTTACATCAGCAGTTTGTTGTATATGTTTCTGAATTACGTTTACATCAGATGTTTCTTGTACAAGTTTGTTGTTTACGTTGTCATCTGATGTAATCACATTATGTGTGTCTGAGTCCGTTTGGCCTTGGCTATGGATGTCGTTTTGCATAGAGTGGATGGGGTCGGTGGATAGTAGTGTTTCCAGTAGATTTTCTGTTTTATTTTCAATATTGGTGTTCTCAAGAGACTTTTTCTGCAGTAAAGCTTGTATTTTCACTCGTTTATCGGACACGCTGTTCCAACTCCTTTGTGAAAGTGTAAAACTCGTCCATCGCGCGACGATCTTCAGCGGTACGATCTGATATCCCCGTTAGGATGAATTCCTTGATTCGATTGCGCTTTCTGATAATCGTTTCGAACACGACCTCGCCGTAATCGGCGCGGGCTTGCTCGAGAATGGAGTGGTCAATGTTAGTCCGTGTGTCTAAGAGTGTTGTGAGAATACCGGCTAGTCTCAAATCGGGATTGGTAAGACGCTGGACGTGCTGCAAGGTTTCTAAATATCGGTCGAGTGCGTCGTACGCGAAGGGTTCGCTTTGCATAACGACGACCGCATAGTCGGACGCGGTCAGTCCATTAATTGTTTGATCTCCCAAATTGGGAGGCAAGTCGATTAAAATATAGTCGTAATCATCCTTGATAACAGACAATGTTTCTTTTAGGAGTTTTGCGGGTGCTCCTCTGTATTCTTGGTAGAGGTATCTTGGGAATGTGGCTAATAGGTCCTCGGCGGGCAAGAGATGGAGTGTATCGGACAATTCCACAATGTAGGGTTTTGGATTTTTGTTGATAACGGCCTCTAAAATGGTGTTATGGGTAAAGGAGTATATGTTTTTGTTGCTCAGAAACATCGTGAGATTTCCTTGACTATCGAAGTCGACAGAGAGAACTTTGTGGTCCTTTGACAGAATCCAGCTTGTAAGAGCGACGGTCGTGGTTTTGCCGACTCCTCCCTTTTGGAGTCCAAATGAAATGACGTGGCCCAAGTGCGCTCCTCCTAATGTGAGTTTTTGTTTTGGTGGGTGATCTGACGTTGTGAGTCGCGGCATAGATGTAGTTACCAGGCGCAGTTTCCGAGCTCGTAATAGTTTTGAATTGTGCGGGTAGCTCTATTGTTCGTTGAGAGTTATTTTAGGATACGTTTATGTAAATGTAAACTATGTTTGATCATTGTCTTGTATTTCTTTTGAGTGAATGCGATGGGCATGTCTCTGATGGTCCGGGGACACCTTGGAAGAATGCAGAGAGGCTGGCAGCAGGCGGGCGGCGAGACACAGGAGTCTCGGATCCTGATAGGCAGCTGGAACGCGTAGGAGTTCTCCTGAAGCAATTGATAGCAGGTAGGGTGCTCTGTCAGGAAGCGGGAAGCGGAGCTGAGAGCGCAACACCTCTTCCCCGCCGGGCCGCCGTCCACGACATGCGACTTCTGTAGGAGTACCTCGGCTAAAGGTGGGCGGAACGCTGAGTCCTGATTGAAGTCGGCTACTCTACAGAGCTGGGGTTGGGTGGTTTGGAGATTCACGAAGGCGTGGGCAGATTGGCGCGAGTCCGTAGTTTGTCTTTGTCGGACCCACCTTCTACCGGGTTCCGTTCTGTCATGTCTTGGTGTACGGGTTGTGGTTCCTTTGGTTCCAAGCGTTTTGGCGGTCTTCTGAGTTGGTGACTACTCCGTCATGGGTTTGAACATGTTTACCGAATGCGCCGTAAAGCCCCGTGCTTCGGCACTGGGGATATAAGGCGCTCGCCGCTAGGTGAATCTTTGGTTTTTCAATCGTATTAGCACTACAACGCAGTTAGGTAATCGCATCAAGCAGAACCTTGAAGACGCCGTTTCTGGTGAGAGCGAAAAGCCT
>NZ_JAMCCX010000031.1 GCF_024706985.1 Alicyclobacillus sp. SP_1 | reverse complement strand
GACCATCTCTGTCCACCCTCCCCTCGGGGCTTTTATTGTTGTGGGTGAACACTCAGGCCCACGCTGCCGGCTGCTTTTGCAAGGGCGAGATCGGCACGTGGGCACGGGTCTGGCAGAGAGTTTTCTGATTCATTCATTTGTATGGAGGAAATGTGGCGGTTTGTATGAATGGGGAACAATCACGCAACCTAAAGTCGCGCATTGATTGACACACTTTTTTCATGACTGCTATAATCCACGCAACATTTGTTCGCCGTTATGAAAAAGGAGGAGCGAGCTTGCCGACAGGATGGGAGACGAAGTTTCAGCGTGAAGGTCTCACCTTTGATGATGTGTTGCTTGTACCCGGTTACTCTTCGGTTTTGCCCAAAGATGTGGATGTGGCAAGTCAATTCACCACGGACATCCGTTTAAACGTTCCCATCGTCAGTGCCGCCATGGATACGGTCACCGATGGGACACTGGCCATTGCCATGGCACGGGAAGGTGGTATTGGAATTGTCCACAAAAACATGACCATCTCTCAGCAAGCAGAGGAAATTGACAAGGTTAAGCGCTCCGAGAGCGGCGTCATCACCAATCCCATTTTTCTTTCTCCTAACCATCCTGTCCAGGATGCAGAAGCACTCATGGCCAAATATCGGATCTCCGGCGTACCAGTGGTTGAGGAAGGAACGCGACGGTTGGTCGGAATCATCACAAACCGCGATTTACGTTTCGAGAAGAATTACGAGCGGCCCATCCGTGAAGTCATGACCACAGAAAATCTCGTAACGGCGAAGGTTGGAACTACTTTGGCCGAGGCAAAGGAGATTTTGCGCCGACATAAAGTTGAGAAACTCCCTCTCGTTGATGAACAAGGGATACTGTGCGGATTGATTACTATCAAGGACATTGAGAAGGCCCGGCAATATCCAAGTGCAGCTAAAGACAGCCAAGGCCGCCTGTTGGTGGGCGCTGCGTTGACTGTCTCAGCGGACATGTTCGATCGCGCTGAAGCCCTCGTCCACTCCCAGGTTGATGTGTTGGTGGTCGATACTGCGCATGGGCACTCTGAAGGTGTAGTGCGCGCTGTCAAGGATCTGCGTCAGAAGTATCCGCACGTTCAGCTGGTGGCAGGTAATGTGGCGACTGCTGAAGGCACAGAGATGCTCATTGAAGCTGGCGTCAATGCCGTGAAGGTGGGGATTGGACCGGGATCTATCTGCACAACGCGCGTCGTAGCGGGAATTGGCGTGCCACAGGTAACGGCAATCTACGAGTGTGCACGGGCTGCCCGTCCACGTGGTATACCCATCATCGGGGATGGCGGCATCAAGTATTCTGGAGATATTGTCAAAGCACTGGCTGCAGGCGCAAGTACCGTGATGATTGGGTCACTCTTAGCGGGTACTGAGGAGAGTCCGGGGGAAATCGAGATTTATCAAGGACGCCGATTTAAAGTTTACCGAGGCATGGGCTCGATTGGCGCGATGAAAGCTGGGAGTGGAGACCGGTATTTTCAAGGCGAGGCCAAAAAACTCGTTCCGGAGGGTATTGAGGGTCGTGTTGCTTATCGCGGATCCCTGGCGGAGATTCTCTACCAATTGACGGGCGGCATTCGCGCTGGTATGGGGTATTGTGGAACTCCGACTGTGCAGCATCTTCAAGACGAAGCGCAGTTCATGCGCATCACGTCGGCCGGATTGCGGGAAAGTCATCCACACGATGTGCACATTACCAAAGAGGCTCCGAATTATAGTATTTGACGCCTGGGCGGAGAATTTCTGGCATGTCTTGAAGCACGTCGCAGCGGTACTCCAAGCAACCTGTGCGGCGTCTTGAGATGGACCGTGCCGTTTCGTCGCGAAGGGGCAAATGTGATATACTTATTCACAGTCTAAACTCGATTTGTGCATATCTCTGTGGATAACTTCGAGTGAAATGAAATCACTTTCCGCTTGACCTGATGTCATCAGGCAAGCGGATTGATGTACGAAGGGGAGAATCACATGGCAAACGTAGGAACTGAAAGAGTCAAAAGAGGCATGGCAGAAATGCAAAAAGGTGGCGTCATTATGGACGTCATCAACGGAGAGCAGGCGAAAATAGCGGAAGCTGCTGGTGCCTGCGCCGTCATGGCACTGGAGCGCGTACCATCGGATATTCGTGCTGCCGGGGGCGTGGCGCGGATGGCGGATCCGACGATTATAGAAGAAGTCATGAAATCCGTCTCCATTCCGGTCATGGCAAAATGTCGGATTGGTCACATTGTTGAGGCTCGTGTGCTTGAGTCACTCGGGGTGGACTACCTGGACGAGAGTGAGGTCCTGACTCCCGCTGACGACAAGTACCATGTGGATAAGTCGTCTTTCACGGTGCCCTTCGTTTGCGGCGCTCGGGACCTTGGCGAGGCTCTTCGCCGTATCAGTGAAGGTGCTGCCATGATTCGCACAAAAGGCGAGCCTGGCACGGGCAACATCATTGAAGCTGTGAAGCATCAGCGCATGATGCAAGGTCAAATCCGCCGCATCCAGGCCATGTCTCGGGATGAACTGTCGGCTGAAGCCAAAAATCTTGGAGCACCGTATGAGCTGCTGCTTCAAGTGCATGAGATGGGCAAGTTGCCGGTCGTCAATTTCGCTGCTGGCGGCATCGCGACACCAGCAGATGCAGCGTTGATGATGGAATTGGGCTCGGACGGAGTATTCGTGGGCTCTGGCGTCTTCAAGTCGGAGAATCCCGAGAAATTTGGACGCGCGATTGTTCAAGCGACCACGCATTATCAGGATTATGCTCTGATTGCCGAACTTTCCAAGGGACTTGGGACGGCGATGAAAGGCATTGACCTGAACACACTCCGTGAAGACGAGAGAATGGCCTCGCGCGGTTGGTAAGATTTTAACTCTCGGAAGCAAGTGACCGCCTCGGCGGCGGTCACCATCCTCTGCATGGTGAGGTTGACGGCATGAAGATTGGAATTGTTGCAGTGCAGGGGGCATTTCGTGAGCACAACCGGATGCTGCGTGGCCTCGGCGCCGAAACGGTCGACGTCAAACGCACGAGTCACTTGGATGGACTAGACGGCCTGGTTTTACCCGGGGGCGAGAGTACATCAATCGGTCGCCTGATGCGCGAGTATGGTCTCATCCAACCGATTCGTGAATTGGTACAAAAGGGTCTGCCGATGTTTGGCACGTGCGCTGGTATGATTGTCATGGCTACGGAGATTGCGGGTGGCGAAGAACCCCACTTGGCCGTCATGGATGTGACGGTCAATCGAAATTCGTTTGGACGTCAAAAAGATTCTTTTGAAGCAAATTTGCACGTGCCTATTTTGGGCAATCCCGATTTTCCGGCTGTCTTCATTCGCGCTCCGCACATTGAGCGCATTGGTGAGAGTGTCGAGACTATCGCCGAGTACGAGGGACGCATTGTGGGAGTACGCCAGGGAAATTGTTTGGCTATCTCGTTCCACCCGGAATTGACGGACGACTCCCGGTTTCATCAGTACTTTTTGGAACACATGGTCGGCGTGAAGAACGCATCGTAAAGGCAATTTTTCGTAAGGACATCTTCGGCGGCGCGCAAAGACGTGTCGCCATTTCTCCATCTGAGGTCAGAGTGAGGTGACAGGCTTGCTGGATTTAAAGGATATTCGCCTTCGACCAGACTATTACCGAAAAGGCTTGGAGCGAAAAAAAGTCGATTTGTCTCTTCTCGACCGTCTCTTGGCGGTGGACGAAGCGTGGCGCAAAGCGCTGGCGGAAGTGGAACAACTCAAAAGCGAGCGCAACAGGGCATCGGAAGCCATTGCCCATCTAAAGAAGTCTGGGGCGGATGCGGCCAGCGAGATCGAACAAATGAAAGAAGTGTCCAACCGCATTAAAGTGATGGACGAGACGGTTCGCGAACAGGATGCAGAGGTACGTGCGCTGCTCTTGGAGATTCCCAACGTCGTGCATGAGTCGGTGCCAAACGGTGAGTCTGAAGAGGACAATGTGTTTGTGCGCGACTGGGGAGAAAAGCCGCGTTTCTCGTTTGAGCCGAAGCCTCATTATGAGATTGCTGCTGCTCTCGACATGGTTGACTTTGAGCGCGGCACCAAAATTACGGGCAGCCGGTTTGTCGTCTACAAGGGGCTCGGTGCGCGGCTGGAACGGGCACTAGCCAGCTTTATGCTTGACTTTCAGACGGACCAAAACGGGTATACGGAGATGTTCCCGGCGTTTATTGCCAACAACGAAAGCCTCGTTGGAACAGGCAATTTGCCGAAATTCAGTGAAGAGATGTTCAAACTCGAAGGACTTCCTTACTATCTCATACCGACTGCCGAAGTTCCATTGACCAACTACTATCGCGATGAAATTTTGGCGGCCCATCAATTGCCAGTCAAATTCGCCGGGTATAGCTCGTGCTTTCGGAGCGAGGCGGGATCTGCCGGGAAAGACACACGCGGCCTCATTCGGTTGCACCAGTTTCAGAAGGTAGAGCTCGTCAAGCTCGTGAAGCCAGAAGAATCCTACCGGGAATTGGACATGCTGGTAGAAGACTGTGCAGACATTCTGGAAGCGCTGGAGTTGCCCTATCAAGTCATTGAAATTTGCACGGGCGATCTCGGTGCCAAGGAAACGAAAAAATACGATTTGGAAGTCTGGCTACCTGCGCAGCAGACCTATAGGGAAATCAGCTCTTGCTCCAACTTTGAAGATTATCAAGCAAGGCGCGCCAATTTGCGTTTTCGTCGAGAGGAGTCAGCAAAACCAGAATTTGTGCATACACTGAATGGGTCCGGTCTCGCCGTGGGTCGAACGATTGCCGCCATTCTTGAGAATGGGCAACAGGCAGATGGATCGGTGCGGTTGCCGAAGGCTCTTGTGCCCTACATGGGGGGCCTTGAGGTGTTAGACTGAGTCGATGAACTCACTTGGAGGAGGATGGTCGTGCGCGTTTCCCACGTTGAAGTACGTCTGTCGAGTGCTGATTTAAATGATTGGATGGCAGAATTGTCTCCGGACCTCAAAGCCCGTATTGTGGATATTAGCGAGTCTGGTGTCCACGGACAAATCCGCCTACTCGTATGGAATATCGACTTCGTGGCGCGACCTTCCGCCGACTGGGCAACGGACACCATTACCTTGGAAATTTCCGCGCACAAATTAGTCAATATTCCCTCCGCGTTGGTGGAGCGGCAATTGAAAGAGGCCCTAAAAGACGGTCCGCCGGGCGTGGAAGTGCTGCGACAGAGCTTGCGAATTCACGTGCCCGCGCTACTGCAGCCACTCGGAGTGACTCTGCGCGTCAAAGAGTTGCGATGTCAAGTCGGGTATCTCGTATTGGTGTTGGAACAGTGCCGGTTTGCCATGCCTGCCATCGGATCGACCGAAGCCTTTGGTGCAGTTCCTATCGGCGCGCCGCATGTGCGCTCCGCCACTGTCCCGCACGACGTGAGGGAGGCCTCGCGCGTAGCGGGAGCTTCTTCCACAGACCCGACTTCCTCCGTTCGTGAAGAGTCGCCCATGCAAAGAACACCATCCACCTCCTCCTCTTCGACGTCTTTGCAATCCACCCGTTCCACTTCTCAAGATGTTCCTGGTATTACCGCAGAAGCCAAGCTGCCAGATGCTCAGATGACCCCATGAAACGAGATGAACAGTGCCATTGGCTGAGAAAGACCGGAACGAGCAGTGGCACATACAACGCCGCATGGGTTATACTAGCTCATGTATCGGCGAATTGGTTCCCGGTACGTTGGAGTTAGGTGATTGGACATTCTGTTCAGATATCGACCTAACCGAAAGATGTGCCACAATATGCGGAAGATTTACGTGCACCCGTAGCTCAGGTGGATAGAGCGGTGGTTTCCTAAACCGCGTCTTGCGGGGGTTCGAGTCCCTCCGGGTGCGCCAGAAAAGGTTAGTGCATAAGGGTTTGTGGCTAAAGGTGTTTACTAACATCTGAGCTGCAAACCCTTTTTGCTAACAAAATGCTAACCTTCGTGTTGCGAAACGGTTTTTCGGTTAGCCGAAAAGCTCTTTAGCAAACGTATCGACTGCCTTTTCCTGAATGCCCGGGAGCAAGTGTGTGTATGTGTCTAGTGTGATGCTAACATTGGCATGTCCGAGTCGCTCAGCTACGACCTTGGGATTAACCCCCTGCTGCAGTAATAATGATGCGTGGGTATGGCGAATGTCGTGAATACGGATACGAGGTATCCCAGCCTTTTGAATTAGCGAATTCCATCTCGCGGTAAAATTCCCGTGGTACAGCGGAGTCCCCTTATCCGTACAGCACACAAAATCGAGGCCCGTTTGATAATCCTCTCCGAAAAATTCCCTTTTGAAATCTTGTTGTTTCTTGACATCTTTCAGGACATCAATTACTTGGTTCGGGACTGGAATGGTTCTGTTACCAGAACGCGTTTTAGGTGGTTGAACAACGTATCCGCCTTTCACGAATGATAATTGCTGTTGAACGGTTACTTTGCAATTGACAAGGTCAACGTCACTCCATCGTAGGCCTAAGACTTCACCTATTCTCATCCCTGTGGTCGCCAATAACAGGAATACATGATGGAGTTCATCTTCAGACGAGACAGCAATAAATTTTTGCAACTGTTCTTTGCTCCAAACCTTCATTTCTACTTTTTTGGGCCGCGGTGCGTCGACGAGTTTACATGGATTTCGCCCAATTAAGTTCCAACGAACCGCTCGATCTAATGCGTTCTGCAAGATTAGATGAACATGGAGAATAGTTCGCTCGGATAAATTACCTGGTTTTCCATCGGGTCTAGGACTTTCTCTAAGCTGTTTGTACAGCCTTTCAATATGATTTGGTGTAATTTGTTTAAGCTTTAAATGTCCTATGTGAGGTATGATGTGGTAGTTCAAAGTCCATTCGTAACTGCGCCATGTGCTAGGGCGTACCTGTAATTTCTTCTGTTCCCCCCACTCGTTCAAAAAATCCGCAAATGTTTGATTCGCGGGCGCAACAAAGGAGCCTTTTTCAACTGCCGTGACTTGTTCGGCAAGGGCTGCCTGCGCTTCTTTCTTCGTTGTAAAGCCGCCAACCCATTTTTGCTTCCTTTTTCCCTGTTCATCCCGTCCAATATCAAAAACTATTGACCACGTTGAACCCCTTTTAACGACGGAACCACGCAAACAAAAAACCTCCTCTATTATTACTTTGGGAACATTATAACAATTTCCATGGGAAGAGAGTTCAACATTTAACAAAACATCGGGATCTGGGTTTTTAAGACATCCAATGGTCCCTTGGGTCATAATTCGGGTTGTTGTAAGAGAAAGTAATACCACAATTCTTGCACTTATATCTTTGCTTTCCGGGATTGTGTCTTCCGTACCCGACGATCAACTTGGAACTACACTTTTTGCACTTCATAGTGGGCGGGACAATACTGCCACTTTTGTCACGTTCCCCAACGGTAAGGAATCCACAATCGCGACACTGGTAACGCTGACGATGCTTATCACTGTCCGCAAATCCGCGCTTAAAGAAGTTTGAGCACTTTTTCTCTGTTCTCGGGCAATCAATCGTAATCACCTAATAGTCCCCCTCGCAATGTAGGCTATTAAACTTTTTTAAAATATGCTTTTACGCGCACTTTATCAACACATCTTTCTATCCTCCTCGATTCCATCTCGAGGAGCGATGTTTCGTGGAAACCTTTTTTGATGTTCTGATCCAGGTGTGCAAACAGAGGGTTGAACGGTCTACTGGGAAACCGTGTGATTATGCTTCAGCTGAGAGGGAGCTAGACAAGGTTCTCAAGACAGTGAATCTAGACGTTAAGTACAAGTACAACATTCGAAGAAGATACGAATCTGACCCAGAGTACCGAATTGAGCAGGAGTATGCGATCGCAATTGCGATCGCGTTCAAATTCCCCACAGTTGAAGAATTGAACCATTTCTTATCGAAAGCCAGCTACTCTTTGAGCGATTGTCACCAGAAGGACATTATTATTCGCGACATAATTGCATCATCCAAAGGTAAGTGCACCCTATTTGAAATAAATGATGCACTTTATGACGCTGGTTTCAAACCTCTCATTGTAGCACGCAAGAGATGACCAAGTTTCGCTTGCGCGACGAAAATCCGAATCATTTTCAGAAGTATCCTGAACTCAGGCAGAAGGGGCAGCCAATGAGACATGCTGCACATCGCGGTTGCCTCCCATGCCAGTAACAATACTAGATTTACGCGATTGGAGGGGAGCAAAAGGATGCAGGAGAGCATGAACGGGAGCAAAGAGCTGAAGAAGTCCATCACGAACGTGACGATGACAGTCTCTGAGGTTGCTTCAGTAATCGGTGTAGGCCGAACAACAGTTTACTCGATGGTGCGAGAAAACCAAATCCCGTATGTGCGTGTCAGGTCTCGGATTCTGTTTCATGCCGATGTGATCGACAAGTGGTTGCGGGGCACCGCGCAAGATAGCTCGTTTTAATGCCGTCGTGGGCGTAATTCAGTGTTCGAAAATGAGCAAGAAGTAAACTTCTAACAAAGAAAGGGATGCTTAATATGCGACTGGAAGGTAAGTCCTTTGATTTTCAGGCGATTGTGGGTTCTCCTGAAGTGCTTTGCATCAGCGAGGGGCCATACTACAAGTACGTGAATGGCGTGAAAACGGACCAAGTCGAAGGTGTGGCCTATACTTGTGTTCTGCCTAAGCTTGGGTATGAGCGCGTTGTTGTGAAAGTACCCGGGCATAGCCCGGTAATTACCAATGAACAACTGAGCGAACCTGTTCTAATGACGTTCGAGTCAGCTATTTGCAAGTTTTATAGAGACCGCTCAGGTGACTATCAGCTTTCTTGTAAGGCGGATAAGGCAATTGTAGTGAATCGAGGGGTGGCTAAGTCATGACTAGATTGGTGCAATTCTTTAGGCATGTTTCCACCGCGGTCAATCGTTTGAAAAAGGGGCAGGCATCAATTGAAGACAAGATGTTGCTATCAACGCTGATTCTTGCCTTCATGGCTATCCTCGTGGCGGTGGCGACGATCCGATATTGGATCTTCTATCTGCTTGCATTCGTGGTTGTCATTTACCTGATTGTCGAACGTTTCCGTCCAGTCTCGCAAGCTCCGACTTACAATCTGATCGAGTCGACAGTTCGTGAAATGTACGCTGTGCTGTCTGAGGTGCATAACCGTATCGATGCGATGCGACCGCTCGATCTGCAAGACATCGTTGTCAATCCTTGCGTTTCGAATCGAGACGGTATCGAGTTCGTGACCGTACGGGCACCGAAACGCAAGCGAGGCACGAGTACCCAGGAGGATTTACGACTGTTCGCGCAGATTATCCAAGCTCGCATCATTGCTCATTTGCGCGAGGGGCTCGTCGTTAACATTCCGTTCGCTTTCTGCGGCGGCAATATGCCGATTTTTTGGATCGACCGTGTTTACGATGATATGACTAACTTATTCGTAGACGTGCTAATTGTGGATTCGGACTTGAAATGGCAGTATGTCGTCAAGTCTCAGTTTGCTGCCACGACGCCACTGCCGCCCGAACCGCCAGATGAGGATTTTTGAAAGTGCCGATTAACGTTGCACTAGATGCTGAGTTGCTTACGGAAGGCATCCATCATTACCGAGCTTGGAACTTCGAATCAGTGCCCCACGCCATTGTGGTGGGGCCAACTGGCTCCGGCAAAACATTCCTTGTTAAGCTCGTTCTTGCGCGAATTGGGCTGCGAGTGCGCAATGCCAGTGTAGTGTTGTGTGACTTCAAAGCCGAAGACTTTCACTTTCTCGCGGGTGCACCAAATCACTATGAGTTCCTCGACTGTCTCGAAGGGCTGGACAGGTACTATAAAGCATTCCTCGCCCGTCAGCGTGGAGAGGACACATGTCGTGACTTTCGGCTTTTAGTGTTCGATGAATGGGCTGCATTCCTAAATACCATTGACAAAAAGGAAGCTGATGCAGCTCGTTTGAAACTATCGACACTTCTGATGCTAGGTAGATCTAGAAATATTCATATATTGAACGTGCAGCAGCGAGCGGATGCAGAGACATTTGCAAAAGGATCTCGCGACAATTTTGGCCTTGTGGTTGCGCTCGGCAACCTCAGCAAAGAGAGCGCCTCTATGTTCGGATTCGACAGGGATATGATGCAACCCGTCTCGGGTGTCGGGAGCGGCCACATGTTGATTAACGGAACGGATATGGCCGCAATCAAGGTGCCAACTGTGCGGGACGTAGCGAGGATGGAGGCATATATCCGGCGTGTCGTCGCAAGGCCGCTGTAGGTCGGGAGGCGTGGGCGAAGCCCAAGGAGCCTCCCGACCACGACGCGCGGAGCGCGGCGAGTTGGCTAGGCCCAGTATTACCTAGCCAACCTCTGTCGCATGTCGCAAATATTAGGAGGTAGACTTAGATGCCAAAAGATACACAGTCCAGAAAGTGGCAAATAACGATCAATAACCCGTTAGACTATGGATTTACGCATGAACGAATCAAAAAGGAACTCGACCATCTTAAGTCAACACTTTACTATTGTATGGCTGACGAGTTAGGGTCAACGCATCACACCCACATTTACGTAGTGTTCTCCAGTGCAGTCAGATTTTCTACGATTAAAAACTGTTTTAATGAGGCTCACTTAGAAATTGCTCACGGTACCTCTGAGCAAAACAGGGACTACATCATGAAGGCCGGCAAATGGTCGAACGACAAAAAACATGGCACCACGATACCTGGCACATTTGAAGAGCACGGAGAAATGCCCGTGGAGCGAAAAGGCACACGAAATGATTTAGCAGACTTGTATGACATGATTAAATCTGGTTCAACTAATTTTGAAATAATGGAGCAAATACCTGAACACCTACTACACATTGATAAAATTGACCGTGCCCGTTTGGTGATTAAAGCCGAGGAATACAAAACAAAGTTCCGCAAACTGGAGGTTAATTACATCTGGGGTCCGACTGGTGTCGGCAAGACGAAATACGTAATGGAGAAGCATGGTTACAGCACGGTTTATCGTGTCACTGATTACGAGCATCCATTCGACCAATACGAAAGCCAAGATGTGTTGCTTTTTGACGAGTTCAGGAGTCAACTGAAAATTAGTGATATGTTAAATTATTTGGATGGTTATCCGCTTCAGTTACCTTGTCGATACACCAATCGACAAGCCTGCTACACGAAGGTCTATATCCTTTCAAACATGATGCTCGAGCAACAGTACACAAACATCAGAATGGAGCAAGCCTCTACTTGGATGGCTTTTAAGAGAAGAATCCACAAAGTGCAGTACTTTCAGGGCGAACACGACTTCTTACCGCCAGCGACCGCGTCTGATCTAAAAAAATTAATGAAAAGGGAGGGTTAATCGCCCTCACCTTCTGCTCAGGGTGTTTATCGAAAGCCGCCATGCGTGCCCCAATCTTCACAAAGACACCTCAACATCCCTAACCTTAATCCAATTTATCAACCAGTTCTACTCCCTCCACCTCACACCATGCTACGAACTCCTCAGTATCGCCATCTACACATAGCTACACTCCGCGGTCCGTCATTTCAGCGACAACAGCCATCCATTGCACTGGGTACTCGCCATCGTAACAATGCAAGGCCGGAGAACGACGGCGGACTGCCGTATTTCAATCGTTGCATTTTCCGTCAACCTCCGATCTGGGCTCGCAGAATACACGCAAAGCATCATGCCTTGCGTCTTCTGCAATGCCGTGGCCGCAAGCGCACATCACGACTGATCCACTAATCTTAATGAGCGTATTTCCAACCATTGACCCCCTGTGCAACTGCTGTAATTCCGCGTCTTGAGTATTTGATAATTAACATCTTCTATCGGCCTCAGTTCATGATTTTGAATTGTGAAAGGAGAAGCGGCAAAGGCCGCCTCTCACATGTACCCCAGTGCCTGCAAACTGCTGTAGCGTCCATCTCCAACAATGATGTGATCGAGAAGGTTAATTCCCATGATTTTGCAAGCTTCTGCCAGGCGACGAGTGACCGCGATGTCTTCAGGGCTCGGTGTAGGGTCTCCGCTTGGGTGATTGTGCGCGACAATGATACCCGATGAATTCCCCAGAATTGCTGGTTTCAGGACTTCACGCGGATGCACAATCGAGGCATCAAGCGATCCGATACTCACTGTGTGGATTCCTCTGACGCGGTGCTTTGTATCCAATAAAATCACCACGAAATGCTCACGATCCGCACCATCAAGATATTGCGTCATGACGTCGCTAGCATCGTCCGCGCTCCTGATCACTTTCACTTCTGACATCAATGAACGTTCCCTCACAAGCTGTACCCCGTAGATGGGCAAACGATTTGTTGTCATTTGAATCATCCCCCTTTTGTCCGAAGCGGCCCTTGGGCGGCTCCGCCAAGGCGGACAAATCATCGTCGTAGAGGCTCGTTGCAAAGGGTTTAAGCGCGGTACCGGACTGAGCAATCTTCTTGAGAGACATGCCGAGGGAGGATAAGGAGCGCTGCCCCTTTGTAATGAGGGGGACGGTGATAGCCTTGGTGGGGCGGAGACGATATACAGCGGAGGACAACACAAATAAAACGCGGTCGATGTTACGGCGCTCCGAACATCCATTCTGTTTGGATTTTAGTCGTTTCTTATTCGTTACAAATTCGACACATTTAATAAATCGGTGATTATCTATTATGAAAGCAAACTGTGCAGTATTTTGCCTCGATCAAAACCATCAATTTTTGTAACACCCCAAATATAATGCACAACTCTATAGTTACAACACCAGATCTTGCACCTGGATCACCCTTATATACCATGAAATTGAAAAAAATAATAGAGATGATATCGTCTACTTAACCGGATAAACCATAGCCGGAATGAATGAGGAGGTTTAACATGGAGGAGATTGGACGAATGTTAGTTAAAGGCCCTGGCAAATTAGCAGTTGTAAAACGTATAGCACTAGGCGCAGAAACGACACGTGCGATATTCGGGAATGACTTGTACCGTGGTTTGCCTGATCCAAGTGACAGTGCACTCAGTAATGTTGTGTTGTGTTACGATAAGACAGCAGCACAAAAAGGAGAATCGTTTAATTTTCATGTCCAAAACGCATCGGATGTTTACGGGGTGGCCTTTTTCGTTGCGATTACGCCGGATGGTGTCGTCGGATCACTTTCCAATGAGCAAATAGAAGAAATTTGTAATTATTATGGTATTCAGCGTCGCCGTACCTCTCATTCTCAGAAATCTGCCACACGTCCTCGTTCGTATGACCCGAGTTACGATCCAGATAAGGGGGAATTAAGGTACATCTTCGGTATACCCATGGAAGTACATGATTACGTGCCCCAGCAAATGAAAGCGTTAGATGATGCCTTCAATGAAGTCTTAACTAAACACGGACTGTCTTTAGAGGACTTAAAGGATTAAAGCACTGCACCGCAAACGAGCCGCCTCAATCATGGGGCGGCTTTATCAAACAATAAACCCAGCAATCAGTCAACTGCCGCTCAGTACAAATACGCATAAACAGAAAACACGTCTATTCGATCGAACAGACACGGCGAAAATCTTCATGTAAACTTGCGTGCATCATCAATCGGAATGTTTCGAAAATAACCATTTCCTAAATCAACTGTTGTGTGGTTACACCGGAGATCGATTGCCTCAGACTCCACAAGTCGCTTGTGGCGAGTCTCGGTAGAGTGAGGGTTCGCAAGTTTTTTACGGGACGAGCGGTTGATTTGAATTGTCAACTTCGCCATTGTATCGAACCTCCAATTGGACCTCAGTTTGATGTAATTATTTTCTGCACTTGCTTGAAAGCGTGTGATTCGCTCTGATGACCAGTGGAAGTCCAATCATTCTTGGCTCGAAGTTTCCCCAATGAGTCTTGTTCTCCCTTTACATCCCATTTGCCGTTGTTAGGAATAACAGATATTCGTTTTATTTTTGCATCTTCCTCGCGTGTCCAAACGTGTGTTCGGTTCGAATAATTGTAGCTCCAATCCAAACCTTTGTCAATTTTCGACAAAGCGTTTATCATGTCCAGAACCGTGCTATATCGTTCGGTTCCACTGACTTTTAGAGCAGTCGTGATTACTTTACGCAGTTGCGCCGGGATATGTGGCAAGAACTTCACACGATCTGGAAACTTCCCCTGTTGAATAGCATTCGGTTTGTCAGTGAATGAATCCCACTGTCTCTGAAACTCTTGGTTACCGTTGCACATTCTGTACAAGGTAAGGCCACACTGATAGATGTCAAACAACACATCTGCTTTATTACTTATAAAAGCTTCTGGTGGAAAATGCTTTCCATACGTTTTATCTGGTTCTGCGAATCCGTTCACATCGACATATTTGGTCAAGCCAAAATCGGTCAAGACAGCGACATCGGAGTCATTTATAAGTACATTTGTAGGCTTCACATCCAGGTGTAGAAGGCCCTTCGTATGGATATAATGTACCCCACTAAGGAACTCCAGACCGTATTTCACGATTTCTCGAACCGTCAAATACCTCGAGTTGATGAGTGTCTCCAAAGAGCCTTTTTTGTAGTAAGGCATTCCGAGGTAGATGTAATCATTGTCGTAAGTAGCATAGTTAATCGGTACGACATTGGGGTGACTCGCAGTGTTGAGAATTCGGGCCTCATTAAAGTACGCATCAGGGTTCCTAAAAGCAGATTTGTTGAGTTGTTTAATGACGATCTCCGTATCTAATTGAGGGTCCCAAGCAACGAAGACCGTCGAATTCCTACCTTGCCCGTTTGAGACATCAAATCTGTGTTCGAAATCCAGATTGGTGATGTACATTTTGACACCCTATTCTCTATAAATTTAGTGCACCAAGAGCGGTTAAAATACTCTCGCGTTCTTCTTTACCATAGTCAGCCCAATCCTCTACACTAAAGCCAGGTAAATGGAACTCTCCGTCTATGTTAGCCGTAATCATTTTAACATCAGTGTTTAACAATCTTCCTAGAGTAGACTTTGTTCCGGAATAGTATCGCTGGACAGTAGAGTTGGCTAGAAGTTCTTGCACAACACCCTCAATGTTAATTCTGAATCGATCAAGGTTTTGCGTACTACCTTCATAGACACGTATCCCTGCTAATTCAACCTTGAATTCGGCTATGATCGACTGCAATGTCGTACGAATAAATGCCAACTGCTTTGGGATATCAAGCGCCCTTGGCACGGTCAAGCTTTCAACAGACAACACTAGAGAATCCTCGTCGGCAGTCGCGATACAGTAATAAATCGTTTTCGGGCTTACCCTGATACCGATAGACTTCAAGCCTAACCCACCTTTTGAAACTTCGTATGTAAATAAAAGTTTGCTTAAATTCATTAACAACGGTAATCATATACAGATAAAAGAAAACGTAAATCAACTTTCAAAGGTGTGTTGTTGGTCAATATCTGGTTTGTTCTCTCTTCAAATCTTCAACAAAAGAACTCATTGGTCTAACATAGTCCTTCATTCCAACGTGGTTACTTGCATTCAGCAACTTTCGAGAGTCATCACGCAGGTAAAACAGGTGGCCTTGATTGCCTAAGGTCGTGATTTTGTCGTCGCTCAAGTCTTCGTCGTACGTTGATAGATGCCACATTTGCTTGATTTTGTACTTACTCAACACGCCGCGATCTGCACTCGAAACCTGCTTCCACCGTTCGCGTAACGTTCTCTTGCAACTAATTCCAATTAACCACCCATCACCACATTTGACCCATTTATCGACCTCGATGTCAGCTTGGAAATGATCAGGCGCGTGGGCCGCTGGGATTCCATAATAATCAAACAAGAAAGATGCAACATCCTCTAAACTCCCACCAGCACGGCTCTTTCGCTTTTGGCTTAACCTGCGTTCAAACTCTTGTGTAAAAGCCGTTAGAATCATGTTGGCTTCCATCTCTGGCATTTCTTGAATGTCTCGTCTAAGCCGGGTAAACTCACGGACAACAGCAGAACGCTCGGCATTCAAGCATCCCTCGACTCCCAAGTCGTCCCAAACGTTAATGACCGTTGCTAACCCTTGAGTTCCGAGAGAATCTAGATAAGCCTTCGCCGTTGCTTCTGTATACTCTCTGTCGTTACTCGGAATGCCCGTTAGCGCGTTATTGATCGGAATCATGATGGCCTCAGCCGTCAGGATAAACACTCGTACATCGTCGAGCGTTTGCATTTTTTCGCTTAAATCCTGATTGAACAACTTTACTCTGTCAATGACCGATTTCGCATTCTGGAAGCTTGCTTCTACAAGACTCGTAATGATGTTTTTACAAAGCGTTAGTTTTGTTTCATCCGTGTGTTCCCTCGTGCCTAAAATCATGTGTAGCTGGGCTGCAATTTGAGCCAAGAGGTCGCTCTTTTTGCCTACTGCACCATATTTGTCGCTGGCGATTAACATTCGTGCGAACCAATAGGCATTTTTCCAAGGACTTTCAAGTATTAACTTCTCAATTTTGCTCTTCTCGTCTGGACTCATTCCACACCTCATTAAACAATCGATTAGATGCCATTTCGCAATATTCTTGTGCTATATCAATACCAATAAAATGTCGGTTCAGGTTACGCGCGGCAACTGCCGTCGTACCACTACCCATAAATGGATCAAGGACTATATCGGCGGTCGTTGAGCCTATCACTCGCTCGATTAATTCCACGGGAAACGGAGCGGGATGCGGATTGTTCATCTCTTGACTAATTTGCCAGATGTCACCGTGTTTGTTTGCGGACTTGGCTAATTTGAATTTAGGCTTTGCGATGAGGTAAATAACTTCGTACGTCGGTAGAAAGTATCCGGGATTAAAATTGATTCCGCCCCTCCTCTGCCAAATTATAATCTGCCGAACTGGGAAGCCAGAAACAATATCTTGACGATCTTGGAGCAATCCGTTTTGCACACGCCACTTGTGATTGTAGAAGATAGCCCCATCATCCTTAATAACACGGAGCATTTCTGTAAGACACGCACGTTGCCATGCGACGTACTCTTCGTGTGGCATACAATCACCATGCGAAATGTACCCGTTAAGTAGAGCTGCATTTGACCACTTACCACCACGTCCGTCTTTCATACCGTTTCCTGTAGAATTTTTGAGATTGTACGGAGGTGACGTAACCACTAAATCAACAGATTCATCCGGTAAATTTCGCATGATCTCGATTGTATCGCCGCATATGAACTTATCTAACAGTCCCTCGAACGACAAATTTCGTACGGATTCCGTTGTCAAATACCTCGTTCTTGCTACATCCTGTGTCATCAGTACCACCAAACCCTTTATGAAGTGCATAAAACGCGATAGATATCATTGTTCTAATAATAGCGGGTTTGAAGTGGGATGTACACGAAGAGTGATGCGATCCTACACCTTTCAGGCTTGCCTTTGCTCGCTGTCATGTAATTCCTTATATGTTTGGACAAGTTTCGTTTTTAGGAAGTTAAAGTCATCGTCATTAAGACGAACAATTGACCGTTGAAAGGCAGATCCCCAATTATCCGCAATTCGTCGAGTGACATTCAATTCACGCACGAAAGGCTTCACTGGGACAACGCATTCTTTTGGTACGGCGATTTCAAACGCTACTGGCAGTTCATATTGATAGGCTCTACCCGACAGTACAGCCGTTTCCCGTAAGAGTTGTGATGGACCTTGCACTCTAAGAAGCCCGATGATACCACTCTGCCCAGCGACATATACAAGTACCTCATCACCAGCCGACAAATTGTGCAACTTGGAGACCATAGACCTGTCTTTGAGGAGCCATCGATTCTCCTTTACTAGAGCATCAAAAGGATCCGGGTGTGTAACAAAGAGATAATGGTTTGTTCCCACTCTAACCACCTCTGTCGAATGAATTCAAATACCGTCTTATGATTTCCAATTCCTGACCAATCCACACGGTGAGTCGTTATTTTTGAGCTGACGGTACTTCGAGCTTCATGAGGTGTGCTTCATAAACTAGAAAAACGCGATTAACACTCTGTCCAACATGGTGCAGTGGTTCGAAGATTATAAAGTTCCCGACACGTATTCATTATCACTGAGCCCGATGCCCGCTGCTCCAGTTCCATAATGAGGTGCCCGAAACCTGCGTTGTAGGAGAAATGAATGTTCGATACGTTTATACATGAGTAGTCAGCTTTAGAGGTGAAAATGGAATCGGAATTCCCAGCTCTATGACTGCTAACAAATTTGCTAACGTACTGTTAGCGAACGCCTGATAATTCTCTGCACTCGGCGATACAACAACTTGGAAAATTCCGCACCACGCAAGAAAATGTGGTATTCTTCGTCACCCAGCAACACCCCCGGAGGGCAATTCCTAAACCGCGTCTTGCGGGGGTTCGAGTCCCTCCGGGTGCGCCATGAAGGCTTTACGTACCAAGGGTTTGTGGCTATTCGAGACATGTGCTCAGATGGCCGCAAAGTCGTTTTTCTAACAAACTTCTAATATCGCACTTCTGTTCATCATTCTTGCGGCATTGCGGAAGCCATTAAATTAGCGCAGCGGTCTTGAAAACCGACGAGTTCGCAAAGGCTCCGTGGTTCGAATACCACCCTCTTCGCTAAAAATCCAATAATGACGGGGGTTCTCTCGTAATATGTATGTTTCTGAGAATCCGCGTTGTTTTTTGTCTTGTGTGCCTTCAGTGAGCATAATTTTTTTATGTGCCCTTTAATGTAGTGGAATGTGTAGTGGAATGGCCTAACCAGTCAAACTCGCAGTTGGATAAAAATCCTTTCAGATTTAAGCGACGTGGGACACAAACTGGACCAGGACCCGCTACCGAGACTTTCAAGGAGTCGCTTATGTTAAACTTATCAACCCCTGCACGGTTGAAACAGCGACAATCGCATTCTGTAATCCCTACGTCATTTTCCATAGCGAAAGTAACGACCCGGTGCCTTGAGCATTTTAGAATCGACGACACGGTCTCTGAAGTAAAGTGCGTGGAGTGCTGGCATCCCCGATGTATTGCCTTCCTTGTGATGTCACCGTATAATGTTATCGTAAACTGTCTAAATTATAGATATAATTTCTGTGGTTGGTGATAACATTGTCTACGTTCAATTCAGGTTACCTATCTCAATTTCATATCAGTCCTCAGGTTCTGAGTGCGACAACGCAGCTCGGTGAGTATCGAGGAAAGCAGGAGCTGTTTCAGCGACAAATTCCTCAAGTCCTCGATACACTCAGACAGAGTGCAATCATTCAAAGCACGGAATCATCGAACCGCATCGAGGGTATTGTCATCTCATCTAAGCGACTTGAATCCATCGTCAATAGGAAGGATGAACCGAAAAGTCGTTCTGAAGGTGAGATTGCCGGATATCGTGATGTTCTCGCGATGATTCATGAGAGCTATGAACACATCAAAATCGAATCGAATTTCATCCTGCAGTTGCATGGTTATCTCATGAAATATACGGGAACAAGCGGTGGAAAGTGGAAGTCCGCAGACAATACGATTGAAGAAAAGCATCCTGACGGCACCATTCGTGTTCGGTTCACACCGACTCCCGCGTGGAATACGCCTGATGCTATGAATAAACTATGCAAGTCATTCAATCGTGCGAAGGATATCGGTCAGTTCCCAATGTCGATTTTGATTGCAGGATTTGTGCTCGATTTTCTCTGCATCCATCCGTTCTCAGACGGAAATGGCCGCATGGCGCGGCTACTCACCCTGCTGCTTCTCTATCAGAGCGGATACATCGTAGGACGGTATATCAGTTTGGAGAAGGTCATCGAGGACACAAAGGTTCAATACTATGACACGCTTGAGCGTTCTTCTCAGGGATGGCACGAATCTGAACATGATTTTGCACCGTGGCTTGAGTATTTTCTGACCATGTTGCTCGAGTCCTATCATCGCTTTGAGGAACGCGTCGGAACCATTGAGCAGACGCAGAAAAGAGGATGGAAACAAGCAAGGATTCGTCAAGTCGTGGACGGGTTTATGGCAGATTTCACGGTGGCAGAGCTTGAGGAGATGTGTCCTGGCATCAGTCGTCCGACCATCACAAAGACACTGAATGAGCTGGGCAGGCAAGGCGTTATCGAATGTATCGAACTCGGTCGTCATGCGAAATGGATAAAGAAAAGGTGATTGTGTGAACGGTTCTAAATTCAAGGCAATGAGACGCGAAATCGAAGAAAGTTTGTCAATGAAGGCAACCTGAAGGACCTAAATGACGTGCAGTCGATGATCAAAGACCTCTTCGCGAGCACCGTGCAAGAGATGCTTGAGGCGGAGATGGACACACACCTTGGCTACGCCAAACACGATAAGAAAAACAAAGATACCAAGAACCGTCGAAACGGTCACTCCAAGGAGAAAGTCGTGACATCGGAGCTGGGTGACTTCACCGTGGCTCTCCCACGCGATCGACAAAGCGAGTTGGATTCCCTCATCGTCAAGAAGCACCAAAAGCGCATGTCCAGCATGGAAGACCAGGTGATCGGCCTTGTGACCTGTATGCGCGCGGTGTCAGTACGCGCGATATAGGGGTTCATCTGCACCAGATTTACGGTGTAGACATCTCGCCCACCCTGGTCTCGAATCTGACGGACAAAAAGACGTGCTGGCGATGCGGCGGGTGATATATACGACGAATATCATCGAAGGATACACCGGCAATTACGCAAGGCGACGAAGGGCAAGAGTATTTTCCCGAACAATGAGGCGTTGACGAAAATGCTGTACCTGGCGACGATGGAAGTGACACGCAAGCGGATCATGCGAGTGGCAAACTGGGGTCAGATCTTAGGGCAACTGGTGTTCTATTTTGAGGATCGATTGGCAGATCATTAGACCAAGCTCAATTCATTAACAAAAAATTCATTTATTAGTCACTGATCCATTTTTGCCAATTTGCTATAACAAGTATTAATTTCATGGGAAGCGTTTGCTTCGCTACTTTCTAAAATTACTCTTTCCACAAAAGTCACTTTCATTCTAGTGAAAATGCGAGGAGAGGTATTATTCTATGAACCGACACGGCCTTTGGGAAGAGTTAAAGGAGAAGTTTAAGAACTATCCTGACCAAAATCAGAGGACATATCCAATCCATCCGCGACAATATGCACAGGCATTGACACAGCAAATCGCACGTGAACTTGGTGACACTCTACAGCAACTCTTAGATAGGGGGTGCTGAATGAATCAGGCGACTTCCCCTGCAAAGCTTAAATCAGTCCCAATAAGCTCCATAAATATGAGCC
>NZ_JAMCCX010000030.1 GCF_024706985.1 Alicyclobacillus sp. SP_1 | reverse complement strand
GATCGGAGACTATAATTCCAAAATATTCATTGGAAACCTAACGAGACTCCATCAAGCAAAAACCGTCGAAATCCGGGGTAAAATCTCTATCTAAAATTATAATAGAGCGAATATACTGTTATTACAATAGGGTGCGTATGAATGACTTTTGAGTACACCTCTCGCTCCTAAAACATGCAGACGATGCGGCAGTAGCCAGGGACCTTGAACCCGCGAAGGAGGACGATAGATGAAAGCCGCTGTGTTAGAAAAGTTTAAAGAACCCCTCGTCGTACGCAATGTTCCAGACCCCACCCCAGAATCAACAGGGGCCATTGTACGCGTCCAAGCGAGCGGAATTTGCCGAAGCGACTGGCATGCCTGGGTCGGGGACTGGGATTGGCTCGGAACATCCGTCCCCTTACCGCATGTTCTCGGACATGAGTTCTCGGGTGTCATTGAACAGGTCGGAACTCACATCCGCAAATTCAAGACAGGTGACCGAGTGATTGTCCCATTCAGTCAAGGCGACGGGACGTGTCAAGAGTGCCGAAGCGGCCATTCGAATATCTGCTCAAATGCGTTGATGCCTGGTTTTTCGTATTGGGGTGGCTATGGTCAATTTGTCCACATTCCGAACGCAGACCTTAACCTCATCCCACTCCCAGAAGGTGTCGGCTACACTGAGGCCGCTGCACTCGGGTGCCGCTTTATGACCGCTTTTCACGGACTGGTTGACCGGGTCGCAGTGCAGCCTGGCGAATGGGTCGCCGTGCACGGGTGTGGAGGCGTGGGGCTATCTGCCATTCAAATCGCGACCGCACTCGGCGCAAACGTCATCGCGATCGACATTTCCGATGAGAAACTGGCATTCGCAGAGCGACTGGGCGCTGTAGCGACAATAAACGCCACCAAAGAGCGCGCCGCAGATGGCATCAAAGAGTTGACCAAGGGCGGAGCGGATGTGTCGGTCGATGCACTCGGTCTGTCGGAAACGTGTCAATCGAGTGTGCGCAGCCTACGTCGGCGCGGTCGTCATTTACAAATTGGACTGACCACAAAACAAGACGATGGCGTCATCTCCCTCCCCATTGACCTCATCGTAAACCTAGAATTACAGATTTCCGGAACGTTTGGGATGCCAATTGGGCGGTACCGCCCCCTGCTGCAAATGGTGGAAAGAGGGACTCTTCGACCGGGTGAACTCGTGACGCAAACCGTCCCAATCGACCAAGCAGGTTCCATATTGTCTTCAATGAGTCACTATGCCACGCTCGGTTGTACCGTCATTGACCAGTGGTAGGAGGAGTTGACATGCCTGAAGAATTAGAACAAATAGGTCTAGTTGATATCGAGGTACTTCACCATCAATTTGACGTTGATAGTGTCATCCGTTACGTTCATGAGGGGATTGTCCCCATCGACCGAACCTATCCCTTGGATTTGTATCGCAAATATGAGGCTCAACGATGGAACATTTCTGAACTGGATTTCACCCAGGATAAAGCCGATTGGATGAATCTTACAGATGCAGAACGCGACACTTTCCTTCGCGTCGCGACCGGCTTTCACCATGGCGAACGTCAAGTCGCGGTCGACATCGTCCCACTACTGATGGCCGCTCCGCGGGATGAGCACAAAATGTATTTAACGAGTCAGTTAGAGGACGAGACTCGCCATACGCTGTTCTTCGACCGCTTCTACCGCGAGGTGGTTGGACTCGCCGCAACGGACATCATGGATACACTCGATCAATCTTACCGCTATATGAGTGAAACTTTTATCGGATCGTTCGGCTATCTGGCCTACATCGCCGATCAAATCCGGCGTCATCCGGACAATCGCAAATTACTAGCGTCCGGCATCACCAATTATCACCTGTGGATTGAAGGCGTCTTGGCGCTGAGTGTGGCGAAAATTACCCTGAACTTCTGCAAAAGCCAACATAAACTCCCAGGCTTTCACAAAGGATTCCTAGCCACCACGAGAGACGAGTCTCGCCATGTCGTGTTCGGCATGAAATTGCTCAAAGAGTTGATAGCGGACGACCCGTCGCTTCAATCGGTCGTCTATGAAACCGTCATCACGATGTTGACGATGGGATCGACCTACACCCAAATCATCGACTACAGTCCCCTACTTGTAGAACGCGACGATGTCCGCCACATCATGATGAATAACTTGCGCAAAAAACTCAATATGGTCGAAATCCCCATACCACAGCAACTCGACAAGATGATCTCCGCCGTTCAACCTGAAACTGCAGCAGGAGGTTGACGGATTGAGGTCAACATTCATGTGGGAGGAATAACGGATGGAAACGGAGATATTGAACGAAAACTGGCTAACTCGCTTCGCAGTCTCTGCGAATGCAGGGCCAGCCGACCAACGCATCGAAGAAACTGCATCAACATACTGGGATTGGATTGCCGCCAGAAAGCAGACACTGACCTTAAAGCTCGCCTTTGTTGTCGTCGACGCGGAGGAGAACGTTCAGCGTGCTGGCCTTTTCGACATTGTCCGCGGCGACATTGTCCGCGTGCAACCCATCTCAACGTCTGAACTTCATGCCGCGGATTTAGTACTGGGCGGAACTGCGGAGGATTGGCAGGAACTGTCGGACGGGCCTCGAACCATCTCCCAGAACATCATGTATCGCAGACTACGGTTGTATCGGGGCGATTTACACCTATTTTTCCGCAATATTTACTATTTTGTCGAGATGGTTCGAGCAGGGCTACGACTCTACTCCGCCGTTTGAAATGGCTCTGGAAAATAGCAGTACGAATACAGTCGTTACATTCTCGGAATGCCTACGTTGAGTCTGGTTGGTCAACCCTCGGATGTTCAATAGTCAGTCTATAACCTCGACCACGCATTGAATCTAATCTGAAATCGTCAAAAAAGACTGTGAGTTTCTTTCTGAGTATATCGATGTGGTCATCAACTGCCCAATCCACCGGGGATTCCGAGTTCTAAACCACATCTAACAATTAGAACGCTCTGAATTTGAAGTGGATGCCGGGTATGGCTGCACCGATTTTTAGGGTTCCGTCGTTATCGGGCGCAATCTTGAGGAAGACAATATTTTGAATGGAACGATGTTTTAACGTTTCATCTGTTCCCCGCTTAATATATACTCGATATATATCAAGCGGGGTGATTTTATGGAGCGAGCAAAGATTTTTCAGTCCGGACGTAGCCAGGCGGTTCGTTTGCCCAAAGAATTTCGATTTAACGGTTCAGAGGTCTTCGTAAAGCGCGTCGGAAACGCAGTGGTCTTATTACCCATGGACGACGCGTGGGACTCGTTGGCGCAATCACTGGACTTATTTTCAGACGATTTTATGGTCGAGCGTGAGCAACCAGCGAAGCAACAACGAGAGGAACCATTTTGATGCTTTACATGTTGGATACCAACATCTGTATATATCTCATCAAAAGACGGTCGAATGAATTATTTAAGCGAATGCGTGTGTTCCGTACGGGCGAGATTGTCGTATCCGTGGTAACCGTAGCAGAGTTACAGTATGGCGTTTCAAAGAGTGAGCATAAAGAGAGAAATCAGGCCGCGCTAGAGGCATTCCTCTTGCCACTTGAAATTGCAAACTTCTCATTGGATGAGACCGTAGTTTACGGTAACGTACGTGCTGAACTAGAAAGACGTGGTCAGACTATTGGTCCGCTCGACACGATGATTGCCGCACACGCATTGTCACTTGATGTTCCCCTGGTTACAAACAACACGAGAGAGTTTGAACGGGTCAAAGGATTGCGCGTCGAAGACTGGACTAAATGAGGTTGATGGTCGGCACATCCTATTTGCTGTCCGTCATCATCGGCATGTTTACTGAGGAATATTCAACCAAATCTAACGGTAACCCACTACACCGAGTTGACTCAAAATCTAGAGGTTCTGATGATATCCTTTAACGTGTATTGCATATCCGGACGGTTCACAAAAGCTTCGGCTTGCATGTGAGCTAATCGCTTTATCTCTTCGCTATCCAACTCAACCGACGGTTTTGACGATTTACGGTACTCCTCCAGGTGCTTCAAAAGCAGGTTCGGACGCACTCTTCTTCTCATCACCATCTGTTAGTCCTCCCTAAGTTCATAGTCGTAATCATCGAGGCAGTGACGGCCGGAAGCATGACTCCCGGTCATCACCAGCACTAACTCAGCCGATGCCCCACAAAACTAAACTTACTGTTCTGCAAGTTCACATCATGCGAGAAATTCTTTCGAACTCTCCGTATTCCTCAGTATAATGCCGACTTACCGTTGAATTTAAAAGAATAAGCTATTTTTATAAAAGATGTATAATAAGGTCGAGCGTCTCATCCGGCGTAAAGTGGAGACTTCCAAAGGTAAGCAGTTTTACCCGAATAGGAGAGGGCCAGATGATTCGACGAGTTGTCACTGAGCAAAATTCTTGGAGGATAAGGATGTAAGCAATTCTGAGGTTGTCATGACATCTCCGCGTTGGTACGCATTCCGACTACTATGAATCCATTCTCCCAGCTGAGGGTCAGCTTGGACAAACGAGTGCAAAAATTCAAGTTCCCTGAGCCATCTGCTGTATGATTATACGGTGGCGTACACTTTCGGAATCTTGCGCAATTGAAGCAGCATAGTCTCACAACGTACATGTGCTGGAGTTGGTTGGTGTGAAGGTTTCGGTCGCTTAATTCAATTATAATACTGGTACACTTATTTATGGAGGAGGCGAGGGGTATGGCGATGTCGAAAAAGCTTGATCACGAAACAGCGAATCAGTTAAGGACGATTTTCTCCAAGCTCAACTTAGATAGTCGAAAGATCACAGTCGACTTATACAATGAAACCGTTGAGTCAGAGGATGATTACGCTGTTGATGACATTCTTGAGTCGGCTGGAATTCTAACGCCTGAAGAGGCTCGACAACTCGAAGAGACGGTACGCCAAATGCGCGAGGGTGACTGGGATTGAGTTCCGTTCGCGGATATCTACTGGACACAAATATCGCCATCGCCATCTTGGCTAATGAGTCAATTGTCATGAATTTTGTTAGGCAGGCAGCGAACGACATGATGCCATTATTTTTCTCCGTGATCACTGAATGTGAGGTTTTTAGTGGTATATCGTCAGAGCAGAAGTTACACGGTTTGCAACTCTTTAATAAGCGGCGCTGCATAGACGTTACTTCCACAATAGCCCGAACTGCAGGGGAGTTAAGGCGCGAACAGCGAGACAAAGGCAGAAAACTAAAAACTCCTGATGCCCTAATCATAGCAACTGCTATTGATGCTCAATTAGGACTTGTGTCACGGGATTCTGACATGGAGTTTATTAAGGGTGAACTGAACGTCCTGGTTGTTCGGTTGTAAAATGCATGTTCTTCGTCACCTCCGGAATTAATTGGATTTATTCCCTTCTTCCACCTCGAGCAATATTAAAGTGACAACTAGATGTGCCATCCAACGTATGAATATACAGCCTGGCTGAGGGACCCCTTCTGATGCTCTCGGGCCGGAATGCCTCATAACCCGCACGATAGAACCGCCACTCCTTGAGCGTCAGCGCACGTGTTTCCGAGTAATGAAGTTGTATGTATAATTAGGAAAACACTCATGATGGGAGTGACGGTACGGATGGATATTATTTACTCTGCTCAGGACTTGATGCAGCGAATTGAGAAACTTACCAGTGATGACTCTGTGTGTCAGGTGTTCATACCGGGCAAAGGGCAGCTAACAATTGTTCTACAAGCGAAAAGGCAATTATCGATTGCTGAAGAGGCACAAGAAGACCCAGAGCTTCGCGAGATGCTCCAGGCTAGTAGGAAAGCGCACGAAGTAGGCGAAGTTATGACGACCGATGAATTTCTCAAATCCATTTCGAAGAGTGACTTTCAGTGACCTACCGACGCGTAACGTGGCCAAATCCTGTTAGAAAGAAACTACTTTCCTTTCGTAGCCCCCGTTTTACGCCCGAAGAAACCTTGGATTTCATTAGTCGATTCATCTTGCATGCAGAGGATCTCCTCAGTAACGATGCGATAAGTAAGTTCTACACTGAAGAAAGTGGGCCGTTTAAGGCTATGTCTCGTGTTATTATACGTGGGTTCACCATGTATTTCGAAATGGTCGAGCATGAAGTTAAAATCCTTGCGGTCAAATTCCCAAGGGAGAACTAACAGAATTCTCCCGAGGCGAGGATGGGTGGGCTACCCTTGTTTAAGGCCGTATTCATTTGCAACAATTGCGAGAGGGAAAAGGATGGCCGCTTTATTACAGACCTACCAAAGGGGTGGGTCGCATTGCTTCAAGACGTACCAAAAGGACACTACAGGGAGCAAGCGCGTACTGCCGAGTGGCATTTCTGCTCAATGAAGTGTGTCTCGGAATGGTCAACGCTAAAAGCCGAAGAAGCTGAGTGAGACCTTCACGTTATGACGTATGAAATGTAGAGCAGTCGGGCGAAGATGGCACTTTTCAATTCCAATTGGTGCCTCGTGACGCAGCTGTGTGAGGGGGCAATGGTCTAGCTGTGACAATCTGTATCTACGCGTCTAAAGTGTATATTCATGCGCGGCCTGCATGCGTCCACTACGGGACTATTGGGCAGAAGAGCTCTATAAGCATGGGACAGAATACCTCTCTTAAACAGGGCGAAAGCGTGCGGACTAGGAATATTAATGGAGTGTGAGAAAGGCTGTGGAGATGTTTGGAGAGTTGTAAAGCACTGATATTCGATCTTGATGATACCTTGCTCAATCGACATCAAGCAGTAGATAAAATGTTTTCGTTTATTTTAGAAACGTGTTACGGGGATGTTGAACATTCAACGGAAAACAAGATGTTGAAATTGTTCAAGGAATATGACAAACGTGACTATGGTAACAGTGACAAATCAAGAGTCTTCGAATCACTCTATGATGAGTTTTCACCAAAACAAAGGATTCCTAAAAATTACATAAGTGATTTTTGGAATAGTCATTTTCCTAATTGTTTTTCCGCAGACCAAAGTACTCTAAACATCGTAAATACTATAAAGGTGCATGCCAAAGTTGCGATTGTAACGAACGGCTCAATTCATAGGCAAAAAGCCAAAATATCCAACAGCAATTTAGGCGATTGTTTTGATACAATAATCATTTCCGAAGAAGTGGGGTTTTGGAAACCTGATAACCGCATATTTGAATTAGCCTTAAATAAGCTAAACGTGCAACCAGAAGAAACATTGTTCGTTGGGGATGACATAGAAAAAGATATTGGTGGTTGTCAAAAGGCAAATATAAAGGGCATATGGTTCAATCCTTATTCGAACAAGAATGATACCGAAATTCAACCATTTGCCGAGATCAATTCTCTTGATAAATTATTAGATTATTTCAGGTAACAAGCACATTTAGATGGTGTTTCTGTGTGATTGGTTGTCCAAGGTATCACCGAATTCACATGAAGGTCGTATGGGACAAACGGGTGCACATATCCCAGAAGGAAACACCACTGGCTTGCGGATGAAAATATGGTGTTCGAGTGACCCGCTTTATGGGCAATCGGACAGAAGAACGACAAATCGATTCCCAAGAAGGGGGGGTTGGGTGTTAAGGGCTATTCATCTGTTCCCTGAGTTTTCTAATGAACATTCCATTAAACGCATACGAGCGAAGTACGATCCGCTTGCTGACCTAATTCCACCGCATGTGACCTTGGTGTTTCCATTTGAAAGTGACGTTTCTACTGAAGCTCTTACAGTACACCTTCAGAAATCTGTGGTTGGATTGAAACCTTTTCCAATTGTTATGATTGGGCTTACTGGGGCTGAAGGAGAGTATTTATTCCTCAATTTGAAGGGCGGCAACGACCAGATTATTCAGCTACACGACAAATTGTACACTGGGTTGTTGAAACAACACCTTTGCCGCTCTCAGACTTATACACCTCACTTAACCGTCGGGCGAGTCAACGATAAGCAGCTATTCGAATTCGCTTTGACTGAAACTGAAAATTGGAATGAAGTGTTTCAGACAACAGTTAACCAGGTGGTTGTCGAACGCATAGACGAACATGAGAAATCGATTATTGAAATCAAGGTTCCACTACTTCCATAACAAGTAGGTATGATATTGCAGTAATGGGCGCGAATGTTCAATAAGGCTGTGCTAGTGTACTGCCAAATCTAACGGTAACCCATTACACGAAGTTGACTCAAAATTTAGATGTTCCGATTATATCCTTTAACTTTTTTTGCATTTCTGAACGGTTCACCAAAGCTTCGGCTTGCATATGAGCCAATCGCTTGATCTCTTCGCGCTCCAACTGAAGCGACGGTTTCGACAATCTACAATCTACGATATTCTTCCACATGCTTCAACAGCGGGTTCGGTCGTACTCTACTTCGCATCACCATCTGTCAGTCTTCCATAATAAGTTCACAGTCGCAATCATCAAGTCACAAATGACCGGAAGCATCACTCCCGGCCATCACCACCACTAACTCAGCCGATGCTCCACAAAACTAAATTTACTGTGCTGCAGGTTCACATCGTGCGAGAACATCTCTACATATATGCGAACCGTCTCCATACTGCTATGGCCAAGTATCCGCTGAAGAGAGAAAATATCCCCACCCGCTAAGATGTAATATTTCGCCATCGTATGTCTGAAAGTATGAGGTGACACGCGAACATTTGCAATCCGCGCCTGCTCCCCATACTGCTTGATGAGCTTTTGAATCGTCCCTATGGCAATGGGCTCGTTGTCGATGGTCACGAACAAGGCATCTGTCAGCGCATTTCCGCGCTCCTTCATGTATTTCTGTAGGACTTGCCGCATCTTGCTCTGTATGGGCACCAGACGCTGCTTAGAGCCTTTCCCATGTACGAGGATATTCCCGTCGCGGATATGCGCATCAGCCACCTGAATGCCGACGAGTTCCGAAATTCGCATCCCGGTTTCCAGCAACAATAGCATGACCGTGTAATCGCGTAGACCCGTGAATGTGCTCTGATTTGGTTGTCGTAGTAGCCGTGCAATCTCTTCCTCACTGAATGCCTGGATGATGACCTTCTCCGCCTTCAGAACGGGCAAATCTGCGCTATAATCGCGGGGCAGGTAATTTTCCCTGTGCAGGAATTGAATCAGCCCTCGAACGGACCGAATCCGCCCATTGATGGTGTTTACCTTCAACCCGAGTTCCTCCAGCACGTAGAACACGAAATGGTCCTTTAGAAACGGAACGGTGAGCTTCCGACAATCGTCGATCACCAAGCTTTGCATACCAAGAACTTTCTCCAGGGCATTCAGGTTCTCCTTGTGCCACCGCTGCGTTTGTTTTGCCAACCCTCGGACATCGCGCAAGAACTGCACCTTGGCATCTGACAACGTGATCATCCGCTCTTCGGGTACGGCCACCTCTTCCACAAAATCAACCGTATTTTTTCTGCGTTTCGCCATACCCACACTTCTCCTTTTTCTAGACGTGTGGGGGATTTGGCCCCTTTTGCCCCGCACTTCTGCTGGAGTGTGTGCCCACACGTACCCGCAAAATCCAAGGGCAAATTCCACCGTAAAATGGAAGCAGGGTTTTTGAGCTCAAAGGCTCAAAAACCCTGCTACACTGCGGCATTTTAGACTTTTTTGGTGTCGAGACCGGGACTTGAACCCGGACGGGTTACCCCACACGCCCCTCAAACGTGCGCGTCTGCCAATTCCGCCACCCCGACATGAGAAGCGACAACGTTCTTGATTATATCCTCGGTCGCCTGGGTTGTCAAATTCTTGGCGCCGACCAAATTTCAGCATTCCAGCATTGAGACGTCCTGTCAATTCGTGATGTCGTGTGTGGTGTGCAGGTTGCCATCCCAGTCCCTGCTGTTACCGTAAATACGGTGGTATAGTTTGTAGTTGTAAAAGACGCGATCGACAAAATGGCGTGTCTCGCCAACGGGAATGTCGTTGATGGTCGCCAGTTGGCCGTTCCAGACTCCGGACTTCAGCCAATCTTCCACGCGCCGAGGACCGCCATTGTAGGCGGCAACGGCAGCAACGCGATTGCCGCGAAAGCGCTCAATGAGATAGGCGACATACCAGCACCCCAGAGTGATATTGACTTTCGGATTGTCGAGGCTTCCATTCGCGAGGGCGGTATCTTGCAGGATTTCGGGATGTCGGGCTTGAATTTTGCTGGCAATCCAGGTGGCGGTCGAGGGCATCAACTGCATCAGGCCGACGGCACCCATGTTAGAGACGTCGCGTTTGTCGAACTTCGATTCGACGCGGATGATGGAAGCGATGAGCAGCGGATCGACCTCCGCATGCTGCGCCGATTCCTGGATTTGCGCCTGGTACGAGATGGGATACATGAGGCGCCAAAAGGAATTGGATGAGATGAGGAAGAGTACGCAAATGAGCAACGCGATGGAGATGAGAATGCGGCGCCGTCTCTTCACTGCTTGGCTCGGTCCCCGCGAAACTCCTTCTGACCGCCAACCATTTGCCATATGCGTTGCACCTGCTCTCGAGTAAATTCAAGGGACTGTGAATTGTCAATCACGTAGGTAGCGAGTGCGCGTTTGTCGTCGAGTGGCATCTGTGCGGCCATGCGAGCGAGCGCCTCGGCCTCGGTCAATTGGTTGCGCACCATCAAGCGCTCCTTTTGTACGTGCAAGGGAACGTAGACGAGTATGGTGGCACCGACCAGACGGTGCGTTTCTCCTTCGAATAAAAGGGGCACGTCCCAGATGACAGGCTGCCCGGGCCTCTGTGAAGCATACGCCGCCGTTTCCGCGAGCATTCCTGCCCGCACGCGCGGATGCGTAATTCGGTTCAGTACGTCCCGCAGCGATGCGTCGTGAAAGATGATGGTTGCGAGGCGTGAGCGGTTGAGTGTGCCGTCTGGCATCAAGATGTCGCCGCCGAAAGCGGACACTATTTCCGCCAGTCCGTCCGACCCCGGCTCAACCACCCGGCGCGCCCAAACATCGGCATCGACCACATAGGCGCCGAGTTCGCGGAGCATCGAGCTGACGGTGGTCTTTCCGGAGGCAATTCCCCCGGTGAGGCCGATGATGCGCGTGGAATCAACGGCTGTTGCGGCCATCCTTCTCCCCCTCCCTACTTGTCTTCGCACGCGCTCGCCTCGTGCGGGGTTTGCGCTGACAGCTTGGACACCAATGCGTTCCGCGCCCGGCCACGCGCGTTTTCTCGAGTGTCGTACCGCACCGCACACAGGGCTCGCCATCTCGCCCGTAGACAGCCAGGCTGATTTGAAATCCGCCGTGGCGGCCATAGCCGTTGACGTAGGAACGGATGGACGATCCGCCCGCGTCCACGGCTTTCTGCAGCACCTCGCGGGTCTCGTGGAGTAAGCGACTGAGTTCCAAAGTCGTCAGTTTCCCAGCTGGCTTTTCCGGATGAATACCGGCTGCAAACAGTGCCTCATCCGCATAGATGTTCCCTACGCCAGCAAGAACCGTCTGGTCGAGCCAGGCAGCTTTAATGGGAACCGTGCGCGAAGCTAGGCGCGATTTGAGAAGTTGCGGGGTGAGGAGCGGATCGAACGGCTCTGGACCAAGACGTGCCAATCCGTCTGGCCATTCGCTCGGGGAGCGTACCAAATCCATTGTGCCAAATTGGCGCACATCGCGGTAGCGCAGTTCCGTGCCATCGGTAAATTGAAACACCACGTGGGTGTGAGGCAACTCGTCCACATCCGTCTCCGTCAACCGATATTGGCCTTCCATGCGCAAATGAGAGATGAGCAGGAACGGCGACACGGTCAGGAGTAGGTACTTACCGCGCCGATTCACGGCTTCGACACGGCGCCCAGTCAAGGACTGGACGAACACTTCGGGGCTGGGTGTGCGTACAATGCGAGGGAGGCGAACGTCAACGCGTTCGATGGTCTTGCCGACCACTAGCTGTTCCAAACTCCGACGGACTGCCTCCACTTCTGGCAATTCTGGCATACTGCTCGCAAGTCCTCCTCTGAAATGGTGCCATGCGGAAAGCTTACCGCATTTCTATGACAAGCACATGACAAACGACAGGCCACATGCTCACTTCGCGTCATACCAGGTGCGGCCCGAGTTCAGATCCACCTGAAGAGGGACGTTGAGCAGCACCGCATTCTCCATCTTATCCCGGACGAGCGTGATGAGCGCGGGTAATTCAGACTCGGGACATTCAAAAATCAGTTCATCGTGTACTTGGAGCAGCATGCGTGCCTGGAGGTTTGAAGATTTTAATGCGTCATCCATCCGCACCATCGCTAATTTGATGATGTCTGCCGCCGTGCCTTGAATGGGCGTATTCATCGCGGTTCGCTCCGCGAACGAGCGGACTTGATAGTTTTTGTGATGAATATCGGGAAGATATCTGCGCCGATTGAGCAGCGTGGTCACGTAGCCCCGCTTCTTCGCTTCCGCCACAGTATCTCTCATGTACCTCTCGACTCCCGGAAACTTGGCAAAGTAACCTTCAATGAATCGAGCTGCTTCGCGCCGCGGGATGTTCAGGTTTTGCGACAGCCCGAAGTCACTGATGCCGTAGACAATGCCGAAGTTGACTGCCTTTGCCTGACGGCGCATGAGCGGGGTGACCTCTTCTATAGCAACTTCGAATACGTCTGCGGCTGTCCTCGTGTGAATATCCATGCCGTTTCGAAATGCGTCGATGAGAGCTTCATCTCCTGAGAGGTGAGCCAAAATGCGCAGTTCAATTTGAGAATAGTCGCCGGAAAGAATCATCCAATCCGGATACGAGGACTGAAAGGCCCGCCGCAGCTTGCGCCCTTCCTCCATGCGGATGGGGATGTTTTGAAGGTTGGGCTCACTGCTCGAGAGTCTACCTGTGGCGGTCAGCGCCTGATGAAAGCGTGTGTGAACGCGACCCGTCTGCGGCCGAATCATGCGCAAAAGCCCTTCAACATACGTCGATTTCAGCTTCGCTAACTGCCGATAGTCGAGAATTTTCTGCACCACTTCATGCGCTGGCGCCAACCGTTCCAATACATCTGCCGCCGTAGAGTAGCCTGTTTTTGTTTTCTTCTCGGGCGGTAGACCGAGCTTTTCAAACAATACCTCCCCCAGTTGCTTAGGCGAATTGATGTTGAACTCCACACCAGCCGACTCGTAAATCTCCGTGGTAAAGCGTTGAATGGATGTGTCCAACTCGTCGCCAAATTGCTCGAGCAACTCAGCGTTGACGTAAAATCCACAGACCTCCATTTGCGCCAGCACAAAAGCGAGAGGAAGCTCCATTTTTTGAAAGAGATCGTCCATCTCTTGTACCGCCAGCGCTTCCATAAACCGATGGTGCATCTGGCGTAGGGCATACGCCTTTCGGACGGTCCACAGCACCGCGTTCTCCGCCTGCAACTCTGGAGATGGTATGTCGAGCGACAGTTCTCGACGGACCAGTTCTTCAAGCGTGCACTCACCATCCGAAGGATTGAGCAAATAACTCGCCAACATCAAATCCGTGTATTGACCCGCATGCTCTAACTGAATGCCATGCGCATCCAACAGGACTGCCATCGTTTTGACATCAAAAACCACTTTCTCCGCTAGTCCGCGCCAGAGTCCATTGACATCCGGCACTTCCAATTCGTTCGCGAAGGACACATAGTAGAGTTCATGCTCTGTCGCCAACGTCAATCCCAACACGTCCGCCGCATAAGACTCCGAAGAAGAGAGGTGGAGCGACATCCCGACCGGATCGGCCAACGTATCAAGGACATCCTTGAGTTCCTCTTTGGAATTGACCTGCACAATGGCCGTGGTTGGCCAGCGAGAAGTCTCGCTTGTTGTCGGATGGGAGGCTACTGGCGCTGTCATTTCCCCGGCAATCTTGTCGACGAGTGACCGAAATCCAAAGCCGCGAAAGGACTCCACCACGGCATCCCGGGTATATCCATGATAGGCGAGTTCCGTCACGCCGACCTCGAGAGGAACCTCTGTGCAGATGGTGGCCAAGCGTTTCGAGAGAAATGCCTGCTCTTGATGAGCTGCTAGTTTCTCGCGCAGCTTTTGCCCACTGACTTGCTCCAAGTGATGGTAGACGCCTTCAACGGTGTGAAACTCGTGCAGCAGTTTCATCGCTGTTTTCTCGCCTACGCCTGGAACGCCTGGGATGTTGTCAGAGTTGTCACCCATCAACCCTTTTAAATCCACAATTTGGGGCGGTGTGAGGCCATATCTGTCATGAACCGCTTGTGGATTGTACACTTCCATCTCCGTAACGCCTTTTTTGGTCAATCCGGTGAGAACTTTCCCAGACACCAATTGCAGAAGGTCTTTGTCTCCGGATACAATAAGCGTCTCCATGCCCGCCTGTTCGGCCTGCCGCGCGAGCGTGCCAATGATGTCATCAGCTTCAAAGTTAGGAATCTCTAAGTAACGGATGGAAAATGCGTCGAGCAGTTGACGCACCATTGGGAATTGCTCTACCAACTCGGGTGGTGTCTTTTCGCGAGTCCCTTTGTACTCCGCGAAAGTTTCATGGCGAAACGTCTTTTTGCCGATGTCAAAGGCAACGGCGATATGGGTTGGCTTCTCTTGTTCCAAGAGCTTCAGCAGCATCTGTGTAAATCCATAGACTGCGTTGGTCTGCTGTCCGGCCGCGTTCGACAAGGGCGGCAAGGCGAAAAACGCTCGGTACGCAATACTGTTGCCATCTATTAAAATCAAGCGCTGCTGCTCATCAGACATCTCGGCACACCTCAATTTTCCATTCTTATCCGTGCACTGGGGGAATGTGCCGCAATGCGCACCTCCGCCACCTCTTCGTCTGTCATTGTAGCATAGGCCGCTCTGCAATCTCGCCGCGGACAGTCCGCCAGTGAAGATTGTGCGAAGCGAAATCGCGAAAACAGCGTTGGACCCAAACACCTTGAGCGGCCGCCGGCGCGGGTCCCAGTAACGCATACTGCCGCTGCAATACGTGGCAGCGGCGAAGCGTGCTCCCCACGACAAAGAAGAAGACGATGCCGCCGGAAGCACCCCGGCAACACCGCCTTCGTTCGCAAACGCATGCATGAAGGTACCGTCACGCTTTATCCATGAACAACTCGCGTCTACCGACCACTAGCCCCGCAGCGCTCCGTGCCATCTAGCGGGGTTTAGGCAGTCCATTCAACCTTTTGGAACCATGGCCACCACGCGACGAACCGACTCGGCAGAGCGATTCAGCCACTCTTTCTCTGCTTCGTCCAGCTCGACTTCGATGATTTTTTCGATCCCGTTGGCACCCAAAATAGTCGGCACCCCGAGGAACAGGTCGTGAAATCCAAACTCGCCTTCCAGTAGCGCGATGGACGGAAGCAAGCGGCGTTTGTCTTTCAGGATGGACTCCGTCATCTCCGCAAGCGACGCGGCCGGAGCATAGTAGGCGCTCGCATTGCCGAGCAATCCGCCAATTTCTCCGCCGCCTTTCGCGGTCCGCTCGACGATGGCATCAATTCGCTCTTTCGGCAGTAACTTTTGTAGCGGCACTCCCGCTACATTGGAATAGCGAACGAGCGGCACCATGTCATCTCCGTGAACGCCAATCACAAAACCGTGCACATCTTCCACGGATACTCCCAGTTCCAACGCGACGAACGTGTTGAAGCGGGCCGTATCCAACACACCCGCCTGACCGATGACGCGCTGTTTCGGAATACCGGCCGTTTGGTACGCGACATAGGTCATCGCATCGACCGGATTGGACAGAATCACCAAGATAGCGTTTGGCGAATACTTCATGACCTGCTCCGTCACCGATTGGACAATGCCGGCATTCGTGGAAACCAAGTCGTCTCGACTCATGCCTGGCTTGCGCGGCAGACCCGCCGTGATAATCACGACATCCGAGTCTTTCGTGTCTTCATACTGAGACGTTCCGACGACGGTCACGTCCGATCCGATGACTGGCATGGCTTCTTGCATGTCCAATCCTTTGCCTTTGGTCGGGTTCTCCATCTGCGGAATGTCCAACAAGACGACATCTGCCATCTCTTTTGAAGCAATCATGAATGCGGTCGTGGCGCCTGTCAGACCCGCACCAATGATGGACACTTTACGGCGATTCAACATCACAGAGCCCTCCCGCTCCCTCGTCCAACCGAGAGATTTGGTTTATAGATTGGCAATCATGGCATCTGCAAACTCAGACGTCTTGACTTCTTTTGCACCTTCCATCAGACGTGCAAAGTCGTAGGTGACGATTTTCTGAGCAATGGCTTTCTCCAGCGCTTTCGTGATGCTATCCGCGACCTCTTGCCAGCCCATGTACTCGAACATCATGACTCCGGAAAGAATGACGGAGCCAGGATTGACCTTGTCCAACCCAGCGTACTTAGGGGCTGTTCCGTGCGTGGCTTCGAAGACGGCATGTCCTGTAACGTAGTTGATGTTGGCACCCGGCGCAATGCCAATCCCGCCAACTTGCGCGGCCAGTGCGTCGGAGACGTAGTCGCCGTTCAGGTTGAGCGTGGCGATGACATCATACTCTGCGGGACGAAGCAGAATTTGCTGCAGGAATGCGTCCGCAATGACATCTTTGACAATCACCTTGCCAGCTTTCACAGCGTCGTCCTGGGCCTTGTCCGCAGCCGCTTGGCCACTTTTTTCTTTGATGCGGTCGTATTCCGACCAAGTGAAGGTCTGGTTGGCAAACTCGCGCTCCGCCAACTCGTAGCCCCAGCTCTTAAAAGCGCCTTCCGTGAACTTCATGATGTTTCCTTTATGCACCAGCGTGACACTCTTGCGGTGGTGTTGTAGCGCATACTCTATAGCAGCGCGCACGAGTCTTTCCGTACCTTCGCGGGAGACGGGTTTAACGCCAATACCGGATGTCTCCGGGAAGCGAATTTTTTTCACGCCCATCTCATGGCGCAAAAAATCGATCATCTTCTTAACTTCTGGTGTTCCTTCTTGAAACTCCACTCCGGCATAGATATCTTCGGAGTTCTCTCGGAAAATCACCATATCTACCAATTCAGGGCGCTTGATAGGCGATGGTACGCCCGTAAAGTAGCGCACGGGGCGCAAGCACACATATAAGTCCAACTCCTGGCGGAGCGCCACGTTGAGGGAGCGAATACCACCACCTACAGGCGTGGTCAACGGGCCTTTGATGGATACGATGTATTCTGTAAGTGCAGTCAAGGTGTCTTCTGGAAGCCATTCCTTGAAACGGTGAAACGCCTTTTCGCCGGCGTAGACTTCAAACCAAGCGATTTTCCGCTCCCCGCCATACGCTTTTTCAACCGCTGCATCAAACACGCGTTTGGATGCTGCCCAGATATCCGGACCTGTGCCGTCTCCCTCAATAAACGGAATGATGGGATGGCTAGGAACCTGCAATTTACCGTCTTTTAACGTGATTGGCTCGCCGCTCGTCGGCGACTCCAGAGTCTTCAATTTGGCCACGTTGGCGCCTCCCTTATGTATGAATTACCACTCCCGATCTTATCACAGCAAAGACCGAAATACCAAAGGAAGAGGCGGTGGTACGCCCGCCATCCGCCACTCTTTGGGGCTTTTCTCAATTTACGCAGGGACAATAAATCCGAGTTTGTCTTTGACGTTTTTCAGCGTTGGTGCCGCCATCTGCTCGGCTTTTGCCGCACCTTCACGAAGTATGTCGTCCAGTTCCGAAGATGCGAGAATGTCTCGGTACCGCTGTTGAATCGGTTCCAGTACGCCAACGACCACTTCCGCCAAATCCTTCTTGAACGGACCGTAGCCCTGCCCCTCGTAACGCTTTTCCACTTCTGCCATCGTCACATTCGCACACAGTGCGTAAATGGTCATCAAATTCGACACCGCTGGTTTATTCTCTTCGTCGAAACGAACGTCTCGGCCAGAGTCGGTGACTGCGCGAGCCACTTTTTTGCGCAAGACGTCTGGCTCATCTAACATCGACAAGTATGCCCCCGCACTCTCGTCACTTTTGCTCATTTTCTTCAGCGGATCCTCCAAGCTCATTATTTTCCCACCGATTTTCGGGATGTACGGTTCTGGTACGGTGAACGTCTCGCCAAAGCGATTGTTGAAGCGAATGGCAAGGTCGCGGGTCAGTTCCAGATGCTGTTTCTGGTCTTCACCCACTGGCACCAAGTCTGTCTGATACAACAAAATGTCGGCCGCCATCAACGCTGGGTAAGTAAACAAGCCCGCTGTCACGACTTCTTTCTGCGCCGACTTGTCTTTGAATTGGGTCATGCGGCCCAATTCACCATAATGAGCAATGCACTGGAGTAACCACCCCAACTCCGCATGTGCCGAGACGTGGGACTGGACAAACAGCGTGGCACTTTTTTGCGAAATCCCGCACGCCAAATAGAGCGCCGCTAGTTCCCGAGTGTTTTGCCGGAGTTCGACTGGGTTTTGTTGAACCGTGATAGCATGGAGGTCAACAATGCAGAACAAACACTCTGCTTCCTCTTGCAAGCGAACGAAGTTGCGCAAAGCCCCCAAATAATTTCCAATGGTGAGCTTGCCGGACGGTTGAATACCAGAAAACACTGTCGTCATCAGTATGGCTCCTCTCTATTTTCGACACGGGCGACGACAAAAAGTCCGTCCCCCAGGGACGGACTTTGGTCCGCGGTACCACCCATTTTCGGCGCAATGCGCCGCACCTCACGCCTAGCACTGCCCACAATCCAGGCACCGCCAGCCACTCAGTAACGGGAGTTCCCGCAACACCCTACCGCGCACGCATCACGGAGCAGATGTGCTCCAAACGCATTTGACTCGGGCACCGGACTTCGAGGACCATTCCATGCTGCGCACGCGCCGACTTTCCACCGCCGCCGACTCTCTGTCCCGCCGCTTTGCACTTACTCTCCCTCTGCATCGTCTCGTCTTCTATTCTCGCCAGTATATCCGGACTGTCGCAAAAGTTCCACTACGACCGCCGACAAATCTTCTTCACCAAGTCCATTTTGTACCGCCGCAGTGTAGGTTCCAAACGACGTCAGCGCGTTTGGCAGCACGGCGCCGTTCGGCCTTGCAGCATCGAGCACCAAGCTCAAATCTTTTCGCATGTGCTTGAGCGCAAACGCTGGGGTAAAGTCTTCGGTCTCGAGGAGGCTTCGCTTAATCCCGAAAAATGCCGAAGAAAGCGACGAACTCTGCATCATGTCGAGTACCTGACCCCGCTGCAATCCTAAGCTTTCCGCCAGTACCAGCGATTCCGCGATGGCTTGCATGGTCAGTGCCAGTTGGAGGTTGATGACGAGCTTGGCATCGTTCCCACTCCCCGCCTCACCGAAATAAAACTGCTCTTTCGTCATGGCCGAAAGGAGCGGCCGAACCCGTTCAAAAACGGCCTTATCCCCACCCACGAGTGCCACCAACTGCCCGCTTTTCGCAGCCCCCGCACTTCCCGACACAGGGGCGTCTAAATACGAAACTTCTTTCGCCGCAAAAGCACTGGCAAGACGGCGCGACGAGAGCGGTGCGATGGTACTCATGTTGATGACAACGGTGCCCGGTTGCACATGCGCCAGTACGCCGCCCCGGGACTCGACCAACGCCGTCAGTGCCGCATCATCCGCCAACATCAAGACCAGGACCTCTTGGTGGCGGACTGCTGTAGCGAGATCGACCGTCACTTCGACGCCCTGCTCCACAAGCGCTACCAGCTTCGACTCGGTGCGATTGTACGCGGTTACGGCATAGCCTGCCTCTTTCAGTCGCAGTGCCATGGGGGCGCCCATGATGCCTGTGCCAATGAAACCCACTCTTTCTTTCAACTCCACCATACGCGCTCCAATCTCTCGCGGATAAGAAGCGGTTTTAAAAACGCGACGGCCTTGGCGAACCCTTCGTCGATGGACATCAAGGAATCTTCGTGTTCGATGGACACGGTTCCCTGATACCCTGCCAGTTGTAATGCCGACACGATATCCCGCCAAGTTGACTCTCCGTGACCATACCCAACGGTGCGGAACAACCACGACCGATGCCGTTCATCCAGGTACGACTTAGTGTCCAACACCCCATTTTGCGCCATGTTGTCGGCGTCAAAAGCGGTGTCTTTGGCATGCACGTGAAAGAGAGCGCCAGCAGCTCCGAGCGTTTTGATACAGGCCACCGGGCTCATCCCCTGCCAGAACAGGTGGCTGGGGTCAAAATTTATTCCAATCTGTTCGCCCGCCGCCTCACGTAGACGCAGCATGGTCTCTGTGTTGTAGACTAAGAACCCAGGGTGCGCTTCTATCGCCACACGCACGCCGTGTTGCTTGGCAAATGCATTTTGCTCGCGCCAGTAAGGAATGAGCTTCTCCGTCCACTGCCACTCCAACACCTCACTGAACTCTTCAGGCCATGGACAGGTCACCCATACCGGGTGCCGCGAATGCTCCGATTCTCCCGGACAACCGGAAAACGTGTTAACCGTGTCCACGCCAAGACGCTCTGCCAACTGGATGGTCTTCGTCAGCGTATCGGCATCTCGCTTGGCAACCTCCGCATTCGGATGGAGTGCATTCCCATGACACGACAATGCGGAAATCGTCAGATGGCGCGCCTCCACTTGCTTCCGAAACGCTTCCAACTGCGCGGGTTGGGCAAGCAGTTCGTCCATGTTGCAATGTGCGTTGCCCGGATGGCCGCCTGTGCCAATTTCCACAGAGTCCAGCCCGGCCGCCGCGACTTTGTCAAGCATGTCTTCGAGAGCCATATCGGAGAAGAGAACCGTGAATACGCCTAGCTTCACTGTGCTCCCTCCTCGACGGGCTCGACGGCCTCGGCATGGCCGTAAACGGGCTTCGCACCGCCGGGTGCGCCCGCCCACGCCACAGCATTCGCCAAGACTTTCTGAATCTCCGGATGATGATAGGTGGGATGCGTTTCGTGACCGGGTCGAAAGTAAAAAATGCGCCCGTTTCCACGATAAAATACACAGCCACTGCGAAACACTTCTCCACCCGCAAACCACGACACAAACACTAATTCATCGGGGGCTGGTATATCGAAATGTTCGCCGTACATCTCTTCTTGCGGCAGGCGAATCGACTCGCCCAGTCCCGCCGCTATCGGATGACTCGGCGCCACCACCCAGAGCCGTTCCGGGCGCCCATCCTCCCGCCATTTTAAGTCACAACTCGTCCCCATCAGCGATTTAAACACTTTCGAAAAGTGGCCCGAATGGAGTGGAATAAAACCCATCCCATCGAGAATCCGCTGCTTCACGCGCGCGACCACTTCGTCCGACACTTCTTGATGGGCAATGTGTCCCCACCAAATCAGCACATCCGTGTGGTTCAGTACCTCTTCGGACAAACCATGCTCCGGCTGGTCCAAGGTAGCCGTGCGCACCTCATGCCCAGCTTCTCGCAGCGGAGCGGCAATCGCCTGGTGAATCCCATCCGGGTACACCGCCTGTACGTC
>NZ_JAMCCX010000029.1 GCF_024706985.1 Alicyclobacillus sp. SP_1 | reverse complement strand
CTTTTAGTAGATTGCACTCGATGGCTTTTTCGTCAAGATCTAGCCGTGGAATTTACACCACTACCTGAGACTCTAACTTCACCAGTTCCGGGTTTGCCACATCTCCTAGATACATGAGGGTGACGTCTGTTTTCGATCTCGTCCCGATTTGCATCAACTCCGCGCGTAAGGCAGGGTCACGCAATCTGCGGCGAATGAGCGCGGTATTCATCAACATGGTCTCTACAAATCCGTCACGCGGGCCTCGAATGACGCGTTCTACCTCGGTCGGCTCGATGCTTCGCATGGGATAGATACGAGTGTCAATCATGAATGCGTTGTCAAACCCGTCAATGAAGGTGATGAGCGGGCCGGAAAGAATGAAGCGGATGGCGTCTTGCATCTTGTTGACGGTCTGTACCTGCACAAACCCAACGTTTTTGTTCAAGTAGTCAACCATCTCGTCCATGTTGTTTGCGTCTTTTGCGTGCGACTCTTGGAACATCAAAACATGTTTCTCGAATTCTCGTAAAATGAGGACCATGTCCATGGTCAGAAAGTATCCGTTTAAGACGTACGACATCATCCGCAAATCACCATAGCCAAATGCTTTCGCCATGATGTCCCAACTGTGCCCAGGACCTTGGCCCACACCGAGCAGTTGGTTCAAATAATTCACATTGGTGTCTAGATTTTTTGCGATATCCGGAACAGTCGCTTGCTTTGTCAAACAGTCGGCCCCCTAGTCAGTCTGTCCCTACCATGGCAGGAATGCTGCTCCATTCATAGCGGATCATTACCGAATTGGCGATTGAAAATACGCTGGCTCGGGAATTTTGGAGCTTAACCAAGGGACAGAAATATGGGTATTCAGCTTAATGGAGGTTCAGTGGGTCATGATGGAAGTCGACGCGACCGTTGCGTATTCGAAAAGGTGGATAGTTCTCTGGAGCGTGGGGATTGCCACCTTGTTGTCCACGTTGAATAACAGTATTGTCAACACTATTCTGCCCATTATGGAGCATGACTTGCATATTCGTTTAGGGCAGTCGGAATGGATTGTGCTGATGTATCTACTGGTTCTCAGTTTGTTGCTTCTGCCGATGGGACGATTGTCCGACTTCATAGGTCGACGCAGGCTCTTTTTGGTGGGATTCTTACTATTTGCTATCGCGGCGGTCGTCTGCGGCATAACCGACGACTACGGTGTTCTTGTCTTTGGACGGGGGCTCATGGCGGTGGCTGGGAGTATGCTCTTATCCGTGGGGCCAGCCCTACTAACGACTACATTTCCGCGCAATCAGAGGGGCAAGGCACTTGGTTTACAGGCACTCATGACCTACCTTGGACTGGCGCTTGGTCCAGTTGTTGGCGGTGCTCTGACAGACTGGTTGGGTTGGAATTCTGTTTTTTACTTGACGATTCCATTCGCTCTTGCCGGGTTTTTGCTAGCGCTGTGGTCGGTGCCGCAGATTCAGAAGAGCGGAACAGCTCGGCTCGATGTGGCGAGCACAGCCACGTTTATTCTTAGCTTGGCCGCTCTCGTTTTACTGTTGAACTCCAGTGTGATTACGTCCATGCGTGGACTCGTCTTGCCAGCACTGGCAGTTCTCTTTTGTTTGACGGCATTTCTCTTTATTCGCCGGCAGTTGAATTTGCAAAATCCACTTGTCGATCTGCCCTTGTTTCGCGTGCGAAATTTTGGCTTTGGCACATTGGGGGCCATTCTCAACTATCTCTGTTTTTTTGTCGCACTTTTTCTCCTGCCGTTTTACTTAACTCGCGTGTTGCACGACAGTGCGGGTATTACGGGACTTTGGATGACGCTCATGCCCCTCGTCATGATGATTTCGGCGCCGCTTGCCGGGGCGTGGTCCGACAGAGTCGGTTCCCGCATTCTGTCGAGCGTGGGCATGGCAGCGAATGCTCTCGGTTTGGCGGCGTTCGCAGTGATGGCAGTGCTCGGGCCGAGCGTGGTCCGTACCAGCCTGCTGCTCACGGGTCTTCTCGTGACTGGACTCGGAACTGGGCTGTTTGCGGCACCCAATAACGCTGCCATTTTGAAGGCGGCACCGCAATCCAAACAGGGGATGGCTTCAGGGACGCTGGCAACAGCTCGCTATGTCGGTATGATGGCGGGCATTACCATAGGCGGCTCTCTCATGGACTACATTTTGGTCCGATTTACCGCGCAACCGTCCAGCCTCAGTGGATTCGAAGAAGCCGTTGCTGCGGTCATGTGGATTGGAACGGCGTTTGGAATACTGGGGATGTTTTGCACGTTGGCCATGCAAAAACACAGACTGGAAACGTGATATGGGTCGTTAAAGAGGTGTAGAATAAGGATGATAAAAATCAACCGTGTGGGTGATATGACATGAAGAAACTGGCTCGCTTTCTGCAACCATATCGGTGGTGGATTGTTGGAATTCTTGTGCTCATTTTCCTTCAATCCATGTCTACTCTCTATTTGCCAAATCTTATGTCGAAAATCGTGGATGTCGGCGTGATGACCGGAAACATTCGGTACATCGTGGATATCGGTGGATTTATGCTGGGGGTGACTTTGCTCGGAGTCATCTGCTCCATCGGCGCAGGATTACTCTCTTCGAAGGCATCCGCTGGATTTGGAAAACTCCTTCGCGATGAAACGTTCGCCCATGTGGAAAAATTCATGCTCTACGAGTTTGACGAGCTGGGCACTTCGTCTCTGATTGTGCGGACGACGAACGATATCATGCAGGTTCAACAGTTTGTCAATATGTTACTGCGCATGATGGTGATGGCGCCTTTAATGGCACTCGGCGGCATCATCATGGCCGTCTATACGGATGCGCGACTGTCTCTAATCTTGGTCGTCGTGATGCCAATTTTGGCCGTGGCCATCTTTCTCATTCTGCGCAATGGGTTTTCACTGTTTGGCATGATTCAGTCAAAAGTTGACCAGCTAAATCGTGTGTTGCGCGAAAATTTGATGGGCGTCCGAGTCGTGCGCTCGTTCCATCGGACCCACTATGAGTTGAAGAGATTCGGCGCGGCAAATGAAGACTTGACCGACGTATCCGTGCGAGCGTATCAAGTGATGGCAGGGCTCATGCCCATTTTGATGCTCATTATCAACTTGTCCACACTTGCCATCATCTGGTTTGGCGGCATCCGCATCAATGACGGAACGATGCAAATAGGTAGTCTGATGGCGTTCATTCAATACGTCACACAGATTATGTTCTCGGTCATGATGGTGTCTGCTATGTTCTTTATGATTCCCAGAGCTCAGGCGTCTGCACGGCGCATCAATCAAGTGATGGAAATTGAACCCCAAATTGTCGATCCGGTCGTGCCCGCCCCGCTCTCTGAATCCAAGGGTTACGTGGAGTTTCAAGGCGTGAACTTTTGCTACCCTGGCGCGGAGAGCAATGTGTTGGAGGACATTACGTTTCAAGCGGCACCAGGAGAGGTCACCGCGATTATTGGCGGCACTGGCTCGGGCAAGACGACACTCATTAGCCTCATTCCTAGATTTTTTGATGTCACTGCGGGGCGGATTTTGGTAGACGGGGTGGATGTTCGACAGATGCGGCAAGAAGACTTGCGGCGCAAGATTGGATTTGTCGCCCAAAAGGCGGTTCTCTTCTCCGGCACGATTTCCGAAAATATTCGGTTTGGCAACGAGCACGCGACGGACGAAGAAGTTCGCCATGTGGCAGATGTTGCTCAGGTTAGCGAGTTTGTCGAGGGAATGAAGCAAGGATTTGATTCGGTCATCTCGCAGGGTGGGTCCAATTTGTCAGGCGGACAGAAGCAACGCCTCTCAATTGCTAGGGCTCTCATCCGGAGGCCCGAAATCTACATCTTCGACGATAGCTTTTCAGCGCTCGATTTTAAAACGGATGCTTCTCTCCGTCGGGCTCTCAAAGAAGAAACTGGGGATTCGACCGTTTTGATTGTTGCGCAGAGGGTCATGACGGTTATGGATGCCGACCGGATTATCGTGCTTGACGAAGGGCGCATTGCGGGCATTGGTACACATGCTGAATTGATGAAGACATCGGATGTGTATCGTGAAATTGTGAGCTCGCAACTGTCAGAGGAGGAGATTGCATGAAAGCGGGTGGGCAAGGTTCTAATTCCTCTCCCGCTCCGATGATGGGCAGAGGACCTGGATTTGGCGGCGGAGGTCCGGCGGGAATGCTCGGGCCAGTTCAAAAGCCGAAAAATTTTAAGGGGACGTTTTTGCGTTTAATCAGTTACTTCAGACCTTATAAATATCGACTGATTCTCGTATTTTTGGCGACTATTCTGAGTACGGTGTTTACCATCTTCAGCCCGAAGCTGATGGGAGATGCCACAACAGATCTTTTTAATGGCGTGGTGCAGCGACTTAAAGGCGTGCCCGGTGGTGGCGTAGACTTCGCGCAAATCTTGCATTTGATTGAGATATTGGGCTTTCTGTACATTTTCAGTTCTTTGCTTAGCTACGTTCAACAGTACGTGATGGCGGGGGTGGCGCAGCGAGCGGTCTATGACCTGCGTAAAAAGGTCAACGACAAATTATCTCGCCTGCCCGTCAAGTATTATGATTCCCACCCGCATGGGGAGATTTTAAGCCGGTTTGTCAATGATTTTGACAACATCAGCAGTACTCTACAACAAAGTCTCACCCAGTTGATTTCGGCCATCATCACGTTTGTCGGCGTGTTTGTGATGATGCTCACCATCAGTCCACTGATGACGTTGACCGTGGTACTGACCTTGCCGCTCAGCTTTGTGGTGACGAAGATGATTGCAACGAGATCGCAAAAATTTTTCATGCGCAGACAGCGAACTTTGGGTGAGTTGAATGGGCACATTGAAGAGATGTTCACGGGACATCAGGTCGTGAAAGCCTTCGGATATGAGGAAAAAGCGAAAGAACAGCTCGCAGAAATGAATGAGCGGTATTACGAAGCGGCGTGGAAGGCACAGTTTGTGACGGGTATCATCATGCCGTTAATGAATTTCATTGGGAATATTGGGTACGTTCTTGTCAGCGTGATCGGCGGTATCCTCGTGACCTATAAACGGATTCAAATCGGCGACATTCTCGCGTTTATTCAGTACTCGCGGCAATTTTCTCAACCGATTAATCAGCTGTCGAGTATCTCGAATGTGATTCAGTCGACGTTGGCTTCGTCCGAACGTGTGTTTGAAATTCTCGACGAACCTGAGGAACAGGACGCCTTCGAAGAAGGTTATGCTGTCGCAAATACCCTGGGGTCGGTTCAGGGGAGAGTGCAGTTCGAGGGAGTTTCTTTTCGCTATAGTGAGGAAGAGCCTTTGATTGACGACATGAATTTGGATGTTGCGCCAGGGCAGACGGTGGCGATTGTAGGGCCTACTGGTGCAGGAAAGACGACCCTCATCAACTTGCTCATGCGGTTTTATGAGTTGAATGGCGGGAAAATCACAGTCGACGGAATGGATATTACGGAGATGCGCCGCGACGATTTGCGCAATGTCTTTGGCATGGTTCTTCAAGACACGTGGCTGTTTCATGGAACCATTCGAGACAACATTGCGTATGGTCGTGAAGGTGCCACGGAGGAAGAAGTGGTCGAGGCAGCGAAAGCGGCGTTTGCTGATCACTTTATTCGAACGTTACCGGATGGGTACGACACCGTACTGAATGAAGAGGCGTCCAATATCTCTCAGGGCCAAAAACAACTGTTGACCATCGCTCGGGCGATTCTGGCCAACCCATCGATTTTGATTCTCGACGAAGCGACCAGCAGCGTAGACACGCGTACGGAAGTGCATATTCAGCAAGCGATGAACCGTCTCATGCACGGTCGTACGAGCTTTGTCATCGCGCATCGGCTGTCTACCATTCGCGACGCAGATTGCATTCTCGTGATGAATCACGGGCACATTGTGGAGCAAGGAACGCACGAGGAATTGCTGGCGAGAAATGGATTCTATGCAGACCTATACAATAGCCAGTTTGCAGCGACCGCAATCAGTGTCGCTATGGCGCAGATAAACCCATCGGACGACGATGAGGCGGTCCTCGAAGTGGCCCCCAAGGTGGTTCCGGTGGTGTAGTGCCGAAGTTCTCGGCCGCATTTGCGGCTGCATGATGCTGCATGATAGAGAAAAACAGTGAAGAGGAAGAACAGGATAGGGAGTCTCTACGCTGCCTAAAAGGCAGAGCAGAGGCTCCCTTATGCTTGAAGAGAGGATCGACACTCGAAGGTCTACTTGTTTTTAACCCTTGCTGGCAGTCGGGCGAATCTCGGTCCATGTGCGCCCTCCATTGGTGGTCTCGAGGAGAGTGGTAGGGTACCCTAAGTGCTGGTTGGCCAGCATGAAGCCATCCTCAGTGTTGATGAAATTCACGTCTAAGACATGGCGATACCCTTGAACATTGTCCATTTCTGTCCAGCTCTGTCCTCCGTTGGTTGTACGGAACAAGGTATGTCCGTTACTTCCGGAATGAAAGTGGTAATCTGTCGTCCAAGCAAACCCAAGGGTTGGAGACAGGAATTGAATTCCACGGATGGACACATTGCTGTTCCCACTGGAATCCAAGGTCTGCACCGGTCCGGGAGTCCAGGTAGATCCGCCATCGGTCGTGTGTTCAACGTCCAACTCGTCGTTGAATCCGACGGGTAAGATGCCGTCCTGTTGCCCAAAAAACCGAGGCGGATATACAGAAAATGGATTGGAGTCGATTTTTGAAGGAATAGAGATGGACTGGGCACTCCACTGTTGTCCACCGTCGGTCGTCCGCTCGAAGAACGGTTTTTTTCCGCTATTGTATGAACCGGACAACCATCCGGTCGTGGAGTTGACGAAAGAAATGCCGTTTTTATTACCGGAAAACGGAATGTTTCCTCCACTACCCAGCTTTGCTGAGGATACGAGAGACCAATTTGCTCCACCATCCGTGCTCCTCCAGATTCCAATCGCCTCCGCTCCCATCGAGGAGCCGAGTACTTCGTAGAGGTAACCGACGGTTGGGCTGACAAAGTCGAGAAGACCAGAACTTTCACTGCTAAAACCTCGGATGGGAGTGGAACTGTTCCAAGAGACACCACCATTAGTGGTATAGAGCACTGTTGCAGGTGAGTTCGAGGTGGCTGTCTCCACGATCCATGCGTCGTTCCGTCCCATTGTCTGGAACGAACTAAAGCCCGTCTTTCCGCGCGTGATGTCGGCTCTGCTCCCTGAATATCCAATCGGAGTGACGTTGGTCCAAGTTCTAGCGCCGTTGACAGTCCTCCAGAGATGATGGTCGGTCTGCGCCCAACCAGTCTCCGGAGAAAGCATTTGAAGGTCATTAAAATGAAGAAGACCTTCTACGAAATGATGTGTCGTGGACGTCATCGTCCACGTGTCCCCATGCCAGTACGAGTTAATTTGTAGGTGGTCCAAAACTTGCATGATGTAAAAAATCGGAAGGTAGGTCGTGGGCCTCCCGCTATAAGGGTCTGGTTCCGTCATCCGCGGCGAAGTTTCGACCAATTTTCCGTTCACATAGAGAAGGGCAGTCCTGGCGTTTGGTGCGGAGGCGGGAGAAGGTTGACTGGATGCAGTGGATGCACTTCCCGTTCCGATGGTCCAAACACCGGTGGTTCCATTCCAATGCGGGGTAAGGCCGAGTTTGAGCAGAGCCTGATTGAGATAATAGACAGGGAGCCAAGAGGTCTCTCTGCCACTCCACGGGTCTCTGGCAACAATGTGTGCTGAAACAGTCAGGGGGTGTGTGTTGAACGTCATTGTAGTGTGGGCGTACGTGTAATGAACCGTGGTGTCGAGCGATAACGGCGCAGCCTCTACCGTAGACGGGGCCGCCCATGCTACTGCCAAACCTGTCACGATAGTACTGGCTGTGCAGATGGTTAACCTCGTTTTCCAACCATACAAACGTTTCATAGAGCCTCCTCCAATCGTTGAACATATCTGATTTTCACTGTGGACCGCAGTCCGATGACGTTATTTGCAGATTCGACGCAGCGCCAAAATCACATTCACAAAATGAGACGTCATGCGAGAGAAAAATGTGACAAAGTCTCTCCAACTCTGTTTTGGGTCGCGCAGATATGGAGTTTGCGCGTTCAAGGAGCAGTCCGATGGAAGTCGGTCGACGGATACGAACAATACGAAATCAATTCGAAAAATTGAATGGAAATGCTCGTTTCAGAATTTATTTGCGGTATAATAATGCACACGGTTCAAGTCATTGTGAGAACTTCTCGGTATTTCTGCGGCGCCATTCGGACGGCGGTGCGTATTACATCGCATTCCAGAGTGGAGGAACGCGTGAGGGTTCGTCAATTAATTTGGACTGATTAGAAAAAGGGGGAATCTATCGTGTCTCGTCTTGTTTCCCATAAGCAGAGTAACCGTCAGCATACTAAGCTACGGCGCCGCTCGGTTCTGACGGTGGGTGCCCTCTCGTTTGGTCTACTGATGACCGTCACCGGATGTGGCACCAGCAGCAGTGCTGCCAAGAACACCACCACTAAAACGACACCGACTACGACGACCAGCGCGAAAACGACCAATACATCGAATGGCGGTATTATTACGTACGCGCTACCCTCCCAAACCAATCTCAACTGGTTTTTACCGCTGAGCGTTCCAACGGGAAGCCTGTACGACGGACAACTGTTCTTTCAACTGTACAAACCGATGCTCTGGATTAATAACGACTATAAAATAAACTGGAAGTCGTCGATTGCGGATAAAATCACCTACAATAAAGCGGGTACGGTCTATCACGTCTTCATGAATCCCAAATGGCACTGGTCGAACGGACATCCGGTTACGACCAAAGATGTCATGTTCACGTGGCACGTGATTCAGGCTGCTTCGTCCTCGAAAGCTCCGTCTCCTTGGCCGTTTGGCGGTGCTGGAACCGGAGACATTCCGAACGGCATTAAGAGCATCGTCCCCAACAGCAAGTACGAGTTTACCATCACGTTAGACAAACCCGCCAATCAAGAGTGGTTTATTTACAACGGGATCATCCAAATTACGCCGTTGCCTGCTTCTGTGATGGATATTCACAAAAACATCCAGAAAGAGATTAAGTATTTGGGTGATAATGGAACCAATGCGTACTTTGACAAGGTGGTGGATGGTCCTTTTGAAATAAAGAGTGCTGTCCCTAGCCAAGCTTGGACGATTGTTCCCAACCCTCACTATGATGGGCACAAGAGTCACGTGAAGGAGATTGTGTTCGCCTATGAGGCTTCAAGTGCAGCCGAGTTCTCGGCGCTGAAAACAGGAGCCATCAATGTGGGATATCTCGACTTGAGTCAGTACGACTCCCGAGGTTCACTGACGTCCATGGGCGACCGTATTCTCCCGCAATACACGTTTGGCGTGGACTATACGGCTTTGAATATGCGGCCGGGCTCCAGCACCCGAAGCATCTTTGACCATCTCTACATTCGTCAGGCGATGCAAATGGGACAGGACCTGCAAGCAATTGACAAGAGCATTTACCACGGATATGCTCCTGTCTTGGACGGTCCCATTCCGACCGTACCAAAAACGAAATTTATCGATCCCGCTTTGAACAACACAGTCTATCCATTTAATATTGAGAAAGGTAAAAAACTTCTGGAGAGCCATGGCTGGAAAGAAGTCAATGGAGTCATGACGAAGGGCAAGCAACAATTGAAGTTTGTGCTGCTGTATGCGAGTGGCTCCACCTCGGGAACGGATGAAGCGGAGGTACTGAAAGAAGATTGGGCAAAAGAAGGAATCGACATCACTTTGAAGCCCATGTCCTTCAGCACGCTTATCTCTATCACCGGTGTGCCGAAAGATGCAAATCAGTGGCAAATGGCGACTGGATTTGGATGGGGATACAATGGCCCTGGATTTTATCCAACGGGCGGACAGCTGTTTGCAACCAATGCACCATCTGGGTTTGGCTATAGCAACAAGACGGAAGACGCGCTGATTGACGCGACGCACGTGCCTTACCAAACGGAGCAAGAGACCATGAAACACTTTTTTGCGTACGAAGATTTCACCGCTAAACATCTGCCGTTCCTCTGGAACAATAACGTCGGCACGCTTGCGGTGGTTGCTCCGACGGTGCATGGTTTTGCGCAATATGCGGACCCTGCGGTAGGCTACCCACAAATGCAGTATTGGACGGTATCGTCTGGGTCTTGATGGGAGGAGTAGAGGCGTTATTGACTCGCTCTTGACCTTGTTGATGGCTTAAGGTAAGGCATGAGGGTTACTTTTTTCGGTGCAAATCAGCACGTGCCGCGGTTGTAGCGGCATATCACAAGCTGAGCCTGGCAGCGCCCGCCATATCCGTATGGTGCGCCTGCTTGGCTCTTTTTTGTGATTCTTCTACAATGATGGTATGGTCTCCTGCCAGTCAAGATGAGACCGTTTTGAGGTGTGCATGCGGATGAAACAGCGAGCGGTAAGCCACATTGGGGTAATCGGTGCAGGGATGGCGGGGCTTGTGGCAAGTATGCAGCTGGCGCGGCTCGGACACTCCGTACAGCTGATTGAGCGAGCAAAATATCCGGGAGGGACTGCCGGATATTACGTGCGGGAGGGTGTGGAGTATCCTACAGGGGCAACCATCAGTTTTGGCATGGAACCTGGCGGACCGCTTCGAGCCCTCCTCGAAGACGTGGGCGTGCATCTGCCTTCCCTCGCGATGGAGCACAGCATGGATGTCGTCTTGATGGACAGAGTGGTGCATGTCTACAGCGACCGAGTCCGGTGGATGGAGGAACTGCGCAGGGCGTTTCCGGAGCGCGCAGTCGAAGTGGTGGAGTTTTGGAAGCGGCTTGAGCGAACCGCCAGAGCGGTCTATTTGGTTTCTAAATCGTATGCATCCCTGCCGATTCGCACTGCAACCGACTTGGGGAGGCTACCTAGCACCGTTTTGCACCACCCTCGGTTATTCCTCTCAAGCGTTCCGGAGATGCGCTCGACTGTCGAAGCGATGCTGCAAAAATATCGGCTGAAAGATTACGACCCGTTTTGCCGATTTCTAAATGCACAGCTACTGGACGCCGCGCAGGTGGATATAAGCCATGCGGCCTGGCTCCCGTCTGCAGTGGCACTGGACATTTATCGGTATGGAACTCATGTTGTGGCCGGAGGATTTACGGCTATAGCACAGGCTTTACTTCAGCAAGCTCGTGCACTGGGAGTGCAGGTATGGATGTCCCACACTGTGGTCGGAGCAGACTACGATAGCGCCGCGAAAAAGTGGCGACTTCTCAGCAATCGCCGCATGCAACTAGAGGTGGACGCGGTCATCAATGCGACCGGCCGAGCGATTCCCACCAGTCATGCTGACCATGCTGCTGCGAACCATTTCGACAGCGCTGTGGAGGCATTGGAAGCGCGCTCGGTGGGGCCACGCTGGGGTGCTGTCCGGTTGGACGCCCTCGTGTCAAGCCAATGGCTTCGCAGCCTCGACTTGCCCGTGGACGCATCCATCTACCCGTTCGCCTTCCAACTTGCGAACGATGAGGAAATGGGGACTCTGCTAGAGGACCCAGATGGCGCTGTCTACGTGACCCTTCATCCGAGAAAAGAGTGTCAACGAGCGGCGCTGGAAAGGCGAGAACCCGTCTCGCCTTGTCAACCTGAGGACGGTCAGGTGGTCACGGTGTCTGTGCACACTCCAGCTTTAGGGTGGATCTCGCTCGACAAAGACACCTATCAGCTCAAGAAGGCGGCGGTCGCGAGAGCGCTGATGCATCGCTTAGAGAAGGTGTTGCCAGGGTTTGTAGCGAATGCGCGCGTCCGTCGGATGGGTACTCCACTGACGTATCAACGCTATTTGAACAAAGCCGAGGTTGGCGGGCATCCGCTGACCGTAAAGGCGTCGCTCGTCACGCCGCGTGGAGCCAGGACAGAGCGGCCACAGTGGTACTTGGCAGGAGACACCGTTTTTCCTGGGCCAGGCACTCTGTCGGCTGCGATGAGTGGCCTCTATGCGGCGCGCGCCATCGATGGGCGGGCAGGACGAACCATTCCGGTGTTGTAGCGCGGGCTGACCTCCATCTCGACGCCACCACGGCCCGCGCTCCGTCCAGTCCCGTTGTCACTTCGACGAATCGAACAATTTCTTGTACTCTCCATACCCTTCCTTCTCCAAGTTCTCTTTGGGAATGAAGCGCAGGGCTGCGGAGTTGATACAGTAGCGCATGCCGCCCGCTTCGCGCGGACCATCGTCAAACACGTGGCCGAGATGCGAGTCCGACTCCTGACTGCGCACTTCGGTGCGTATCATCCCATGTGTTTGGTCGAGTTTCTCCTCGATTTTCTGCGGTTCGATAGGTTTTGTGAAGCTGGGCCAACCACACCCAGAATCAAATTTGTCCAGAGACGAAAAGAGCGGTGTCCCCGAGACGATGTCTACGTAAATGCCTTCACCGTGGAAATCCCAATATTCATTGCGAAACGGAGGTTCGGTTGCGCCGTGCTTTGTCACCTCGTACTGCAAAGGGGTGAGCCGCTGCTTGAGTTCGTCCGGACTCCCATGCGTGTCTGCCATCACCATTCACCTACCTTTTCTTCAGGATACTCGTGGCGGAAGAGCGAATCAAACCCCTTCCTGCCGCGGCCTCAAGACGACTCTGCTTTGCGAATCATCTCCTGCAAGTTTTCGGAGGTCAGTTCCCCCGTGAACTTTGCCACAATGATGCCGCGTTGGTTGAGTACAAAGGTGGTCGGTAGCCCGAGAATGCGGTAGTCCATGTCGAAAAGTCCGTTCGTATCAAGCAGCACCGGATACGAGAGGTGGTATTTGGCCACAAATGCCTTGGCTGCAGCGACGGAGTCATTCAAGCTGGTCATGTTGATGCCGACAAATTGCACTTTGCCTGCCAGTTGCTTCGCGAGGGAGACGAGCATGGGCGCCTCGTGATTGCATGGGGGACACCAAGAGGCCCAAGCATTGAGAACAACGGGCGTCTTGCCGAGAAATGAGGCAAGGGTAACCTTGTCATGAGTGCCCAGTTTCCGCAGTGAGAAGTCCGGAGCTAGGTCGCCAATTTGGACTCCAATCGTCGTCTTGCCTCCGGATGTTGTAGCGTCTTCCGCGGCGCTTCCGGAGGCACTGTCCGATCCGGTCGCGCCCATGCCAGTCTGTGCAACGGTGCTGTTTGAGACGCCTGCTGTGGCAGTGGCGGCGGAAGCGCCGGTCGAAACGCCGCAACCGGCTACGAGCAGACTGGCCGCCACCGCACTCACGGTGAGCCAAGTGGAGCGATTGCGAAGCAAGGGCGAGAATAAAGACAAAGGCACGAAACATCCTCCTCGGAATGATTTGAAGTGAATTGAGTTGTGTTAGTCGTACCAGACGGATTCGTCGTGGTGGACGAATTCTCGAAACGCGAGAGAGCCATAGATGATGTACATCGACAGGAGCATCAGAAGGGCGCCCATCTGCTGATCTTGCAGCGGATTGAGCCCAATTTCGCGGGCACCGCTCGCGAGCAGTGGGTACCAGGACGTGGTAGAAATAAACAACAGGACGATGATGGGCATCATAAAGTTCGACGAGTAAGCGATGTAGAGAATGCGCTGGCCCCGCGTCAACGGAGGAAATTCGGGTAGTGGATTGACAATCGGCCACCAGAAAAAAATGGCGGCTAGAAAAATCAGGTTCTGTGCCAATACGTGCAACCAATTGTAGCGGATGAGCGCGTCCAGTACCCATGGCACCAGTGTGGCCGAAAGTAGGGCGTTGAAGACAATCATCGCTGGAATCGGTCGCGTGAATGTCGCGAGAATACGGTGCATCCAGCGGATGGAGAGCAACTGCTGAATGAGGGACGGGGGCAGGCTGAAAATGAGCAGCCAGGGAAGAATCAGGCTGCCGAGAACCATCTGGAGTACATAGGCGGTGAACGAAAATTGTTCCGCCAGTGTGGCGAGAGGTCCCATGGTGATGTAGAGGATAAAGAGGCCACTGAAAAACGCGAGGCGCCAGCGCCAGGTCAATTTGTCGCCAGCGGGCGGCAGTTCTCGGCCGGAGCGGGGGCTTGCTACCTCGCTGTCCGTCGGGCTTAATGCCGCACTGAACATCTTCTCCTCTGCGTTATCGGGGGCACGTCGGCCGCCCGTGAGCACAAGGTAGAGCACTGCGATGAGCAGGACGAGGCCGAGCACGTCAGGGCGCCAGAAAGCATAGGCATTGACGCCGGGCAGATGCAGCATCGGGTCTTCCTCCTCCGTCAAATTTGAAAGTAGGCGATGGCCAAGAGAGCGCACAGAGCGGTAGCCACCGCACCTATGCGGCGGACGTAGTGCCATGGTGACCAGCCTACCACACGCAAAGAGTTTCCGAGTACAAACAGGCTGGAAGCCACCATGGCGCCGGCAGCCAGTGCGGGTGTTGCTAAGCCGCTGATGGCCACCACCTGCGCCACCACATTATAGGCGAGAGCCCACAGGAGATTCTGACGGATGACGCGGGACGTCAAGCGGATGGTCTGGAGCGCTTCGGGAACCATCTGGAGGCGGTTGTTGGCGAGAATCAGGTGACCCGCCTCAAGTGCGATGTCCGCACTCGACCCCATGGCAATCCCCAAATTCGCCTCCACTAAAGCGGGGCCATCGTTGACGCCATCCCCGATGAAACAGACCACTTCGCCCTGCGCCTGCAGTTCGCGAATTTTGGCGGCCTTATCAAAGGGGCTCTGTCGCGCATGCCATGTATCCATTCCGACAGCAGCGGCGACTTGCGATACGGCTGTGGCGTGGTCGCCACTGATGAGCGCCACTTTCACGCCCGCTTGACGAAATTGAGCCACAACTTCTGCCGCTTCTTGGCGGACTTCGCTCGCGAGACTCAGCAGTCCAACGACTTGACCGTCCACCATCACATGAACCGTCGTGAGTCCCGCCTGTTGCCACTCCATGAGCTTGTCCTGCCACGCTTGTGGAATCTCTCCCTGCTCCGGAGCCATGCCGACTTCGATGCGTTTCCCGTCGACCACGCCGCGCACGCCCCAGCCGGATTCCACTTGAAAGTCGGAGACTGGGCGGACAGGAGCTTGCCGGGTTTCGGCATAGCGGACGATCGCGCTAGCAATGGGATGCTCTGCCGGGAATTCGGCACTGGCTGCCAGAGCGAGCCACTCTGGGGCGCGCCACTCGGAGTCTGGCCAAATGGCGTGCATTTGCATTCGACCGGTCGTCACGGTACCGGTCTTGTCAAAGAGGACCGTCGAGATGTGCTCTGCGCGCTCAATCGCATCAGGACTGCGCAGCAAGACGCCGCGGGTCGACAGTGCCTCCGCACTCCCAATCAAAGCGACTGGTGTGGCGATGCTGAGGGCACAGGGACAGCCGATGACGAGTACAGCGATGGCGCGCAACAGCGAAGTTCCGAACGGAAGGTGCAGCAGGAAGAGGGCGCCGAAGAATGTAGCCAAGGCGAGTATCAGGATGGTCGGCACGAAAATAGCCAAGATACGGTCGGCCAGTCGCTTCCAGATGGAAGAGTTCTCTTGCGCCCGACGCACATAGCTGACCGTTTGCGCAAGCAGTGTTTCGTCGGCCCGCATCACGTCGACGACCAGCGTCGGGCCGTGATGCGTCGTGCCAGCGTAAACGAGATCGTGCACGTGTTTCGAAACCCGTGCGGATTCCCCAGTCAACACGGCTTCATCCATCTCACTGCTGCCACTGGCAATGCGTCCATCAATCGGCACCACTTCCCCGGACTGGACGACAATTTGGTCTTTCGCCCGCAACGTCTCCAAGCCGACCATGGTGGTCTGTCCGTCTGCGGCGAGCCGTCGCGCTTGGCGGGGGAGGAGGCGCTCGACCATTCCGAGCGCGGCCGTGGCGCGGTCACGGGTCGTGGCTTCGAGGACGCGGCTCAGCAAGAGAAAAGTCACCAGTAATCCAGAAGTGTCAAAATAGAGGTACTCGTGTCCGCCGATGAGACTCAAGATGCTGTAGAGATAGGCGCCTAAGCTCCCGATGCTGATGAGCAAATCCATCGTGGGTACGCGTCGCGTGAGGCTGGCAAACCCGCCGCGCAAAAACGGCCATCCCGACCAAAACACGACGGGAGTGGCGAGAGCGAGCAGGCCATACGACAGTGAGAGCTCGAGCGGGCGCGGCAGTTCCTTTAGATAGCCTGTCCACACGGGTACGCTCAGCATCATCATAAAAAACGTCAAAATGGCCGACACCACGAGCCGCTTCTGCAAATCGAGCATAGGGCCATCGTCTTTGATTTCCACGTGGGACGTTTCTACCGTTTTGTAGCCTAGTTTCTCCACTTCGCGCGCGAGCGTCACATCTTGCGCGAGTTTCCCGTCATACATCACTTCGGCGGTCGATTGGGCAAAGTCGGTGCGTACACCGACTACACCGGGCTGACGTTTGAGAACCTGTTCAATGAGAATGCAGCACGATGGGCACCAGACGCCAGACAGAGTCCACTGCACGGTGCGCGGGTCGGTTGCCTCTGCGAGCGATCTCGTTCGTTCATTCGACGGTAAGTTCCGCAGCATGTCCCAATGGACGCCAGGCTGACTTTTGAGTTGTTCCACCTGACTTTCGCCGAGTAATTCAAACAGCTGTTTGCAGGCATGGCAGCAGAAAACGTGATGGTCTGAAGGGATGGGAGTACGAACGGGATCGCCACAGAGGGAGCACTCTAAAATAGCCATGGGCTCACACTCGGTATCCAGTGGTTGACTGCCAATCCACGCAGAATGAAGAGCACGCCGCTGAGTCCAATGAATACGGCGGCTATGTAAGCAAAAGTTCGGCTTTGGAGGCGTTTGCGGCCGTAAAAACCGACAATCGCGACAGAAAAGAGAGCGGGTATGGTACCAATACCGAAAGCCAAGAGTGTCAATCCTCCTCTAAAGGCAGAGCCAGTTGAAGACGCGGACAACAGCATGGCGAACAGAAGTCCGCACGGATGGAGTCCGAGGATAGTGCCAGAGAGATAAGCGCTCGTGGCAGACGATTTGTGAATGCCTTGACGCAGATATCGCTGTACGGGCTTCCATTGCAACAGCGACCACTTTTCGACGAACGCGCCACCATGTCCGGTGCGAAATTCGTCGATAGCCCACCAAATCATCAAACCGCCGCCGATGAATCCAGCGATGGCCTCAATGCCGGTGGTGGCGCCGATGACGTTGAGGAACGACCCAATGGCGCCAAAGACCACTCCAAGGACCGTGAAGGCGGTGACACGACCAAGGTTGTGTGGCAAGTGATTGCGAAGTAGAACTTTCCACACGGATGGGGGAACGACTGTGCCTCCATCCGTTGATTTCGGCACCGTGGCCATGCTATAGGCTAGAACAAAGGGGCCGCACATGCCAGAGCAATGTAAAAAGCCTTGGAGAAGACCGACGCTCGCCGCGCTGGCGAGGAGTAATTGAAGATTCAAGGACCTACCACCTATCTTACCAACTGTAGCGACTCAATACATTCACTAACGTCATAAAGACGATGCCTGGGGTGAGGAGCAATCCTAACCAAGCTTTTTGCGGCAGAAGGATGCTCCACGCGGTTCCTGCGAGAAATCCCATCACGAACAGTAGAAAGTCGACTTCCGTAAGGAATCCAATATGCAGATTAATAAATAAGTTCAGTTGCGGAATGGTCCACGCGAGCGTCGGCAACATGCCGAGAACAATCATTGCTGCTGCCGAGGAGCGGAGGATTTCCTCACGCCCTGCTTCACTCCGCTTTGCGAATAAGATTCGAATCACACTGCGGGCACCAGAGGCCGTACTGCGGGAAAGAGCGATAGCCGTCAGTTCTCCTGAGAGAAGAAGGAGAAAGTAGGAGATATCCTGCGGCAACACCGCCGACTTGCGACTCCACTCCGTCAGCACTTGGTGAATCGGTCGGGACACACTAGCAGCAAATAAAATCAGTGCTGCCGCGAGATACCCGGCCGAGGAGCGTCGTTTGGAGACTTTCGAATTATTGTCGTACGTCCATGTGGAACTGTTGGCCGTAAGATTTCCCTTCTTTCTCGGCGATGACGGTCACTATCCAAGGTCCACCCATGGTAAAGATGACTTTTCCGGAATAGGTGTTCTTGCGGATTTTATGCAGCACACTGGTCAGTGGTGGCATGCTCATGTCGGACATGACTTCAGAAACGCGGACTTGCGTCCATTCCAGATGGTTTGTGCCACTCTGGAGTTGGACAAGGACCTTCACGTCTTTCAAGGCTACAGGAGGGCTCGGCGTTGTCTGCATTTGCACGTGTAAACCGATAGTATTTGCATTCTTAAAGCGCGGTGCTGCTCCGTAACGGGAAGCGCATCCCGACAAACTGAAAGGCAACGCGACGAGTGTCAGCAGTATCAGCTCGTACTTTCGCATTGCGCGCCCACGCCTCATACTCACGCTTTGTCCTCCATCATCATCTATCTTTTATCGAGCATACGTCCCACCGCAGTACTTTGCAAGCATACCGCAACGGTGCTAGATTGGTAAGCAGCGCACGTGCAATGGAGGGATACTGTTTATGGATATGTATCATGCACCGCCTTTAGCAGTTTTGTTGTCGTTCTATCGATTGCTTGGAGAACAAGCGGTGGTCGTTGCCGTCCTCGTTGGCATTCTCGTCCTCATCATGCGCTCGCGCGTTGCACAGTCGAAGGCTTCAGGCGTTCCGATGCAAATAAACGATGCTTATCCTCGTCCGCATCAATGGCTGCAATATTTTTTTGGAGGGTTATGGATACTGGATGGGCTGCTGCAGGCACAGCCCGGAATGAGCAATCAGTTTATTTCTGGTGTTGTAGCCCCGATGATTTCCGGACAGCCTGCGTGGCTGCGGGAGATGCTGCAGGCTAGCGTGGTTGCCTGGTCCACCCATCCGCTTTTCTTTGACGGATGTACCGTCTTTATACAAATATTAATCGGTGTCAGTTTTTTTCTTGGCCCCACGCGGCGCTTGGGGAGACTGGGCATGTGGGCCTCTATTCTTTGGGCGGTGGTCGTCTGGTTGCTCGGAGAAGGAGCTGGTGGGGTTTTTAATGGCGGAACTTGGCTGACGGGTACTCCTGGTTCTGTCCTCGTCTACGCCGTCGCAGCCCTTCTTCTCTTGCAGTCGGCCAAACGTTGGCAGGACGGTCGCGTGATGCGAGTCATTCCCTGGCTGATGGCAGGTTATTGGGGACTCTCCGCCCTTCTACAAGCGCTACCTTCTGCTCAATTTTGGGAAAAAGGAACACTTTCGACCGCTATTTTACAAATGGCAGACATGAGCCAACCGTCGTTCATGGCTGCACCGCTTCGCACATTCGCAGCTCTTTTGAATGTCCATCCCGTTCTTTGGAATGCCTCGTTTGTCGCTCTCCCTGTCCTCCTCGTCCTTCTTTGGATGGCCATCCCCAGGCATGTCTTCACTCACGTATTGACCATGGTGGTGCTCCTCTTTGCCTGGTGGCTGGGTCAAGATTTTGGCGTGGTTGGGGGCTTTGGAACAGACCCGAATACTGCTCTGCCCGTCTTGTTTATGCTCGTGGTCTACATGCAACTCCTGCGCGTTGAGACAAAGACGAGCCAGGATGTTGTGCATCATTCAGACGCAACTGCATCGCGTTTCACGCCGCGACTTCGACGGCGACTTGTTGTCTCCATGTCTGTGGTGGCAGGTCTAGCGATTGTCGCGTTTCCCATCCGTGCGTTGGCCGTTCACCTTTTGCCTCAGAAACCAGCCGATTCGGCAGCATTAGACTATTCGGGGCTCACACCCGTCGGCAGACCGGCGCCCAATTTCACCCTGGTCAATCAGCGTGGTCAAGCCGTGTCGTTGAGTCAGTTTCGAGGCAAAGCCGTCCTGCTTACGTTTCTCGATCCCGTTTGTTACGACGACTGTCCTGTCGTAGCGGCGGAGATGGCACAAGCCGATCAAGAACTCGGAGCCAACGCAGCCAAAGTGGAACTGATAGCCGTCTGTGCCAATCCGCTCGTCCACTCGGTAGCCGCCATTGACCAGTTTGATGCGGAGCACAATTTGAATCACCTCCATAATTTCGAATACTTGACGTCGACGAGCGTACCTTTGTTGAAGCAGGTCTGGCAAGCCTACGGAGAGTATGTTGGCGTGCCCAAATTGGGCATGATTAACCACGCTGACCAATACTACTTCATCACTCCTAAAGGCGATGAGAAATGGTTGGCGAATGGAAGTGCTCATCTGTCGTTGTTCGGATCGTACGCAAACTTGCTGGCGGACTATCTCGATAAGATTCTCGGAGTGTCCGTCCCGCCGTCGGAGGCGATTTCGGTCTCTCTGAAAGCGCCAGCGTCTGGTATCGTCCATCCATCAGGATTTGATGAACTTCACATGATGAATTCTGAAGATGGATGGGCATTGGTCACAAAGGGGCCGTATGAAACGGTCGACACAACCACCGACGGAGGTCGTATCTGGAAGGATGTAACACCAGAAGGTATCAGCGTGCGCGGTGGCATCTTGGCCGACTTTTCCAATGTTCATTCCGCGCTCGTCAGCGTACTACCTTACAAATTTCAACGTTATCCGGTGTTATTTCAAACTACGACAACAGGGGATAAATGGATATCTCCTACCGTTGTGCCTGCATGGCCAACTATTGCGGCACAAGACCAACTCTCAAGTGATGGTCTTCACCGTATATTCCTCACGGGTGCTGCGGACAACCCGCATGATGTGTTGCTCCTGCGCTCTGTGGATGGTGCCGAACGTTGGGCACCCGCGCAACTTTCTGGCTTCAGGCGTCCCGCAAATGCCCGATTCCTAACGGCTGCGCCGACTTGGAGCAATTCAAGACAGGGTGTGGATATGGTTCTTGAACAAGACGGCACGGCCGCAAAATTGCTGTCTTTCACCACTGTAGATGGTGGTCGAATCTGGTCTTTCCAAAATGCGACAACTTGGGGTAGTCAAGACGTGAGCGATATCGACAAAGAGCCCGTTCTCTTAGATGGTGTTCATGCCGAGGAGTGGTATGCAATCCGCGGAGCTAAGAAACCATCCCTGTGGGAAACAAAAAATGGCGGAGTTTCGTGGAGTTTAGTCAATGGACGACTACCTGATGGAGTTCTCGAACAGTTGGATTTTGTTCACCACAACGTCGGGTATCTGCTGGTTCGTCAGGCAGCGGCTAGTCGCATCTATGTTACAGTGGATGGTGGACTGGTTTGGCACGCGCTGACCAACCGGACAACAGAAAGGGCGGGGTGAGATGTATCATCTGTTTTGGTTCCTTCATATCTTTGGAATTGTCCTTTGGTTTGGAAGTCTCGTAACGGTAGGATTTCTATTAATGACCATGCGCCGCAAACCAGAGTCTGAGAAATTCCACATTCTCCCGAGCGTTGTGCGGGGTGTCACGCGACTGTCGCACATTGGAGCCGCGTTCCTCCTGATTGGTGGTATTCCCATGTTGTTTATGATCCGCCATACGAAAATGGCCGAATTCTGGGTTCAGTACATGGCTGGGTTAGGCATCATCATCGTCTTGCTCAGTATGTTCATGCTGAGTGCGGTCAGTAAGGACATGGTAGGTACTGCGGACGGGGCTATGGTTCGACGGTCTCTCCGGCTGTATGGGCGGTGGCTATCGTTTATACTCCTTCTGACGCTGTCTATTTTGGTCGTTGTCGCCTTCAAAATCTAAATTTCCGGACCACAAGCCGCCTCGTAACAGGGGCGGCTTGTTTTTCGATATCCATACTCCCCTAGGTCTCAGTCTGTCGCCGTCAAGGACGTCAAAGTCACTAGGGCCGTCATAGTGGCTCCCCACCTTCGTTTTGCATCGAGTCGAAATCTAGAGACTGGAGAGAGAGTTGCGACGGTGTGAGAAAATGGAGTGGCGAAGTCCGAGAGTGGAACGGGGAGGCGGATTGGCATTCGGGCACAGAGAACGTTGTTCATGGGTGCATTTGATTTGACGAATCGGCATTGCGTTGTTGTCGGTGGAGGGATGGTCGCGCTGCGCAAACTCAACAAGCTGTTGGATGCGGGCGCGGATGTGACGGTCGTGAGTCCTGAAGTCGTAGAACCTATGATCGAATTGGAAAAAATGGGGCGTGTGAAGTGGCGAGATCGACCTTATCAGGACGGGGATTTGTCAGGTGCATGGATGGTGGTCGCGGCGACCAATTGCAGAGACGTCAATCAACGCGTTGCCGAGGAAGCGGAACGTCTGCGCGTGTGGTGCAATGTGGCAGATGATGGAGCCTCGACTCCGTGGGCGATGCCTGCCATCGTTCGGCGTGGGGGAATCCTTATTGCGTTGTCGTCGGGTGGCCATCATCCAGGAGTAGCAAAAGCGCTGAGAGAGGAGTTGGAGAGCGATTTACAAAGCGGATCGAACCAATTCATCCGCCACTTGCAAAGTTTTGAGTGGAATGAAGAGGAGTAGGTTCATCCGATATCTTTTTTGTGATCGACTAGACGTCAGAGGGTAGGACGTGTAACATGTTGCTTAAATTGCATAGGCGGAAGAGGTGTCCATTTCACGATGGACTCAATAGGGAAACCGGTGAAAAGCCGGTGCGGTCCCGCCACTGTATGGGTGAGTCTCGGCAAAATCCACTGGGCCTGATGGTCTGGGAAGGTTGCTCAAGACGTTGACCCCGAGCCAGGAAACCTGCCTCTTCTCGGAACACCGTCACTACCTACGGTCGATAGGGAGGTGTTTGTGGGCGACCTCTGTCGTGAACAAGCACTCTTTCATGGAGAAAGAGTGCTTTTTTGATAGAGTTTTCCTGCAAATACCCTCCGTTCGCAAAAGGCGAAGGAGGTTTTTCTTTGAGCGAGTTCATATTGTTGGTGGGTCATGGAAGTAGGGATGACGACGGCAATCAGGAGTTTCAGGCGTTTGTCGAGAGCTATCGAACGAGATGGCAGAATTCGAATGTAGAGAGTTGCTTTCTTGAATTGGCAAACCCGACGATTTTAGATGGGGTGGATGCCTGTGTGGCGCGCGGTGCCACGCGAATTGTTGCAGTTCCAGTCATTCTTCTCGCGGCCTCTCACGTCAAATTGGAAATTCCCGAATTTTTGGATGCTGGCCGAAAAAAGTATCCGAATGTCGAAATGGTTTACGGGCGAAATATTGGTCTCCATGAGGAGATGATCGATCTTCTTTCTGCTCGGTTCGGCGAACAAGTGACGGACGTCCTCCCTGACGAGACATCCATTGTCTTGATGGGGCGTGGAAGCAGTGATCCAGATGCCAACGGAGATTTATATAAAATTGCTCGCCAATTATGGGAGCGGACTGGCGTTCAAAATGTCGAGGTGTGTTTCACCGGCATTACTTTTCCGCGCTTCCCTGATGGAATTCGACGCGCTGTGAAGCTCGGCGCAAAGCGCATTGTGGTCGTTCCGTACTTTCTCTTCACAGGAGTGCTCATCAAGCGTATGCAAGGTGTTTTGGAACAACTCCAAATGGAGTTTCCGCACGTGTCCATGACCATGGCTGGATATTTTGGAGACCATCCAGTGCTACTTGAGATTGTCCGGCAGCGCTGTGAAGAAGCCGCCGTTGGTCAGTCGTTTATGAACTGCGACCTTTGCCAATATCGCAAATTGGCGGCAGCACACCATGACCACCATGACCACCATGACCACCATGACCACCATGACCACCATGACCACCATGACCACCATGACCACCA
>NZ_JAMCCX010000028.1 GCF_024706985.1 Alicyclobacillus sp. SP_1 | reverse complement strand
GTCTTTCGACTGGTCTTGTCTTCTTCGTTCTTTCGGATGGTGTGCGTGTTTAGTTTTCAAGGGACGCTCGTCTCTTTCCCCTCGCCTCAGGGCTCTTTCGCCCCGCTCCGTGGTGAAGCGACAGCGACTATCTTACCTCGCCCTCGCTCCTTTTGCAAGTCTTTTTTTGTCGAAACGTGATTTTTTATTTCATTTCCCTTGAAATAGTTTTGATTTCAACAGCCTGCGTCATCGCACTTCAATGCCCGCACCTTGAAAATCCCCCGCTTCAAAGAGACGTATCCATTCTCTCTCCACATCGGACAACTCGCGTTGCCGCAATAATTCTGGGCGTTTGGACCACGTTCGGTAGAGAGCGTGCCGATGCCGCCACTCCTCAACCTTGGCATGATTACCACTCATCAAAGTGTCTGGGACAGCAAAGCCGCGATACATCGCCGGACGAGTGAACTGCGGATACTCCAGCAGTCCAGTCTGATGAGATTCCGCCACTAAGGATTGTGCATTGCCAAGAACGCCTGGACGCAATCTGGCGACAGCATCCATCACTGCCATCGCAGCAATCTCGCCACCCGTCAACACAAAGTCTCCCAAAGACAGTTCTTCTGTGGCAAGGTGTGCACGAACGCGATCGTCCACCCCTTCATAGTGCCCACAAATGAGAATCAAGTTGTCCTCCAATGCATACTCTGCCGCAACCGACTGGTTAAAGACTCGCCCTTGCGGTGAGAGAAGGACAATTCGCGCCGTTTCTAACTCAGGAGTTCGGTTCTGCAGAGACTCGACAGCACGAAAGAGCGGGTGCGGTTTGAGCAACATACCAGCATCTCCGCCAAACGGGTAATCATCCACCGTTCTGTGCTTGTCCTCTGCATAGTCACGAAAATTAACCAGTTCTACATGCAATTCGCCTGCCGCCTGCGCTCGCCGCAGAATACTCGAGTGCAGCACACCATCGAACATCTCCGGGAACAGCGTCAGAATGACAATGTTCACGGAGCATCCTCCTCATCGAGAAGGCCTGGTAGAAGGTGAACAGTCATCTCACGCGACTCTATATTGACATCGAGCACACAAGACGGGATGGCTGGTAGTAGCACGTCTTTCGACTGTAGAGGACCACGTACAACGTACACATCATTGGCGCCCGGCTGCAAGACGTCCACAATCTCCCCTACGAGTTGTCCATCCTCCGTCTTGACCGTCAAGTGCAGTAGTTGATGAATGTAGAAGTGGCCCTCGGGGAGCGGATATAGATCCCGTTCGTGAACACACAATTCCATCCCTTTCCACACCTGTGCTTCGTCAACCGTGTCGATTCCTCGAAAGCGCACAACGAGGTACTTGGAGTGCTTACGCGAACCTTCGACGACAATTTCTCGCATGGGTTTTTCACCCGGACGACGCAACCATAGTTTGGAATTCTTAGAAAACCGCCGATCCGGAAAATCTGTCCGCGGGAATACTTTCACTTCTCCCAGCAGAGCGTGCGGACCCACAATAGTTCCAACAGCGTAGTATGGTCCACTGTCCACTTGATTCACATTTTCGCCCCCCAGTCTCTTGTTGTGCACGAACATTCAGGTCCGTGCTCTCGCGACAGCAAAAAGCGGCTCAGCACAACAGCACTGAACCGCATCTTCACATCTGCGGCGGTTCTTATTCCTGAAAAGACTGACCAGCTCGCCGAATATCGATGACAACGCCATCCTTAATGACAATCTCCGAACCAGCAAGCACTTTGGTCCAGTCGTCTCCCACTCGAACATCAATGACCGTTTCCACGTTCATATTCTGAATCTCAGTACCTAATTCCAACTGTTGAATTTGCTGAATGGATTGAATCAACTGCTCACGCTGGTTAAGGCGATTGTTCTTTTCGACTTCGACTTGCTCCCGAACTTGCTTGGCAACTTCTCCACCTTGAGACATCGCTTGCTCAATGGCTGCTTTTCCTTGCTCCTCGATTTGGTCGAGCTCATTCGACAATTGCTCAATTTGTCTCCGTTGTTCGGCAATAATCTCCTGTTTTGCGGTCTCCGTCAAAATAAATTTCACCGCTACCGGTTGACGAATTTCCATTATTATCTAACCTCCATGGCCATCGTATCATCTTTCCATCATCGGTCAGGCTTCAATTTCCAGGGACACTCGTTCTTGTTTTCGATGAGCAGCTGCTAACACAATGCTTCGTAAAGACTTAGCAATCCGTCCTTGGCGTCCGATGACTTTCCCCACGTCATCCGCGTGTACGTGCACAGTGTAAATGGAAGTCTGCCCCTCCAGCCGCGATGTCACCCGCACGTCCTCCGGATGATCCACAATGGATTTGACCAAGAATTCAATCAGCGATTGCACACTCAGCACACCCCATCCACGACTCTGCAGTTTTCGCCAACATCCAAAAGAGACCGGCCAAACAGGCCGACCTCTTCCCGGTTATTTACTTTGACGTGCCTCGTGATGCTTTTTCATGATGCCTGCTTGATGAAACAAGTGACGCACGGTGTCAGACGGCTGTGCCCCTGTAGAGAGCCAATGCAACGCACGCGCTTCATCAATGGTGAACTGCGCCGGGTCTTTCAGAGGATTGTAGGTACCTATCTCCTCAATAAAGCGCCCATCGCGAGGAAATCTCGATTCTGCGACAACCAAGCGATAAAAAGGAGCTTTTTTGGCACCCATTCTCTTCAAACGAATCTTTACTGACATGTCTCCATCCTCCAAATCTACTTTTTGCGTTTTTTGTGGGTTCTTTTCGGAGCCTGTGACCCAGGCGACTCGGTCGGCAGCGAACTGAGCATCGAAGCATCCGGCATAGGCCCAGGAAAGCCTGCACCACCCATGCCTTTCAACGCACCGAGCGCCGAGCGCTTCCCCATCTTCTTTCCAAAGCCAGAAAACTTTTTCATCATTTGCCGCGTCTGCTCAAATTGATTGAGCACCTGATTAACCTCGCGCACCGAAGTACCGCTCCCGATGGCGACGCGGCGGCGCCGACTCGCGTTCATGACATCTGGATGAGCCCGCTCTTCTTTCGTCATGGAGGTGATGATAGCGTCCATCCGAACGAAGCGACGGTCCCCGAGGTCGACCTTGTCAATGCCTTTCATTTTGTTCATACCTGGAATCATCTTTAGCACTTGGTCTAACGGACCGAGGTTGCGCACTTGTTGAAACATGTCCCGGAAATCATCGAGAGTGAAGGATGCAGACCGCATCTTCTGCTCCATCTCTTTCGCCTTTTCCATATCCACGGTCTGTTCTGCCCGCTCAATGAGACTCAGTACGTCCCCCATGCCAAGAATACGCGAAGCCAATCTGTCTGGGTAGAACGGCTGAAGCGGCTCTAGCTTCTCTCCCATGCCCACGTACTTGACTGGGCAACCCGTGACTGCGCGAACGGTGAGTGCCGCACCACCTCGGGAGTCTCCATCCATCTTCGTCAAAATGACGCCCGTGATGTTCAGACGCGCATGAAACGTCTCAGCCACATGCACGGCATCTTGGCCCGTCATCGCATCGACCACGAGCAACACTTCATCGGGATTCACTGCGGCTTTCATGCTTTCCAACTCGGTCATGAGATCTTCGTCGACGTGAAGCCGTCCCGCAGTGTCAATAAGGACGATATCAGCGCCTTGCGCCCGAGCCTCTTCAAGTCCTCTGCGAGCAATGTCTACCGGACGCTCTTGAACACCCAGTTCAAACACCGGCACGTCCGTCTGACTTCCCAAGATTTGCAGTTGCTGAATCGCGGCCGGTCGATAGACGTCTGCCGCCACCAACAAAGGTCGGTGCTCATGCTGCCGGAAGCTCAGTGCCAACTTGGCAATAGCCGTAGTCTTGCCAGCCCCCTGCAACCCCACCAGCATGATGACGGTCGGAGGCTTCGCCGCCATTTTGATTTTCGAAGATTCGCCACCCATTAACTGGGTCAATTCGTCGTTTACAATTTTGACCACTTGCTGGCCGGGGGTCAGGCTGGACTTGACTTCTTCCCCAACCGCACGTTCCTGAACGCGTTGGATGAAGTCGCGAATGACCTTGACGTTGACATCCGCTGCCAAGAGGGCTAGGCGAACTTCGCGCATAGCCATCGAAACGTCTTCTTCCGTCAACTTGCCTTTGGCACGAAGTTTTCCAAGCGCCTTCTGCAGACTGTTCGATAGGGACTCAAACACGGCTGTCACCCCTCTCTCCGGCGTCTAGCAGATGCTGAATTTCACGAATACTCGCTTCCATGCGTTCTTGCAGCAGTGGACTGACAGCACCCTTCACTTCCGCCCAAGTTGCCACCAAATTCTTCGTCCGATCTCGCTGTAACGCATCTGCAAAAACCAGTCCGAGAAGCTCCTCGTAGTGTTCCAACTGATCCGCAACCCGCGCCAATTGGTCGTAAACGGCTTGACGCGAGATGGTCAAATGCTCGCCAATTTCGGCGTAAGACCAATCCTCGAAATAGTGCAATTCAAACATCTGGCGTTGCCTCGGCGTCAACAGAGCAGCGTAAAAATCATACAGCCTAGTCAGCCGTGAAACCTTCTCTATGATATTCGGACTCTCCACCCTTGTCAAGCTCCTCTCCTTGACACAGTACCCGACGAAAACAACATCAAACGGAGCTTCTAGTGCCATTACCGAGGATGAGGGATGTCACGGCGGACTAATTTTTGCAAATACTAGTGGCAAACGCTTCCGCATTAAATGGCTCCAAATCGTCGACCGCTTCCCCAAGCCCAATCCATTTTACTGGAAGCGATAGCTCTCGCTGAATCGACAATACGACCCCACCCTTCGCAGTACCATCCAGCTTTGTCAGGACAATCCCCGTGACGTGCACAACCTCCCCAAACACTTTGGCTTGACTCAATGCATTTTGCCCGGTAGTCCCATCGAGCACAAGCAGAACCTCATGAGGCGCACCCGGCAATTCGCGGGCTGCAACTTTATAAATTTTCGCCAACTCCGCCATCAGATGCTCTTTGTTTTGTAGACGCCCTGCTGTATCGCAGAGAATGACATCGACTTTGCGCGATTTCGCGGCAGCAATCGCATCGTACACCACTGCCGCAGGGTCTGCACCGGGCATATGTCGAACCACATCACAGCCTACGCGCTTCCCCCATTCCACCAATTGTTCGCTCGCTGCAGCTCGAAACGTATCGCCAGCTGCCATCAGTACACTTTTCCCATCATTCTGGAGGGCATGTGCGAGTTTTCCAATCGTGGTCGTCTTACCCGCGCCGTTGACGCCAACGACAAGCACGAGTGTCGGCCCCGTCTCTGCGACATTCATCTCTGTTTTGAGGGAACTCATCTGCTCGACCATGGCACGAATCATCAAATCCGGCAGGCCAGCGGGGTCTGTCAACTTCTGCTCGCGCGCCAATTTACGAACGCGATCCACCAACTGAACACTCGTCTCAAAACCCATATCCGCGCTGAGAAAAGCTTCTTCCATCTCGTCGTAGACGGTGTCGTCCAACTTCCCTGAAGAAAACCAGCGCTCCAAACGCCCAAAAATAGCTCCGCGGCTCTTTTGCAACCCGCGTTTAAACCGGTCGAATAACCCCACACGTACCCCTCCACTCATCCGCAGTTCAGGTGACTTCGACTCGCCAACGCTGTCGTGTCCCTCATCGAAAGGAACGCGCTAAAGAGCGTCAACAAAGTCTTGGCCAGTATCGCCTCACGCCAACTCCATATTCCTGTCATCCGTGAGGCGTACGCTGACGAGCGAAGAAATGCCCGACTGCTGCATGGTCACCCCGTACAGCACATCCGCCGCCTCCATCGTTCCTCGCCGATGCGTAATGACAATAAACTGGGTACTTGCCGCAAACAATTGCAACTGCAAAGCAAATCTCCCTACGTTCGCCTCGTCCAACGCCGCCTCTACTTCGTCCAACACACAAAAGGGCACGGGGCGCACACGCAGAATAGCGAACAACAAGGCCATCGCAGTCAAGGCGCGCTCGCCACCCGAGAGAAGGTTGAGACTCTGAAGCTTTTTTCCGGGAGGCTCAGCATGAACTTCGATGCCAGTTGAGAGAATGTCCTCTGGATTCGTCAGCGACAAATCGGCACGACCGCCTTGAAACAGTTGACGAAACGCAATTTGAAACTCAATGCGTATGCGCTCAAAGGCTTCTTGGAAACGTGCAGACATTTCGCTATCTAAATCATTCAACACTCCCTGCAACTCGGCCTGCGCCTCTTGAATATCGTCTCTCTGTGCGTGTAAAAAGGTCAAGCGTTCCGTCAAACGTGTCCATTCATCAAGGGCCGCCAGCCGCACATCTCCCATGCTTTGAAGCTTACTCCTCCACTCGCGAGCACGTTGACGAGCTGAACTGACGTCAGTGTCCACAGCGACACGTTCCTTAGCCCACTCGTAAGTCATACTGTACTGCTCCCCAAGCCTCTCCAGAGCATGCCGCAGTTCTCCATCTCCGCGCTCCGCGACCACCGCTGCGCGATGCAGCCGATCATCGACCATGCCTACATCGAGACGAAGTCGCGAAACCCGTTCTTCCGCCCGCTTGTAATCGACATCTGCTTCTTGTCTCTGCATCCGAACCGCCTGAATGGCTTCATCGAGACCAGCCGTCTCTCCCTCGATCCGCGAGAGCCGTTCTGCCTGGGAAGCTTCTTCGGACTCAAGGTCTGCCGCGGTCAACTCAAGACGTTCGGCCTCTCTGCCGAGTTCTGCGAGACGGTCTTCGAGGCGCTTCACTCTCAGGTCACACTCAGCTCGCCGTTGCTCGAGAGCCGCTCTCTCTTGGTCTAACCGCGCCAACTCGACCCGGGCGTTTGCCATCTCGGCACGTCTCTCTTGAACCCGAGCGTCAGCTGTCTCCAATTGAACCCGAATCTCCGCCAGGCGCGCCTCTACGTCGACAATCTCTGCCTCTTTGCGAACCATGGCCTGTTGCGCCATCTCGGAGCGGTCATGCGCGGCTCGATTGCCCATCTGAAAGGACTCCATCTCTGCCCGCAAATCTGCTATGCGGTGAGCCACACTGGTCTTTTGAGATTCGAGTTCGCGCAGTTCGAGTTCCAGTTGGTGATTGGCGCTGCGATTCGCCGCCTGCTCGTCTGCAATCTCTTGACTACGCCGCCGCGTTTCCCCAACACGCCGCTGAATTTCTTTTAAAGAAGCGCTCCCTTGCTCGAAGTTTCGACGCTCCACGAGAAGTCGTTCCTCCAATTCGCTGCGCTCCCGAGACCTGCCAAGCAAACCGGGTCCTCTCCGACCTTGACTTCCACCCGACATAACCCCCCCAGGTGCCACCACGTCACCTTCGCGAGTTACAATCCGCAAACGATAGCGAACCGCTTTCGCGATTCGATTGGCAGCCACGAGCGAGTCCGCAACCAACACATTACCAAGCAAATGCCAGAGGACCGATTCATAAGCTTGGTCGACGACAACCAATTCGGCGGCAATTCCGATACAGTCGGGATGAGAACGAGCGGTTCGCTCCTCTTCAGCAGAAATGCGGCGCGGTTTTATGACGTCCAGGGGCATAAAGGTGGCGCGACCGGACTGACGCTGCTTCAGATAGGCAATCGCCGCCCGCGCATCCGCTTCCGAGCCGACCACCAAGTTCTGGAGAGCAGCCCCCAAGCTCGTCTCAATAGCCACTTCAAAAGATGGCTGCACGACCAACAAATTCGCCACGCTGCCGTGAACCCCGTGCAGTCGGCCAGCCTCTACTGCCTGCAAGACGGTCTTTACTCCGAGCGCGTAGCCATCGTAGCCGGACTCTAAGTCTTTTAAAATTTCAATTCGAGACGACAGAGCAGAAAGCTGCGACTCAGCCTTCCGACACATGTCGGAAATACCCTGCTCCTCTGCTGTCTGCAATCGGTAATCTTCAGTCAACTGTTGAGAAACATACTGAAGCCGCTCCGCTTCTTCCGTAAGAACAGCTTGGCGTTTCGTCACGGCCTCCAGCTTCGTCACGACCTGAGCCAGTTGCTCCTCCATATGCACCGTTTGATCCGCTACCCACCGTCGTCTCTCAACGCTACCTTCGATTGACGCCTCAGCGGCTTGCCACTCGCTTTTCGCCGCCGCAACCTCTTGATGTAAAGCGAGGAACGTACGATTCAGACCCGCAAATTCCTGTTCCAACGCCTCTCTACCTGTCGTCTCGGCCTGTTTCGAAAGTTCTTGGACAGCGTTCTGATAGCGCTGCCAATCGCATTCAAGTTGTCCCTGTCTCTCGAAGATTTCTGACCGGTTCGTTGTCCACTCTGCGATTTCGGACAGTATCTCTTGATGCTGGCGAGACCTCTCCTCCATCATAGCGACAGTATGCGCCTTGCGTTCCCTGAGAACCGCCAACTGTCGCAAGGCAACCTGCCGCTGGTCGCTCCAGTCGGCCAACACCGACTGCAGCGACTCAATTCGGGCGGACCGTTCCTCGACACTCGCAAACACTTTACGCGCCGCTTCTTCCGCCTCTTCGAGTGTCGCTACAAGCGTCGCTTTCGCCGCTTCCGCCTCTGTCCGCTCAGCCAAGAGTTGACTTTGGCGAAGCGCCAACGCTTCGATATCCACCATTAACAGTTGCAATTCAACCTCTTTCAAAGCTTGTTCTGCGGCTTGATACTCTCTGGCACGCTCTGCTTCGACAGCTAATGGACCTTCCTCACGTTCCAACTCTGCAACGATGTCTTCCACGCGCGTCAAGTTCGCCGCAGTCTCTTCGAGTCTGCGCTCGGCCTCACGCCGACGAAATTTGAATTTGACGATCCCGGCCGCATCCTCAAATGGGCCACGTCGGTCCTCGGGACGCGTGGACAGCATTTCCTCAATTCGCCCTTGCCCGATAATCGAGTAAGCTTCGCGCCCTAGCCCCGTGTCCATAAACAGTTCATGGACATCTTTTAAGCGGCATGGTTGCCGGTTGATGAAATACTCGCTGTCTCCAGACCGATAGAGGCGGCGAGTCACTGTCACTTCCGAATAACTTAGCGGCAAATGAGCATCTTCGTTGTCCAATGTCAAAGTGACTTCACAGAAGTTGACCCCTCGGCGGGTCTCACTGCCCGCAAAAATGACATCCTCCATCCGGGCCCCACGCAACGACCTCGCACTTTGCTCACCGAGAACCCAACGAACCGCATCCGCAACATTGCTCTTTCCGCTACCATTCGGTCCCACAACAGCCGTGAGGCCTGGTGAGAACTCGAGCGTGGTCTTGTCTGCGAATGACTTGAATCCGCTTAGGTCGAGACGTTTCAAGAACAATTCAATGCCCTCCGTCCGTCGCTTGAACCAAGTGTTCGAACCCCATGCGCGCGGCTTTCTGTTCCGCTTCTTTTTTCGACTTGCCAACGCCTTCGCCGATAACCTCGTCTCGAATCGAGAGCGATACGACGAACTCCCGCGCATGAGCTGGTCCCCGCTCTTCGACCGTGCTATAGCGCAGAACCGCTCCGTGCATGTGTTGCTGGACCCATTCCTGGAGAAGAGTTTTATAATCCGTTCCTGCCACGAGACCATCTAAGTGCGCGATAACATGCCGATATACAAAACCTCGCGCCGCTTCATAGCCCCCATCTAAATAGATGGCCCCTACAAAAGCCTCGAAGACATCCGCGAGAAGTGCTGGCCGATTTCGCCCCCCAGAGCGTTCCTCGCCACGTCCAAGGCGAATATAACGCTCAAAACCTAATCGTTGAGCGAATCCGACCAACGACGGTTCGCAGACGATGCTCGCCCGCATTCGCGTCAATTGCCCCTCTAATAAATCCGGATACTTTTGGTACAAGTAGTCACTAACGATGAGTTCTAAGACAGCATCGCCCAAAAATTCGAGCCTTTCATTGTCTCCCATATGCAGTCGACGATGCTCATTTCGAAACGAAGCATGAGTAAACGCTTGGCGAAGTAGCGCCACATTTCGAAAAGTCACTCCGCATAGTTCCAAGAGCGGGGAGAATTTTACATCCCAACGAGACTCCGTTGTCTCTTTTTCAGGCATTTTCAGCACTCCAGACCAGACGGTAAGGAATGAACACCAGTCTGCCAACGAGGTCACAGCTTCCGTCAGCCGACAATCCCGGAACAGAAATGATCATTCCTTACCATCCAGACAAATTTTTGGTTCTTCATGTTCCAACCCAACGCCCGAAGGCAGGGCATCAGCTCACCGCCCTCAGGCACTCATTTCGTGAGGGACATGACATGGTTGTTGGGAACCACAGCCGCCCTCCGAAAACGTTCACAACGCAAATACTATAAAGTGAAAATCAGTTCGGAGTGTACTGGCGAAGAAGAATGGACGCATTGTGTCCACCAAATCCAAAGGAGTTGGACATGGCGACTTTGACATCCAGGTGACGCGCACGGTTCGGGACATAATCGAGATCACATTCCTCATCCGGGGTTTCGTAATTAATGGTGGGCGGCACCATGCCGGTGAGCAAAGTTTTCACGGTGGCCACTGCTTCCACGCCCCCAGCGGCGCCGAGCAAGTGCCCCGTCATAGACTTGATGGAACTTAGGCAAAACCGATATGCATGTTCTCCAAACACGGATTTAACGGCTAGCGTCTCCAGTTTGTCGTTTAAATCCGTCGACGTCCCGTGAGCATTGATGTAGTCAACCATCGTCGGTTCCAGTCCAGCGTCGTTCAGTGCCGACTGCATAGCGAGCGACGCTCCGCGACCACTGGGCTCTGGCGCTGTCAGATGATAAGCATCTGCCGACAGTCCGTAGCCGACGACTTCCGCCAAAATCCTCGCATTGCGCGCAATGGCAGCATCGAGCGATTCTAAAACTACCACTCCAGCACCTTCGCCCATGACAAATCCGTCTCGATTGCGGTCGAATGGCCGACTCGCCCTCTCCGGGTGGTCATTGTGGGTGGACAGGGCTTTCATATTTGAGAATCCGGCAAGAGCCAAATCACAAATGGTCGCTTCTGCACCGCCACAAATCATGGCATCCGCGTCCCCACGAGCGATAATTTTAAACGCATCCCCGACGGCGTGCGTTCCTGTCGCACACGCGGACACAGGCGCCAAATTAGGTCCCATTGCCCCAGTCATCATCGAGATGTAGCCTGATGCCATGTTCGAAATCATCATTGGAACCAAAAACGGGGACACCCGCTTCGGACCGCGTTCTATGAGCAGTGTATGATTTTCCAGCATCGTTTGAAGTCCGCCAATTCCGGACCCAATGTAGACACCGACACGAGCTCTGTTCTCCTCAGTGATTTTCAGTCCCGAGTGCAGGAGCGCTTCCATTGCGGCGCCCACCGCATACTGAGCATAGAGGTCGATTCGCCGCACTTCTTTCTTATCCATGTACTTTTCCGGTTCATATCCTTTGACCTGACCGGCAATCCGCACAGGATAATCCGACACGTCAAATCGGTCTATCGGCACAATTCCCGACTTTCCGCTTAATAGGTTCTCCCAAAATGTTTCCACATCATTCCCTATGGGAGTTACTGCTCCCAGTCCAGTCACCACAACTCGCCGCAACGTATTGCCACCTCCCTGATACGACAGAAAGCCCCGGCAATCGCACGGGGACTCCGATTTGAGCCAGAAACTCGTGACTATTGGTGGGAGGAGATGTAATTTACCACGTCACCCACAGAAACAATTTTCTCCGCATCCTCATCCGAGATTTCCATATCAAACTCGTCTTCTAATTCCATGATAAGTTCAACCACATCCAGAGAGTCTGCCCCCAAGTCTTCTTTGAACGTTGCCTCCGGTGCGACCTTAGACGCGTCGACACCAAGACGGTCGACAATGATTGTCTTTACTCGATCAAAAACTTCAGACATGCTATCACCTCCCGCGAAAGAGTATACTACATGGCCATTCCGCCGTCGATATGAAGCACCTGACCTGTGATGTAATTGGCTTGTTCCGAAGCCAAAAATCCGACCGCTGCGGCCACATCTTCCGGTTTTCCCGGCCTCCCTAGGGGGATGGCCGAACGCATCGAAGCCAGTGTTTCTGGCGACAGGGCCTCAGTCATGTCGGTTTCAATCCAGCCCGGTGCAATCGCATTGACGGTGATATGGCGAGGCGCCAACTCTTTGGCGACCGACTTTGTCAGACCTATCAGTCCGGCTTTCGACGCCACATAGTTCACCTGTCCTGGATTACCAATAACGCCCACGACGGAAGCAATGTTGATGATTCGTCCATAGCGCGCTTTCATCATGGGACGGGCAACCTCTCGCGTCACGTAAAATGCTGCGCGCAAATTGGTTTCTAAGACCTCATCCCAGTCGCTGTCTTTCATCCGCACCAGAAGACCGTCCCTTGTTACGCCAGCGTTGTTGACTAGTACATCAATGCGACCGAATCGCTCCAGCACGCACTGCACTAAGCGCTCGACTTCGGAGACTTGCCTCACATTGGCTTGAACCAACAGCGCCTCACCGCCTGCGGCCCGGACGAGTCTTGCCGTCTCCTCTGCGGCTTCAACCCGACCAGCATAGTTAACCACCACCTGTCCACCGCCCGCTGCCAGTTCTACCGCAATGGCTCGTCCAATGCCACGAGACGACCCGGTCACTAATGACACTTTCCCCATACCATCCGCCCTACTTTCTGACGTCATTCTCGACTACCCCCGCACTAGATTTGCTGCGTAAGCCAAACTCGCCCCATCTTCAATCGACGCGCATGTCACATTGCGATTGATTTTTTTAATCAGTCCGGACAGTACAGAACCCACGCCAAACTCTAAAAACACATTCACGCCCGCCGCCAGCATAGCCTCTACGTCAGCCTGCCAACGCACTGGAGAGTAGAGCTGTTCGGTCAGAGCCTGCCGTGCCTGTGCCGGACTTGTATAGCTTTTTGCATTGACATTCGCAACCACAGGGACAGAGGCCTCCATAAAGGGAGCTTCCTGCAAAATCGCACTCAATCGACTAGCCGCTGGCCTCATCAGCGAACAATGAAACGGGCCACTAACCACGAGGGGAATTACCCGCCTAGCACCTGCAGCTTTGGCTGCCTCTGTACCGCGCTCAACACCGAGGACCGTCCCGGAAATCACAACTTGGGAAGGACAGTTTAAGTTCGCCAATTCCACCACATCTTCCGGCGTACTGACGGCGCGACAAGCCTCCGCCAGCTTGTCTTCCTCGAGCCCCAATACGGCAGCCATTGTCCCTTGACCTGCGGGCACGGCTTCGTCCATGAGCCGTCCCCGCTGATAGACAATCCGTACCGCTTCTGCGAACGGCAATGCACCGCTCGCCACCAGTGCTGTATATTCACCGAGGCTATGCCCGGCGACAAAAGCGGGAGCACAGGAAACCGTTTCGGAAAATGCCCGCCATGCAGCAATCCCTACCGTGAGTAGCGCAGGTTGCGTGTGATACGTCAAGCGCAGTTCGGCTTCATCGCCCTCAAGAAATATTTTGCTCAGTGCAAATCCCAACGCCTCATCCGCTTCTGCAAAGGTTTCGCGAACGACGGAAAATCCGTCGAACAAGTCTCGACCCATCCCCACGGACTGCGCCCCTTGCCCTGGAAACACAAACGCTAACGTCATAAGCTTTCCCCCATCTCCGATGTACCAGTTGCTTCCGAAAAGTGGCCCAGACATCGCGACCGATGGACCAAAATCACGCATCCCACATTTCACGGGAAGATGTGGCCCACCCCTGTCTCGGCGTTTCGATGCTGGCGACGGGCCGTGAGACGCCACTCACATTTCACGGGAAGATGTGGCCCACCCCTGTGTCGGCGGGACGCAAATTGGCTTACAGACGAATCGCCACCGAACCCCAAGTAAGTCCCCCGCCAAAACCGACTAGCACGACTAAATCGCCCGCTTTCGCACGCCCCTCGCGCACCGCCTCATCAAGAGCAATGGGAATGGACGATGCCGATGTATTCCCATATTTGTGAATAGTCACCGCCACCTGCTCGGACCGAAGTCCAAACCGACGGCTGGCGGCATCAATAATGCGAATGTTTGCCTGATGCGGGACCAAGAGATCAATGTCTTCGTTGGTCATCCCCAGCTGTCCAAGCACTTTTTCAGTAGAATCAACCATGGCGTTGACTGCAAACTTGAACGTCTCTGAACCCTGCATTTTCAAAAAGTGCAGGCGCTCATCCACACTCTCATGAGTAGCTGGTCTACGCGAACCCCCACCCGGCATTTGAAGGTACTTTCCTCCTGAGCCATCTGACCCGAGGGAAAAAGACAAGAGCCCTGCGGTCTCGCCCGGAGTTGCTGGTCCCAAAAGTACCGCTCCCGCTCCGTCCCCAAACAGAACACAGGTCGACCTATCTTCGTAGTCGGTAATTCGAGACAACAAGTCCCCCGCTGCTACCAATACATACCGATACCGTCCGCTTTCAATGAGCGAAGCTCCAAGTGACATACCGTACAAAAACCCACTACAAGCTGCAGACAAATCGAACGAAGCAGCATTTTTTGCCCCAATGGCGTCTTGAACCAAATTAGCCGTCGCTGGGAACATCATGTCTGGCGTCACTGTAGCACAGAGAATCATTTCGACTTCGGAGGCTGGCACACCTGCCGCCTCCAATGCGCGCTCGCACGCCCGGGCGACATAGTCGGAGGTGGCTTCCTCCGGTTCCGCGATGCGTCGCTCGCGAATGCCTGTTCGTGTCACAATCCACTCATCCGTCGTGTCGACCATATGCTCAAAGTCTTTGTTGGACAACACTTTCGTCGGCAGGGCCGAACCTGTGCCAAGAATCTTTGCTCGAATCGTACTCACAAAACATCCTCCTCAATGGGTTGAAGCGTCTCCGTCATCGTTGAACGGAGTGGACAGAGCGTGCAAAAGATGCGCGTTTAAGTCATGTTCAACATACGTTTTGGCCTGCTGAATAGTCACGTACCAAGCACGCTCGTTACTGCTCCCGTGCGCTTTAAAGCACCCCCCATTGACGCCTAAAAATGGTGCCCCGCCATACTCAGAGTACTCAAAGCGCCGGAAAAATTGACGCATGCTACCTTTCAAAAAGACTGCCCCGAACTTGGCACTCGCAGATTGAGTCACGGTCTCTTTCAAGCCTTTGGCAATGCCTAGGCCAAGTCCTTCCGCCAACTTCAAGACCACATTGCCCGTAAAGCCGTCGCACACGACCACGTCGCAAATTCCTGACAGCACTTCGCGAGCTTCGATGTTGCCGACAAAATTTAAATTAGAGGATTTCAGCAGGGGAAAAGTCGCTTTCGTCAAAGCATTGCCTTTGGTATCTTCCGTCCCAACATTTAGCAACCCGATTCTCGGATGATGTTGTCCGAGCACCCATTCAGAATACGCACTGCCCATTTGAGCAAATTGAAGTAGGTTATCCGCACCAGCGTCCATCATGGCTCCGGCATCGAGAAGGAGCACACCGCGGCCATCAAACGTAGGCATAACTGGGGCCAATGCTGGCCGATGAATTCCAGCCATGCGACCAATGACGAGCAAGCCAGCGGCGACAATTGCGCCAGTATTCCCCGCGGATATCATCGCATCCGCACTTTTTTCCGCGACCATAGCCGCTGCCATGACGAGCGATGCGCTCTTTTTCTTGCGCACGGCACGAACCGGCTCTTCATCGCCATCGATTTGTTCCATAGTCGGCACAATCTCTACATTGGATGGCATCTCTACCGCAATCGACCGAATTTTTGCTTCGTCTCCGATTAACAAGAAGTGGCTCGCCCCGTCCTCTCGTGCTGCCGTGCAGGTAGCACGAACTGGCGCTTCTGGTGCATAGTCTCCTCCCATCACATCAATGGCTAGGCGTGTCAAAACATGTCCTCCTCGTCCAGAGTGACCCATGCCGCACTCTGGAATCGTTCAGTAATCGCCAACGGATTGGCCAACATCCATATAAATCCGCCAAGAACTAAGTTGTCGTGTACATACGACACCGCCTTGCACTTGCTCACGCGTCCGCGCTGGGCGATGACCTCTACCTTCGCGGTGACCGTATCTTGCAAAAAAACGGGGCGATAGAAACGCAACTCACTTCTCGCCGTCAATGCAATTTTGGCGTCAATGAGGGCGGTCGCCAAAGAATTGATTTGCGCAAAGAGAAAATGTCCCCGAGCGACTTCCGTGCGTGAAAATACATGTATGCGTTCCACTGTGAACGTAGAAACGGCAAAATGGTTGAGGGAGAGTTCTGACAATGTCCCGACGACCTCATCCGCCTCCAAAGCTCGAACCGAGTCTTGTAGGCCTTCAGCCAGGCGCCGAATTCGTTCCCGCGCCTCAGGAATGGCGAGCATCTGTCGGTCGAGGCGAATGGTCGCGACACTGACAGAGAACTGTGCCGCCAACTGTTCGTCCGTCACAAATGGATTCTCTTCGATGGCCTGATGTAAAAGAGCCTGTCTTTCCAATCGGTTCAGTCCGAAGCCCATCCTTTCTGTCCCTTTGTTCGCGCCATCTGTTACGTTTACACGCCGCACTGATGGCCACAAAATTGGGAGAGAATGCTGCAGAGAAGAAGGAAAACGGCACTTAGTACCTGGTGCTAAGACTAACCCGTTCGGCGGATTTTCGCAAGTCTCATTTCTTCACGAATCGGTCGGCATCGTTCTCACCACCACGCATGGAGAACTCAAATTCGAATTTGGTCAACATAAAAGAGGCCGACGCAAGCGCCGACCTCCCGTACCTACAAAAGTCTTCCAAAAGTCTTCGACTTTATCTCGCTGCAATCACTGCACGACCTTTGTACGTCCCGCAGTTCTTGCAAACATGGTGAGTCAATCGATACTCCCCACATTGTGGACAGGGTTGAATTTCAGGAGCTTCTAATTTGAAATGAGTACGACGTAGACGTTTGCGCGTCTTAGACGTTCTATGTTGCGGTACTGCCATTTTAAAACACCTCCCTCACCACTACCGCCCATCATATTACTCTGAGTCCGCCTTGGAAAGCAAGTCTTTTAATGCTTCAAATCGCGGATCGACCACGGTTCTATCGCATCCACACTCCGCGTCATTTAAATTGGCACCACAGACAGCGCAGAGGCCCTTGCAATCTTCGCGACAAACCGGGAAAGGGGGCACGGACAAAAACAGCGACTCTTCGACCACGTTGTCGATGACCACCACGTCTTGATGGACAAAGACGACATCGGGATCGTCGAGAGAATCTTTTGACCAACTGTACTCCTCGTCGAACGCTGCTTCCAAACGCTGTGGAAACGACTGGAGACACCGACAGCAAGTGCAGACCGCATCCGCGTGCGCCGTCCCAGTCAGTGCAGCCACCTTCCCAGTCCATTCGACCGCCCCGTGCACGGTGGCAACAGTGACAGATTGCACTTCTTGAATTTCCTCAACCAGTCGTGCAGTGGACAATTCGCCAGACAGTTCGAAGAGGGGTTGTTCTTGAAGGACGCGTTTGGAAAATTGAAGTGTCAAGTCCACTCACCCATTTCTCAGAGTCTTGACCGTTTGCAACATGTCATCAATATCATTGATTTTTTGCAAAGCGGCCTCATAACCCGCCTCAATCGCGATTTTGGCTTTGCCGAATTGAGAAATACCCACCGCCGAAACATCCGGCACAATGGTAACATCGGCCGACTGACGGACCCCTGCATAAACTTGCTCTTGCATTAAGTCGAGAGATTGGAAAAACACGTCGACGAGCGACGTTGGCGGTTGCGGCAAAGTGTTCGTTGAGACATCCACGGCAATGACCTTGTCGGCGCCAAGTTCCCGAGTGACTTCGACCGGAACGCGATCGAGCACACCACCGTCGACCAACACTCCCCCATCGTGAACTACGGGAACGAACACTCCGGGAATAGAAACACTCGCACGGACAGCATCCGCAATGCTTCCTGATTTGAACACGACTTTACGTCGATTCAACAAATCTGTCGCGACAATGGCAAGCGGGATGTTGGCCTGTTCAATAGCCAACTGCCGCGTCAACAGTGCGACCATCGTTCGCACCCTGTCCCCACTCACCATACCCATTTTGGGAACGGTAAAATCTATCCAGTGGCGGCGACGCAATGTGGTGGCCAACTGTTCCATAAAAGCTGGCTGCATTCCCGTCGCGTAAAAGGCAGCGACCAAGCCGCCCATGCTCGATCCGCTGATGACACCGACACGCACTCCATGCTCTTCGAGCGCTCGCAACACCCCGACATGTGCAAATCCTTTGGCGCCTCCGGAGCCTAGCGCGAGGCCGATGGTCGTCATGGTGTCCACCTCACTTTAGAGAGCCGAGTTTTTGCCGTAACGACCGCGCCACCACCTCCGGTACAAAAGCCTCCACCGGACCTCCGTGACGGGCGACGTCCTTGACGAGCGACGATGCTACAAAATCTGTCTCGGGAGTGGCAGCGAGAAAGATGGTGGGAATTCCTGGTGCCATTCGCTCATTCATGAGCGCCATCCGCCGCTCCCCGTCCATGTCTTCGCTGTCCCTGAGGCCACGAACAATAGCGACGGCCCCCTGTGTCTGTGCAAAGTCGACGACGAGACCGGAGAAGGGGAGCACTCGCCAGGCCGCCCCTTTTGGCAAGACTGCCGTCATCAGTTCCACTCGCTCCTCTACGCTAAACAGTGGTGTCTTAGCAGGGTTGTTTAAGACGCCAAAGACCAATTCGTCAAAGAGAGGTAGCGCCCGCCGTGCAATGGCCAGGTGACCATTCGTTATCGGGTCAAAGCTCCCGGGGTAGACAACGCGACGAATAACAATCCCTCCTCCACTCACTCTGCCGATTCACGAACTTGTCGAACTTCTTCAGAATCTTCGAAACGACGGTAGATAGACACGAAAATATCTCCGTACCGCCGCTGTCTGTCCATGGCGAGACTGCCTACCTGCGCGGACAGCTGTACGCTCTGGGGATGTTCCAATACCACCACGCGGACTCTGCTCGGGCTCTGCGCCAACACAGTGACCACTTCCGTCCACAAATTGGCAGGATAAGGCGGATCGACCAACGCCATATCCATTGGCACGCCGTCCGATGCAATGCGTTCCAGCGCTCGCCTCCAATCCAGCCGCCACAGTTCGCAACGGCTACGGGCGTGCAAATGGTCGACATTTCTCGCGACCACTTCCAGGCTACGCGCACTACTGTCGACAAAAATTGCATGAGACGCTCCGCGACTCAGCGCTTCCAAACCCAAAGCTCCAGAACCCGCAAACAAATCGAGAACCACTCCTCGACAGCCGTTCGGTCCGAGCAAATTAAACATCGACTCTTTGACACGGTCTGTCGTCGGCCTTACGGCTTTGCCGACCGGCGCAACCAAGGAATGGCCTTTCCATTCACCCGCAATGACACGCATACACCGACAGGCTCCTCACACTCCATTTCACCTACTGTAACACACTGTGACGAGTCGAGAAAACCGCAGCAGGAATGGACATTCCTGCTGATGAGAGGTTTATCATGAGAAAATCTTGTCCATGCTGAGAGTACCAACAGCGCGAGGTGTTGTTGGCAACCGAGAGTTCTGCGAGGTTTCCCCATCCTCACGAACTGCGGTTTCTCCTCTCCCAGAGATTGGTGTCCGCGTCTCGATGTGCCATGCGTCGAGATGCGGACACAGCAGAACTCACGCTTACCCGGGCGTGAGTTTTCTGCTGTTTTGATAGACGTTGCTCTGCAACCCGTGAAAGAACGTAGTATAATTTTGAAAACTGAATATAGTTTTGAAGAAGTGGAGGGGAGCACTCTGTTTATCCGTAACTGTCTGACCAAGCGGGATGCCTTGAACATCATCCATCCTGACGAGACGATTGCAACTGTATTAAAAAAAATGGAGAAGCACCTGTCTCTTCCCTGCGCTACGGCAAACCATGAATTTCTCGGCCTCATCAGCAAACGGACCATCTTCGACGCATTTTTAACAGCCCATCAAGAAGGCATTCTTTTTGATGAGTTTGCCAAAGAAAGCTGTGAGGTCTGTATCAATCGCGAGGTCTCTACCTTGACTCTCCGAAATCATTTCGAAGAAACGATTGAGATTATTACGCGGCAACCCTTTGTACCGATTGTCGAAGGAGACGTTTTACTAGGTATTGTCAAGCGTTCCGACGTTCAGCGCTCGCTGGCCATCGCTTTCGCGACCAACATCCACGCCGACCGACTGCTGCTCGGTGTTGCAGAAGCAGAGGGCGCTTTACAACGACTATTCACGGTAACACACCGACTCGGAATCAACGTTGTCACCTGTGTGGCGCTGGATGCCGAGGAATCCGCTCTCAATCGTCGCGTCATCCTGAAAGTTGAAAAGACACAAAAGTTGGACCAACTCATCCAACAACTCGAGCGAGCCGGATATCTCATTATTTCCGTCAACTGACCGGTGCGACCTCTGCTCGGCTGGGAGATGCGTCAGCCTACCTCCAGCCTCAGAGGGCCGCTCGTGGAATTTTGTTAGGGAAGGAACTCAGACCAACATGACGGCTTCAGGAACCCTCGCTCAAAATTCCCGCGATTTGCAGCAACAGCACATAAGTGCGGAAGAGTTGTGCACGCAATGCTTAGCGCAAATCACCGCGGGGAATCCCTCCCTTCACGCCTTCATTCACGTCCATGAGGATGTGGTAAAAGAAGCCAGGGCCATCGACGAGCAGCGTGCCCGTAACGAAACGCTACCACCTTTAGCGGGAATTCCCATCGCCATAAAAGACCTTTTCGATACGTCCAATCTCCCTACCAGCTACGGCGGTCGTGCACACGGTCACGCTCCAGCCCGTGCAGACGCTACGGCTGTCCTGCGCTTGCGCCAAGCTGGTGCACTGATTATCGGAAAAACCAATCTACATGAGTATGCATTCGGAACGACCAGTGAGAACCCGCACTTTGGAACCGTCAAGAACCCATACGGTCGTGGAAAAATTGCTGGTGGTTCAAGTGGCGGATCGGCCGTTGCTGTGGCCACTGGTATGGCCCCAGCTGCCCTCGGAACCGACACCGGTGGGTCGATCCGTATTCCTGCCGCCTTGTGTGGCGTGGTTGGCTTTAAGCCAACGTATGGAAGCATCGATGTAACGGGCGTCTTTCCACTGGCTCCGTCGCTCGATCACGTTGGGCCCCTGACCCGAACCGTTGACGACGCGGCTTGGCTGTTCAGTTTGTTGACGGCACCATCGACCTCGGCGATGCTGCGGATGAGCGCAGGGGATCATCCCTATATACCGATTCCTTTGACAGGGCCAATTCGCGTGGGAATTCCCAAGAACCACTTCTTTGAAAAATGCCATCAAGGTGTGAACGACACCGTTCAAGCCGCGCTCCGCGTTCTCGCCAGTCAGTGGTTGCGCCCTATCGACGTGTCCGTACCGCACATGGATGTTCTTCCAGAATGGCAACGGATTCTCATCACAACCGAAGCGTATTCGGTACATGCAGAGACTCTCGCGACGAGTCGTGCCCTCTATGGGAGTGACGTTTCCGAGAGACTGGAAAGTGCATTGGATATCCGAGCACCGCAACTCTTAGAGGCACAGCGAGGACAAGCCATGATTCGTGAGGAAATGAACAGGCTGTTTGACCAAATCGACGTCTTGGTCTCGCCAACCGTGCCTATGACGGCCACTGATACGGGACAGAGTAAGGCATTCCTCGGAGCTCTCGAAGTCCCCGTGCGAAGCCATTTGAACCGCTACACCAATCCATTCAACTTCTCAGGCCTTCCAGCCATCTCGATTCCCTGTGGATGGAACGCTGGTCTACCCGTGGGGCTTCAAGTCATCGGTGCCGCTCATTCGGAACGAAAGTTACTCTCGATTGCCAAGCTGTTCGAAGCCGCTTTGTCCTCTATCACGGAACCGACTTCGGAGCGATTTCACAAGCCCACAACGTCATAAAGCTACTCTCGCTTCTTACTCGGCTTGCACAAAGCAACTCGTGTGGCGCTAGTGAGGATGACATGCCATCTTCTGACTTATCGCCTCGAGTAGGACGCTGAATGTGGTACAGCCACGACAAAGACATTAAACCAAGGGAATCCATCAACTATGGGAGCGGCCGCTGACCATGGAACGCATGGGAGCCGTGCGCAATCCGAGCACAGATTCATAGTGCGAGATGAGTTGTTCTGTAGGACGGTCCCAGTCAAGAGTGGACGAAATTTCCTCCGCACGCGCGCAGACGCGATTCAGTCGATCGTTCTCTTCGAAAATGCGATTCGCAGTCGATAGAATCGAGCCGGGTTGCGTACTGTCATAAATGTAACCAGCGTCTCCGCCTTCTAGAATTTCCCTTGTTGGGGGGCTGTCTGCCGCGAGGATGGGCAGCCCACTCGCCATGGCCTCAAAGAGAACCAATCCCAGCGTCTCTGTCGTCGACGGGAAGGCGAAAACATCGGCCGAGCGATACGCCTCTGCCAAATCAGTCCCGTGCAGGTAGCCAAGAAATTTCGTGCGAGTACCCGCAAAATACGACTCTAACGCCTTGCGGTGCGGTCCATCCCCAACGATGGCAAGATGATACCGTGTGTCTCCTGTCAAACATTCCCGCAACTGTTCAATGTGCTTCTCAAAAGCCAATCGTCCGACATAAAGGAGAATTTTATCCGACTCTTTTGCCGTGGGTGCCAGCTTGCGGCGCATTTCTGGAGTTGAGTGGGAGAAGCGATACCTGTCCAAATCTACGCCGCGCTCCCACAGCTCCACGTTTTTGAACCCTTGTTGCACCAAAATTTCCTGCGTTGCTCGAGACGTACAGAGATTCATGACCGCCCGGTTGTGCAACGTTCGAAAGTACCACCATAAAGCTGGCTCGAGGAAATCGAGACGATAGTGCCGAGCATACGCTGGCACATTGGTGTGATAGGAAGCGACGAGAGGCAAGTTGTGGCGCCACGCATAGTAAATAGCACTGAGCCCTATGAACGCCGGATTGAGCGTATGAACGAGATCTGGTTGAAACTCAAGTAGAGGTTTTCGAACTTTGCGCGAGGGCATAGGAAACCGTTTTTCTGGATAAAGAAAAAAGCGCATGGATGGCAACGAAACAATTTTTGCTCCAGCATATTCGGGAGGAGCACCGTCGGGAGCAAAAAGAAGGACTTCGTGCCCTTCCTGCTGCAATCTCACCAGAGTGGCGACCAACCGCGTGACAATCCCGTCCGTACTTGGCAAAAAAGTTTCGGTGAACATCGCAATGCGCATAGTAGCTCTACCTCCAAGTCGCCGTCGGTGCAATCACGTTAAAATTGACTCGATCTCGATATTTCGTCGCAACCTCAATCAACTCCTGTATCATCCCATCGGAGAGCAGATGCGGCTTCAATCCTAAATCGAGTAATTTTGTATGAACGGCATGATAGTAGTGCTCTTCCTTTTCAACGCGAGGGTTTTCCAAATGTGCGATATTTGCTTGGAGCCCCATCTCAGCGGCGACACGCTGCACCCTTTCCGCCAACTCCAAAACAGAAAATTGCTCTGTGAATTGATTGAAGACGCGGAACTCTCCTCTGTCTGCAGGATTTTCTGCTGCTAACTCGACACACTGCAACGTATCCCGGATATCCAAAAATGCTCTTGTTTGACCGCCCTTACCATAAACGGTCAATTCGTGACCAACAGCCGCTTGGATGCAGAAACGATTCAAGGCGGTACCGAACACTCCGTCGTAGTCAATTCGGTTGTACAGTCGCTCGTCTCGCTTTGTCTCCTCGGTCCATAGACCGTATACGACTCCTTGATTCAAGTCGGTAGCCCGAATACCCCACGACTTGCATGCAAACATGATATTATGACTATCGTGAACTTTGGAGAGATGATAGAAAGAAAACGGCTGTTTGGGATACGGCAATACATCGGAGCGGCCATTGTGCTCAATCTTAATATAGCCTTCCTCAATATCTATATTTGGCGTTCCGTACTCTCCCATCGTGCCAAGCTTGATTAAATGGCAGTCCGGCACCAACTCTTTCATGGCGAACAGTACATTGAGATTTCCGACTACGTTATTGACCTGAGTAAATACCGCGTGTTGTCGGTCAATCATGGAATACGGCGCAGAACGCTGCTCCCCGTAGTGGACGACTGTTTCCGGGCGAAAAGACTCGAAGACACTGTGCACAAAATCAAAATCCTGCAAGTCCCCACGAAACAGAGTGATGTGTTTTCCGGAAACTTCTTTCCACGCTTGAATCCGCTCCTCGATTGAAGAAATGGGCGTTAAAGATTGTGTGCCCAACTCTTCATCCCAATCCCGTCGAATCATGTTGTCCAAAATACCGACATCATGTCCCCGTTCCGAGAAATAGAGTGCGGTAGGCCACCCGCAAAATCCGTCTCCACCCGCAATTAAAATTTTCACGTAGTCGGTTCACCCCATAGATGATATTCGGCCAAATGTCAGCCGACTTCCGCTCACTGGCAGTTCTGATGAGTACCAGCCTTGCGATTCATCTACACTCTACAATTTTTCTACTTCTACGGCAAGTTTGGGGTCGCTTTGAGAAGTTTGAGCGACCCCGCTGCAAAGTGGATGACTACCAAGGTTGGAAATGTTCTCCCAGTCGGTCGCTGGTTTCTACCCACCACCGCCAATACGTCTTCATTCCTTTCTTACATACAGAAGCAATCACTTTCGCAGTACGCATGACTCTCACCTCAGTCAGAGTCTGCCCACCGTGCGGCAATTCATGCACGCACGCGCCTCTAAGTAGCTTCAATTCGGCACAGCAATCTGCTGCCCCATGCGCACCACCTGCCCGACGTCTACAGTCCAGGAGACGGGAAAACCCGATGAAATGAGCAGAATGACCGTTGAGCCGAGCTCAAATCGACCAAACTCCTCGCCTTTAGTCTCTTCCACAGAGCCTTGGTATAGAGATGCGCTTGCTTTCCAGAGTCGGCGGTGAAAGGGATGAATTCGCGGCATGTGACGAAGGGTCACCGTACCCACGCCGAATGCCCCAACGGAGACCAAGACATAATCTGCGCGATGGTCGATGCGAAACTGAGAAACCACTCGTTCATTCTGGGCGTAGAGTTGGCGAACACACTGTTCACCCAAGTTGTTGACCGGAAATAGCGTGCCGGGAATATGCCGATGTGCCACCCACAGTGACGTATACGGAATATGGATACGGTGATAATCGCGCGGGCTCAGGTAGAAGACGATGTACTGCCCGCCCGTCATTTTGGCAGCCAGTCCTTTATCCCCCAGCAGGTCTTGCAAAGCATAGGACTGCCCTTTGACGCTCATCACCATTGCTTCAGACACGTAACCAAGCGCACGAATTGTTCCGTCAACTGGAGCAACCATACCCGAATCGGCCAGAGGGCGTGCAAAGTTGTGCAAGCCCCGACAAAAAAATGCATGTAGCGTCGGATAGTGATGGATTTCTTTATCCAATTCCCAAATATTGATATCATAATGCCGTACGTACCACGGAATCCATCTTCGACTCATGCGCGTTTTTGCGAATTTCCCAAGGAGATAGGTCATGAGTGCTTTAGGTATCACTCGCAAACCAATTTGCCGAATTTTTTGCATGTCGCACCTCGCGCACGGGTCTACTCGGAACAAAAGCCCTGGTTTTGTGCAAATACCCTGTTCGCATACTACCACAGAAAAGAGCCGAACGAAGTTCGGCCCTTTTCTTTCTTGCCAGTCTATAGACTTTGACGCCTCATTAGTAGTTCTGACGCCCCGCCAACTGCTGTTCCGCATAAGCGACAAGACGCTTTGTGATTTCTCCACCAACAGAACCGTTCTGACGAGCGGTCGTTTCAGCACCCAACTGAACGCCAAACTCAGAAGCAATTTCGTATTTCATTTGGTCGAGAGCACGTGTTGCGTTGGATACCACCAAGTTGTTGCTACTGCCCTGTGCCATGATGTTTCACCTCCCCCTCGGTTGGTACACCTAGTATGGTGCGCAGGGGGAGGAATTATGTTTTCCATTTTAGTCCACGCCGCTTGACTCTCAACGTCCGGCGCTGCGCTTCACATGCAGTGCTGCCATCCATAACGAAGGCCAACGCTACCGGCTTGAAGTCGGGCTGAAATGGCAGCCTTGCAACCAGGTGCTAAAGTCAATAACGAAGGCCAACGCTCGCTGCCTCAAGCAAACGATCTCGCAACAGGGAGAACTTTGGTTCAATCCAAAAGCCATCTTCATCCAGCAGCTGTTTGGCCTCGGAACGCGCCGCCTCCATAATATTTAAATCGCGACTCAAATCCCCAACCGTGAATTCAGGTAACCCACTTTGCCGAACGCCGAGGAATTCCCCAGGCCCCCGCAGTTCCAAATCTTTCTCAGCAATGACAAACCCATCTGTCGTGGATACCATTGTCTCCAACCTCTGCTTGGCAATTTCTCCAGACGGCTCTGCGAGCAGAATGCACACACTCGGGTCCACACCTCGGCCAATTCGACCACGTAGCTGATGAAGTTGAGCCAAACCAAATCGGTCAGCGTGATAGATGAGCATACCCGTCGCATTCTGCACGTCGATGCCCACTTCAATGACCGTAGTTGCGACTAACACATCGACTTCTCCAGCAGAGAAAGAGCGCATCGTCGCGTCCTTATCCGCACTCGATTGCCGTCCATGCAAAAGTGCCACGCGAAATCCAGCAAGTTTTTCCTGAATCTCAGCATAGATGGATGTAGCCGATGTCAACTCCAATTTATCCGAGTCTTCAATCATGGGCGCGACCACATACACTTGATGATGTTTGACCAGCTCACGCCGCAAAATACGAATGGCTTTATCCTCTTCTGAAGGTAGGTACCATTTGGTTTCTATCGGCTGTCGTCCTTTCGGACGCTCAGCCAGTACAGACACCTCCAAATCACCATAGACAGCGAGTGCAAGCGTTCTCGGTATCGGCGTGGCTGACAGATACAACACGTCGGTGCGCTGCCCTTTCCATTGCAATCTGCTCCGCTGAGATACCCCAAAGCGATGCTGCTCGTCCGTCACGACTAACCCGAGGCGGGGAATGTCTACATCCTCTGTCAAGAGTGCATGCGTGCCAATCAGGAGGTCGACTTTCTGTTCACGGAGGTTCTCGAGGACTCGCGTTCTCTCTCTGCTCGGCAGCGAACCCGTCAACAAAAAAGCAGCCATCCCGAGTGAATCCAACCGGCGCTTTGCTTCGCGAAAATGTTGTTCCGCCAAAATTTCTGTAGGCGCCATCAAAGCAGACGCAAAGCCGGCACGGAACATGGCATAAGCTGCAAACAGCGCAACCCACGTCTTTCCTGAGCCAACGTCACCTTGAAGCAGGCGAGCCATGGGTCGGACGCTTCGCAAATCCTGGAGAATGTCCGCACAAGCGTCTGCCTGCGCCGCGGTGAGTTGATTCGGAAGTAATGTTTGGGAAAAGCACTGAAGAGTATCGTCGGCGATAGCTCGAGCTATCCCGGTATTGGCATCACTCGAAAGGGAACGATGATATTGAAGCTGAAGTTGAAACAAAAAAAACTCTTCGAACGCCAATCGTCGATGCGCTTGTCGGAGTGCTTGTGATGAACTCGGACGATGCATCCAGGAAATTGCCTCAGGTCGGGAAACAAGTCGATACTTTTCCCGCAACCGATAGGGCAACATATCCACCATATTCGAAGAAAATTGGCGAATCCCCTGTTCGATGACAGAAGCCAGTTGTGGCGAGGACAATTTTTGCGTGGCTCGATAGACAGGAAACATCTCAAGCTTTGCATCATGGACTCCCGCGGTAGAGAACGCCGTGTGAGACACGGACAGCCTTCGATATTTAGCATCCCACTTGCCCTGCAGAACGACCATTCGACCGTCGCACAAGCGCTGCTGCAGATAGTGTTGATTAAACCAGACAGCCGTGCCGGAACGCACGCCATCAATAACCACGTCTGCTTCCAACATGGACTTTCCACCTTGCCAGCGCAAGCGGGAAGTCCCTTGAATGGTAGCCAGTACGCGCACCCGCTCTCCTGTTCCGAAAGCAAGCAGCGGCTTGACCCGCAAATCATCGTACCGTTCGGGAAAATAAGTCAGCAAATCAGCAACCGTATGAATTCCGAGATCCGCCAAAGCCCTCGCTTTCGCTGGCCCCACGCCAGCGACCTGAGTGACTGGAATCTTTTCGAGCAAGAGACCTCACTCCACGACAATTAGGTAATCAAAAACTGGCTGACCGCCTTCCTTGACTTCACAGGAAAGAGGAAATCTCTCTTCGACCAACTTCTGCAAACCGATCTGCTCGTCGCGAGACACCGACTCTCCACAAAAAATGGTCATGAGCTCGGCATTGTCCCGATATATCCACCTGGCCACTTCCATCAACGCCTCTTCACGGGTCGAACCAACGACTTGCAATTCGTCGTTTAACAATCCCAAATATTCTCCGGCACGCACCGGTTTATCTTGATAGACTGTATCCTTAACTGCCATGGCGACTTGACCCACGACGATGGCTTCGACAGCAGCCGTCATTCGCTCAACATTCGCCTCCAAACTCTGCTCCGGCAAATAGGCGACAGCGGCCTCAATACCGTGCAGTGGCGTCAATGTTGGAATGACGACGACGCGTTGGCTTTTGACCAAAGACGGCACCTGCTCCGCAGCCATCCAGACATTTTTGTTGTTTGGAAGCAGAATGCAGTTCTCGGCACCAGCAGCAGCCACCGCTTCCAGCCACTCTTCAGTACTCGGATTGCCCGCTTGTATTCCGCGGACGACCGCAACTCCGAGCGAAGTGAACACCTCTTCAAACCCCGCACCCGAAGCAGCGCTAATCACCGCCACAGCTTGCGAGCGGAGCGATTGTGGCGCGCCTTTCTCAGCGGCCGGCGCATCGCTCTTATTTTTGCTATTGAGTTCATCATCACTCACAAGCTCACGATGTTGCTCCGTCATATTCTCGACTTTCACCTGAAGGAGACTTCCAGCGGTCAACGCATCTTCCAATACCTTACCCGGATGCAAGGTGTGCACGTGGACACGAACTATCGTGTCTGCCGCAACCACCACGAGGGAATCCCCGTATTTGGAGAATTTGTCGCGAAATTTCCGAGCGACTGCATCGGCCGATCCCGCTACACGCACGAGCACTTCAGTACAGTATCCAAACTCGCCAAATTCGTGTCGGGAATCAGCAGCGATAGCAACGGTCGCAAGCTTAGAGTCCGTCGTCTGCAAAGACTCATACATCCCATCTAGAAGGGCAGGAGGTACTCCACCGCCAGCCTCGGCGAGACCCTTGACATACCGAAGAAACCCTTCGCAGAGAAACACAAATCCTTGACCGCCAGAATCAACCACACCTGCTTGACGCAGCACTGGCAACAACTCAGGTGTGCGACTGAGAGTCTCTTTGGCGGCAGTTACGACTGCGTCCATCACGCCGCAAAAGTCGTTCGACTCATGCGCAGCAAGAGAAGCAGCTGCGGCTGCTTCTCTTGCGACTGTTAAGATGGTCCCTTCGACCGGTTTCGACACCGCTCGATACGCGATGGCCACACCCGCCTCCAGCGATTGGGCAAACAAGGTCGGTGTCAGTACCGCGCTGGTTCCAATCCCCTTCTGAAAGCCTCTGCACAGCTGCGACAAAATAACGCCCGAATTTCCACGCGCACCCATCAACAGACCTTCTGCAAAAGCCTTCGCCAATCCAGGCAGCGTCTGAACGTCATTTTTCAAGACCGCTCTCATACCTGACGCATAAGACATTTCCATATTTGTTCCAGTGTCTCCATCCGGCACCGGAAATACATTTTGCGCATTTACCTGGGCTACATGTTGTTGTAACGATGCATGACCGAACCCAAGCAAATTACGGAATTCATCCATGTTGAGTTCCGATATCTTCCTCATCCGCCGCTCCTAACTCTCGCCCGCAATGCGAACTCCTTGGACGAAGATGTTGACTTTGCCAACCTCCGTCCCAACGGTTTCCTGAAGCACATAACGGACCTTTTCGCGAACATTTTGAGCTACTTCAAAGATGTTGGTGCCATACGACACAATTGTATACAAATCCACTTCTAAGTCGCCAGTATCTTTCACTCGAACTTCTACACCTTTTCCAGGATTCTCTCTACCAAGCAACTCGGTCAAACTATCCTTGACCTGACGCCTGGACGCCATGCCGACTAATCCATAACAGTCCATGGCAGCATACCCCGCGATGGTCGCAATCACATCTTCAACAACGGTCACCTGGCCGAGCGGAGTTTCGATGGCTTTCGGCATGGTCAACCTCCTTTGGTCGTCTCTGCTAAGTTTTTGCTAAGTTATATTGTACTATAAGGTTTGTGGCGTGGAAACCAGCCGCGAGTCAGTTACAACCACTTTCTGAAAATACACAAAAGGAGTCACTCAGGCCATTTCGTGCAAAGTGAGATGCCTCGCTCAGAGAAGTTCAGAAGGATTCGAGTGCGACAAGGATTGCAGTGACACAAGGGCTGTGCTAATATAGCTTGGGTTAACGAACGGCTGCGATTTCTGCCGGCAAGGCGGTATCGGATGCCTAGGAGGTGCGATGACATGGCGAGACGGTGTGATGTGTGTGGCAAAGGCCCACAGGTCGGCCACAAGGTCAGCCACTCCCATATTCTTACGAAGCGCCGCTGGCTCCCAAACATTCAGCCCGTTCGCGTCAACGTGAACGGAACCGTGAAGCGGATGCGAGTGTGCACAAGCTGCCTGAAAGCTGGAAAAGTGACCAGGGCAGTTTGAAGAATGTGGATTATGGCGAAAAAAAGCACCCAAGGGTGCTTTTTTTCGTGTGCTGGTCCGACACGGGATGTGGCGCGGAAGATGAGAGCGGTGACTCAAACAGACCTGGCGAGGAAATGTTCGAAAGCAGCGAATCAGTCTTTTGAGACCGTTCCCAAGAACGCCTTGACAATCCCGCCCAGGAATCTCGGAAGTTTAATCGTGTAAAATTTCAACACACTTTCCCTCCCCTGTGGAAGCACGTCGGCGAACGTGACGGAAGTAACGGTCACCATCCCTAGATGTATATTCCTCGGTTCCGGAAATGTGCGCTCAGGTCCAAGCTGGCCCAGACATTAATTCACGCATCCGCGCACCCCGATGGTCCGCTCCAAAGAGAGCGGTACCCACCACGAAGACATTGGCCCCATGGGCGGAAGCAGCGCCAATCGTCTCCGCCGACACACCTCCATCAATTTCGAGGTCCAACGATGCCGTTGACAGTTCGTCCAGCATACGCCTCGCTTCTCGAATTTTCGGAAGCATCGTGGTCAAAAATTGCTGCCCACCAAAACCCGGGTTGACCGTCATCAAATTGACATAGTCATACTCGCCCGCCAACCAGCGAAGCACCTCGAGCGGCGTCCCTGGATTGAGTGCAACGCCTGCCTTGCATCCAGCTTGACGAATTTGTTGCAAGGCTCGGTACGAGTGGTCCGTGGCCTCCACATGAATCGATATCCTGTCCGCTCCGGACTCAGCAAATTGCTCAACATATCGCTCTGGTGAAACGACCATCAAGTGTACGTCCATCTCCACCGAAAAATGTGGGCGCAACGCCTTAACCACAAGGCTACCCATGGAGAGGTTAGGAACAAATTGTCCGTCCATGACGTCAATGTGTAACCACTCCGCACCCGCTTGCACGACTTCGTCTACTTCCGCTCGCAAGCGTCCGAAATCCGCCGATAAAATCGACGGTGCAATGATATGCTTCAATACTGACGCGCCTCCCGTTCCATCACATCCTGAACAATCTGACGATAGTGAAAGAGTCGCAACGGCGCCACGTCACCGCGCGCCGCCGCCCGTTCCACGCCGCAATCGGACTCATCCAAATGTAGACACCCGCGATACTCGCACTCTTCCTGGAAACGCAGAAAGTCCGGATAATAGCTGCGAATGTCTCGAGACGGGAGATTGACATCCAATTGGCTGAAGCCAGGTGCATCGGCGACCCAGCCATTCTCTAAAATCGGCCAAAGCTGGACATGCCGAGTGGTATGTCGCCCTCGCCCCAGCTTTTCGCTCACATCGCCTGTGGACAGTTGCAAGCGTTCGTCCAACTGATTGGCAAGCGACGACTTACCGGCGCCAGAGGGGCCAGCGAAGACTGTGATGTGCTGGCTGAGCAAAGGCGCGAACAAAGTCTTCGCGTTCCCTTCCAGTCGATTCGTGGTCAAAACCGGAAACCCCGTCTTGGTGTACATCGCCACTGCCTGGTCTAGTTGTTCTTTCTGCGCCAAATCGGTTTTCGAAAAAACCACCACTGGCGCGACACCAGCTGCCTGCACCACGACCAGCAGTCGGTCTAGCAAAACATATGCAATGTCTGGCTCTACTAACGAAAAAACCAAGAGAGCCTGGTCGACGTTCGCAATCGGAGGTCGCACTAAGAGCGTTTTTCGCTCGTGCACCGCAGCGACAATCCCCTCTTCCGTGCCAATTGGCTCGAAATCAACGTGATCGCCCACAAAAATTTTCTTTCCATCCCGTTTCAGAATGCCGCGCGCGCGGCAGCGCCGAGAGACGCCTTCTGCGTACACCTGAAAAAAACCACCACGCGCACCCGTGACAATTCCTGTCGGCACCGCCATCACCTCTTTCAGCGACGCATCCGCCGCGTCATCCTTGGACCGTGAATTGCTTTGCCAATTGACCGTTCAAATAGACATCCACTTGACCCGTGGTGCCGGGCATGAGATAGATGGTTTCCGTCCAAGACGTGGTTTTCGTAATCGTCTGCTGAACGACCGTCTGGTCATTGCCTTCTGCATCATTGACATCAATCTCCACCTGCACTGGCGGACTTCCCGGATTGACTGGGACGGTCACCTTGACTTCGTGAGCGGTCGATCCCGCTGGAGGTTCCGATGGACTTGTTGGCGTACTGCCAGACGGACTGGTGCTATTGCCTGTCCCCGTGCTATTCGTGGGCGATGTGGTCTGACCTGTATTGTCCGCGATGTCGAGGTTGACGACGGTATTCGGTTTGACGGTCGTACCGACGGCAGGCGACGTCTGGACAACCGTTTGATTCGGCTGAGTGGATGCCACTGGCGTCACTTGACCTACTTGCAAATTGGCTGCTTGCAGAGCTTTCAATGCATCTTGATAGGTCATTCCGACGACATTTGGCACCACCGTGGTCGCTGGCTGAGACGATACATAGAGTGTCACCGTCGCGTCACTTTGAACCTCTGACCCTGCCGTCGGCTCTGTGGAAATCACCTCACCCGACGGTGTATTGCTACTCGATTCGGTTTTGACAACAATGTGGCTGTCCGAAAAGCCAGCGTCCATCAACGTCAATTTGGCCTCGTCTTCGGTCACTCCAGTCAAATCAGGCATCTTTAAACGGGGAGCACCAGTGCTCACATAAAGCGTGATGGTTCGAGTCTGCTTGACCTTCGTTGGCCCTTGTGGGCTTTGGTCAAAGACAATCCCTTTGTGCTGTTTGCTCGTGCCAGTCTCTTCGTGAATTTGACTCGCTTTGAATCCTGCCGACTCGAGCGTGGCCACCGCTTGACTTTCGGTCTCACCAACGACGCTTGGCAAGGCGACGTTCGGTACTGCCAGGACTCGCATCAAAATATACAGTGCCGCAAGACCGCCCAGCACTATCACAACCAACACTAAAATCACCATCAAGAGGCGCTGCCACCAACTGCGTTTCTTCTTTTGCTTTTTTTTACCCTTCTGTTTTCCTTTGTTGCGGTCTGTGCTCATCAGCGCTCCATCCCGGACAACCGGAATGGCGATGGTTTCCTCGGTTGCCTCTTTAGGCAGAATAAACTTCGGTACATTCGGCGTCTTTAGGGCATCGTTCAAATCGGCCAACATGCTTTCCATGTCAGGATAGCGTGCAGACGGAGATTTGGCCAACGCTCTCAACACGATATTTTCTATGCTTTGCGGAATACTCCGGTCGATTTGTCGAGGCTCGACAAACTCTTCGCGCAAATGCTTAAGCGCCACGCTGACCGGCGAGTCTCCAGAAAACGGGAGCTCACCAGTGAGCATCTCATACATGACCACGCCGAGACTGTAAATGTCACTCTTGACATCTGTCTGTCCGCCGCGCGCTTGCTCCGGCGAAAAATAGTGAACCGACCCGAGCACGGAAGTCGCCTGGCGGTCCGTGATGGTCGTCCCTGTAACGGCCCTTGCAATGCCAAAGTCCGTTACTTTTACAATTCCAGACTTCGTCAGGAGAATGTTATGCGGCTTGATGTCCCGATGAATGATGCGGTGCTCATGGGCGTGCGCCAGAGCTTCACAAATCTGCGCCGAGATGTCGACGACTTCTTCAACAGGAAGAGCGCCTTTAGATTTAATGAGATCTTTCAAAGTTGGCCCATCGACATATTCCATGACGATGAAGTACTCGTTTCCGGACATTCCAACATCGTATAAATTCACGATATTCGGATGCGATAGTTTGGCCGCAGCCTGCGCCTCTTGCCGAAATCGCGAAACGAACTCCTCATCTCCAGCGAATTGGGGACGGAGCATTTTGACGGCGACCGTTCGACCCAACAACTCGTCGACGGCTCGGTACACCACGGCCATTCCGCCACCACCGATGGCTTCCTCGATTCGATATCGGCCGCTGAGAATTTGCTCCGTCACTCCACTTCACCTCCAGGGCCATGGCAAATCAAGATCAGCGTGATGTTGTCACTGCCACCGCGATCGAGCGCCAATTGAACGAGCGTGGACGTCACCCGGTCTAAAGCGGATTGCGACGGTGCTGCAGAAACTGCCTCGACATACGAGGCGATTTCAGATGGGCTGACTAAATTCGACAGGCCATCTGAGCACAGGAGAAGCATGTCGCCAAGAACCCAGCGAAAGGTCTGCACATCTGGATAATGGTGCTCTTCTGCTCCCAAAGAACGCGTGACAATATGTCGCTGCGGATGATGGCTGGCCTCATCTTCCGTCAGTTGTCCACGCCGCACTAACTCCGCGACCAAGGAGTGGTCTTCCGTCACCTGCTGCAAACTTCCGCCGTGCCAAAGATACGCCCGACTGTCCCCAACATGAGCCACGCTCACCGAATCGTCATCGACCAGCGCTCCGACGACCGTGGTACCCATACCAAGATAGTCGGCATTGGCGCGAGAGGCCTGGAAAATCTTCTGATTGGCAACGTAGATTGCGCGCCGCAAAGACACTTCGGGATGGGACAGGTCTTCTTTGCGGATGATTTCTTGCACGGTCTCCACGGCAATTTGGGAAGCTACCTCACCAGCCGATGGCCCTCCCATACCGTCTGCAATCAGGTACAGTCGTTTTTGCGGAAGGTCTTCCAGCACCGCGTAACTGTCCTGATTCATCGGTCGAACAAGACCGATGTGAGATCTTGCTGAATGCATCACAACCGCCACCTCCATCCACAACATACCGTCTATCTGCGGTCCAACCACTCGTGCCTAAGATCAAGCTGATACGCTCATCCGTTGACCCATCGCCATATGATACAAGGACTCAAGTTTGCATCATATGCTCTGCCCGCAGCTGTCCACAAGCTGCGGAAATATCGTGTCCCATCTCGCGACGCACCGTCGCATTGACCCCAAGCCGCTCAAGTTCCATCCGAAATGCCGTGATTTGGTCTTTGGATGTTCGGGTCAAATTCCGCTCCGGAACGTAGTTGACAGGAATCAGATTGACGTGACACGGTAAATTTTTGAGCAAAGCGGCCAGTTGACGAGCGTGATCTAAACGGTCGTTCTTCCCTCCAACCAGCGCATACTCAAACGAAATTCGGCGGCCCTTTTGCTGATGATAATAATGACAAGCTTCCATCAGTTTCGCAATTGGATATGCTTTGTTGACTGGCATCATGGCCGACCTCAACTCATCATTGGGAGCATGCAGAGAGACCGCAAGCGTCAGGGGTCGCGGGTTGTCGGCAAGACGGAGGATGCCGGGAACCAGCCCAACCGTCGAGATGGTGATATGCCGATAACCGATATTCAATCCGTCTGGCTCGTGAAGAATATCGACAAAACGCATGGTCTCGTCGTAATTGTCCATCGGCTCGCCTGAACCCATCAAAACCACCGAAGAAACCCTGTCTCCTTTGAGGTCCAGATGGCGCTGACTATAGAGCAGTTGCTCGACCATTTCGCCTGCCGTCATTTGCCGAATCATGCCTCCCAACGTCGAGGCACAGAACGTACAGCCCATCTTGCAACCCACTTGAGTCGACACGCATACACTGTGTCCATAGTCATGTTTCATGAGGACTGTCTCGACCGAGACGCCGTCTTGAAAGCCAATTAAAAATTTGATGGTTCCGTCGACTTGCGACGTCTGGCGCGTCATCTCACGCGAAGTCTGCAACTGCGTGGTTTCTGCCAGTCGACTGCGCAGTGTCTTCGACAAATTCGTCATATCTTCCACTGTCGTGACACGATGACGATATAACCACTCAAACACTTGACGCCCTCGGAATGCTGGTTCCTGAAATTCCTCTTGTAGAAAGGCCACTAATTCGCCAAGCGTATTATTGTATAAGTGCTTCATGCCCAGTATCCCTCCTCTCTCAGCTTGTCACGACAAGCTTCTTTGCAAACGCGAAATATAGAAACCGTCCGTGGAGAACATCTCTGGAGTCACTTGTACCCCCGTGTCCACGCGAATTTCCGACAGAACAGAAGCTGAGATGTCTGACTCCGTTGGAGGAAGTAAGTGAAAGTCGGGTCTCGAAGCTAAGAAGTTTTCGATAACCTGCTCATTTTCCTCCTTCAACAGCGTACACGTGCAGTAAACCAATCTGCCACCCTTTCGCACTCGCTTGGCAGAGGCGACCAACAACTCTCGCTGTAGGGCCGAGAGGGCAGTCACATCGGAAGCTTTGCGGCGCCAACGGATGTCGGGCCGATGGCGCAGCACTCCGAATCCCGTACACGGGGCGTCCACCAACACGGCATCATATAGAAAGTCGTCTGCGACGGGTTCTGTGCGTCCGTCGCACAGACGCGGTCGAATCGACTCCAGACCGAGGCGAGCGGCGGCAGACTTGAGTAGTATCATCTTGTGCAAGTGAACGTCCCATGCGTCAATCTGGCCCGCATCGTCCATCCATTCCGCCACATGCGTCGTCTTTCCACCGGGCGCTGCGCAGACATCCAAAATCCGCTCTCCCCGCTGCGCGTTGAGAAGCGGAGCGACGAGCATCGCGGCCTCGTCCTGGACGGAGACTTTCCCTTCCCGAAACGGATTGAACTCAGCAATATCCAAACTGCCTGTGATGCGAATTCCGCTCTCCGACAGAACAGATGGCTCGACCATGCCCATGCCCAATTGCTCAGTCAGTTCAACCACCAACGCGTCCCGGTCTGACTTGCGCCGATTGACGCGCAACGAAATGGGCGCTCGACGATTTTGTGCCGCGAGGATGGCAACCGCTCGCTCTTCGCCATACTGATGGATGAGCTTCTCCATCAACCAGGACGGCACCGACAATTGGGTCGCCAACCGGTCCACTTCCGAAGGCATGCGGTCAATCAGTCGCTGCAAAACCTGTGATGGCGATCCCGCTCGCATCACTGCTCTCAACACGGCATTGACAAAGCCCGCTGCTCGTGGCACCTTGCGCTTCGCGAGTTGCACCGCTTCGTTGACGGCCGCATAAGCCGGGACTCGCTCTAAGTAGACCAGTTGATACAGGGTCAGTCGAAGCAGCACCCGCACGATGCTCTGCAGTTTGTCCACCGGTTGGCTGGAGTGCGCACTTATCACTAGGTCCAGAGGGCGCTGCCGCTGTACAGTGCCGTAGACCAACTCTGTGCAGAGATTGCGGTCGCGCACGTCGAGGGAAGACGAGCCGAGCGCTTCTTGCAGCGCCAAATTCACGTAAGCCTGCCCTTCCTCCACGCGCGTGAGAACAGACAGCGCAATCTCGCGAGCTGTTGGTTTCATTCCTCGCTTCCTTTCGACAAAGTCAGTGGGTGACTGCGTGCTTGATGCGGTCGCCACCAATCTCCGGCCGCCATCCGTCGCTTCCCAGCCGGCTGCACGGTCAGCAACTGGATGACTCGTCCATCTCCACAGACCACGCCAACTTCGTCCGATGAAAGCGCCAAGACTCGTCCGGGGGGAAGGACTTCTGTTCTTTCGAGCAGCGCTGCGGACCAGATTTTGAGCGGCTGCTGGCCAGCCAGAGTGACTGCTCCAGGCTGCGGTGCCAGACCGCGCACGCGACGCCAGACCGCTTCTCCAGCATCGTCCCAATCAATCCATTCGTCTCTGCGCAGAATGCGTTTTGCGTAGGTCACGCCCTCGGTGGGTTGGGCGACCGCTGTCAATTGCCCGGCGAGGTACGCCGGCAGCTTCGCCACGAGCAGTTCTGCCCCAAGTTGGGCCAAACGGTCATGCAAGGTCCCCGAGTCATCCGTATCTGCGATACGCGTGCGAACTTGTGCCACCATTGGGCCAGCATCCAGTGCCAAGACCATTTCCATAAGCGTCACGCCAGTTTCCCTGTCTCCCGCCAAAATTGCCCGCGCAATCGGCGCTGCGCCGCGCCATCGCGGCAGCAGCGAGGCATGGACATTGAGCGCACCAGCACGGGGAAGGGCCAGCACCTCGGCAGACAGCAACTGACCATACGCTGCCGTGACGAGCACATCTGGCCGAAACGCGGACAGGCGCAGAAGCGACTCAGTGGCACTTACGCGCTCAGGTTGAACGACCTCTAATCCAAGCGACTGCGCTGCCACTTTCACCGGAGGCCCTGTCCATTCGCGCTTCCTACCCACGGGCCGGTCGGGCTGCGTGACAACCAGCAGTTCATACCCAGCCTGAGCCAACTGCACCAGCGATGGTACGGCGAAATCGGGGGTACCGAAAAAAATCACGCGCTGTCCCGTCATCGACCCTTCGACTCCACGCGCGAGCGACTCTTCGACTCCACTTCGTGGCGCAGTTGACCGGGAAGAACGTGGTCCGTAAATAAAATCCCATCCAAATGGTCCACCTCGTGCTGAACGCAGCGCGCGAGCAAATCCACGGCTTCAAATTCAAAGGGCTGCAGATACCGGTCGTAAGCGCGCACTCGAATAAACTTAGCACGCTCCACATCTCCGCGTAAACCCGGTAAGGACAAACACCCTTCCGACGAAACCTGAGAGCCCTGGCGCTCAAAAATTTCTGGATTGACCAATTCCATCAGACCCGGTCCACCTTCTCCGATATCGACGACGACCAACCGCTTGGCGATTCCCACTTGGTTGGCGGCGAGTCCAATTCCATCTGCAGCGTACATCGTCTCCGCCATGTCATCCAGTAGTTTCCGAAGCGCATTCGTCATCTGTGGCACTGGCTTCGCTATTTGGCGCAACACTGGGTCATCCCCAGTGCGAATCATTCGTCGTGCCATTTCCTCACCTCCATAGCCTGTTGCTGCTATTTTCAAGCGGACCTAACCAATTCTGCCGGCCGAAACGTCCAGCGTACAGGTTCCACCCAATTGGTTCATCTTCGCGTGAACTGCGGCGAACGCCGTAACCATCCAGTCCCGCACGGCATTCCATCGAGGATACTTTACCACAACTTGATAGCGATATTGATCTTCTTTCCGTCGCAACAACGCTGGCGTCGCTGGTAGAATCGTGACGTCATCAGGCGGTTCGGTGCGCTGCAGTTCGCGTACAAAACGTTCGGCAGCTCCTTTCGCGTAGGCCTCGTTGCTATGGGTCGCAAGAAATGCCGCCAACTCGCAGAAAGGAGGATAGTCATAGCGCTCACGCTGCTCACGCTCACGGCGATAGAACGAAGCGTAGTCGTGCGCGGCGGCCGTGCTCACGACGAAATGCGTGGGCCGATACGTTTGGACGATGGTTTTGCCTCCCGCCTCTGCCCTCCCTGCCCGGCCTGCCACTTGCGTGAGCAGTTGAAAAGCGCGCTCTTCCGAGCGAAAGTCGGGAATGGACAGCAGAGTGTCCGCCGAGATGACGCCAACCAGAGTCACGCGCGGAAAATCCAGTCCTTTGGCAATCATTTGCGTTCCAATCAACACGTCCGCCTCACGTCTTGCAAACGCGTCCAAAATGCGCTTGTGCGCCCCCTTCTGACGGGTGGTATCAACGTCCATACGCAACGCGCGTAGTTCTGGAAAGCGCGCCTGCAACGCGGACTCCACCTGTTGGGTGCCAAGCCCATAAGGCCGAATAGCGTCTTCTTTACAGGTTGGGCAGACCTCTGGCATGGCCGTCACGTACCCACAGTAATGGCAATGCAGCGAATACTCCGCTCCGTGGCGATGCACAGTGAGGGCGATGCTACAGTGCGGACATTCCAATCCTTCTCCACACTGTCGGCACAGTAAAAATGAGGCGAAGCCACGTCGATTCAAGAAGAGAATCGCCTGCTCTTCGCGTTCCTTGACCCCCCGCAGTTCCGACTCTAAGGCGCGGCTGAAGAGACTCGTGTGTCCGGCACGCAATTCTTCGCGCATGTCGACCACTTCGACTGGCGGTAGAGGCCGTCGGTTGGCTCGCTCCGGCATGGTCAGCAGAGAAGCAATGCCCGTCTCAACCAAATGCATCGCGTAAAGAGATGGCGTGGCGCTACCAAACACGACGGTCGCACCAGACTGGCGGGCGCGCTCAAGAGCAACGTGGTGCGCACTGTAGCGAGGGCTTTCCTCCTGCTTGTAGGTCGACTCATGTTCTTCGTCCATGACAATGAACCGCAAGTTTTGTACGGGTGCAAAGATGGCCGATCTCGCTCCAACCGCGATATCTGCATCGCCTCGGCGCAACCGCATCCACTCGTCGCGCCTCTCACCGACGGACAACAGCGAGTGCAGGAGCGCCACGCGATTGCCAAAGCGCTCCGTGAATTGGCGCACCATCTGCGGTGTCAGTGCAATTTCGGGTACGAGAACGATAGCGCCGCAACCCTCTGCCAACACCGCCTCAATCACGCGCAGATAGACTTCTGTCTTGCCGCTACCGGTCACGCCGTGTAGTAAAAACACGTTGGGCACGTCGACGGCCGTGGCGTCGGTGAGGCGCCGCAGTGCGCGCTCTTGCCAACTCGTCAGAGTGCGTTCTGTGGAATTGCTGCGAGAACTCAGTCGAACTGACTCCTCAGAAGTAGAGCTCGGTCCGCGTTCTTCTACGTCTCGGTAGAACTCCCGCCACTCGAGCTGAACCAAACCGGCGGCAAGAAGAGCGCGAAGGCTAGGATTGGAAGCGGTCAACCCAAGCTCTGACAGTGAGATTCCTCCTGCTTTCTCAACGGATTCCAAAATCCCCCACTGACGCCGCGCTCCATGCGCCACAAGGCGCGCTTCTCGAACTGCCTGAAGACCATCGCGAAGCGCACCAGCTGGCATCAAGAGCCCGAGACGTTTTGGCCCAACGCGATCGGACAAGACCTCAGCCGGACCACGGGCCTTCATGCGAAAAGCCGCCGGTAGCATGGTCTCGATGGCCTGCAAGTGAGTGGCTGCGTAACGATAGGACAGAAAGCGCGCGAGGTCTAGCAACTCTGATGTCAGAATGGGCTCGTCGTCTAAGCGCTGGAGGAGCGTTTTCAACGCTTTGTGGGCTCCGTCTGGCCCCGCGTCTCTTGTATCTTCATCTTCGCGATAGACGTGAATGACGTAACCGAGAATACGCCGATTCTGAAATGGAACCAAGACGCGACAGCCAACGAGATGGTCCGGCAGCCAGTCGTCGGGAACAATGTAGTCAAACGGCTTGTCCACTTGGCGAGCGGTGACTTTGACGATGACTTGTGCAATGAGCGTCGACATTGACATCACCTAGTCCGGTGGCGCCAGGCGAGAATTTCGTCCCACAGTGCGTCAGCCACGGCTGTTTTCGGCATAGTGGCAAAATCTTTGATGTCTCCGTTCGCCTTGAGCAAGGTGACATGGTTCGTATCGACGGCAAATCCGGAGCCCTCTTCTTGAATGTCATTCACCACCAGAAGGTCGAGGTGCTTAGACGTCAATTTGCGCCGACCATTGGCCAAGACGTCCTCAGTTTCGGCAGCAAAGCCGACCAACGTCTGGTTGTGCGAAGTACGCCGCTCTCCCATCGACTTCAGTACGTCGGGTGTCCTCACCCACTCGATGCTCGGCGTACCTAGTTCTTTCTTCCATTTGCCCGCCAGGCGCTCCTTGGGGCGAAAGTCAGCCGGAGCAGCCGCAGCGACGAATACATCAGCGGTAGAAAAATGTTTCTCGACTTCCACAAACATGTCTTCCGTCGAGCGAACGGCCCGCAGTTTTACACCCTCAGGAGGTGCCAATGTGACCGGACCGCTGACGAGAACCACCTCCGCACCGCGCGCGGCAGCAGCGGCGGCAATCGCGTAGCCCATTTTGCCAGTGGATGCGTTCGTGATGTACCGCACCGGATCGATCTCCTCAATAGTCGGCCCTGCCGTCACCAAGACTTTCAATCCGAGCAGGTCCTGACGCCGAGCGAGCACCGCCTGGAGGACGGCGAAAATGTCTTCCGGCTCAGGCAGTCGTCCTTTTCCTGTGTAGCCGCAGGCTAAAAGCCCCTCTGCCGGCTGCAAAACGATGGCGCCGCGCTCTTCCAGCATGCGGAGATTGGCCGCCACGGCGGGATGCGCAAGCATATGCACATTCATCGCAGGTGCTATCAACAGTGGACACGTTGCCGCCAGTGCCGTCGTGGTCACCATGTCGTCGGCGAAGCCATGCGCCAACTTGGCCACGACGTTCGCCGTGGCCGGTGCAATCACGTATGCCAGAGCATCATCCGCCAGTTGGATGTGGGCAATCTGCGCCGGGTTGGGTTCCAGAAACGTGTCTACCACGACCGCACGCTTCGTCAAAGACTGAAATGTCAGCGGCGTGATGAAACGAGTGGCGTGCTCTGTCATCAGGACCTGGACCTCATATCCGCCCTTCACCATCAGACTAGCCAAAGACGCCGACTTGAAGGCCGCGATTCCGCCACTCACCCCGAGCAAAATATGCTGTTTCGTCATGTCAACACCTCTCTCTCTGTTATGCCGCCTAAACAGAGAAGGGGCTGAACAACCGCATTGGCTGTCCAGCCCTCCTTAAAATTTGTAACCGCTCAGGATATGGACTCCGTGCGCTCGTAGCGAATCGTGCCGTCCGAGATTTCCCAGAGTGCACGACTCACATTCATGGTTGTGGAAGAACCCGGCATGCCAATGCTACTCTCTTGCAGTCGACGGGCTCTGCGCGCTGTCGCTACGACGAGAGCGTACTTGCTGTCGACAATATCCAACAACTTGTCAATCGATGGATACAACATGCTACACACCTCTTTCACCAATGTTCGAGTAAATGCAAATTGCGCTTCACGCTGCAATGCTCCGCCTCGATGATGGACTCAATCCGATTGCAGGCATGCTCAACCTCATCATTGACAATCACATAGTCGTACTCCCGCATTTGCTGAAGCTCCTGATGGGCCGCACCGAAGCGCAATTGAAAGGTCTCTTCCGTCTCCGAACCGCGACCAAGGATGCGCGCTTGGAGTTCCGTTGGCGATGGCGGAACCAGAAACAAAAATACGCCATCCGCAAAGCGCCGTTTCACTTGCATAGCACCTTGAATGTCGATCTCCAGAAAAACATCATACCCCATTGCCAATCTTGATGCAACGAAATCCTTTGGCGTCCCATAATAATTGTCGTAGACTTTTGCCCATTCCAACAATTCGTCCGCTTCAATCATTCGTTCAAATTCCGCTTTGTCACGAAAAAAATAATTCACGCCATCGACTTCGCCATTTCGTGGAGTACGCGTTGTCACCGAGATAGATAAGTGGAGGCCGAGCTCCCGGCGCATCAAAGCCGTGCAGACCGTTCCTTTGCCGGCACCGGAAGGACCACTCAACACAAACAATATTCCCTGATTCGCCCTGCGATTTCCGCGAGTGCTCATTCGTCCTCCTCAATGACCTGTTCTTTACTAACCATGCGATGGGCAACTGTTTCCGGTTGCACCGCAGAGAGGACCACGTGACCGCTGTCGGCAATAATGACCGCACGCGTCCGGCGCCCATACGTGGCATCAATCAGCGTTCCGCGCTCGCGCGCCTCTTGAATAATACGCTTAATCGGCGCAGACTCTGGCGCCACAATGGCAACAATTCGGTTGGCCGACACCATGTTGCCAAACCCGATATTGATAAGCTTCGTGCTCATGCACGTTCCTCCCTGCCCATGTCATTCGCGACAATCCCTGCGTGATGCCTCATCTCGGCCTCGTTCTCGGCACCCTCAAAATTGTTTTCATTCTACTGCATGTCCTGACAGGGAACAAGCCACCTGGAGAATCGACGTGAATCCTCACGACGAATCCGGTGGCTTGATGCTTGAACTCAGTCGACACTTCGAGTCACGTCACTGTGCACAGACTCATGCAGCGCGGCTTTGCGACTTCTCTGCCTGCTTGGGCCGAATCGCGTTTCGACCCGCCCTGCGTAGCGACAGCGCAAACGTGGGAATGGCTGCCATCACGAGAACAATCACCCACTGCGAGAGAGACAAAGGCACCGTTGAAAACACTTTGGCCAGCGGTTCCACGTAGACCGTCGCGAGAAACATAGCGACCGACGAGAGAACCGCAAAAATGAGCCACAGATTGCCGAACAGATTTCTCTTAAAAATCCCCCCGTCCAAAGAGCGGCAGTCAAAGACGAGAATCAACTGAGACATCGTCAGAGTGGCGTACGCCATCGTCTGGGCAAGCGCCAGATTGTCCGGATACGCATGTCGCACCCAGAGGAACACGGCCAACGTCGACAGGCCAATCAATGTGCCCCGACTGAGAATTTTTGTCGCCATTCCTTTTGCAAAAATGCCCTCATGCACGTTGCGAGGAGGCCGGTGCATGATGTCCTTTTCAATCGGATCGACCCCAAGCGCGATGGCCGGAAGTCCGTCGGTCACGAGGTTGACCCAGAGAATTTGAATCGGCAGCAGCGGCAGTGGAAGTCCCATCAACATGGCGATAAACATGGTCAAAATTTCTCCGACGTTCGACGCGAGCAAATATCGAATGAATTTTTTGATGTTGTCGTAAATGCCACGGCCTTCTTCAATGGCTGCCACGATGGTCGCAAAATTGTCGTCCGCGAGCACCAGTGCCGAGGCTTCCTTGGCCACGTCTGTTCCCGATTTACCCATGGCGATCCCGATGTCTGACTGTTTGATGGCAGGTGCGTCATTGACGCCATCGCCCGTCATTGCGACAATCTCCCCACCCGCTTGGAGAGCCCGCACGATGCGCAATTTGTGCTCGGGCGTGACCCGCGCGTAAACACACGTCTTCTTGGCTGCGGCCGCCAACTCGTGGTCGTCCATCTCGTCCATCATCGCGCCCGTCAAGATTTCGCCACCTTCAGGCAAAATACAGAGACGCTTCGCGATGGCTGCGGCCGTCTGTTGGTGGTCACCCGTAATCATCACCGTCCGCACGCCAGCCCGTCGACAAGTCTCAATCGCCTCGTAAACCTCGTCTCGCGGAGGATCGATCATGCCGCACATCCCGACAAACACGAGATCATCTTCCCAGTTTGCTTGAGACGCGACTTCGAGGGAAGGAAATTGTCTGTACGCAAAACCCAAATTGCGCAGGGCCGAAGACGCAAACTGTTCGTTCACCGTTTGAATCGTCTTGCGAATCGACGGCGTGAGACCTTGTTCTTTGCCGCCCGACAGGACGCGCTTCGACATGTTCAGGAGGATGTCCGGAGCGCCTTTCACAAAAGCGAACACTCCGGCTTCGCTTTGCACGAGCACGGACATGCATTTGCGCTCGGAGTCAAACGGATTTTCGGCAACGCGGTGGTAGACTGCGTCCGGTTCTAAAAAGCCTGCTTTCGCTGCGAGGACGAGGAGCGCGCCTTCTGTCGGATCGCCCTGAACTGTCCACGTCACAGAGTCTTCGGCGGGCCGCTCGACCATCACCGCATTGTTGCAGACCGCGCCAATCTCCACGAGACTCTTTAGCGCTGGCCGACGGCTCGGCGAGATGACTTGGTCGCCGAGCAGAAACTGTCCGTGTGGGTCGTAGCCTGTACCACTGACTTGATAAGTCACACCATCTGCGTAGACGTGCTGCACCGTCATTCGATTTTGCGTCAACGTTCCTGTTTTATCCGAACAGATGACCGTTGCGCAGCCGAGCGTTTCGACCGACGGCAATTTGCGGACAATCGCATTGCGCTTGATCATCCGCTGCACCCCTAGGGCGAGCGCGATGGTCACGATGGCGGGTAATCCTTCGGGAATGGCGGCGACCGCCAGCGAAACTCCGGCAAGAAACATCTGCACCCATGGGTGGCCGTGAAGGACGCCCGTCACCACCACCAGCACGGTCAAAACGATGGCCAGCCAGACCAAGAATTTCCCGAGTTCTTCTAATCGCCGCTGCAGCGGTGTCACCGTCTCTTCGGACTGCTCCATCAGGTCGGCAATTTTGCCCATTTCTGTATCCATCGCGGTGGCGACCACGAGCACTTCCGCCTTTCCGCGGGTCACCATCGTCCCCATGTAGACCATGTTCTTTCGGTCACCGAGTGAAGCACTCGCGGCCGCCACGAGGTCCGGCTGTTTGTTGACTGGAACCGACTCTCCTGTGAGTGTGGACTCTTCGACGGAAAAGCTGGTACAGGACATAATGCGCCCATCGGCCGGCACCCGGTCCCCATCTTCAAGCAGAACCACATCGCCTGGCACCAAATCTCTGGCTGGCACCTCTGTGACCTGACCTTGTCTGCGCACCTTCGCCATCGGTGCGGTGAGTTCTTTGAGCGCCGCCAAACTCCGCTCTGCCCGGACCTCTTGAACAAAACCGAGAATCCCATTCAGAATGATGATGGCAATAATGGTGATGGCGTCGGTGTATTCGCCGAGCAGTCCGGAAATCAACGTTGCCGCGAGCAAGACCAAAATCATAAAGTCCCGAAATTGGTTGAAGAACACGGTCAGAAGCGAGACTTTCGTGCCTTCCGCAAGGAGATTCGGACCGAAGACGCGCTGCCGCTCTGCGACTTCGCCCAGGGCAAGGCCGTCTGGATTCGAATTCAATTCGGCGACACAATCGCTCACCGTCCATGAGTGCCAGTCTTTCTCCACCGGAGCCACTCCTTTCATGCGTCTCCGAATCGATGATTATTCGGACGACCAGTTGTAATGCGTGTCTCTGCATGTCTATGCTTGTACAGACTCCGCTAGACCCACGGAAAGGAGGTCGTCCGAGATGGACGGTCTGACCTTGCGCGCACTAGTATTGGAATGGCAAGAACGGCTCATCGGCAGCCGCATTGAAAAAATTCATCAACCTTCGGAACGCGACATCCTTCTGACGCTGCGCCATCGGCACGGAACAGAACGCCTGTTGCTGTCAGCTCACCGCGAGTTCGCGAGGGCCCACCTGCAGACTGGTCCAAGGCCCGCCTCTCCAGCCGAGCCTCCACGCTTTTGCAACCAACTGCGCCGTCACCTTGAGTCCGGGCGCTTGGTTGGTGTGGAGCAGGACGGCCTCGACCGAGTGCTCCTACTGACCGTCGATTCCTTGGACGATCTCGGTGATCTCAACCGCTACACTCTCGTCGCTGAACTGATGGGCAAGCACAGCAATTTGATTCTCTGCAAAACGGGCACAGACGGTCGCCCGAGGGAGATTGTCGATGCGGCGGTTCACGTGCCGCAGACCGTCAGTCGGGTGCGCCAAGTTCTTCCAGGTCTCACCTTTGCTCGGCCTCCTGCGCAAAATAAAATGTCACCGAAAAATTGTTCCGCAGCCGAATTGGCCCCACTTCTTTCCGGAGAGTGGACGGGCAAGCGGAACCAATTGGCCCTTATGAAAACGGTCTCGGGACTTGGCCCGACCTCCGCGCGTGAAGCATTGTGGCGAAGTCGCGACGAGCAGAGCGCGCAAAAACTATGCCACGTTCTGTCTGAACTGGCTCACCGCGTAGACACTCTGCAAGAATTACAGCCGCATGTTGGCTTAGATTCGCTTGGACGGCCAACAGAATACGCTCCGTTTCCACTGCTCTCGGCCGTCGCCACCCGTTCCGCTGAGAGTATGAGTTTCGCTCTTGAAGCCGTCCACATGACGGCCTACCAAAGTTCACTCGAAAACGGACTTGCACGGGAATTGCAACAAGTTGTCCGCACGGCCAAAGACCGCCTGCGCGGAAAGTTGGCAAAAATAGAGGAGCTCGAGACGGCGAGTGCCGAACACGAGCGCCTACGCATGTACGGCGAGTTGCTGCTCGCCTATGGATATTCTCTGGAAAAGGGCGCGACAGAAGCGAATTTGCCGAGCTTTGAAGAAGACGGGGGCCTCGTCTCCATTCCGCTGGACCCCGCTCTGACCGCGATGGAAAATGCCCAGCGGTTCTTTCGCCAGAGTGCAAAGCGCAAGCGCAGCATCGCCATTTTGGCGGCCGAGCGCGCTTCCAGCGAACGCGACCTGTTCTACTTGGATAACGTTGAGGAACATTTGTTGAGCGCCAATCCGGAGCACTTGGAATCCATTCGCGAAGAGTTGATTGCCGAAGGTTTCCACAAACGACCGACTCAACAGACGCCAAAAAGCAAAAACAAATCGGCTGCGAAATCTCACAAAAAACCAAGTCTTCCGCAACCCGATAGTTACACATCCAGAGACGGGTTCACGCTCCTCGTCGGACGCAATAACTATCAAAACGACCGCTTGACACTGCGCATGGCAAAACCACACGACATCTGGATGCACGCCAAAGACACGGCCGGGAGTCACGTGTTAATTCGCAACGATAACGGTACAGAGATTCCCGCGACGACCCTCGAAGACGCGGCACTGTTGGCCGCCTACTTCAGCCGCGCGCGAGATTCCTCGCAAGTCGCCGTCGACTACACAGAGGCTCGCCACGTGTGGAAGCAAAACGGCGCGAGGCCAGGCCACGTGCTCTATGACCACCAGCACACCCTGTTCATCACGCCCCACCGCGAAGCCGTGTTTGCGCTTCTTAACGGCCGCTCTAGCGACGTGTCAGAACAGCCGAATTGAGGGCATGTGCCGGAAACAGCCCGTCGAACAAAACCCGCAAGTCGAGACCGGGCACCTGAAACAACTCGGCACCACTGATCATCTCAAGAAGAAGCGGTTGCCACGCCGCCTCGAGCGTGCGCTCCGCTTCTTTGCGACCAGCTTCGGCAGCCAAGAGGCGGGCAAGCGCCATGCCGATGTTGCGCAGGTCGATGCAATCTTCCAGTTGCCGCCCCCACCAATCCGCCCAGACCAGCACATCGGTCAGTGCTGCCACGCCAATGAACGACTTGAACAAACGGAAGTAGGCGGTCAACAACGGACCGGCTCCGTCCGTCTCGTCAGTCCGCTGCAACATCGATGGGACTGCCTCATGTGTGAGGAAAGTCGGCAGTTCGACCCCTCCTTGACGAAAGACGGGAGCGGACACTTTCTCAACCACCGCGAGTGTGCGCAGCGCGAACAATTGGCCACGTTCATTCGTCCGCGCACTCTGCTCAGCCAACTGATACAAGTAGTCCACCACCGATTCCACATAAAAACCTTGACCTTCTGGCAGCAGATGACCTAGAACCAACTGTTTGTAAGCTTTGACGACTCGCTCAGCGGTTCTCCACGCTCGACCTTCAATACACAGGCAACCTTGTTGATACATGGCCTCTAATGTAGTGAGCAACAACCCCGTCTCTCGCTCTTTGACAGCCACACCGACAATTTCACTCCACTGGTCGAGAAAACTTTGATGTACGGCGACAATCGGGTCGTCCGTGTCGCGCGGCAGAGGTAGTTTCGTGGCGACTTCATGCATCGTCCGCAGACAGTTGGTTCCGGTCACCGTATCACTGACGGAAGCGGCTCGCTTTGCAATGTCACAAATTTGCTCAATGTTGTCCAAAGCAGCACGCCATTTGCCACGCGCCACCGCCCGGTGATAATCGCGCAAGATGAGGGCCACAATTCGGTCCGGTTTGAGCAGTTGAACGACTGCGTACATGTACAAGAGAAGCGATAGGAAGCAGATGATGACCAATACCAGGTCAGCGCTCATCTCCAGTTGCAGGTGAGGGGAGAGCGGATCGGCCACTGGGTCGTGAATCTGTGCCATCAGAAAAAAACTGTGCATGATGGTGACGAGATAAATCAAAAAAAGTGACCCGTTATAAGGAAGTCGAACGTAAAAATCGAGTACGCGATGCGTGTAATTGGAAGCGGTCATTTGAATGGCAACCAAGATGATGGAGATACATAAAGCTAGAATTGTGGATAAGGAGGAGACGATGGTATTCAAATAATTGCGCGCCGTATCCGTGTCTCCAGAAAAGACGTTCGGCGGATGAACGAACACCGCCAGAATGATGAGCGCGGAGACGACGACGTGAACCAGGAAAGACGAGGAAATGGTCGCCAACTTGTGAGAAATTTTGCGAACCTCGGCGCGAAGACGAAGCGTTGCCATGAGTACCCTCGCTTTCCTCAAAGGCAGAAATGATGTGGAGAATTTTGCAGAGTCGACGCGATGTCAACACCGTTGTACTTTTCATCTTGCCCCAAGTGATTTATGATGAAACTTGTTATGCGTTCATCTCGAAGGGAGACCTATACCATGGCAATTGAGCCCGTCAGTAAACGACTTGCGGCAGGGGCAAACATGCCGCCGCCGGGCGACAATGTTCTCACCAATACACAAAATGCGGTGAAGGAAGCACTGTCCCGCTTAGGATACGACGATGTGGTCTACGAACTTCTGAAAGAGCCCATTCGGGTGCTCACGGTGCGTATTCCAGTCCGCATGGACAACGGGGAGACACAGGTTTTCACTGGCTATCGAGCGCAACACAATGATGCTATCGGGCCGACAAAAGGTGGGATTCGCTTCCATCCGAGTGTAACGCTCGATGAGGTCAAGGCTCTGTCCATCTGGATGAGCTTAAAGTGCGGCATTTTCGGCTTGCCTTATGGTGGAGCAAAAGGCGGCATTATTTGCGACCCGCGAGAAATGTCCATCAAAGAACAAGAGAGGTTGGCTCGAGGCTATGTTCGAGCTGTCAGCCAAATTGTCGGACCAGCCAAAGACATTCCTGCTCCGGACATTTACACCAATCCTCAAATCATGGCTTGGATGTATGATGAATACAGCCGGATTAAGGAATTGGATTCTCCCAACTTCATTACGGGCAAACCGATTGTTCTCGGTGGGTCAAGAGGGCGCGAAAAGGCGACGGCACTCGGTGTCTATATCGCCATGCGCGAAGCAGCGCACAAGCTCGGCCGTGACGTACACGACCTGACGGTCATGGTTCAAGGATTTGGAAACGTAGGCAGCAATTTGGCACTCATATTGCATGAGTTGGGTATCAAAGTCATTGGGATTAGCGACGCGGGTGGTGGACTTTACCATCCAGAAGGACTGCAGATTCCCGACTTAATCGACCAGAAAGATTCCTTTGGCATGGTCACCCCAGCGTATCAAAACGTCCTCAGCAATGAAGAATTCTTGGTGCAACCGTGTGACGTGTTGATTCCTGCAGCACTGGAAAATCAAATTCACTCCGGCAACGCCGAAGACATTAAGGCATCCATCGTGGTCGAGGCCGCAAATGGTCCCACTACGCCGAAAGCGGATGAAATTCTCACTCACAAAGGCGTCCTGCTCATTCCTGATGTGCTTGCCAACGCGGGGGGTGTCACCGTTTCCTACTTCGAGTGGGTACAGAATAACCAAGGATGGTATTGGACGGAAGAAGAAGTCAATCAGCGGATGGAAGAGATGATGGTCAAGTCTGTTCAAACCATTCTGCAGACTGCAGACCGCTACCGCGTGACAACCCGCCTGGCAGCCTATATGGTCGGTGTTCGTCCATTTGCGGAAGCCATGCGTTGGCGTGGCTGGATGTAAGCTTCCGGCAAGCAGAATAAGGGTGCCTGCGTCGGTTTGGCCGAGTGGCGCGACCAACGCAGGCCTATGTCCTCTTTATGCCATGCTGTTCCCCTAAGACTCAATGGCCATACTGCTCGGGATGCAATCGCCACTCCTGAAGCGAGCGAACCTCGCTGTCCGAGACAACGCCGAGCATGGCCGCCGCATCAATCAAAGACGCATAATCGACCGCGCGAAAGGCGGTCAGTTTGCGTTCGTTTAAGGAGTCGCGACAAACATCGAAGTCATATGAAAAGATGGAGACTACACCGAGCACATTCATGTGCTCCTCCTCTAGAGCCGTCGCAGCATCGAGGGCGGATCTCCCCGTGGAGAGGGTGTCTTCGACAATCACGGTGCGAAGGGACTGACCTGTTCGTCCTTCAACCCGCTTGCCTTTCCCATGTTCTTTTGCCGACGAGCGGACATACGCCATGGGTAGGTTAAGCCGGTCCGCCAACGCCGCTGCATGTGGAATACCCGCGGTGGCGGTTCCAGCGAGCACCTCGACCGCAGGAAAGTACCGTCTTATGGCCTCCATAAATTCGGCCAACACCAGATTCCACAAGAGTGGATAGGCCATAATCAACCGATTGTCGCAGTACATCGGCGAGTGCCATCCAGAAGACCACACAAAGGGCGCATGCGGTCGAAGCTCGACTACGCCTGCCTGAAGCATGCCCCGTGCAATCCGTTCCGTCTGTTCTTTGCTTCCTGCCAACCATACACTCTGTTCCATCAGACACCCTCCCCCAATCCCACACGCATCTCATCCCACACCCTTTGGAGCGCAACCAGTGGATTCGACTGAGAAAGCACACCTCGCCCTAGCACCAGATGGTCTGCCCCTTTTTCGATAGCTTGTAAGGGAGTGGCAATCCGTTGTTGGTCGTACGTGTCGGCCTGTAAAGGTCTCACTCCCGGCACCACACGCACAAACGGGCGCTTGATGGTCTCGGCAACCAGAGGTAGTTCAGACGCCGACAAGACCACCCCGTCCAAGCCGGCTTCGTCGGCCAAGGACAAGAGTCGTCGGCTCCATGCGGTCAGTCCTCCATGCACACCCAGCAGCGATACATCCTCTTCCGACAGACTCGTCAGCACGGTCACCCCAATCAACAGCGGCGGTTGCTCTACGTCTTCCCACGCCGATTTTGCCGCGCACAGCATTTCGAGGCCACCCAGCGTATGTACGTTTACCATCTCCACTGGTAGGTCTTTGAGGGCACGCAAGGCCCCCGCAACCGTATTCGGAATATCGTGAAGTTTGATGTCTAAAAAGATACGCTTACCGAGTTTCGCTAATGTTTCAACGACAGACCGTCCTGCAGCATTGTATAACTCCAAGCCCACTTTGTAGCCCGTCACTCCGGCACCAAATCGCTCTACGAGTGCCAGTGCTTCACTGGCACTCGGTACATCGAGTGCAAGATACGTGCGGTTCCGGACAACATCGTAACGGCTGTCTAAGAGCATCCCCGAGTCCATCATCTCAACCTCTCTTCTTTGCTTCGACATGGCCTGGTCCCTGGCCGATTGGGACTGTTTGAAAGCGGATGGTCTCCAGCACTTCGAGCAGCGATGCCGCAGTATCTACCGATGTCAGACAGGGTACTCCATGTTCCACCGCCGTTCGACGAATGCGAAATCCGTCCCGCTCCGGTTTTAGTCCACGCGTCAATGTATTCAACACGAGTTGAATCCGACCATCAGCAATGTCATTGGCAAGATTCGGTGTCCCTTGTGCGAGCTTATTGACCACACGGACCTCCAATCCTTTAGTGCGGAGAAACTTCGCCGTCCCTTCAGTCGCTGCCAATCGAAAACCAAGGTGCACGAAGCGCTGCAAGAGCGGAAAGACCTCTTCTTTGTCTTTGTCGGCAATCGTGGCGAGCAGCGTGCCGTGCGTCGGCACCTTCGTACCAGAGGCAATCATCCCCTTGTACAGCGCTTTGGCATACGTTCGGTCGGTTCCCATGACTTCACCAGTCGACTTCATCTCTGGGCCGAGCGTGATATCCACTCCGCGCAGTTTCGCAAAAGAGAAGACGGGGACCTTGACTGAGACAAAATCAGGCGTTGGCAACAAGCCTGTGTCATAACCGAGACTCGCGAGGGATTCCCCCAACACAGCGCGCATCGCCAGGTCGACCATCGGAACGTGAGTCACTTTCGACAGAAATGGAACAGTTCGAGAACTGCGCGGGTTAACTTCAATGACGTAAACAGTCTGTTTGTGAATGACGAATTGAATGTTGACCAAACCACGCACGTGCAGCCCCCGCGCCAAACGAGTTGTGTAGTCCACTAAAGTCGCCTGTACTTCACTTGACAAATGTTGCGGCGGAAACACGGCAGTAGAATCTCCCGAGTGCACGCCAGCGCGCTCAATGTGTTCCATAATCCCAGGAATGATGACGGTTTCGCCGTCTGAGATGGCATCAACTTCCACTTCCACTCCCTGCAAATAGCGGTCAATCAACACTGGTTGACTCAAGGAGACGTCGACCGCTTCCTGCATGTACAATTCGAGGTCCGCATCCGAGTCGACAATCTGCATCGCGCGACCCCCAAGAACGTACGACGGCCGAACCACCACTGGATAGGACAGCGCATGCGCCGCATCAAACGCACCTGCAACAGAGGTTACGGAGCGACCCTCCGGCCTCGGAATATCCAATTCGGCCAACAGTTGGTCAAATTTCTCGCGATTTTCGGCAGCATCAATGTCTCCGAGCGCGGTCCCATAAATTTTCACGCCCGCCGCCGCAAGGCCGGCCGCCAAATTGATGGCCGTCTGACCGCCAAACTGCACAATCACCCCGTCTGGCCGCTCGCGGTCCACTACATTCAGCACATCTTCCAGGTGCAGCGGTTCAAAATAGAGTCTGTCCGACGTATTAAAATCGGTTGACACCGTCTCCGGATTGTTGTTGACGATAATCGCCTCGTATCCCGCTTGACGAATGGCCCAAACCGCGTGGACCGAACAGTAGTCAAACTCAATACCTTGGCCAATGCGAATCGGGCCGGATCCTAAAACGAGCAATTTTCTCGTCTCGGCACTTTCTAGCACTTCATCTTCTTCGTCATACGTGCTGTAGTAATAAGGGGTGTGGGCGGCAAATTCTCCTGCACATGTGTCGACCATTTTGTAGACTGGCGACAGACCTTGTTGAATGCGCCATGCCCGCACGTCTAAGGGATGCGTCCGCAGCCAGCGGGCTAGCGCCGTGTCCGGAATGCCTCGGCGTTTGGCGAGCACCAGCAACGCACGATGGCGTTCGGCAAATTCTCCAAAACTCCTGTCGTAGCCCTCTCCCAATCTGCGAAGTTGCCGCTCTAAGTCAACCAAATTCATGACCTTGTGGAGAAACCAGCGGTCAATCTGAGTCGCGGCATGTAACGTCTCTAAGGACATGTCACGGCGCATGCATTCGGCCAAGACAAAGAGGCGCTCATCATCCGGTTCTTTGAGGTGGTGTTCAAGATAATCTTGAGTCCAAGTCGACGCCTTCGGGTGTTCCAGGGAGTCGACTCCGACTTCTAGAGAACGAATTGCTTTCATCAACGACTCTTCGAGCGTTCGGCCGATGGCCATGACTTCCCCAGTCGCTTTCATCTGCGTGCCTAGGCGCCGATTTGCACTGTGAAACTTGTCAAATGGCCAGCGTGGAATTTTAGTGACCACATAGTCGAGACTCGGTTCAAACGAGGCATAGGTCTCACCCGTCACCGGGTTGCGAATTTCGTCCAGACGATAGCCGAGGGCAATTTTAGCGGCCACTTTAGCAATTGGGTAACCCGTCGCTTTAGAGGCTAGAGCACTCGACCTCGAGACGCGGGGATTCACTTCAATCACATAATAGTTCTGACTGTCCGGATGAAGAGCAAACTGCACGTTGCACCCGCCCTCAATGCCGAGAGCACGGATAATTTTTAAGCTGGCCGTGCGCAGCATCTGATAGTCGCTGTCGGAGAGTGTTTGACTCGGAGCTACCACAATGGAATCGCCCGTGTGGATTCCGACCGGATCGAAATTCTCCATATTGCAGACGACAATCGCCGTGTCATTGGCGTCACGCATGACCTCATACTCAATTTCTTTGTAACCAGCAATGCTCTGTTCGACGAGAATTTGATGAATGGGAGACATCGCCAGACCAAGTTCCACGATGTCGCGGTACTCCAGTTCGTCATGAGCAATGCCGCCTCCCGTCCCGCCGAGTGTATACGCCGGGCGAATAATGATGGGAAAACCAATCTCTTCGGCAAATTCGCGAGCTTCTGCATAGGAGCGCACAATGCGGCTATTGGGCACTGGCTGGCCGAGTCGATGCATCAAAGCGCGGAATTTTTCACGGTCTTCCGCCTCTTCAATGGCAGACAGCGGCGTTCCCAACAAACACACGCCTTCTTCCGCCAAAATGCCTGATTCCGACAGTTGAACGGCCATGTTCAATCCCGTCTGGCCACCCAGCGTCGGCAGCAAAGCGTCCGGCCGCTCCTTGCGAATGATTTGAGATACAAATTCCAGAGTGATGGGTTCAATATAGACTTTGTCGGCCATCCCTGCATCCGTCATGATGGTGGCCGGATTCGAGTTGACGAGCACCACTTCGTAGCCCTCTTCGCGCAGGGCCTGGCAGGCTTGTGTGCCGGCATAGTCGAACTCGGCGGCTTGGCCAATCACAATTGGCCCACTCCCGATGACGAGAATTTTTTTAATATCTGAGCGCTTCGGCATGCACAGACCAACTCCCCTTCAAAACAGCATCCATCATCGACATAAACTCTTCGAACAGAGAATCAGAGTCATCTGGGCCCGGCCGCGCCTCCGGATGATATTGAACAGAAAACACAGGCCGATCGCGATGGCGCAATCCTTCCATAGTTCCATCATTGACGTTGACATGCGTCACTTCGAGGGGCGTTTCTTGCAGCGACTCGCGAGTCACTCGATAACCGTGATTTTGCGAGGTGATGGACACTTTGCCAGTCCGTAAATCTTTCACGGGATGATTCGCTCCGCGATGCCCAAAACGCATTTTCTCGGTCTTACCGCCGCACGCCAGCGCAATGAGTTGGTGTCCGAGACAAATTCCAAACATCGGTACTCCCCGCGCAATCAGCGCCCGCACCGTATCGATAGCATACGCTGCATTCTCCGGATTGCCAGGTCCGTTGGACAACATCACCCCGTGCGGCTGCCATGCGAGAATCTCATCGGCCGTCGTCGTCGCCGGTACGACCACCACATCGCATCCTCGTGCGAGCAGCGAGCGCACCACCCCGGACTTCATGCCAAAATCCATGGCCACTACGCGCCGTCCTTCACCCGGAGCGCGGTACGGAACTGGAGTTGTCACTTGTAAAATTTCATCCGTCGGAAAAGGTGCAGAAAGGCGGTCCAAGAGCTCAGCGACAGGCGTATCGAGAGTCGTGAGTACGGCTTTCATCGTTCCTTGACTGCGAATCGCCTTGGTCAATTTGCGCGTATCAATTCCGGATATCCCGATAATCTGGTGCTGTGCAAGGTACGCGCCGAGCGTGCCCGTGCTCTTAAAGTGACTGGGCACCTCACTCCACTCATGCACAACGAATCCACGCACATGCGGGGCGTGCGATTCGATATCGTCAACATTGACTCCATAATTGCCAATAAGCGGATAGGTCATGGTGACAATTTGACCGCAATAGGATGGGTCGGTCAAGACTTCCTGATATCCAGTCATTCCTGTATTGAATACGACTTCTCCAAAAGACTCGCCTTCCGCTCCAAATCCTGATCCGTGGAAGACGAGGCCATTTTCTAGAATGAGCCGGGCTGAACGTGGTTCCGTCATACCGAACCTCCTGTTCCTGTGTGAACCAAATCATCGTGAATCACTTTGCCGTTGCACATAGTCCAGACTGGCCAACCCGCCGCCGACCATCCGGCAAACGGCGTGTTGCGAGCCTTGGAGTAAAATTTTTCGGGCTCAATCACGCGCCGTGCCTGCAGGTCTACCGCCGTGATATCGGCGCGGCCCCCAACCCGAATCGTTCCCCCAGGAAGATGAAAGGCCGCGGCCGGGCGGGTCGACATCCGGCGCACCAACTCCGCGAGGCTCAGTCTCCCAGTTTGAACGAAATGTGTGTAGAGGAGCGGAAACACCGTTTCAATGCCGACCATCCCAAACGGAGCAGCCGCGAGTCCCAGCTGTTTCTCGCTCTGGCTGTGCGGAGCGTGGTCAGTCGCCACCATGTCGAGCGTTCCGTCCAAGAATCCTTCCCGACAGGCCTCCACATCACGACGGCTCCGTAGGGGAGGATTGACCTTGTAGCGCGCGTCGTCTTTCACAATATCGTCCTCGGTCAACAACAGGTGGTGCGGAGTGACTTCCGCGGTCACGCGAATTCCTCGGAGTTTCGCCCAGCGGATGAGGCTCACAGCGGGTTCCACCGACACATGGCAGACATGCAGATGGGCGCCCGTTGCCTCCGCCAACAAAAGGTCTCGCGCAATCATCGCCGACTCCGACTCCCCAGGTTGGACGGGTAGTCCAAGCCTCGCCGCAGCACCAGGATGTAACACCCCGTCACGAGCAATAGACTCGTCCTCCGCGTGAATGGCAATGGGAAGATTCCATTCGCTGGCGACAACCATCGCTTGGCGCATCAATCCCCCGTCTTGCACCCCTTTTCCATCATCTGAAAGGGCCACAGCTCCCGCCAGTTGAAGCGCCCGAAAGTCGGTCAGCTCTTCCCCACGCTGCATCTTCGTGATACACGCGATGGGCAACACTTGAGAAGCCTGTGCCGCATGAGCCAGGCGACGTACATTCGCGACTCGATCCGGTGTATCGAGCGGCGGATTCGTATTTGGCATACATAGTATTTGCCCAAATCCTCCGGCCGCGGCAGCTCGCGCTCCGGTGGCAATCGTCTCTTTATGTTCAAACCCTGGTTCCCGCAGATGCACGTGTACATCGATAAAACCTGGCAACAGCACTTGCCCACTCAGTTGCACCGTCTGGTCCGCCTCCGGCAGTTCAGTACCGATAGCCAACACCATCCCGGCTTCGCTGTCCACCAGCACATCCACCGCCGTCAGAGACTCCTCGACTAAATCCAGCAATTGTCCACCGGTCACTTTAACCTTCACCGGAGCACCCCTCCCAAAATTTCATCCATCAGCGCCATCCGAATGTACAGCCCATTCTGCACCTGCCGGAAGTACGCTGCCCGCTCATCACCGTCTACTTCCAAATGAATCTCATTGACGCGCGGTAGCGGGTGCAGAATTCGCGCCGTCGGAGCTAAGATGGGCAGATGCCGTGGCAAGATAGCGAAATCCTCTTCATCCTCAGCGGTCAATTCAGACGTGATTCGCTCGCGCTGGATGCGTGTCTGGTAGACAACATCTGTGCTCGCGAGGGCTTCATCGAGATCATCCGCAACGTCGAGTTCCAAGCCAGCATCAACGAGTTCGCGGTGGAGTGATGGAGGCAAGGCGAGTTCGGCAGGAGACACCAAAGTCACGCGAATCCCCGAAAATCGCGTCAACAATCGGAGCAACGAATGCACCGTTCGCCCATACTTTAAGTCTCCCACCATACAGACCTTCAAACCGTCAATCCGCCCAAACTCGCGCCAGAGCGTGTATAGGTCGAGAAGACTTTGCGTAGGATGCTCGCCGCTACCGGCTCCAGCATTGATAACGGGCACCGGACTGTAGGGAAGCGCTGCAGCAATTTCGTCATTTTCGTGATGCCGGATGACAATCGCGTCGGCATAGGCCCCGACAACACGAAAAACATCCGCCAGTCGTTCGCCCTTCTTCGCCGAAGAATTCTCTCGAGCGTTCTCTGCGCCCACCACGTTGCCACCGAGCCGAGCAACCGCAGCTTCAAAGGACAGTCGCGTCCGCGTACTTGGCTCATAGAACAAAGTGGCAACCAACGTGCCTTGGAGGCGAGCTCGTAGAATATGACGGGGTGACACTCGAAACTCCTCAGCGATGCGAATCAAACGTTCGACGGTTGAGCGCGTAAAGTCATCGGTAGAGATGGCATGATACATTTCGGTGGTCCTCCCTATTTCAGCGGTTCGCGCGCGAACCTTTGACAATCCAAACCCCATCTTCTCCGTCCACTTCGCGAAAGCGAACCACAATCCGCTCCTCTTTGGACGTAGGCATGTTCTTTCCAACAAAATCCGGACGAATCGGCAATTCGCGATGTCCGCGGTCGACCAGCACCGCCAGTTGAACCAACGTCGCTCGCCCCTCGGCCATCAACGCGTCCAGCGCCGCCCGGACCGTTCTACCCGTGAAGAGTACATCGTCCACAAGGACCACTTTTTTTCTTTCAAAACGGTGCTTGTCCTCACTCTCGACGGCTCCATGACCTCCACGCCTAGCAACATCGTCCCGAAACGGTCGCACGTCAAGTGCTACAAGCGGCGGACGCATTCCCTCTATCCGTTCCAGAGCCTGGCACAGACGCTCGGCAACAAAGTGTCCACGCGTTAAAATTCCAGCTAGAACCATCTCATCCAAAGTCCGATTGCGCTCTAAAATCTCGTGGGCAATGCGCGTCAAAGAGCGACTGACTGCGAGGCCGTCCATGATTTGCGCTTCCGTTTGCACCGATCCTGTCATGACCCATCACCCCCAGCCTGCCGCCAAAAAGGCCGCCCTCCAAGGTAGGAAGGCGGCCTCTATCAACCAGTGAACCATACACTTTGCTCAAAGTGCGTTCACCCCATGGACGACTCCTTACCAACCTCACAGGATTGGCTTCAAGGCAGTTGATGTTTTGTACACTATAACAAGCGAATCTGTGCCCGTCAATGAATTCGTCCAGAACATCTCGAACGCACGTTATGCCTGTTTGACAAACTCCATCTCGATGGTCAACTTGACGGTGTCCCCAATCAGGACGCCACCCGTCTCAAGCGCAGCATTGTAAGACATACCAAAGTCACTGCGATTGACATTTCCGGTCGCCACTACGCCAATACGGCGTCCGCCGTACGGGTCGGTCATCGGTCCCGTAATTTCGCAGTGCAACGTCACTGGCTTAGTCACGCCTTTGATGGTCAGATGTCCGTCGACACTATGATTCTCTCCACCATGATGCTTCAGCCCGCTCGCTTTAAACTCGATGACCGAATGCTCGTCACTTTGAAAAAAGTCTGCCGAGCGAAGATGTTCGTCACGCTGAGAATTTTTCGTATCGATGCTCGTCGGTTGAATGGTGACGTGAATGTCTGCCGTCGTGAGGTCTTCATCTTCACTGGTTACAGCCGCATCAAATTCATTGAAGCTGCCACGAACGTTCGAAATCATCATGTGTCGCACGCTGAAAGTGACGCTACTGTGCGCCTTGTCCAAAGCCCAGTTCACTTTTGCCAAATTGGTCGCCTCCCGTAAGGTATATGCCTTTTCATCAGAACCGAACTGCCGCGGACATGCGGCTCAGGCTCACGTCTATAATTGTACTATTTTAAAGTAACAACAATCAAGTTAGTTATGAAAATTCCTTGTAGAGCAATGTTCACGTGACGTTCGCCGTTGTCACCCATCTCGCTCGAGCCATTCTACCAACTGCTCCATGTCCGTTGGCAAGGGCGCCTCAAACTTGAGATGGGCTCCCGTCTGCGGATGCACGAAGCCGAGCAGGCCAGCGTGCAGCGCCTGACCGATGATGGGCAGCGTGTGGCGCGGTCCGTAGAGCGGATCGCCCGCTAGAGGATGGTCAATGTACGCCATGTGGACGCGAATTTGATGGGTTCGCCCCGTCTCCAACTGGCACGTGAGTCGAGCATAGCGAGCATACTGCCTGTCCACCCGAAAGTGCGTCACCGCATGCTTCCCGCCAGCGACCACAGCCATCCGCTGACGATTCTTCGGGTCTCGCCCAACCGGCGCATCCACTGTCCCCAACGAATGTTCCAGGGTGCCGTGGACGATGGCCGTGTATTCCCGCTCCATGGCGTGAGTCCGCAACTGTTCTGTGAGACCGCGATAAGCCATCTCCGTCTTTGCCAAGACGAGCAGACCCGACGTATCTTTGTCGATCCGGTGGACCACACCGGGCCGCATCTCGCCTCCAAGCGGGCAGAGAAGCGTGCCGCGGTGCACGAGTCCGTTGACCAGCGTCCCGCGTGCATGCCCAGCCGCCGGATGAACGACCAGCCCGCGCGGTTTGTTGACAACGACGAGACTGTCGTCCTCGTAAACGATGTCGAAAGCCACTTCGTCCCCTGCTAACTCCACAGGCTGCAGCTCTGGTATCTGAACGATGTAAGTGCTGGTTGCGACCACTAAGTCGCTTGACTTGACAGCTTTGGTCGAATCCACGCGGGCGATGAGTCCGCGCTTAATCCACTCCTGCAACTGAGTGCGCGACGCGTCCACCTGAAGTTCGAGAAGACAGTCAGCAAGCCAACGGTCGAGGCGCTGCCCTTCCTCATCCTCATCCACTGTAAATTGTAACCGATAGACCTCAGTCATGATGGTCGTCTCCATCCCCGTCATCCGATTTCTTGGATTGGCGGAACGTCTGAATGATGAGAATGGCAACACCCACATCAATACTCACATCGGCCAGATTGAAGATGGGGAAGTGAATAAACTGAAGATAGACATAGTCCGTCACCCTGCCGATGACTATCCGATCCGTCATATTGCCGAGTGCTCCGCCAAGCACGCAACCGAGCCCAACCTGAGTAAACCGACTCGGCCGATAGCGAATATGTACCCAAATCACGGCAAGAATAACTAAGATGGCTACGCTGACAAAAAGCCACGTGTGATGCGGAAAGATACTGAACGCACCGCCTGGGTTTTGAATGTAATCGAGGTCTACAAACGGTGGGAAAACAGGAACCAATACGCCTTGGTGAAGATGGGTTCGGACGATGAATTTAATGATTTGGTCTGCAGCATAAATACAAAACGCGATGACATAAAGAATGTCCAGCACCCCTCTTGTGCACCCACAACCATGGTGATGATGGTGCTTAATTCCGGACCCCGCCAACGCCGTGCTCAATTCACCACGAACGGACGGGAGGCCAGTCCTAGTGATTTTAACAAAGAACGGTCCATTTGCTCAAACGATGACCCTGCCGATTCAAAGGATTCACGCCAAACCACGCAGCCATGGCCTAACGATGATTCTCGACAAGGGCTTAGGAATGTATGAATTGTCCGATTTATTGACAACTGGCGGTGCGTATGTGGACTTTCTCAAGCTCGGTTTTGGTACGTCACTGCTTTACCCCGCAGACGTTTTAAGACAAAAATTAGCCTTGGCGAAGACGCATGACGTCATCGCCTACCCAGGCGGAACACTCACCGAAATTGCCTACAGCCAAAATAATTTTGAAAAATTTTGTCGAGAAGCAACAGAAATAGGCTTTGCCGCTTTGGAAATATCCGATGGAACCATCTCACTGTCGGAACGCGAACGAACGGCCATGATAGCAACAGCCCGCCGTTCCGTGAGCGTCGTTCTCAGCGAAATTGGCAAAAAGAACGGCAGCACATTTTCCCCGAAAATCATGGCCCGCCAAGCTGAGCGAGACTTGGCGGCAGGTGCAAACTACGTCGTCGTAGAAGGCCGTGAACACGGTCACAGTGCTGGCATCTACGACAACCGCGGCGAGATTGACGTGTCCCTATTCGAAGAGTTTCTAGACCACCTGGGGCCCGAGTCGACAACGCGGATTCTTTGGGAAGCACCGCAAAAGACGCAACAAGTAACTTTCATGAAACGATTTGGCAGCGAGGTCAATCTTGGCAACATCCCACCAAACGACTTGCTTGCGGTCGAATCGCTTCGTTGTGGCTTACGCAGCGATACGCTTGCCACAGCAATGTGTTTCTCTCCACAGAATGTCGAAGTTGGGGAACAGCGCGAATAACCACATGACCTGCCGTACTCGCTCAAGACAGCGTGGACTTCCATTCCTCGTTGGTCACCCCATCGAGAAGGTCGACGCGTTCGTCTTCCAGCCACGGTTCACAGCCGACATCTTCGGGGTCTGCGGCAGTGGGTCGAGCGTTCATGCGCTGTAACGCTTGCCAGGTATCCTCTCCGTCAAACATCGTGGCATCTTTGCCATCCAAGTTAGAGGCTGCAAAATTCCCGTGAAGCACACTCTCCTCGACGGGACGATGGTGAAGAAGTCGCGCACCTTCGGCCGCGCGCTTACAGCGCACACAGGTCAGCGCCGTCGGATACGCCTCAAGCCGCTCCGGCTCGAGCGGCACATGACAAACTCGACAGACACCATACGTCCCCGCATCGATGGCCGCCAACGCCTCGTCGATTTCCGTCAAATAATCCGTATCTGCAACCCATTGTCCGAGCCGCACCTCTCTGTCCAACACTTCCGACGCGACATCCGCCGGATGATTGTCATAGACGGATAATTCGGATGTTTCTTCATTCATAGCAAGACCAAGACTGGAATTTCCAGAAGGGACCCATCTCGCAGCCACTTCGTCTCGCAGTTTTTGGAGTCGCGTTCGCGCGGTATTTGGCACTTTCAATTCCTCCCTCACGGATACCCCATGGACTTGCGATGTACCTCTAGTGTGAGAGAAGCGAAGTGCGTCCATACAGACTTTATTTTGGCATGGATTGTTCACCCATCTGTCACGTCTGACGAGTCCAGGGGATGATATGATGGGCAAGGAGGGAGTTGGGGTGTTCAATGCAACGACATGGGGTCCGGGTGCTGGCGCTCGTTCTAATCTGGGTGAGTGCCATCGACCTGCTTGGCAAGTGGATTGTGGATGGTTGGTTTCACATGCAAATGCCACTCTCACCCTGGTTCTTGTTTCTGCTTATTTGCGGCTGCGTGCTCTACATATACTCACGCCGTCGGCGATGAAGAAAGCGGCGCGCCGAGAGCGTTTCCTTAACAGCGGGAACGGTCAACGCTCTGCACGCCACCGGATGTCACCATCGGACATGCCTCTGATGTTCGTTTACGAAGAGGCTTGACGAAATTGCAGGTCCACCTGATGTGCGTCGTCGTCAAAGTGTTTCCAGTCGCCAGACTCTAGTAACTCCAACTGCGCCTGAATGAGCGACCGAAAGCGAGCGCGAAAGATGGCAGCATGTTTTTGAATTTCTTCGACTTCTAGGGCCATTTTCCGCGACTTTTGCAGCGCCTCGCTGACAATTCGGTCGGCGTTCTTTTCCGCTTCTTTGATAATCAACTGAGCTTCTTTTTTTGCATTGTTTTTGACTTCTTCAGCAGTCTCTTGCGCCACGATGATGGACTTACTGAGACTCTCTTCAATGTTCGTGAAATGCCGTAGCCGCTCTTGCATTTGTTCCATGCGCTCTTCCAAGTCTTTATTGGCGCGAATCATGCCTTCATAGTCTTGAATGACGCGCTCGAGAAAATCATCGACCTCATCTTCCGCATAGCCTCGAAATGAACGCCCAAACTCTTTATTGTGAATGTCCAGCGGTGACAACGGCACTCACGGCACCCCCTGATTCCTTTGATTTTCCATGAAATTCTCATCGCATCGCGTACGGTGCAAAGGACCGTGCTACTTCGTTTCGACAGCAGAGCACAATCTCCTTCCAAATGCGACAAATTCCCCATCCCAAGCCATCAGCACAGCATCGATTTCTCTAAAAATTAGCGGTCGCCACGCAGAACACCGATCTGCACCCAGAGTCGATCCGATTTCGTCTGACCCGTAACCGGGCCAATACGAATGCGCCCAAACCCGCGAACTGACAAGGTATCGCCGTCTTCCAAACGCTCATCGGGAGCATCCAGTACGCTGCCGTTGAGTCGAATCAAGCCACTCTCGACAGAAGCCTTAGCACGCGCCCTCGACAGGCGAGACACATGCGCCAAGACAGCATCCAAGCGCAAGGAGGGCAAACTCATCTCCTCCCACACATAGTCGGCAGGGCTGAGATGAAGAGGCGTTTGACACACTGCCACCAAGATTGCGGCTTGTCCAGCGTGCGTCCAGTGTTGACGAATGAAGTCTGCCATCTCCGCTTCAACGAACGCATAGAACGTCTCGCCAGACTGCGCAAGGTCGCCAACCACGCGTCGGTCGACTCCTAGCCCCAGCAGAGAACCCAGCACCATTCGGTGCGTCAACGTGTCCTGTCGAGACTGGGCTTCAATCTGCAGAGCAACAATCGAAAAGTCACTCGCCTCCGGATACCACTGGTCCGGCATGACCAAAAACCGTTCCCGCTCCGCACCATCGTAACCGCCACTACCCGCTACTTCGAGTTGCGACTGACCGGCCATACTTCGCAACAAAAATTGCTCACGGGCGTTCAAAAAATCAGTGAGAATCCACTTCTGCCGGTCACGGACGCGCCGCACCACGTCTCTCGCTTTCTCTGCAAACGCCCGCTCACTCGGTCGAATCCAACCTTCTCGTTGACTGTCAGACACTCGTCATCACGCTCGCCATAAGGCTACTGAGCACACTGCTGATTGCGGCTTGGATAAAGAAAAAAGCCAGAATCCCAATCAGTGTGGAGAGGTCGAAGCGAAATCGACCGACGGAAAAGGTCTTGCTGACGCGGCGAAACGGAGCAAAGTAAGGAGCCGTCAGCCTCTGCAGTGCCAGTCCAACTTGTGTTCTTCCAAAGTCGGGAACATAGGTCAGCAAAACACTCGCAATCAACGCCACTAAGTAGAGTGTGAATAAAGCCCGAATGATATCCACCAGAATGCCCATTGTTGTCCCCCATTTCAAACACTCTCTGCCTACATCGCAAGAGACTAATTCTCCTACGACCGTCCCTGCGCTTCAGCCAGACCAGCCTAGAGCTCCTCGGACCTCTGCTGCACAGACGACGGTGCCTCGGAACGATACGTCGCAGGAAGCACCAGACCACGCCCCAATCGGAGCATGGTGGCCCCTTCTTCGACCGCGATCGGAAAATCATGAGACATCCCCATCGAGAGATGCACCAAATCTTGGTACGATAGCTTTTGTTGGTACTCGTCTCGTAATTCCCGCAGTTGCGCAAAGACATCCCGAATCTGCCGGGTGTCTTCCGTTGCAGTAGCCATGGTCATCAAACCCACCAAGTGTAGGCGAGAACTCTTCACCACTTCTTTCAACAATTCAGACAATGCAGCGGCAGGGACGCCGTGGCGGTTGGCTCCCCCGTCTAAGTTGACTTGAACGAGCACGTCCAGCGTGCGGTCGGCCAGCGTTGCCTCGCGCTCCAGCAACCGCAAAAGCGACACATTATCCAAAGAATGAACCACGTCAAAAGCGCGCGCGACGTATTTTGCTTTATTGGACTGAATCGGCCCGATAAAATGCCAGCGAACCGCATGCGCATCCTTCATCGACAGTTTTTCTCGCGCCACCTGCCAGCGATTTTCGGCAAAATCACGCAGTCCCAGCTGGTGCAGAAGTTCTGCTTGCCAAGTTTCTAAATACTTGGTCACGGCAACGATTTGAATGTCCTCTCGATGCCGTGAAGAGACCTCAGCATGCTCGTCAATCGTCGATTGAATTTGCGCTAGCGATGCTCGGCACGCCTCCAGATATCGGCATTGTTCCTCCAAACGACCTTGTCCGTCCTCTGCCATGCTATGTACCCATCCTTTGTGTGTCGTTGCACAAACCAGCCCAGACCATTCCAGGAAATTCCCAATCATCCCAAAACTCTTCAACGCCGATGCGTCCTGCTCCGTGTCTGCAACCGATGGAAGCAGTTTGAAACTTATTTCAAGCAGACCACTGCCAACGAACGTCCCGTCCGACCTTCTTTGCGATACGAAAAGAACAAGTTGTGATGACAACTGGTGCAGATGCCTACATCCTCAACATGGTCAGGCAAGACTCCGGACTTGTCCAAGTCTTCGCGAATGCAGTCAACTAATGATAAGTATGCATGCTTAGGCCGAGCCGATGGAGAGACCACGAGAGGCGAAAATTCACTTTTCACCTTGTCCAAGACGGCATCATCCACTTCGTAGCAACAACGCCGGATGGACGGCCCCAGGGCCACTCGCACATCACTCGGATGGGTCCCAAACTGCTCCTTCATCACGTCCACCGTCTTTGCCGCCAAGTGCAGAACGGTACCACGCCACCCCGAGTGAATCGCCGCAACCACGTGACGTGCCTCATCCCACATTAAAATGGGGACACAATCGGCGACGAGGATGGCCAGCGCCAAGCCGCTCTGATTGGTCACCAAAGCGTCTACCCCTGGTATCGCCGTGGCGAGATTCCTCGCCCCTCGCCCCGCGTGCTCGTGGGTCACGACCGCAACGGCGCTGCCATGGACTTGCTCCGCAAAGACAAAGTGCTCGAGTGGCACCCCACAATATGCGGCACACTGCTCACGACTGCGGATGACCTGCAAAGGGTCATCCCCCACATGCAGTCCTACGTTCAAACTCGCAAAGGGGCCCGTTGAATCGCCTCCCACGCGGCATGAGAAGGCGGCCAGCACAGAGCCCTTCGCCTGCTGGGGGTGAACCCACGCGCGCCCGTTTACCTCTCCCACGATTGTCGACAGCATGCGCACCCCTCCCTCTTCGATCATACAAAAAGGACGGGCGTTTGACCACTCTTGGTCAATATCCGCCCGTCGTCCGCTTCCCCGAATCTTGTGGTAGATAATACGAGGTCTCGTGAACTGGTCGCAAGTCGACCAGAATCACGTCCGATCCGATTTTTACAATTTGGTTCCACGGAATGATGTAATCCTGCCCGCCACCCACCACGCCAAAAAAACGACCAGATACCGGAATGATGATGGCGCGAATCAGCCCTGAATCGGGATCGACATCAAGATCTCCAATCGTGCCGAGCCGCTTGCCATCCCCCACATTGACCACGTCTTTTGATTGCAAGTCGGAAATCCGCACAGTTGGATCGCCGCCTTCCTCAAGAAACCCGCTGTTGTCTTATGTATATGCTAACCATGCGACACATTACGACTGAATATGTTTATTCATACGGTGTATGGCTGTTTTTTCTAGACGAGACACTTGCGCCTGGGAAATACCTATTTCCTCAGCGACCTCCATCTGCGTCTTGCCCTCGTAAAAGCGCATCGCTAAAATTTTTTGTTCCCGATCCGTCAATTTCTGCATGGCCTCACGCACCGCAATCTCTTCGACCCAGGTTGTATCTTTGTTTTTGTCGTCGTGAATCTGGTCCATGACGTAAATGGGGTCGCCGCCATCGTGATAGATGGGCTCGAACATCGAAACCGGATCTTGAATCGCATCCAACGCAAACACGATATCTTCTTTCGGAATTTCCATTCTCTCAGCAATTTCCTGGATGGTTGGCTCGCGCAGATTTTGGTTTGTCAAGAAGTCGCGCATTTGCAGCGCTTTGTAGGCGATATCCCGCAAAGACCTCGAAACGCGAATCGGATTATTGTCGCGAAGATAGCGACGGATTTCGCCGACAATCATGGGAACGGCGTAGGTGGAAAAGCGGACGTTTTGACCGAGATCGAAATTGTCAATCGCTTTCATCAGTCCGATGCATCCCACTTGAAATAGGTCGTCCACATACTCTCCACGATTGTTGAACCGTTGAATCACGGACAATACGAGACGCAAGTTGCCATTGACCAATGTCTCCCGCGCCGCCACTTCACCACTTTGAAGCTTGGTGAACAACTCGCGCATTTGTATGTTGGACAGAACTGGTAGTTGAGACGTGTTCACTCCGCAGATTTCAACCTTATTGCGTTTCAACCCAAGTCTCCCCCCAAGATGCGAACCGTGCTGCATGCCTCGACTGGTGACGCAATGGTCGCCGCTGTGGTTTCAGTATTTCCCGAGGCGACCAATGTATGCACAGAGAGGTGGGCAGACGGGGGGAGCGGTCGACTTTGCAAGTGCGTTAAAGGACGTTCGATTCGCTCTGGACGCGGAGTCTGAAATATCCGCTCAAATCATCCGATTGAACTCTTTTTGGAGACGGCGCAATATCCGCTTTTCCAGGCGGGAAATGTACGATTGAGAAATGCCGAGCAAGTCGGCGACGTCCTTTTGCGTCATTTCTTTGCCGCGACCGAGACCGAAACGCAACTCCATAATGCGCTTTTCGCGCTCACTCAGTTTTTGCAGTGCGTCGTAAAGCAACTCGCGGTCGACTTCTTCTTCCAAATTGCGGGTAATCGTGTCGCTCTCCGTGCCAAGAACATCCGACAGAAGAAGTTCGTTTCCGTCCCAATCTACGTTCAGCGGTTCATCGAACGACACTTCCGATTTCAACTTGTTGTTCCGGCGCAAAAACATTAAAATCTCATTTTCGATACAGCGCGAAGCATACGTGGCGAGTTTGATTTTTTTCTCAGGATCGAACGTATTGACCGCCTTGATGAGTCCAATGGTTCCAATCGATACTAAATCTTCAATGTGAACACCCGTGTTCTCAAATTTGCGAGCTATGTACACGACCAGTCGCAGGTTGCGCTCAATCAACAGGGACCGGGCGACGCTGTCTCCTTTAGGCAATTTCTGGATTAAAATTTCTTCCTCTTCACGCGTGAGTGGCGGCGGAAGAGCCTCACTGCCTCCAACATAGTAGACCTCATCCGCTCCGCCCTGGAGTTTGACCCGGACCCGCACCCAGAGTAGACGAAGGCGAAGGCGAAGTTTGCGTGCGACCAGCGGATTTAGCCGAAACATCTTCAAGTGAGTCATCTCCTAGAATTAAATGAGGATGTAAGATTGCTTGAAATCGACCGTCTCGCGACAAGGGCTGGGGTGATAGCGCTAACCACGAACGAGATGCCGTTTCTGTCCACGCTGAGTTTAGTTCTACGGAAATGTTACTTGGCAAAATTGCGAGAGCCATCGACTGACCTTTGCCCGCGCCTCGAAAGGGAATCAGTGCAAAGCGCAGAGACCGGTCGTCCAAATCGAGCGCATAGAGCGCAGCAACTGGGTCTTGTCCGGACGTGAGGGCAGTAACTAAAGACGACGGTAGACTGTCTGAGACGACAGCGAGATCGACAAAAGAAACTGGTAATCGAGAGACTGGGTCAAACAGCGAATTTCCGGTGTCTACTAAAGCCGTGCAGGGATACGTCTTGTCCGCCACTTTAATGGACACCTTGAGCAAAGAGCCCTCGAGTCGTCGAACATCTCGCACTCGCCGAGTGATCTGAGAAATGAGTGCAAACGCGACGGGAATGGCCACCAACACGCCCAAGGTGGCACCGCTTGTACCGAATTCAATGCCGCGTCTGGTGATGACGGTTCCGGACGTGAGCGAGACGCCTGGAATGGCGAAGTGCAAGGCTAGGGCCGCTCCTGCTAGAACGAATGCGACAAAGTAGAGGGCGAGACAATTTCTTGCAAGGTCGAGCCAATGCTTCCTCCCGACGCCAACCCAGACCATAATCAGGGAGGCTATAGCTTTGCCGGGCCACGATGTCATCCAGTCTAGTGGCGGTACGAACAGCACCAGAGAGTAAACGGCTCCGATGGCCGCTCCCAACATGAGGCGCCGCCAGCGGATGGGGCGCTTGGTGACCCAAGCCGTCATCGCTAAGAGCACGGCGTCCATCACAAGATTGATAAGGAACACGATATCAATATAAATCACTGGTACGACAGGGATGACAGGTTTTGCCACTGGGGTCACCTCAGTCCGTGATGCGACCCAGTATACTTTAGGTCTATTACAAACGATGTCGGAACATGCCTTAAAATCTCAGGAGGTTTTGTCGAAACGGGGGCGCTACGGAAGACATGCTCGTGGCTCGCAACATGCCCATCCGACTGCAAAATCGAAAATCGCGTCGTCTCCCCAAGGAGCCGACGCGATTTTAAGCGTTGTGACAAGAGGCCACGCGCTTACTGCGCGTATCCTTTTTCGCGGTTTATGCTGTGTGGCTTCAGCGGTCGCGATTCAATTTGCCCTCACGCCTGCGGATAAAGGCTGGTACATCCCATCCATTGCCCGCCGCCGGGGTGCTTGGTGGGTTCGCATTCGTGCTGACTGTAGCAGCAATGTCCCCCAAAACATTGGCACGCGCTGGCTCACGGGCAGGCATCTGGGCTGCAGACGCCTGCCGTTCAAAGCCCGTGGCTATGACCGTGACGATGATTTCATCTTCTAACTCAGGGTCAATGGCCGCTCCAAAAATCATGTTGACATCCGTATCTGCTGTGGTCGACACGATATCGGCCGCCTCATTGACTTCCCACAGGCTCAAGTTATTGCCACCCGCGACGTGCATCAGCACACCACGAGCACCGTCAATCGAAGTCTCGAGCAGCGGACTGGAGATGGCTTTTTTAGCCGCCTCCGTCGCCCTGTTTTCCCCAGACGAAATGCCAATACCCATCAACGCCGAGCCACGCTCGGTCATGATGGCCTTGACATCCGCAAAGTCGACATTGATGAGAGCTGGCGTTGCTATCAAATCCGAGATGCCAGAAACACCTTGACGCAAGACATTGTCTGCCTCTCGGAAGGCTTCTAGTACAGGCGTATTCCGGTCGACAATTTCGAGCAGTCGGTCATTTGGAATGACGATGAGCGTGTCGACTTTCTCTTTGAGCTGAGCCACTCCTTGTTCCGCTTGATTCATTCGTTTCTTTTGCTCAAATCGAAACGGTTTTGTGACCACTCCGACGGTCAATGCACCAAGCTCTTTCGCAATCTCGGCGATGACTGGTGCAGCACCAGTTCCTGTGCCGCCGCCCATCCCTGCCGTAACAAAAACCATGTCGGCGCCGCGAAGCGCATTCGCCAACGTCTCGCGACTCTCTTCAGCGGCTTTCTTACCGATTTCAGGATTGGCCCCAGCACCCAATCCGCGAGTTAATTTTTCTCCAATTTGCAGGCGCACTTCCGACTTGGCTAATTTCAACGCCTGTGCATCGGTATTGACCACGATGAACTCGACGCCTTTCACGCCCGACTCAATCATGCGATTGACGGCGTTGCAGCCACCGCCGCCGACGCCAATGACTTTTATATTGGCCAGCGCGTCCGCTTCAAAATCAAACTCCAGCATGTGTGCTCCTCCTCGATTCGTCCACTCACGAAACGTCAATTTTATACGAAGTCGCGCCACCAGTCGCGCAATCTGGCCATCCAGCCTCCACCCGTTCTGGTTGGTCGCGATGAGAGAACCGATTCTACTGGCTGCGACCTCAAATGGGCCCGCACAGCATACGACAGAATGCCCACACCATTAATGAAAGAGGGGTCACGAACGCCCAGAAATTCAGGGACCGCGACACGCACTGGTGCACCGAGCTCCTCCGAAGCTAATCTCCCGGCACCCTGCATGGCCATCACGCCACCGTGAAAGACATACCCTCCAGGTAGTTCCTGCCCGTAGCCCATTTTGTCAATTTCTTTGCGAACGAGAGCAAATATTTCTTGCATGCGCGGCTCGATAATCGTCGCCAAATCGTACTGTGAGTACTCTGTCTCCTGATTGCTGCCCATTCTTGGAACTCGGAAATGTTCATGCTCCGACGCCACTTCAACCATAGCGCAACCGTGTTGCAATTTGGCCTGTTCGGCAGCAATCGTCTGCGTTCGCAGACCTATGGCAATATCGTGCGTGACATAGTCGCCTCCCATTGGAATAATGCTTGTCCCTGACAGAACCCCATTCGTGAATACGGACACGGAGGTCGCTCCGGCACCAACATCAACCAATGCCACACCGAGTTTGCGCTCGTCCGACGTGAGTGCCATGTGACTCGCAGCGAGTGGCAGCAGAACTAAGTTGGCAACTTCGATTCCCGCTCTCTCGACACACCGGACCACATTGTGAATCGCTGTGCGGCTCCCGGTGATGAGATATGCGTCGACTTCAAGGCGAACGCCGAGCATACCACGAGGGTCGACAATGCCTCGCAGACCATCGACAACATACTCTTTCGCGACCACATCAATAATTTCCCGCTCCGGCGGAAGTGCAATGACGCGTGCCTGCTGCAAGACGCGCTCAATGTCCTCATCACCAATTTCGCGGTCCGGAGAAGAGACAGCCACGACTCCATGGCTGGACTGCAACTGAATATGATTTCCTGACACGCCGACATACGCAGCAGCGATGTGAATGCCGACCATGCGTTCGGCATGGTCGACTGCCTCACGAATCGACTCTACTGTCAAATCTATATCGACAATCGCGCCATGGCGAATTCCCTCACCATTGGCTGAACCTACCCCAATCACATTCATGCTCGTTCCATTTGACTCTCCAATGATTGCACGGACTTTCGAAGTGCCTATATCCAAACTGACAATATAATCCCCTTTGGCCAAGCGTCTGGCACCTCCTGAGAGCCGTAGACTACGTCTGCTTCATACTTTCCACATACTTTCCGACAATCCTCTTGCCAAAGATAAAACTTTTTAAAGATAGGCTATCCATGCCCTCTCCAATTGTCGAATGCCATGGCCTTCAAAACGGCTTCTGTTCGACAAAAACCACTCTAATTCGACGTTTGGCGCGCTTTTCGTCGCGCTTGGGCCTGCTCGACCACAATCCGTCGAATGACCGCGATGTTTTGGAAAAGTCGGACGCCGAACGCGACGACCGCAGCGAGATACAAATCCACACCCAACTGCACCCCGATATATGCAAGGAGCGCCGCGACCAAAATATTGGTAAAAAAGCCGGTGAGAAACACGGTATCATCAAATGACTTTTCTAAGCTGGCACGAATTCCACCGAAGACCGTGTCGAGCGCTGCCAAAATGGCGATGGACAAGTAGCTAGAGTATTCGACGGGAATGGTCCACTTGGACACCAGTCCAATGGCTGCGCCGACCACCAACCCAAGAACCGGGAGCCAAATCACGGGTTGGTCACCTCCTTCGCCCAGGTGCCTGGTAGCGGACCCGTGTACGCTGGTACGGTCAGTCCATCTTTCCCGGAGTACGTCTTGACCACAAAATTCTCTCCCATGGCCGCTAAGTAGTTTTTGATTTGAAAGACCGTCAGTGCTGCTTTCATGTCACCAATGTTGCCGATGGCCGTAATCACATACGGCATTGCAATCGGATGCGTGTTGATTTGTAGTCCCCCCAAGCCATCCAATCCGACCACCAGTCGAATAGACGACGTCGTTACAAGACGCTGCCCATTGATGGAGATGGCTGCTGCCCCATTCGAAAACAAGTAATTGACGATTAACTGTATCCACTGGTCTGATTCTTTATAAAACTGACCAGCGAACTGCGGAACAAACGGCAAATAGGGGTCGTCTTCAATCGTTGCCGTAATGCCCGGGCCCCGAAACGGCGCCGTGCCTGCTTCTTCTGCAACCGTCTCTGCGTCTTCGCGCAGTGCCTGACGCATGCTCGCCTTACTGCCACTCGCTGCATGATACTCTGCCAAGAGAGCCGCCTGTTTGGAGATTTCGGCAGCGAGAATGCGATGTTCCTGCGCTTGCTCCGTAAGCTGAGTGCGGACGTTGACGAAATTATCGTCGGAGGCGTGACTCGAAGGATGCTGGCTCCATTGAACGGTGAGCAAGAACCCAAATACCGCAGCCACTCCGGTCCAAGTCCACATGGTCCCTCGCTTCATTCCGACCTCACCTTTTCTTCCCAAATCCCTATCATTGCACTGCGCCAGTGGTTGAAAGTGAAGGCGTTAGCGTATTGATACTGCCCGGTAGACTGCCTGTAAATGCAGGCATGACAAGATGCTGCTTTATTTGTGGAATGGACACACGCAGCCCTTGTTGCCTCAACACATCCAAAATGCCTCCAGGGATATCCAAGGCGGAACGCAGCGTGGTAGGGTCCCCAATCGCATCAATCGTGAACGGTGCACCGAGTCGATGCCCGTTGACACGCACCACCGGTCCACTACAAAAGACGCCGGAAGTCGCAACCACTCGGTAGCCGTTAATCGAAACGGCTTCTGCCCCGGCCGTAAACATCTCATTCATGACGCTGCGAACGTTCCAATCGTGCGTCAGAATCTGTTCGACGTCCGATCCGCCCGAAGCACCATCATTCAGCGTAACAGAGACGCCTGGGCCCTCGACAGCCGTGATGCCTGCCAAAATGCGCTCGTCCGTGAGGCGCGTCTGTAGCGCCGTAAGACGTGCACTCGAACCAGCAGACTCCCGCTCATAGGTTGTCAACTCAGCATTGAGGTTGGTCAATTGTTGCTCCGCCGTCTGATTAGCCGCGCGCAACGCCGACAATTCATGGAGGGTGCGCGCATCGACATCACTGGAACGGCTGTAGCCCAGACCGAGCGCGGCAGACGCAGCCGTCTGTCGATACTGAACGCCAACCATCAGCCCCAAAAAAGTAGAGACTACGGTGAGCGAAACAGCGAGTTTTGCGCGCGTTCGCACTCTCTTTCAACCTCCCTGTTGCGTGTTACGCGATGTACCGAAAGGAGAATATCGATAAGGGGGACCACCAGTCATATCGATAAAACCTGGAGAAAAACCTTTACCAGCAAAATAGGCGATGGCCTGTCTCATTTTCGGCAACAAGACCGACAAATGTCCAATGGGCCCCTCCGCCACAAACCCGTTGTTGAAGTAGACGTCTGCATCTCCATCATGGCTCACGTGTAGTTCGGAGACATTTTGCAAATCCAACAGCGGTAGATGCGCGATTTGCTCACACAAGAGCGAAACCGCAGGGGAAACCGTCGATCCTAAAGCCGGGTGGTCATTACTGGCAGTAATCAGTGGAAACGAAACAGCGGTAGTCGGAGTCGTTGACGTGTAGACGTCGCCATCATTGAGCAAATTATAGAATCGACCGTTCGCCATGTAAACTGCTACTACGTGTTTTTCTGCGACACGGATAAGAACTTTTCCGCTCCACCAGTCGGTGTGCACGGAGGCCGACTCCACTAACACCAGCGAGTGAGCCAAATCCCGCGACACAGAGCGCGCATTGACCTGCCACAGCGACATTCCTTTAGACAATCCGGAGTGGGCAACGACACTTGCCGAGGGAATGCCGCGATTGCCCTCCACGACAATCTGGCGAACTCTCGTGATAGGCGATTCCAGAGCAATCACCACGCCCAAAAACAGAAAAAAACCAACGACCAACTTGCGATTTCGAGACTTGCGACGAGCACGCTCCGCTTCCTCGAATCGAACATCGGCACGCGCCAAAAGCTTGTCCCTCCAATGAAAAGGCGGACAAACCGCCTTCCTCATCTCGATACCTGCGTACGAATCACGTCTGCCCCAAGCATGGACAATTGACGGTCGAGAAACTCATAACCGCGGTCAATGTGCTGGAGCCCACGCAACTCTGTCAGGCCTTCCGCCGCCAGTGCCGCCACGACCAACGCGGCACCTCCCCGCAAATCGGTCGCACAAACCGTCGCCCCGGACATCTTAGACACGCCCCGAACCACAGCGGTTCGCAGGTCTACAGAGATATCTGCACCCATGCGGACCAATTCGTCCACATGTTTATACCGCGCTTCAAATACATTCTCTCGAAAGACACTCGTTCCTTTTGCCAGAGCCGAGAGACTCATGAACGGCGCCTGCAAATCCGTCGGAAAACCGGGAAAGGGCTCAGTCCGAATGTCGACCGCAGAAAACTCGTCTGACATTTCGCACGCTATTATATCACGCAACACTCTCAGGTGTAACCCAGATTCTCGCATTTTGCCGAGAACTGCCATCAGATGAAGTGGTTCGACATTGCGCAGAACCACGCTCCCACGCGTCACGGCGGCGGCCAAGAGCAACGTTCCGGCAACAATCCGATCGGGAATGACACGGTGGCTTGCCCCAGACAGATGATGCACGCCATGAATCACCATTCGATGTTCGCCAGCCCCCGTGACCACGGCGCCACACGACTGCAAGAAACGAGCGAGATCGACAATTTCTGGCTCGCGCGCCGCATTTTCTATCACCGTCTCACCGTCTGCCAGAACGGCGGCCATCATCAAGTTTTCCGTCGCACCGACACTCGGAAAGTCAAGTGTCAATTCGGTCCCCACCAAGCGATGGGCGAAGCAGCGAATGTACCCATGACGCTCTTCAATGGAGGCACCTAGCTCGCGCATCCCGCGCAGATGGTAATCAATCGGACGCTGGCCAATGACACATCCTCCAGGCTTAGAAACTCTCACTTCGCCAAAGCGGGCGAGTAGCGGCCCCATCAGAAATATCGACGAACGCATCTTCTGCATCAACTCATCAGGCACGTTTGTTGACGAAATGTCCGTTGCATCGACTTCCACCAGACCAGCACTCACAAACTCCGCTTTCGCACCGAGCCGGCGGAGGATCTCCAGCATGACTCGCACATCTTCCAAATCCGGAACATCATCAATTCGCGTCACACCACGCACCATCGTGGTGGCCGCAAGGATCGGCAGGGCCGCATTTTTAGCACCGCAAACGCGCACCTCACCTTCGAGAGGAATACCCCCACGAACCTGGAACACATCCACGTTCGTCACCCCCCTTTTTCCGTTTCCCCAATAATCCGAACTTCCGTTTCCAGTTCTAATCCGAAACGTTCCCGAACGACTTCTTGCGCATGGTGAATGAGCCACAGCACGTCACTCGCCCGAGCGGCACCTCGGTTGACGACAAAGTTTGCATGTTTGTCGGAAATTTGTGCGTCTCCACAGCAAAGGCCCTTCAACCCTGCCATTTCAATTAACTCTGCGGCATGGGCGTTGGCTGGGTTCCGAAAGACAGACCCACAGTTTGGAAGAGATAACGGCTGCGTGGCAGCACGCCGACGCGACCAAGCTTTAATTTGATTCGCCATGTCCTGTTTGTCTGCCGGTTCCAATTGAAACTGCGCGCGCACGACGATACCAGGTTCGTCTTTGAGGCGGCTGTACCGATACGCGAAAGCCAAATCTGAACTCATCCACCGCCGCACTTCGCCAGAGCCGTCCATCACATCCGCCCAATCCAACACTCGCGATATCTCGCTTCCGTGCGCCCCCGCGTTCATCATCACCGCGCCGCCAACAGACCCTGGTATGCCCGTCGCAAACTCGAGTCCCCCAAGGCTGTCGCGTACCGCCAACCCGGCCAGCGATACAATCGACCGCCCAGCCAGAGCCGTCAACCTCGAGCCGGACACGGACACCTCGGAGAACTGGTCGTGGAGTTTAATCACCAATCCGCGCAGTCCTCCGTCCTGCACAAGTAAATTGGAACCTCGGCCGATCACGGTCCACGGCACGCCAAACTGGCCAGCCAGCCGAACCGCTCGCGACAGTTCCTCAACCGTTGACGGCAGCACAAAATAATCGGCTGGTCCGCCAATGCGCCAGGTGGTGTGCCGCGTCATAGACTCGTTGAGCAAAATGCGGCCAACGCCAGCTTCCGTCAAAGCACTTTCAAACGTCCTTCGGTTCATGTTGACCTCCACCTATTCCCCACTTGCCTTGGCCCATTCCCCGTGAGGCATCCTATGCGCCCTGCGCCGTTTGGTGCCTGCTCTTGCGACAAGGAGGAAAGCTTGTACTCATGGTTTGACAAGTCACAAATGGGCTCACGCGTTCATCCACGCGAGTAGCCACGGGCCATCCTCAAAAAAAGAGAAAAGCGCGGGGGCTGCCCGCGTTTGCTGAGCCTGCAATCAATATTCTGTCAAAAAGTATAAAGTGGATAAACGAAAGGATCAAAGCCAGAATGCTTCCATCTGTCAAGACCGCTTGGAGGCTGCTTCCATCTGTCAAGACCGCTTTGAGGCCGCTTCCAGCACCACACTCGCCAAGCGGTCGACAGCGTCCGGCGTGGCTAACTCGAGGGCCGCCGCATGCGCCTGTCGCCAATGTGACGATGACAGATAGTTCGCTACCGCATTCCATAAGGTGGGGGCGGTCAAGTCTTTTTCCAACAGCATCGTCGCGGCGCCATGTTTCACGAGCCGCGCCGCATTCGGTTCTTGATGATTGCCTGTCACATATGGAGAGGGAATGAGCACTGCAGGAATACCGAGGGATGCCACCTCTGCGACCGTCCCTGCTCCCGCACGCGTCACAACCACATCCACTTGGGGAAGGAGGGCCGGCATGTCGTCGACGAACGGTACCAATTGCACATTGTCGGGTAAGTCGGACCGCTTTGCCAGTTGCTCCATTTCGGAGTAACTAGCTTGCCCTGTGACGAGAATAAGTTGCACGTCAGGGCGTTCCGGAAGCTTCAAAGCAGCCATCTGCAAAACCGTCTGATTGACCGTCTGCGCACCACGACTGCCACAGAAGACGAGAATCACTTTTCGCCCCGGTCGCAGACGATACAGTTGTCGGGCCGCGCTGCGCCGCGCGTCGTCGGCGAGGCGAATTTCACTAGCACGCGGATGTCCGGTCAGAACCACTCGCCGAGCCGCTTTAAAGGCCCTCTCCGAACCAGGAAGCGCCACCGCCATCACGGTAGCGCGGCGCGCGCAGAGCAGATTCGTCAAACCCGGCTGCGCGTTTCCTTCCCAGACAACGCTGGGAATGCCCAACCCATGCGCCGCAAAAATGACGGGCAAGGTGACATAGCCACCTGTTCCGAGTACGACGTCCGGACAAAAGTTTTTGAGGATCCGCCGCGCTTCGAGGTAACCACGCACCGTTTGAAAAGCGGTCCGGAGCGCCGAGAGAGACAACTCGCGCCGCAGTCCTGCAGCGTGAATGGCCATAAAAGGAAGTCCAGCGCGCTGGACAATGTCTCGCTCCAAGCCGCGCTCCGTTCCAACGTACAAGACTTCAGACGCATCGTTCGTATCTTGATGCAAGTAGTTCCACACCGAGAGCGCAGGGTAAATGTGTCCCCCTGTCCCTCCGCCTGTCAATAAAATCCTCACGCCAAACCCCATCCTCGCATTTCACTGGGCGCACCTAGCCACGGATTTCTCTGCGCTTTGGCGCTACTGGAAAGACTGCTTGCTTCGATACATTCAACACAACACCGATGCCCGTGAGCATAAGAGTAAGCGATGAACCACCATACGACAAGAGCGGCAGTGTAATTCCAGTCGCTGGAATGCTACCTGTGACCACGCCGATATTGATTAAAACCTGAATGGCAATCATGCCGGTAATCCCAGCTGCAAGCAGCGAACCAAATGCGTCTTGCGCATAAATGGCCGTTCGAAATCCGCGCCATACTAAGATTCCAAACAAGAGAAGGACCATGACCCCACCTATCAAACCGAGTTCTTCGCCGAGGATGGAGAAAATAAAATCTGTTTGCGGTTCGGGAAGATACAAGAATTTCTGATGACTATGGCCGAGTCCTAGACCAAGAACACCACCTGACCCAATGGCATAGAGGGACTGAATGATTTGATAGCCCTCTTTGAGTGGATACTTCCATGGATTCAAAAAAGCGGTGACCCGGTCGAGCCGATACGGAGCGGCGGCCACCAGAGCTACAAATCCCAGTAAGCCCACGGCGGCCAGATACAGCAGATGGCGTATTCGCGCGCCAGCGGCAAACAAGAGGACGACTGCCGCACCAACAAGGACTACAGATTGCCCCAAATCCGGTTCCAACATAATTAAGAAAACTGCGGTTAAAGAGAGCAACAGAGGCGGCAACAGACCGCGCGTAAAAGACTCCATACGGTCGCCCGCGTCTGCCAAGTAGTGGGCCAAGAAGAGAATGATGGCGAATTTCGCCAACTCAGAAGGTTGAATGCCGAACGAGCCAATGCCAAGCCAAGCGCGGGAACCGCCTCGGACCGCACCAATTCCAGGAATCAACACCACGCCGAGAAATACGAAGGCGAGAAAGGCGAGCTTGGGAGCGATGGCGCGCAGGCGATGGTAGTCTACGTCGGAGAGCCAAAGCATAGCGGCCACGCCAAGCAGCGCCCATAGAAATTGGCGCTTTGCGTAAAAAAACGGATCGCCAAATTTACTGGCAGACAGGACGGAAGAGGCGCTGTGCACCATCGTGATGCCGATGCAAAGAAGAACGAGCGTCGTCACAAGAAGCGTCCAGTCGGCTTGAAACAAACTTTTACGGCGTTCGGACGAAGTCAGCACAGAAACTAGCGACCTCCTTCCAACCACGGCTCAAGTTTCGAGCCAGGCTGTCCTAGGGTGACGCTATAATCTATGCACCGCTTCTTTGAACATGCTCCCGCGTTCCTCAAAGGATGAGAACATGTCCCAGGACGCACAGGCTGGCGAGAGGAGAACGGTCTGACCCGATTCAGCAACCGACTGAGCAGCGAGAACTGCTTCCGGAATCGATGTGACGCAGCGAATTTGTGGCACACCAGCCAACTCGCAGACCGCGGCTAGGGAGTTCTGGCTCTGTCCAAGCAAAATCGCAGCTTCGACTTTGTTTTGCAGTGCGTCTACGAGCGGACTAAAGTCTTCACCGCGATCCAAGCCACCAGCAATCCAGATGACACCGCTCGCAAAAGCAGCCAAGGACGCCAGCGCAGCTTGAGAGTTCGTCGACTTCGAATCGTTATAATACGACACGCCAGCCACCGTGCGAACATACTCAAGGCGATGCTCCACGCCGCGAAACTCCCGCAGAACAGCAACAATCGACTGCGGGTTGACGCCGAGCATCAGCGCTGCAGCTGCCGCTGCCGCACAATTTTCAACGTTGTGGCGACCGACCAACCCAATCTCTTCAATCGGAAGTAGACGCAGCGTCTCCCCGTTGCGACGAGCGAACAGCGTGTCATCCCGAACAAAGACACCATCACCGTCTAATGCGCGCGAAGAAAATGGAAACACCCCTGCGGCAATTCGATTCGCGCCTTCACGCAACTCATCAAAATCCCAGTTCATAATCGCCACGTCATCGGACGTCATGTTTGCAAAAAGGCGCCATTTCGCCGCTGCGTAAGCTTCCCGAGAACCATGATAGTCAAGATGTGCCGAGTAAAGGTTAAGAAAAACTCCCAGGTGTGGGTGGAATCGCTCCGTGCCCATGAGCTGAAACGAAGAGACCTCCAAAACCAGCGGCTGGTCGGCCGTCATGTCGTCTACCACGGCAGCTACTGGCAAGCCAATGTTCCCGGCGACCACGGGTTGGCGACCCTCGTGGCGAAGCATCTCCCCAAGCAGAGTGGTGGTCGTCGTTTTTCCGTTCGATCCGGTGATGGCAGCCACAGTGACCTGCTTATCCCACAGAGCCACCTCAACCTCTGTATAGACTGGGATACTGCGTTCCATCGCCAGTGCAATCAGTGGCATTCGATAGGGAATACCTGGATTTTTGACAATAAAGGCAATGGGCTGGTCAAGCAGGTCCAGCGGATGCCCCCCGTAAACCCCGTCACACCCAAGCGTTTCAAGATGGCTCGCTGCGGGCTCACAGGCAGAACGCTCACGCTGTTCGTTGACCAAGACACGGTAACCGCGCCGCAGCAAAAGTCTCGCAATGGCTTCCCCACTTCGCGCCAGACCGACCACCAAAACGAGTGGTTGTCCGGTTGCTGCTGCTTGTCCACTCAAATCCGATATGTCTTCCCGCATGACCCTCTCTCCCTCCACACTGCCTAAATCCATACATCTTGCCTGAGGTCAATCTCTATACTCGACCCGTAGAAACTCAGCATGACTGGTCATCCTAATCGAGAAAACAAGGCAAGTGTGCCAAAAGCGGTGAGAAATGTGGCTAGCCAAAATCCAAGAACCACTTCCCATTCGGACCAACCGAGCAATTCAAAGTGATGGTGAAGTGGGCTCATTCGAAAAATGCGGCGGCCAAAGGCTTTGAATGAAGCGACCTGCAAAATGACAGACAAGGTCTCCACGACAAAAATCAAGCCAAACAAGACTAGGCCGAGTTCCGTATGTGTCAGGACGGCAACCATCGCGAGCGCGCCGCCAATCGCAAGACTTCCTGTGTCTCCCATAAAAACGCGCGCTGGATGTCGATTGTGTACGAGAAAGCCAAGCAGAGCACCGACCATCGAAGCACAGAAAATGGCCACGTTGTATTCCGTGTGCCACATAGCATAAATAGCATACGCAATGAAGACAATGGCCGCACAGCCTGCCAACAGTCCATCCAGTCCATCGGTCAAATTGACACCGTTCGAGGTGCCAACTAGAACAAAGAATAAAAACAACAGATAGAAGATGCCCATCGGAATCACCACGGTCGTGAACGGTACAGAGACGGAAAAACCGTCAAGTGACCGCCCGCGGACGTACCACATGACCACAAAGACGACGACCGTGACCGCGGTCTGCCAGAACAATTTTTGGCCCGCCCGCAGTCCTAAATTGCGCTTTTTCACGACTTTGATGAAATCGTCTGCAAAACCAATCAGACCAAAGGCGACTGTAGTGAACAAAATCAACAAGACGTCGACATTCGTCGCAGCAAAGCGCAGCGTCGTCAAAATCACGGCGACGACAATAAGAATGCCGCCCATGGTTGGCGTCCCCGACTTTTTTTGGTGATGCTTGGGCCCTTCATCGCGAATGCTTTGCCCAAATTTCAAACGATGCAAAAAAGGAATGCAGATGGGACCGAGCAGTGCCGCAATCGCGAACGCTGCCAGCGCGGTCAAGAGAAGCGCACGAAAATCCACCTAGGTCGCCTCCTATGCGTCTTGCCGCTTGGCCAGAATGGCTGCGCGAGCTTCTTCGCGATCGTCAAAATGAATTTTCGTTCGACCTAAAATTTGATAGGTTTCATGACCCTTTCCAGCGATGAGTACCACGTCTTTGGCACTCGCCAACGAGACGGCGCGGGCAATGGCCGTCTTTCTGTCAACGAGGCGTTCATGGGGCACGTTTATGCCAGCCTCCATGTCGTCGAGAATCCGCTCCGGGTCTTCGGTCCGCGGATTGTCGCTCGTCAATATGACGAGGTCACTATAATCGCCCGCTATCTTGGCCATGATTGGCCGCTTGGTCCGGTCTCGGTCTCCACCACAGCCAACAACAGTAAAAACACGCGCTTCAGCAAATTCGCGCACGGTTTGAAGCGCATTTTCGAGGCTGTCCGGAGTGTGTGAGTAGTCGACCAGAACCGTGAAGTCCTGCCCGGCGACAACCCGTTCAAAACGCCCTGCCACGCCCGCGACGGTTTCCAAAGCGGCCGCTGCATCCGCCAGCGGAATGCGCAGAGAAAGGGCAGTTGTCAGCGCCGCGAGCGCATTGTAGACATTGAATCGACCTGTCAGTTGCAGATGTACGTCCGCTTCACCAGCAAACGATTCGACCCGGAAAGACACACCTTCAGCGCGCACCAAAACGTCTTTTGCCATCACATCGGCGAGTTGCAAAATACCGTAGGTGAGCACTTCCTGAACCGTCTGGCGGCGATAATCGTCGCTTGCCTCATCGTCGGCATTGAGCACGGCCACTGGGCACTGTTCCAGATTGTCGGGAAACTGATTGCCAAGGCGCGAGAACAATTTTGCCTTGGCCGCTTTGTATGCCTCCATCGTCCCGTGAAAGTCGAGGTGGTCTTGTGTCAAATTCGTGAACACCGCCGTTTGAAAGCGAGTGCCTGCCAGACGACCTTCTTCGAGCGCGTGCGAAGACGCCTCCATGACGACGTGAGAGCACTTCGCATGAACCATCTCGGCAAGCATCTTCTGCAAAGCGATGGCATCCGGCGTGGTATTCGTCAACTCCGTCGTCTGCTCACCAACGCGCTTGCCAATCGTGCCAATCACACCGACAGTTGCACCACGAGTTTCTAAAATTCTCGCAATCAACTGCGTGGTCGTCGTCTTGCCGTTGGTCCCCGTGACGCCGACCACAGACAGTCGGTTGGACGGGAAGCCATAAAAGACGGTTGCGAGCTTGGCACTTGCCGCTCGCGTGTCCGGCAGTACGACTTGCGGCACTGGCAAGCCAGGCAGTTCTGTCTCCACGACCACAGCGCTCGCTCCCGCACGCACGGCATCTTCCACGTATTGGTGACCATCCACTGTATATCCACGCAGTGCAACGAACAAGGCTCCCGGCGTAACCTCCCGAGAATCTGCCGTAACTGCCGTAATTTCTGGATTCCCCTCGCCTATGACGCGCACTCGAACAAAAGGCACCAACAATTCCCGCAAGCGCACACAAAAACCTCCCCTAACTGCCTGCATCTAACCCACTCTATTCTATCTTGCTCTGTCAATTGCGAAAGCTGCGATGGCTAGAGCGCCGTTCAATTGGCAGACGCCGGCGGTTCATCGCCGAGAATCAAACGCACCGTCGACCCCTCTGGCACTCTCGATCCACCAGACGGAGCTTGAGCAACCACGTATTTCCCCGACCCGACGAGCGTCGTCTTGATTTGAGAACTATTCGAGATGGCCAACGCTTGGGCCTGCTTCAACGTCAAACCAACAAAATTCGGAAGACTGACAGGTATGACGTCGCCCCAGCGCAGTCGTTTTGCAGGTCCCTCGTTACTTTTCGGAACGCCCATATGCGCCAAGCTGTCCGCGAGAATACGACCGACAATCGGCGCCGCAATCACGCCGCCAAAGACGGGTTGATTCTTGGGCCGCGGATAATCAATCGCAATGTACGCGACCAACTGAGGATTGTTTGCAGGCGCCATGCCGATGAACGAAACAATGTAATGCCCGCTCTCGTATCGCCCATTTTTCGCCACTTGCGCTGTGCCTGTCTTACCCGCCACCCGGTAGCCGTCAATATAGGCTCCGCCGCCCGATCCGTTGGCGACCACGCTCTCCAGCGCCCCCCGAACTTCCGATGCTACCTGAGGCGTGATGACTTGGCGCACCTCTGTCGGCTTCGTCTCGTCGACCACTTGGTGATTCACTGGGTTAATAATATCTTGCACGACATACGGGCGCATGAGTTTGCCACCGTTCGCAATGGCCGACATCGCCATGACCTGCTGAATCGGAGTGACCGACACACCTTGGCCGAAAGAGGTGGTCGCGAGTTCGAGTGGCCCTACTTTATTGAGCTTAAAAAGGATTCCATTGCCTTCGCCCGGTAAGTCGATACCAGTCTTCGAGCCAAAGCCAAATTTCTTGATGTAAGAGAACAGAGAATCTTTTCCGAGTCGCTCTCCTAGAGCAATAAACCCGGGATTGCAGGAGTTCTCGACGACATTCAGGTAGCTTTCCGACCCATGTCCACCCGCTTTCCAGCAGCGTATGCGGTGCCCTGCCACCTCGTAATAACCCGGATCGTAAAACTTATCGCTGAGATTCACTTTGTGCTCTTGAAGGGCTGCGGACAGCGTCACAATTTTGAAGGTACTGCCGGGTTCAAACGTTTGCCAGATGGCGAGATTGTGATTATACGTAGATGCCGGGTAATTACGCCAATCGGCCGGATTGAACGTTGGATAATTGGCCATCGCCAAAATCGCACCCGTGCGAGGATTGGCTACAATCGCCGTCACCTTATCTGGATTGTACTCCGCAACCACGCGCTCAATCTCGCGCTGCACGTACTCCTGAATGGACTTGTCGATGGTGAGTTGAACGTCATCCCCGTTGACAGGCGGCAAAAAGTCATCGCCTTCTCCCGGCATGCGCTGACCTTTGTTGTTGGCATAATAAAGAATCGCCCCGCGCTTGCCGGACAGCACCTTGTCATATTCGCGCTCAATCCCCGTCAGTCCTTGACCATCGCCACCGGTAATTCCTACCACAGACGCAGCGAGATCGGCATAGGGATAGACGCGCCGACCTTCTTCAGTGAGATAGATGCCCGCGAGTTTTAGAGAGCGCACCTGTTCGGCTTTAGCATCGGTGAGACGGCGCCCGCCAGGATTAATGTAAACCATGGATGCCTTTTTTTGTAACTTGGCCAAAATTGCATCCACCGGCATTCCTAAGATGGGCGACAGCGCCTTGGCAGTGGTCACCTTGTCGGAAATTTGAGAGGGTACGGCCAGAACGGTCAACGCGGTCGCCGTATAGACAATCGCCTGTCCGCGACTGTCCAGAATGCTTCCACGAACGCCTTGGACGGGTATGTTCCGACTCCACAGTTCGCGCGCCTGGCGGCCGAGCCAGTTGGCTTGAACGACTTGAATATACATCAACCGACCAACGAGACCTCCAATGGCGAGTAGGAGACAGAGCAAAAGCAGAGATAGTCTACGTCGAATGAGTCTCGGAGTAACGCGCACGTTCCTCTCCTCCCAGCCTGTTTCATCGGCACTATCCTATGCGGACAATCCCCAGACTAGAAGAGAGAGCACTAGGTCGGCGCAGAGTCAGTTGGAAGAAGAGGCAGGAATCTGTAGCGGATCGATATATTGCATATGGTATTTTTTAGCCAATGCAAGAATGCGCGAGGGCCGCTCCAACGTGTCAACTTGAGTGCGCAAACTTGCATTGTCCGCGGACAGTTGTGCAATTTTTGTCTGCAGACCGACGTTTGCGTAGGTCAAGCTGTACGTCTTGGCACCCTGTCCTGAAATCAGCCACATGGCGACCAACGCAATGCTGACACAAAGAATCATGCTCGCAATGTTGCGCGACATTTTCATGCCCACTGCGGCATTTTGCGGCCGATGGACACGCCCCTGTTCTGACTGTCTCTGCGTTGCTGGACGCTCCACTGGTACCGCCATCTGTCTTGCTACCGACATTCTGTCATCTCCTCTGCGCTTTTCCTATGTGTCACTGCGCCCGAGCGCATCCGTTACAATTTTTCTAGAACGCGTAATTTGGCCGATCTCGCTCGCGGATTTTCCGCCACTTCTCGCTCGCTTGGAACGATGGCTTTGCGTGGCACCAGTTTCGCCATCGGCTGGCGTCCACAGCGACAAACGGGGAAATCTGGGGGGCAAATGCAGCCTTCTGCAAACTCGCGGAATAGGGACTTGACCATCCGGTCTTCCAAGGAATGGAACGAAATGACAGCGAGTCTACCGCCGGATGAGAGTACTTGAAACGCTCCACGAACTCCCTCTTCCAATGCCTTCAACTCTTCGTTGACGGCCATGCGCAGTGCCTGAAATGTTCGCCGGGCCGGATGTGGTCCGGTGCGCCGAGTGGCCGCAGGAATGGATTCCTTGACAATTTCCGCAAGTTCTTTTGTAGTCGTCAGCGGCTTCTGACTGCGTCGTTCGACTATGTTGGCAGCAATGCGCCGGGCAAATCGCTCTTCGCCATACTGGAAGAAAATTTGTGCCAACTCGTCTTCCGGCAATTCTGCCAACAAGTGCGCGGCCGTCACGACTTGGCGCCTGTCCATGCGCATATCTAGAGGGCCGTCTTCACGGTAGGTAAAGCCTCGTTCCGTCACGTCAAATTGAGGAGAAGATACACCCAAATCAAAAACAATGCCATCTGCTGGAGAAAAATCCGTGGAACGAGCAACCGACTCGATGTGCCGAAAGTTCGTGCGCACCAGTTCGAGACGGTCGGTGAATTCATGCAATCGGAGATTTGCTGCGGCCAGGGCTGCGTCATCTTGGTCCAACCCAAGAACTCTGCCCGTCGGCGCCGAAGCTCGCAACAACTGCTCCGTGTGACCGCCGCCTCCAACAGTGCAATCGATAAACGTGCCACCATCGGCGGGCTGCAGAGCCGTCAAGGTTTCCTGCAGCAGGACCGTCTCGTGAACAAACACGGTGGCTGGACCCCCTTGCAAAGACTGAAATGTGGTCTAAAACTCCAAGTCCGTCAATTGTTCTGCCAACTCGGCAAATTGGCTTTCTGCAACGTTGGCATAGGGGGTCCACCGTTCTTGACTCCACACTTCAACGCGGTTCGAGACACCGAGGACAACGCAATCTTTCTGTAAACCAGCGTGCTCTCTCAGCACCGAGGGAACCAATACTCTCCCTTGCTTGTCCAATTCACACTCGCTGGCACCAGAAAAAAACATTCGAACGAAAGAGCGGGCATCCGCACGAGTCATAGGTAGAGACTTCAACTTTCTTTCTATCGTCTCCCATTCCGCCGCTGGGTAGACAAAAATGCAACCGTCTAAACCGCGCGTCATGACAAACGTTCCATTCAGATGGTCCCGAAATTTACCGGGCATGGTGAGACGACCTTTGTCATCGAGCGCATGCTGGAACTCGCCCATAAACATCCGTCGTCACCCACCCATCCGACCCCACTTTGACCCACTTTACACCACTCGCCTATTGTTTCGTCTCCCGTTAGCAGATTCCTGCTTCATTTCCCAAAAGTTTTTCAGAAATTTGGTCCGCCAAAAAACAAGGCCCAGCGCAAAAAGAATCGCGCTGAGCCTTGCGGGAAATATGTCGAAATGCCCCTGTAGTCGTCAATCGATCAGAGCGAGATATCGTACACTGGAGGAACTTGTCGATAATCGCCCCAAGCTGGTAGTTGACTGAGTGCCCGTGTCCCGATGCGCGACCACGCATTGAGCGGGGACAGCCGGCGTTCGGCGGCATGGCCATCCGTCCACAACCAGCGTTCCACACTTCTCAAGCGATGAATCTGTTGCGCCTCCGTGGCCTCCACCAGCCGCGACAATTTGTTGACAAGGCCGCGCATCTGGTCTTCGTGGCGCACCTTAGCCGACTCCAGAACGCCTGACAACTGTGGTTGCAGCGCTGGCCAGGCCGTTGCAATCGCCTCCAGCTGTTCGTGAAACAGCGAACGGAGAACTGCCACTTGAGCTTGCATCTTGTCCACTCCCGCCGTGGCGAGGTGTTTCTCCACCAACTCGGAAATTCCTTTGTGGTCATTGGCCGATATCCGCAACTCTGTCAAACATTCGGCCACGGCCGATGGAAACAAGTTCATCCGCTGACGCAACAGCAGTGGCGGCAACCGTCTTCCGAAGGCGTGAAAGATGCCTCGAGCCAATGGATAATAGGCTAACTCCGATGGCCCGCCTACGTACGCCAAAGTCGGCAGTAGATGGTCTTGGATGACCGGCCGCAACAACACGTTGGAACTGAAGTGCGTGGCTTCGTCGAGTGCCTCCGCAATGAACTGTGCGCGACGTTTTGACAGCGACAGGTGGCGCGTCTCCAACATGTCTTCAGACGTTTTTTGCAAAACATAGCGATGTCCGTCGCGGACGTAGAAAACATTCGTGTTGGTCTTGTCTTCCAAAACTTCGGGCACATATCCAGCCTCGCGGACGGCGTGATAACACTGCGTCAATTCAGCGCGAACGTCGTCGTTTCGCTTCAACGTCTCCGCAAATACTGGTCCCACCAAGGTGCGCAATTCTGGCAGACACGGGTCGAGTAGCACCAATCCCCGGGAACCGAGCAATTGCACCATCGTTCGTGCGAACCAGGTAGACAAGGTGTCTTCCAGAGACCACTGCGCGCGAAGCGTCGCCATCATCTCCGTCTTGTACTCCGCCTGAGGCAGACGAAGATAGGCCTCGTCCAAGGCCGATTCAACGGCATCTCTCGTCAAAGGTGTATGGTAAACCATCCGATGCAATTCTGGTCGCATGGCCAAACGAATACGGCGCACGGAAAGCTCAGAATCGAGGATGAATGTGTGGTTGACTTCAGCCCAGTCGTGGTCTTCCGAAGCCACCCAAAAGACAGGGACTACAGGCCGCGCCAGTTCCTTTTCCAGTTGTTCCGCCACTCCGATAACGGTCAACGCTTTGGCAAGAGAATAGAGCGGACCTGTAAACAGTCCCGCTTGTTGACCCGTCACCAGTGCGACTGCCCGCGGATCGGCAAGTCGATGCGCATTCGCTCGACTTTCTTCGGGAGCAGAAAGCGTCTCTGCATAACGAACCAAGGTCCGCGCCAAGCGCTCGCGATGATGCTGAGAAAACTCTCCTTCCAACCACTCTGCTCGCGTCTCATAAGTTTGCAACTGGCGTGGGTCTTGTCCATCGTAGAGGTCACTCACGCTGGCAAATTCGGTAACCTGCCTATCTGTCAAACGATTTCCCGTCAGTTCTTGGCGAACTGTACAGTCCAATGTCCCTCGCCCCTTCACTTCACTCAATGTTCACCGAGAACCGTCCTTTTTCACATCTGATAAGCGCCATCTGCATCAATGTTGCGGGTATGCACGAGTATACGGCTTGGGCGGATGAATCGGGCGATGCAAAGCGATGGCTGCATCATGTCCCCAAGTTTTGTTGCGCAGAAATCCTCGCGCGACCGACACCAAATCGACTTGCCCCGACTGTACCAAATACTCACTCAGTTCAACGTTATCCAGCATCCCAACGCCACCCACACAAATGTCTGCCTCACGCCGAATCTGCGCGGCGGGCGCAATCTGATACCCCGGATAAACCGCAGATGGCATAACGGGAACGTTCCCTCCAGTGGACACATCCACTAAGTCCACCCCAGCATCCCGAAATCCACGGCAAAATTGAACCATCTCCGCCATGGAGTAGCCATTGTCCACATATTCTACCGCAGACACTCGCAAAAACAGCGGCATAGTGCTCGGAATGACCGCGCGAATGGCGGAGACCACCTGCAACGGAAAACGAAGGCGATTCTCGACAGAGCCGCCATATGCGTCTGACCGCCGATTGGACAGAGGCGACAAAAATTGATTCAGGAGGTAACCATGCGCCGCGTGTATTTCAATGACATCGAATCCAGCGGCGACCGACCGCTTTGCTGCAGACGCGAACGCCTGAACAGCCTCCTCAATATCCTCTTCTGTCATTGCCTCCGGAATCGCATACTTCTCACTAAAACGCACAGAGCTCGGCGCCACGATGGGTCCATCCACATCTGCCTTGCGCCCCGCATGATTGAGTTGTATGCCCATCATCGTCCCTTGGCTATGGCCAAAGTCGACGATGCGTAAAAGTCCCGAAACGTGGTCGTCGCTGTACAGTCCGAGGTCCTTTGTGGAAATGCGACCCCGTGCTTCCACAGCCGTGGCTTCCACAAAGACCAAACTCGCGCCGGACATCGCTAGTGAACCATAGTGAACAAGATGCCAATCGGTCGATACACCGTCCTCTAAGGCCTGATATTGGCACATGGGCGAGACAACAATGCGATTCTTTAACGTCATGCCGCGAAATGAAATTTCATCAAACAACGCAGCCATCTGCGACACTCCCTATCTTCGAATTTGAAACACAAGTCTTCTCAAAGCACTCAACAGATGCCCTTACAAGACAGAACACACCAGCCTATCATACCTTCTCAGTCCACTAAAGTAAAATAAGCGACCTGCGGAACAGGTCGCCAATCAAGCAGTCGTATTTGAAGAATTCCATTCCCAACATAGCCAATTGGCCCATGAAGGTTATGCTATGGAACACGGTGGTCGGCAGTCGAATGGCACGGCGAGACGGTCTTCACTCAGACCGGGTAGACCGCATGCTTGCGGCGTGGTGGCGACGCGACTTTCGTCTGATAAGCAGCAAGACGGGTTGCCAGTACGCCGCGCAATTCTTCCGGTTGAACTATGTCGTCAATCACGAGTTCTGCCGCCAATTTATAGAGGTCGATATCGGCGCGATACTCCGCACGCTTTTGTTCAATGAACGCTCTGCGCTCACTCTCTTCCAGTTCCTCAATTTTGTTGCTATAGACAGCGTTGACTGCCGCTTCCGGTCCCATGACCGCAATCTGCGCGCTCGGCAACGCGATGCAGACGTCCGGTTCAAAGGCGGGTCCAGCCATCGCATAGAGACCTGCCCCATAGGCTTTGCGGACGATCACGCTGATCTTCGCCACAGTTGCCTCAGACATAGCCGCAATCAATTTGGCACCGTGTCGGATAATGCCAGCACGCTCGACTTTCGTGCCAATCATGAACCCCGGTACATCCGCGAGAAACAGAAGAGGAATCGAGAACGCATCGCAGAGTGCAATGAACCGCGCCGCTTTATCGGCCGAGTCGACAAACAGTACGCCTCCCTTGACACGCGGCTGGTTTGCAACAATGCCGACCACATGCCCGTCCAACCGGGCAAATCCGGTCAAAATTTCCGGCGCAAACAACTTCTTTATCTCAAACCAAGAGTCTTCATCGACAATGCGGGCAATCAGGTCAAGCATATTAAACGGCGCATTTTGGTTCGCCGGGATGATGTCAGACAGCGTTTTGTCGTGTGATGCAACGCTTCGCGGCGCCTGCCGGCGTGGAGCCTGTTGACTGGAGTCGGGCAGATACGACAGATACGAACGGGCCATCTCCAAAGCTTCTTCCTCACTCGCTGCAAGAATGTCCCCACAACCACTGACAGAACAATGCATGCGCGCGCCACCCATTTCCTCAAGACTCACCTTTTCGCCAATGACCATTTCCGCCATCCGCGGCGAACCCAAGTACATGCTGGCGTTTTTCTCGACCATGATGACGACATCGCAAAAAGCGGGTATGTACGCCCCGCCTGCAGCCGATGGGCCAAACAACAGACAAATTTGGGGCACTTGACCGGACAATCGAACTTGATTGTGAAAAATGCGTCCAGCGCCGCGCCGCCCAGGGAACATTTCAACTTGGTCAGTAATTCGCGCTCCCGCGGAATCGACCAAGTACAACAGCGGGATTTGAAGCCGCTCCGCCGTCTCTTGGATGCGCAATATCTTTTCCACCGTACGCGCACCCCAACTGCCCGCTTTGACAGTACTGTCATTGGCCATGACGGCCACCGTGCGTCCGTGGATGGTTCCTAGCCCAGTCACCACACCGTCTGCTGGAAGTCCATCCGCCGTGCAGTTAGCGAAGAGTCCGTCTTCCAATTCCAGACCAGCGTCAAACAGAAGTCTCAGACGCTCCCGCACGAACATCTTGCCAATGCTCTGATTCTTCTCGTGATAACGCCTGTCGCCTCCTTGCAAAACTGCCTCTCGTTCTCTTTTCAATCGCTCATCCATGAAAGTTTCCTCACTTCCCTCGATAAACCGGTGGTCGCTTTTCCGCGAAGGCACGCAAGCCCTCCAAACGGTCCTCCGTATTCAACACTCGCTCGTAAGCTTCTTCTTCTATCTGTAAGCCTCTTGCCATCGGCTCACTGAGACCATGGTCAATAGCCCACTTTGCCGCACGAACGGCAATCGGCCCATTGGCCGCCACCTTCTGCGCCAATTCCTTCGCCCGCGTGAGCAGTCCTTCCGACTCCACGACTTCCAAAACGAGTCCAATGTGTTCGGCTTCCTCAGCAGAAATCCGCCGCGCGGTATAAATCAGTTCCTTCGCCCGCAAAACGCCGACCAAGCGAGGTAGCCGCTGGGTCCCACCAGCACCTGGAACGATCCCTAGGCCCGTCTCCGTCAATCCGAATTGCGCCTCCCGTGCGCAGATGCGCAAATCTGCCGCCAGGGCAATCTCCGTTCCGCCGCCAAAGGCGACACCATTGACGGCGGCAATCGTCGGCATAGGCAGTGCTGCAACCGACTCCACGACTTGCCGAATGCGATGAACCGCCACACGGACTTCTGCTTCTGCCATGCCCTTTCTTTCCTTCAAATCCGCCCCTGCACAGAACGCTTTCTTGCCTTGACCTGTCAAAACGACAGCGCGGACATCCGCCTCCTGAAGTTCTCCCATCGCCTCGACAAATTCCAAGCATAGCGCCTGCGACAAACTGTTTGCCGCTTGTTCGCGACACAAGGTCACCGTGGCCACATGCCCTTCCGTCTCTACATTAATCCACTGGTACTGTGTGGTCATACGGTTGTCTCTCCTTCCTCTCCCGACACCACCCGTCGGTCTCGACTTTCAAGCTTACGTCCGAGCTTCTGCTCCAACCATGCCGCCGTGCTCCGCAAGGTCGCAATAGAGACCGCGGGTGCCACACCCATGCCGTCGAATAGGTAAAATAAATCCTCGGTCGCTACGTTTCCAGAAGCTCCCTTGGCATAAGGGCAGCCGCCGAGACCTCCAATCGATCCGTCAAATGTCCGGACACCACACCGATACCCGGCATATGCGTTGGCAATGGCCATCCCACGCGTGTCGTGGAAATGCAGCGCTATCTGACTCATCGGCACGTCTTTGGCGTCCAACTCCGCGAGCAGCCGCTCGACTTGCGTGGGCACAGCAACGCCAATCGTGTCGCCAATGGAAAGCTCTTGAATGCCCATGTCAAGGAGCCGCAAGGCCACGTCGACCACTTCTAGTGGATTCACCGCACCTTCGTAAGGGCAGCCGAACGCCGTCGACACATACCCACGAACCTGTTTTTTTGCCTGCAACGCTTGGGTCACGACGGGTGCCAAGACCGGATACGTCTCGGCCCGGGTCTTGTTGATGTTTTTCTGGTTGTGGGCCTCGCTCGCGGACATAAATACGCCCACGCTGTCCACGTCTGCCGCCAGTGCTCGCTCCAGTCCCTGGAGATTGGGTACCAGGGCACTCAGTTCTACACCTCGACGGCGCCTCATTCGCTGAAATACCTCGGACGCATCCGCGAGTTGTGGAATCCACTTCGGCGAGACAAAGGAACTCACTTCAATGCGCGTCAATCCAGACTCCATCAACCTCTCCAGCAGTTCCACCTTGACCTCCGTGGCCAAAGTTTCCGGTTCATTTTGCAGCCCATCGCGCGGACCAACTTCAAACAAAGTGACCTGAGCCGTCGACGCTTGGACCGTTGTCATGACAGCAACTCCCCCCTCCGAGCGGTATCTATCACAATACCTTCATTGAAGAAACTTCAGTCTAAAACGACCAAGAAGAAACTTCAGTCTAAAACGACCAAGAAGAAACTTCAGTCCAAAACGACCAAGAAGAAACTTCAGTCTAAAACGACCAAGACATCCTCTTCATTGACAAAGTCTCCGACAGCAATACGAACCTCCCGAACCGTCCCGGAACTTTCCGATGTCACAGGAACCTCCATTTTCATCGACTCCAAGACCACCACATCTTGTCCAGCCTGCACCGAGTCTCCGACTGCCACCAGCACTTGAAATACAGTTCCCGCCATACTTGCGCGCACATCACTCATCGTTTCGTCATCCCTTCTCATCTTCGTAGCGCGGTCCTCGCAAGCGATGTGGCTTGCGAAGAAAGTGCGTGTCATTCCTTCGTTCCTACAGTCAAAAGCCCTTCATTCCTACAGTCATAAGTCCTTCGTTGCTACAGTCATAAGCCCTTCGTTCCTACAGTCATAAGTCCTTCGTTGCTACAGTCATAAGCCCTTCGTTCCTACATTCATAAATTCCGACATGCGCCCATCGTTTGCTTGGAAAATCACAAAGTCAACGAACCGAGTCGTTCAAGGTCATCGTTTCCAAAAAATCCGTCGTAGTAACACCTTCCAAAAAGCGCGGATCTTTCGCAATGTCCACGAGTCTCGGCAAATTCGTCTTAATCCCTTCCACTCGACACTGGGCCAGAGCCTTTTGCAACAATTGAACGGCCCCTTCCCGCGTTTCTGCCGTAACAACAAGCTTGCCGAGGAGCGGATCGTAAAATGGAGTGACCACATCTGACGCCCGATAGCCCATCTCCAAACGAACCGCCGGGTCCTTTGGCAAATCGAGCCGCGTCAGTGTCCCTGGGGAGGGCAAACCGCGAATGGGGTCTTCCGCATAAAGCCGCACTTCAATGCTGTGCCCATTCAACTGAACTTCCGACTGACGCATGGGCAACGCCTGGCCGCTCGCAATCGCGAGTTGCCACTCCACGAGGTCGACTCCGGCAATTTGCTCCGTCACCGGATGCTCGACCTGAAGGCGCGTGTTCATCTCAAGAAAGTAGTATGACAGATTGGCATCGACAAGAAATTCAAAAGTCCCCGCTCCAACGTAACCAATGCTCGCGGCAGCTCGAACTGCCGCTTCGCCCATGGTCTCCATGAGCGAAGTCGGGACAAACGGACTAGGTGCTTCTTCCACCACTTTTTGATGGCGACGTTGAATCGAGCACTCCCGGTCGCCGAGATAAATACCATTGCCCATTTGATCGAAAAACACTTGAATTTCCACATGATGCGGGTGCTCGACGTACTTCTCTAGAAACAGTTGGCCATCCCCAAAGTAGGACTTCGCCCTAGCGCTGTTCCCTGCAAACGCTTTCTTCAATTCGTCGTCCGAACGGACAATCTGCATGCCAATGCCGCCACCGCCACTCGACGCTTTCAACATGATGGGGTAACCAATGCGGTTCGCCACCAGCACCGCATCTTCTGGAGAATCCACTCCTCCGGTCGATCCCGGTACAATCGGCAAACCTGCTGCCTGCATCCGTTGGCGCGCTTCCACTTTGTTGGCCATCGCCCTCATTGCCTCAACGGGCGGCCCCACAAACACAAGACCCGCCGCTCGAACTGCCTCTGCGAAGTCCGCATTCTCACTGAGGAGACCATAGCCTGGATGAATCGCATCGGCTCCCGTTTTGACAGCCCCTGCGACGATGGCTTCGATATTCAAGTAACTGGCGGAGACGGGCGGCGGACCAATATGTACGCTCTCATCTGCCTGCTGAACAAACAAGGCGTCTTTGTCTGCATCCGAGTATGCAGCCACTGTCGGAATACCAAGACGCTTGCAGGTCCGCTGAATGCGACAGGCAATCTCGCCGCGATTCGCGATGAACAATTTCCGAACCAAACTCTCTCCCTCCCACCTTGCAAACCCCTGAAAACCCAGATCGGTTCTAGCGTATCAGGTTGCCAAAAGGTTTGCAAAGGAGGAAGGAAGTCTGTCATTTGTGAGAGTATTCTATCTTTATTGGCCCGACCTTAGCACTCGGCGACAATCCGTTACCCTTATTGCACAGGCGGTTCGGATGCTTCTGCGATGGCCGTTTCCAAAGATTTCGTTCGGCGCCCGCTGGCAATGCCCCAGAAAAAGAAGACAATAGATCCGACTGCCACGACAATAATGTCGAGCGGATACGAGAGAACCTTCTTTCCACCGAAACTTCCGTAGTAAGACACTACAAACATAAAGATCAAAAACACCAGTATCCAGATGGACGAGACGAACGATTGGCCCAAATTCTCCCGCAAATTGGGGGCGAACAGCGCGATAACTAGAAAAATGACCAGTCCAATGAACTCCAGAATGATGAGCGGTTCAACGTTGGCCCAGCCCGTCCAGTAGATGATGTTGCTGCCAAGGATGAAGGCGATCACAGAGATAATTGAGAGTCCTCTGAGACGAACCGGTCGATGCGCTTCCGGTGCGAGCCTACGAAAAACCATCGCGTTGACGGGACCAACCACGTAAGTGAGCACCGAGGCACTCGACGCAAAGGCTACAAGTTTGTTCCACAAAGGAAATGGCCCAGTCCAAATGACGCCCAAAATCAACGTCAACCACATAGCCGCCCTCGGTATACCCGTCCGTTCATCGACCTTGCCGAACACTTTAAAAAAATATCCGTTGTTTGAAAAACCTAAGATGGCTCGAGCCGTCGATGCAAAGTAAACCCAGCCAGCACCGAGCGGAGAGACAACCGCCGAGACTTGCATCAACCACGACAACCAGGTCAGTCCTAGCAACAGAGAGACGTCAACCAGTGGTCCCTGAAACGTCAATTTAGCCCAACCCCCCGCCAAGAGATGAGGAGGAATGGCACCTATGAAGACCACTTGGACCAAGATATAGACCACGGCGACAATCAACAGTTCTAACACAATAGAACGAGGTACATCCCGCCCTGGATTTTTCGCTTCGGCTGACATATCGACAGCTTGCCGAAACCCGAGCATGGAAAAGATGATTCCGGACGTCGCGACAGCTGTGAGAATGCCTGGAAACCCATACGGTGCAAATCCATGTGATGTAAAGTTGGAGACGTGAACACTGAACAACAAGGTGACGACCGTCACGACTGGAACCGCGACTTTAAAGATGGTGACGGCGTTGTTAATGCGAGCCAACAGTTTGACTCCATAAAAATTGATGAGAAAAAACACAACGACTAACATCACTTCAATGACCCAACCCGTAAATGTAGGAAGTCCAGTCTTGGCGTTAAAGAGTGACTTCGGGCCAAGGTATTGGACGGCTGCTTCCGCCTCGATGGGAGGAATAGTGGAATAGGCGATGATGGTTGCAATCGACATCAAAAATCCGAGGATGCTGCCATGAGAATAATCCGGGTAACGCACCACTCCACCCGCAGCAGGAAGCATAGCAGACAACTCGGCATAGACCAGTGCGATGAAGATTAACGACACGGCGCCGATGGCCCATCCCAGGATGGCCGCTGGACCGGCATCGTTGGCCGCATACTGCACACCAAATAGCCACCCGGAACCAATCGCTGCGCCAATTCCAATCAATGTCAAATCCCACATCGACAAATTCTTTTTCAACTTCCGGTCCTGACTCGGCACGGGCCATCACTCCATCCGATTCCGCTGATTTTAACATCGACTTCGCAAAGCTCCCACATAGGCTCTTTGACTTAAAATATCTCAAAATTGAATAATCTCAGAAATTATAAGATGATTGTGAGGAATGCACAAGCCTTTTTGCGAATTTCCCGAGTATGGCGCAGAATGAGGTTGGAGGTGCAGTAGATGGCTTTAAGAGAACAGACGGCCCTCGTGACTGGGGCTGGACGCGGCATCGGCAAAGCGATAGCAACGCTACTCGCGAGCGAGGGCGTGCACGTTGGAATGTTGGCCAGAACGTCTAGCGGGATCGATCCATTGGCAAAACAACTCGCCGAGGAGTTTGGCGTCCGCACCGTAGCAATTGCAACAGACATCTCCGCACGCGAAGAAGTAGAGCAGGCGGTCGCGGCGGTTCAAGAACATCTGGGCTCATTGGACATTTTAGTAAACAATGCCGGTATTGGTACGTTCGGTTCACTGGTAGACATGCCGGTCGAAGAGTGGGAGCGAATTGTCCGAGTCAATCTGTTTGGTACTTATTATGTCACTCGCTCCGTCCTGCCGTCGATGATAAAGGCTGGCCATGGAAGTATCGTAAACATCAGTTCCACTTCCGGAGAACGCGGAGCCGCCACCACCAGCGCTTACTCCGCTTCGAAGTTTGGCATCATGGGGATGACCGAATCTCTGATGCAAGAAGTCCGCAAACACAATATCCGTGTAACGGCGCTTACTCCGAGTACGGTCAATACGGAACTTGCGGCGAAAGCCGGGTTGAAGACAAGTGACGAGGATTGGATGATGCAGCCAGACGATGTTGCGGAACTCGTCCTTGCCTGTCTGAAGCTTCCCGACCGAGTCTTTGTTAAGACCGCAGGACTCTGGATGACGAATCCACGCTGAGTCGCAGGCCTGTCAGACGAAACTGATAGCGCACTATGGACGGCCTACAAGGTGACTGTCAGGTCAGGGACCGAAAATATTTCCTGACCTGCATCCTCGGATGACCGTCTCCCTGCGCTACTTTGAACGGTTTACCATGCTTTGTGGCGCAAGTACAGCCACCACTACGCCTTGTGCACAGACTTGCCCGGCGACCACAACGTCACTGTGCACGGTAACTTTACGATCCGTCACTTCCACGATTCTCCCTTGCACAGTGATGAGTGGTCCGAGCGGCGTCGGCTTGCGGAAATCAACATGCAGTGAGGCAGTGACGGTTCGTGGTACGGGGCAACCATCGCCAAGTTCACGTCCGGCTTGGCGTAGCAATGCAAGCGCCGCGCTACCCGTACCGTGACAGTCCACCAAAGACGCCATCAGGCCCCCGTACGTAAACCCGGGGATGGCGATATGTTCGGAGAGCGGCGTGTATTCGGTCAGCGTCTCGTCGCCGTTCCAGCGCGTCTTAATGTGGAGGCCATGTTCATTCAAACGTCCGCACCCGTAGCACCACGCAAAGTCGTCCGCGTAATGGTCTTGGACAAACACGCTGGAGTTTTGAATCGACGACCGTTCCGCACCGTTTTGTTCCATCATCTTACACAACCCCTCCTTATGGCTAGCCCTCCTATTATCGCAAAAATTTCCGACTCGCACGAGCCACAGCGCGGACAGGTGACGACCGCAAGCACTTCGAATACACTACTGTAATAGCGACAACATCGGCTACGCTTGGTCTTTGTTCTCGTGTCAGAGAAACCACCCCCAAGGAGCGAACAGTGTGTCCATAAACAACCATCGCAACCGAGTGAGGGAACTCGCGGGTCAAACTGCGATTGTCACCGGATCGTCCCGTGGAATAGGTGCTGCATTGGCGGTCGCGCTTGCCGGGGCAGGTGCCAATGTGGTAGTCAACTACCGACAATCTGCGGCCCTGGCCGAGCAGGTCGTCAACGCCTGCCGCAATCTTGACGTCTCCAGCGTTGCTGTGGAGGCAGACGTGTCTCGTGAATCGGATGTCCAGACTTTGATGCAAGCAGCCGATGGACTCGGCGGGGCACAGATTCTCGTCAACAACGCGGGTGTAGGTCTCACCAAACTCCTTATCGACACGACGTCGACAGAATTTCAAGAGGTGCTCGCACACAATTTGACTTCTTGCTTTCTCTGCTCGCGCGCTGTTTTACCAACGATGATGCAGCGCGGCTACGGACGAATCATCAACATGTCTTCGGTCTGGGGGTTGTCGGGGGGCTCCATGGAAGTTGCCTATTCTGCAGCCAAAGGGGCTGTCTTGGCCATGACGAAAGCTCTGGCAAAAGAAGTCGCGAAGTCTGGTGTCACCGTCAACGCAATTGCACCAGGCGCCATCTCCACGGAGATGCTGAGTCCTTTGGATGCACAGGACATATCCCAATTGACTGACGAAATCCCAGTCGGACGATTGGGCGATACAGCCGATGTCGTGAGTGCTTGTTTATATTTGGCAAGTCCGCAGAGCGGGTATACAACGGGGCAAATTCTGTCCCCGAATGGCGGACTGTACACATAGTGCTAGAGGCTGTGGAATCTTTGTTGGGAAGGAGGATTGCTGTGCCAGCGGAGCATCGAAAATCGAAAGCGAGCCCCTCGTCCAAAAGACGCCAACAGAAGCCTGCACCGCTTCCTCCGGACATCCTTCGACGTCTGCGAAAAGAGGCTTCTTCGCTTGGACTGAGTTCGAGCGAGTTCCTTCGGATTACGCTGCGGATGTCAGAACTGTTGCGTAGCGGCGTTGGAGACTCCGCCAGCATCGACTTGCATCCGCTCGTTCCACTTGTAGACTCCCCGCTCTTCTCATTCGCGGCCAGGAGTCTCTTGGAGTCGTTTATGAACAACAGTGGCGGATCTACTGACGAAGGCGGCACTTCACTTGAGGCAAACGCGCAGAATCCAGCACCGCCTGCGACAGTGCCCAGGCAGCCAGTCAATCCACCGTATCCAGAATGGATGTTTCAGCACCCTGCATCAGAGAGGCAGCCCTCTGCAGAGCCGTATCCACAGGGCATACCGCCAAGGGGTGTGCCGCCAAGGGGTGTGCCGCCACAGGGGCCACCGCCCCCGGCTTATCCTCCAGAGTGGATGACCTTTCGTGGGCCCTATTTCCCGTAATGCGGCGCCGACTTTTGAAAAATCCTCAGGGCCAGCAGTGACGTTGCTGGACTCACTGGCCATTCAGGGACTGCAGTGGCTCCACCTGCGTCCCAAAGCGGCGGACATGAATCTCACTCTGCACATCAATGATGGCGTGTTGCATCTGTTTTTCCCAAGGATACGCGGCGAATGACGGATAGGTCGCAAATTTGGGTCGAATGTACCTAGACACTGGTACGCAGTCGCTGCGGTCTCGAACCAACAAGCGCTCGAGGAGCGCTGTTTCCTCGGCATTCAACTGTTTCTCCATACTCTTCTCTAGTCGCAACTGTGCAGAGGGAGTCGCAAAATTGTAGCCACTCTCAACATTGATGATATCCGCATCGAGCGGAAGTCGAATCCGAATGCGCACGGGATGGGTCAAGTTCACGAGAATGGTAGGCATTCGTTCGGAGTGCAGAGCAACACCGAGGTCTGCAGCGGGTTTGAACGGATCGTCAAAATCAAACTTACCATTTTGCAATCCTCCGTGCAGAAGTGAAAACAGCAGCGCCTGCCGCGTATTCAATGCGTCTACCATACGGTCACCCCGAAAAACTGCTGCCCCGGCAAAATCCACCGGATTTCCGCCGCTACGCACAATCTCTCCAGCACCGCGGCGAGTGACGTCTTGCTTCTTCCCGGACTGCTCTGACCGTCCCGATGATTTGTCTGACTGACCCTCCGAAGAAGGCGTACCGGACGATGAGGAGTCCTCAGAGGTGGTATCGGATGCGGCGCCATCGGTCGCTTTGGCATAGTGATTCATCGCATAGAGCGGCGTGCAGAGGCCTTCATGAGGCGTTTCCAACGTGGACGTCAAATCGTGCAAATAGGCAACCGGAAAGAGACCTGTCCGTTTGCCGACAATCGCAATGCTGTCATTGATGCGCCCCGCCGATTGCTCCAATACGGGATGAAAATTGGCAATAACGTCCCGCGCTGTACCCTTGCTGACACTGACGGAAACCGTCTGTCGAAATTCGCGAAATCGCACGAGCGGACGAAGCGCATCGACGACCCCGCTCTCAGCCAGTTTCTGTCCGAAAATAATTCCTGCCAAATGAGAAAAAGTAACCGTTCGCTCGAGGGAAGTATTGGCCATCAACATGGCCTCACTGACCGAGCGGGCGTGAATCGTAATGGGCCCATTTTTTTTCGAGTCTTCTTTGCTCGATCCGCTCGCAGGATTGACGGGCACAGCAATTCGAAACGTGCAGTCAAGTTGACCGTCGGGCGCTTTGTCGAGACCAAGTGTCGTCACGAATGCTTGCTGCTCTAACTCCTGACGGTCGTAGCACCCGGAGAGCGCAAACGGCCCACCGCTGAGCAGAAGCAACGCCAGCGTCTTGTGAACGAATGGAGCAGAGCGTCTTTGCTCCTGGCTCTGCAACCCGCCCTTCTGTCGCCGTGTTGGCACGTGAAAATGCAGTTTGGCACGCAACCGGTTCACCACCCAGTCATAGGATGGCACCCTTGGTACAACTTATGCAGCCGAGGTAACGACGGCTTTGCTCAAAACAGATGGATTCACTCTGCCTGTTCAATATCGAAATGCTCTGACAAGCGTTCGAGATTGCCATTCTCGTCGATTTTATAGAGAAATCCATCGGACGTGGTCTCGTCACTCAGCACGGTTGCCTTGCGCACTCGCTCCATAATTTGAACCAGAGCCCGGTAGTCGTTGACCACCGTCTCGTATTCTTGGCGCATGTTTCGAAATGCCTCTGTTTGTTTGCGATGCTCGCGCTCCAATTCGGCAAATCTCTGTTTCCACTCGCTGCATTGACGCTCCGCATTGCGCCAACGCGAAGCCCACTGACCTGCCGTGTTTTTTTCCTGCCTTAAAAACCGCAACACCTGTGCCCAACTCATCAAGGTTGCCGTTGGATGGTCGAGGTCGCCCCCTTCCAACTGCGCCTGAACTCGCTCTGCTTTTTTGTCTTTGCGCTCTTCTTTGGCAACTTCAATGATGTTGCGTTGTTGCTTGCGAACGCACGCATTCCATCGAAAGCCGCAAGCTGCGGCCGTGCGCCCGAGCCTCCGACTGGCTTCGTTGAACCCAGCCAACTGCGTGCTACCATCTCGAATGTGACGAAGGACAATTTCCGCCAAAATCGCGTCGTCTTCCGACGTCCAAGCATCTTGTCTCATGGTTCGTAGAGTTTGTCGCATCAGTAGCCCCCCGCGGACGCCAATCCTCTTTGCGCTGGTCGCGAAAAGTGCGGCGTCGTCTGTTTCAAACTACTCTTGTTATGTCCATGTTCGCGAGGAATTAAACTCTTTGCGCCATCAAGAGAGTCCATTGACCAAACAAGCACCACCTACCCCTCAGTTGCACGCAGGTTTGACCGACGTGTGTGGGCGCGGAGGGGCCTGGTTGTTACTGACTTTTACTTGAAAACTCCACAACCTCTATCGGCGTTGGCGCACCTTGCGCCAGCCGAGACGGCGCCACAGGAGCGGATCGGTCGAACGCACAAAGCGCACCGCCGCAGCATGGCGAGGCGTCTTCCGACCTCTGCGACGGATGACAGATTCTACTATCGTGCCGGCCAGAGCCAACGCGGCAGGCCGCCACAACGGCTTAGTCACGCGCAATGTGGTCCGCGTCCAGCGATACACCTTCCAAGCGGTTCGCAGCTTCATCGCCACACCTCCGCAGTTACGATGCACAAGTATGGCCCTATTTACGCTCCCTGCCACGCCATCAGTCCAAAGCGCACTCGGCACCGTCCCGGTAAAGTTTCACCGTCGCCAGTGCCGCTGCGACTAAACCATCCACATCCAGATGCTGCTCGGCCGCTCTGACTTCGTGGCGCTGCGGGCGCGTGCGGGGACTTTTTGGCGCAAATAGCGTGCAGCAATCTTCATATGGGAGAATCGAAATGGGATAAGTGTGCAACTGCTCGGCGATGCGAATGATGTCGAGCTTGTCCATCGTCACGAGTGGCCGAAGAACAGGCAAATCGGTCGCCGTGTCGAGCACATGGAGTGCTTCCAGTGTCTGTGATGCCACTTGTCCAAGCGAATCCCCCGTGACCAGCGCGAGCCATTGTTGCCTATCCGCCAAAGAAGTCGCTACACGGAACATCATGCGTCGAAGAAGAATGGTGTGAAGCATGCTTGGACATGACTTGCGAATGGCCGACTGAATGTCGGTCACCGATATCGACCAAAGCTCGTGCGGCGCACCATAGTCACTGAGACGCGAACTGAGGCGCAAAACTTTATCGAGCGCGCGGTCACTCGTAAACGGCTGACTGTGAAAATGAACCGCATGGATGAGCAGACCGCGCCTGAGAGCTTGCCATCCTGCGACCGGACTGTCTATGCCTCCGGACAACAACAACGCCGCATGACCGCTCATTCCGACTGGCAACCCGCCTGCCCCGGCAAGCGTCTGATGATACAAAAAAGCCCGGCGCTCGCGAATCTCGACGTTTAAGATGGCATCGGGCCGATGTACATCGACCGACAATCGCTCAAAATGCCGTAGAAGGATGGCACCAAGCTCTCTGGCGAGTGCCGAACTGTCAAGCGGAAATTGTTTATTGGCCCGGCGCACTTCGACTTTGAACCGACGGATGTCTGCCCCCCAGTGCCACTCGACATACTGAATAGCAGCGCGGTACAAGTCCTCCAACTCTAAACTCGTCGACTGGGCCGTGGAGAGCGAACTCACGCCAAAGAGCGTCTGAAGACGGTCGAGAGCCCGTGAAAAATGTTCCCCGTCTGCATCTGACAGAGTAATGACCATGCGGCCAGAGAGCCGCTCCACCCGTACCGATGGCAGTTCGCTGAGGCGCTCTTGTACTTGGCGCTGCAAGAGACGTTCAAACTGCCCGCGGTTGTTTCCCTTGTTGCCAATTTCACCATACCGCACAAGAATCGTGTCCACGCTTCAACTCCGTCCAATCGTTTTCAAAATCCACGAGATTCTCTCTCGCAGAGTTGCCAACACAAACGTCACATCTTGTTCAGAAAGCGCTGCATCAAAAGACAAGCGAAAGGCGCTTTGCTGCTCTTCGTCAGACCACCCCATAGCGGCAAGGACGCGATGCGATGTCGAACGCTTTTTTCGGCGCGACGAACAGGCGCTACCCGTCGAAACATAAATCCCCTGCTCTGCAAGTGCATGGACCATGACTTCGGCGGGAATGCCGGGATAGGCCGCTGTGACAATGTAAGGCGACTTGGACATTGGACGTGCAACACGGCACCCCAATGCTTCCAATCCAGATACCATCGCGTCGTGTATGACAAAACTCTCGGCAAGGCAATTGGAATTCGCGTACGTCCTGGCAATCTTGGCCGCCGCACCGAAGCCAACGATGCCAAGGACATTTTCAGTGCCAGAACGAAGTCCCTGTTCTTGCCCCCCACCGAGAAACATCGGCTTCAATGGACTGCTCTTTCTTGCATAGAGTGCGGCCACCCCTTTGGGACCGCCAATTTTGTGCGCGGATACGGTGTAAAAGTCAGGCTCCGACGGCGGCCGCCAGGAGGGCATTTTACAAAACGCCTGGGTCCCATCGACGTGCAGCAGAGCACGGCTATGTTGCCTGAGATGTCGCGACAGAGCTTCGACAGGAAACAGCGCCCCCGTCTCATTGTTGACTTCCATCACAGACACTAACACAGTGTCTTGGCGAAGGGCGGCGACGGCCTGCTCCAGCGCCAGGTCCCCATCTGCATTCACCCCAACGACCGTCACGTCGAACCCTGCTTCTTTGAGCGCATGGGCGGGCTCCCACACGGCGGGATGTTCGACAGCCGACACGACCACGTGACCTTTCGACTTGAAGAAGCGCTCAAAAACCGCGCGAAAAACCCAATTGTTCGATTCTGTTCCGCTACCCGTAAAATAAACAACCCCGGACGAAAAACCGAGAGCGCGCTCAACCTCGCGTCTCGCCTCCTCAACCAGGCGTTCGGCGGCTAACCCCTTCGTATGCAGACTCGACGGATTGCCGTATTCATCCATCGCCGCAATCATTGCCTCTCGGGCTTCGCACCGCAAGGGCGCAGTCGCCGCCATATCCAAATACATCTCTTTCACCAAAAACCCCTCATCTACATGCTTCTTTCCGTATCTGCAGAAGGCATCGTTCGACGTTTTGCGCGTCCTCTAACGCTTGTTCTCCATGATTCTCATCCCCGACACCACGAAAAAAGGTGGGGGCGCATAGCACTCCCACCATTGTACCACCACTCGCCGCTCCTTGGCAGACGATCCCGGTTGACCTTCAAACCCACTCGACTTCGCAACGCAAGAAGACTAAAGAGAGATACTAAAAAACGGTGACTGGGGAGGACTTCTCCGGAACATCACTCTGCACCGATTTCGCTGCCCCCTCACCCGCGCCCATGTATGCCGCTGTTTCGACCATGCGGCAGGCGTAAGCCCACTCGTTGTCGTACCAAGCCAACACTTTAATCGTAGAGTCCGCCACAACGCGGGTCATGGCCGCGTCAACCACAGCGGATCGACCATCGCCATTGAAGTCCACCGAGACGAGGGGCTCTTCCGTGTATCCAAGGACACCACGAAAACTCGGGTCGAGGGCCGCGGTCGCCAGCGCTTCATTCACCATCTCCGTGGTGACGGGCATTCGCACCGTGGCCACCACATCAATCAGGGAAACATTCGGCACGGGCACTCGCACGGAAATGCCGTCGAGACGGCCCGCCAAATCTGGAAGGACTTCTCCGATGGCTCGCGCCGCACCCGTCGTGGTCGGAATCATGGACTGATGACTGGCACGGCCGCGGCGAATGTCTTTGTGAGGATTGTCCAAATTATTTTGGTCATTCGTAACGGCATGAACGGTCGTCAAAAACCCATGTTCCAGGGTGAACGCCTGATGAATGGCCTTGACAACCGGACCAAGTGCATTGGTGGTACAGGATGCCCCGGAGACCACATGGTGAAATCTCCGGTCATAATGCTCTTCATTGACCCCCATGACCAGCGTAAAATCCGCTCCGGGTGTCCCTTTTGCTGGGGCCGTAATGAGTACTTTCTTCGCCCCTTGCCGAAGGTGTTTGGAAGCGCCTTCATAGGTCCGAAATGCGCCAGTCGCTTCAATGACGACATCGATATCGAGTTCCTTCCAAGGAAGTTCCTCAATATTGCGCGTTGCAAACAACCGCGTCGTTTGACCGCCACAGGTCCACTGACTTTCTCCGACGTGCAGAGGTATTGGCCATGTGCCGTGCACGGAATCGTAGGTCAGGAGATGGGCCATGGTCTCTGCGTCTGAGGTTCCATTGACCGCTACCACCTGAAACGCCCCCGTTTCCACGGCACGGCGATAGACCATGCGACCAATCCGGCCAAATCCGTTGATTGCAACACGCAAATTCATCAAAAGCGCCCCTTTGTGATAAATGAATAGACCACTCAATCATTATATATCACATAATGGCACATTTGTGACGTGTTATTTTTGAGTTAGAGGTTAAAATTCTGTTCCATCTCGCTCGATTCCACTCGACTCTTCCTCGTGGTAATTTCGAGACATGTCGTCTACCATGGGGTCCACTATGGGGGTCTATCATGGGGTGCCAACCAACAACTTTCCGCGGAGGACTTCAAAACGCTCGCCCATGCCTTGTGGCATCACCAGCTGTTTGAGTGTGGTTCGAATGCGAAGACTTGTCGTCAAATCGGCGCCTGCCAAAGCATTCTCAGCCGCATCGACGATGCCGCGTTCCATCAAAAATTTTCCTTGCGTCGTCAAGCTTGTCTCATAGCCTTGTTCGCGCGCGGCATTCCGGACGGCATCCCAATGCACATCTGCCGTCCAATCTAGAGAGCTGCTTGGCAGCGTAACATTCATCGGATCGATCAACGTCTGTTGACGGAACCCGCGGACCGTACCGCTAGGGCGCAGTCCAACCGCTAAATCGTCCAGAGTGAGACCGTAGTCTAAAAAAAGGAAATCATCCGCATGGACGCCACGACGCAGCCACTCCATCCATCGCCGGTACTCAAGACACAATTCCGCGCATTCGCCTCGCGCAATCGGCAACCAGCGTTCGGCGATCCCGCCGAGCCAGCCCGGCGCTCGTTGCCAGTCGACTGTGCCATCCGCTAGCATGACCATTCTCTCCCAGCCATTTTGGCTCCTCTTCAGTCGCTCGACGGGCAATGCGTCGAGAACTTCGTTGCCATAGACGAAGACGTAGTCCGCGCTGGATATGTGCTGAACATTTTGTTGAACTAAGTTTTCCATGTGTTCTAAGCGACGCAGTTGACGGTGCCCGAGCATTGACGACACATCGACCGGAAAATAACGTAGTTCCGTTTCGAACGGCAGCCGTTCCCGCAAGTATGGCAGCAAGTTCTCCGCGAGCACACCCTCTCCTGGACCCATTTCCACCAGTTGAAGCAACCTTGGTGCTCCTGCAGCAAGCCAAGCAGACAGCACCTCATGGCCAATAGCCGCAGCAAAAAGGCGGCTTTGCGCCGCCGTGTAAAAATCGGCCCCCTGACCGCCTATATGGACGTGCCTTTGATAGTATCCACCCACTCCATAAAGAGCATGGCGCATCCATGCTGCGAAGGACACGCCGCCTGAAGCAAGCAGACTCTTAGAGGGCGAAGCGGAAGCCTTTAGAGGATACCTAGCGGACGATGACATCATCAATCAAGCCATAGGCTTTGGCTTCGTCGGCCGTCAAAAAATTGTCTCTATCCGTGTCTTTCTCCACTTTCTCCAAAGGTTGCCCTGTTCTCTCCGAAAGAATTTGATTCAACCGCTGTCTCGTTTTCAAGATGTGTTCTGCGTGAATCTGAATGTCGGATGCCTGTCCGCGCGCGCCGCCGAGTGGCTGATGAATCATGACCTCAGCATTTGGCAATGCGTAGCGTTTACCCTTTGCACCCGCTGTCAACAGCACAGCCCCCATGCTGGCGGCCAATCCCACACACATCGTCGAGACAGCAGGTTTTATGTGCTGCATCGTATCGTAAATCGCCAAGCCAGCGGACACCGAGCCACCTGGGCTGTTAATGTACATCTGAATGTCTTTCTCAGGGTCATCGGCTGCCAAAAATAGCAACTGGGCCACGATGGAATTCGCAACATCCGAATCAATCGGACTGCCGAGGACAATGATACGGTCTTTGAGCAGGCGGGAGTAGATGTCATAACTGCGCTCTCCGCGACTGGTCTGCTCGACAACATAAGGAATTAGGCTCATTTCATTCGCCTCCATCTCGTGTATGCCACGTCTCAATACATGCCCAGTATCTCACGTCCATGATCATTCGTCAAGGTCAGTCAAAGTCAAATTTTCTTGCCGGGATTGCCAGTTATAGTGTCCATCGCCCCGGAGCACATTACACCTGATGGACATTCAACGTGCAGAGGGGAGGAAACTTCGATGGAACAAAACATCAGCACCCTGAGTCGCTACTCTCGATTGGTAACAGGCATTGTCACTGTGGCAGCTGCATCGTCGGCGAGTCGCAATCGCAATATGTCCCTAGCCATGACATCCTTCGGGGCCATGAAGATGGCGGAAGGCATACTTGGCTGGTGCCCCATGATGTACGTGTGTAATCGGCTGTTTGGAACAGAGCAAAGTAAAGGTTCTGCCTCTTCTCAGGAAACACGGCGCAATGAATCACAATCGGCGACTATGCACTCTTCATCCCAAACCACAGCCGCATCCCGTCAGGCTTCACCTAAGGACGCGCCTCGGCGAGAGTCCTCGCAATCCCACCAAGGGTCAGATGACGAAAGCTCAGAGACGGAAACAAGGGCATACACAGAGCACACATTGATGTAAAGCATACTCCATTGTCAACAAAGCGGAGCCTCTTACGAGTGGCTCCGCTTTGATTCGCACGTGTCGCCCGAGGTGACAACGCTCCAGTCAGAGACTATCCATCACACATGTTCTTCATATTCGAATTTCCGGAACTTCACGCCATATTTGCCGCGCCTCGTCTGATAAACTTGGACGTCCCCAGGATGGTTACTGCCGCGAATTCGGTCATCTGCCTCCACCCACATCACGGCGCAATACGCTTCAAACTTCGAATCGTACAGACCAGCGAAATAAACCCAATCCTTGGCCATGGAGTTCCTCCCCCCTCATCCTCAGTATTCCACCCCCGTCGGAGCTTGTTCCCGGCAATGCTTGGAGCCGCAAGAGGAGAATGACATGGACTGGTCGAGAACTGGCGATTGGAACGAAACGTTGTGTTGTTGGCTCGTGACGGTGCTCATCCCACTGGACGGACGCAAACTCGCCATATTTTCCACTTCTCTTTCCCGAGCGTTTTTGTTAGAATCACAGTATTCCCATCTCACACCTGTGTCGTTTGGTCAGCAAATCGATATTCGAAAAATTCGAACTTCCGTATCGCTTACGTCGCCCATTCTGCTTCATGGAACTCGACAGATACGGTTTCCAGCCCAGATAAAGCGAATCTGCCGAATCATACAATGACATTGCAGCGACTTTCGTTGTGAGGAGTGACTTGCATGATTCCGAAAGAAGAACTCATCGAACTGAAGACCAAATTGTTGCCAGCGGGCGCCGAGGGCATTATTGAATATTTGTCGATGCATGCCGAACAACTGGAATTGACACAGATATCACTGGAGAACGTACCTTCGCTCATCATCGGTAGGTTGGGCATGATTGCACGGCTTCCGGTCGACGGTAAAATGCAAAAAATCAGCCAACCGCCTGAAATCCTTAAAGCTCTGCAGCGGTTTTTCGAGAAACCAAATCTGTTGTATCTGTTCATTAATCTTCCTGATTTGCCCGTTCCGGCAGAAGTCGTTGCCATCATTGAAGAAATTGGTGCACGCGCTGAAAGAAGAGAAAGTCTCAGAAAACAAATTGACGACGCGCTCGACATGCGCGACCGCCTTGCGTTTGAAAGGGCAGCTCGAGAGTTGGCTCGGCTCGGCGAAGTTCAGCGAGACGGCGCATGGCGAATCCGCACGAGATTGGAACGGTAGGTTGTGCGAGAGAGGACGGAATTCTGTGCACGAAGATGCGCTGCTTTATGAAGAGACGGAAGCGACCGAATCGCGCTTCGTTGGATTTCTTGGGACAACGGAGCGTTTGGATTTTGTCATCACGTCAACAAGTCATTTTTATGGAAAAAAGTTAGTCACGTGTCTACAGTCGAGACGCTGCGCGATTCTCGATGCTGCGGAAGCGGAAGACGTCGACCTCATCAAACAACAGTTTGACTTAGACGATGAGGAGTCCGCGGTGTCTCTTGCCGCATTTTTATCTTCCCAACTGTCGTCTTAGTTTCAGCAGTACAGAGCGAGTTCCTCCATCGGCCTCGCTCTTTGTCGTTACGTGGATACGAATTTGCTTGGTTGTGGAGTTGTCCGCTGGAGCCGTATAATGTAGGCGAGCAGAGCTTAATTTACAAAGGAGACCTTTCCATGCAACGGACTCGTTCTTTGCGGTACACCTTGTTTATCTGCATGTTTGCAGTGGTATTGGCGGGGCTGTTTTCGCATTCCTACCTTCTGCTGGCTGCTGCTGTCGTCTTGGCTATTGTCCTCGGCGTTGTTGCGGACGTCGTAGAAAATCGCCCGACCAATCCTTTTCGTAAGTACAATGCGTTGCACGACCATCACGTCTCTGTAGGGGAATAGAGGATTGACAAGCAAACCGTTAGACATCAATGAACTGTTGTCCAAAGCTGAAGATTTGGCGGATGCTGTCTTGGATTCAAGTGCAGTTCGACAGTATCAGCAAGCTGCAGACGCGCTTCAGAACAACCCACACGCGCGCGCTTTGCTTCGCCAGACCAAAGACTTGGCAGACGAAGTCATGGATATGCAAGCACGCGGCGTACCAGCCATACACACATCAGGACTTCTTAAGAAATTAGAGCAACTGTCGGAAGCATTGGCGCAATATCCGGAGGCGCAGGCCATGCAAGACGCACAAAAAAACGTCGATCAACTCTTCACAGAGATTGCCGAGCGTCTATCTCAACCACTTGTGGAGAAGCCTGCAGACGGAAACCTTGAGCCGCTGGACCGTGCCTCGCGTTGACCAGTTCCGGTTGAGAATGATATGCTACACCAGTCGATAAGCCTGCGGGCAGAAAGTAGGATGAGAATGGCAGACGAACACAATCACGAACTCGAACTTGACGAGCACGAAATGGATGACGAGGTCATTGTCCTCGAAGACGAAGACGGGACAGAACATAATTTCATTCTCGGTGAAGTCTTAACTGTGGATGGAAAAGACTATGCCGTCTTGTTGCCTGTGGACGAAGACCTCGAAGAAGGAGTTATCTTCCGCATTGATGGCGAAGATGGAGACCAGATGGTCTTGGCCGACATCGAATCGGACGAAGAGTGGCAAAAAGTTGTGGATGCCTACAATGAAGATTTGGAAGACGAGGAAGAGGACGAGGAGTGACCATCGTTCTTTTCTCCGCTCGGCAGCAAAAGAAAGGCAGGTGTGTGGCGTTTGCCGCTCCTGCCTTATTTTTTGTGCACCGTCGCTCGTCGCCCCCCTACTTCTCAGGGCTTTTGCTGAGAAAAGCCACCACGGTTCGACTCAAGGAACCAGTAATGTCAACCCTCCATCCAACGCGATGGTCTGTCCACGGACCATTTCTGCCTCCTGAGAGCATAAAAAGAGGGCTAGATTCGCAACGTCGTCTGCATTGACCATGCGGTGATAAGGTATTTTCTTCTCAATGTCCGACCACGTCTTTTCAATTTCCGGAAAGTGCTCCAAGGCACCCGTCTCCACCGCTCCTGCTGAAATAGCGTTGGCATTAATGCGACGTGAGGCTAACTCCACGGCAAAATATCGAACCAGTGCTTCAATCGCAGCTTTCGTCGCGCCAACACTCGTGTAGTAGGGGAAAACGCGCTGAGAACCGAAGGAAGAAACCGCCAGAATGGCACCGCCAGACGATGGCATAAGGCCAACCGCTCGCTGAGTGCCGAGTAAAAATGCCCGCGCATTCACATCGACGGTCCAATCAAATCCTTTAGCATCGACTTCCATGGCTTTGCGATTGCGCCCAGAGGCTGCATTGTGTACAAAGACGTCGAGCGTGCCAAAATGGGCCGCAACTTCGTCAAATAGATGATCAATCTTCGCCTCATCAGCCAAATTAGCACGGACCAAGAGCGCTTGCCGTCCCATGGCTTCTACCTCCGCCACAACAGACCGCCCCGCGTCCCCATTGCGAAAGTAGTGAATCACCACATCGGCACCTTCCGCCGCAAAGCGAAGTGCAAGCTGCCGACCAATCCCGCGAGAACTTCCTGTGACGAGAACTCGTTTCCCGTCATAACGACCCGATGCCCCACTTTTCAACCGCTTCGCCTCCTCATTCCCTCATTCGCCACCTGGCTGAAACACCATCCGCCCGACGGCGTGGGAATTTCCAGTAAGAGCTTCCGCTAACCGCCCCATCGGCACGCTCCGCCCAACCAGCAATCCACTGTCCAACAAGCCTGCCGACGACCACTCGAGCAGCAACGCACATTCCTCTACCGTGGACGCGTAGCTACCAACCACGGTGATGCCAAGGCGCACCATCTGGGAAAGCGGGAGCACGGCACGCGCAGGCGACATTCCCACGACACACACCCTGCCTCCAGGGCGGACCACTTGCAAGGCCGCGTACAGAGACGACTCCGAGCCTTCCGTATCGAGTACCACGTCCACGCCACCGCCGGACCAGCGACGCACTTCGCGAGCCGTGTTTCGGACGTTTTCTGCGTGGCCGATGAAGACCGCCGCTGCTCCGAAGCGAGCCCCCATCTCTCGCATCGACTCGCGGCGGGTCCACAGCGCGACAGGTCCGTTAGCAACCAAAGGTACCAACTGTATCGCGGCTAAACCGAGTCCCCCGCCACCCATAACCAAAACAGACTCCTCTGCTTGAACGTCTGCCACCGATTTCAGTGCGTGCAGCGGCGTAGCATATGCATCCACAAGTAGCGCAGACGCCGCAGCACTTCGATTCGGTGGACGCGCCAAAAGCACCTCGGCAGGAACCACGACCTCTTCTGCATAACCACCGTCGCGATGGTACCCCACGATGTGTTGGCGCATGCAAAGATTGGGTTGCCCTGCTCGACAGGCACGACAGGCGGAGCACGAGATAAACGGGTAGACGACCACTCCCTCACCGACTCGAACTTGGGACACTTCGCCGCCCACTTCCATCACGGTGCCGGAGATTTCGTGACCCATAACGACCGGATCGACCATCCCGACCGGAGCATCTTGCCCGCGAGACTGCACGACCGCCCGGTCCGACCCGCACACTCCGCAGGCATCCACCGACAACCGTACCTCATGGGCGAGGAGCGTCCTTCGCTCCAGGCGAACTTCCTTGAGCCCCTGATGGCGCTGGAAGACCCATGCCGAAAATGTCCCCTCCACCCTCACTGCCTATTGCTCCGCTCCGCGCGCCGCGCCGTCTGGAGGAGACTCTCGACGATGGTCATTTTCTGCATCTCTGCAGTTCCTTCTTCAAACCAGAGAGACCGCGCGTCACGGTAGAGTCGCTCGACCGGGCTCCCCACACAGTACCCAATTCCACCATGCAGTGACAGTGCCCCATCCGTGACATCTCCGACCATCTGGATGGCAAACGCCTTGGCCATCGAAGAGTCGACTTGTAGCTCTTCACCAGCATCAAACTTGCGCGCCGCCTCACGACACAACAATCGTCCCGCCTGAACTTGAAGAGCCATCTCGGCCAACCGCATTTGTACCGCTTGTCGACTCGCCAATGATTTTCCAAAGGTCGTCCGCTGCAGCACAAAGGAAATCGTCTGATGCAGCGCCTCAGCAGCCACGCCGACAGCACTTTGTGCAATGCAGGCCCGGCTCTGGTCGAGGAAGCCGCGCAAAGCGAGATCGAACCCACCACCCACTTCGCCGAGTACGTCATCTTCCTTCAACTTGCAGTCGACAAAGCGAAGTATCGCATGGGAACATCCTTTATCGCCCATCATGTGGGGCATGTCTTCCATCGTCATGCCTGGTTGATTCTTCCGAACCAAAAACGCTGTCAGCCCTTGCCTGCCGAGTTCCGCATGGGTCTTCGCAATGACCACAATCACATCGGCTCGGTCTGCGAAGGTGATGAGGTGCTTTGTACCATTCAAGATATAGTGACCCTTCTCATAGGTCGCCGTGGTCCGCAAATCGATGCCCGTTCCGTTACCGGGCTCCGTCAGAGCAAAGGCGACCAAGGCTTCCCCGCGAGCAACTTTCGGAACCCACTCTTCTTGTTGCTCTTTCCGACCATTTCCGACCGTCCGCCAAATGCTGTTGTAGGCGTGAACGACCATGCGGATGGAGCCGTGACAACGAGCGATTTCCTCTAGAATCGGAAAGTACTCGACAAGACCAAGACCTAAGCCGCCAGCCCACTCCGGTTGCGTCAGTGAAAGGAGCCCCAACTCCCGCAAGCGCCCCCAAAGGCCCTCCGGAATGGTGCTTGTACGCTCAATCTCAGCCCCCCAATCGGCAGCCTCGGTGCGGCGAAACTGCTCCGCCACCCGCAACATCTCTTCTGCTTTGCTCACTTTATTCGCTCTCCTCTATTCACCCACTCAGTGCGTCTCCTCTAGGGCGGTATAGTGTCTGCGTAATTCACGCTTCATAATTTTTCCGGAGTGAGTCATCGGCAACACCGTCAAATATTCGAAGCGGTCTGGAATCTGGAATTTAGCGAGACCCTCTGCACTCAAGAATGAGCGCAATTCTTCCTTGTCCGGGGGCACTTGTCCGTCCCCAAGCAAAATGCACGCGACGGTGCTTTGACCGAGTGTCTCATTCGGCACGCCGATTACGGCGGCAGTCGCAATCGCCGGATGTGCCGCGAGTGCGTCTTCGACCAGCTTCGGGTCAATTTTTGTTCCACCACGATTGATGATGTCGTCGGCTCGACCAATGAATCGGTATCGCAATGACTCGTCCATCGTCAACACGTCTCCGGAATGAAACCATCCGTCTTCGTCCCACTGCTTAGCCGACGCTTCCGGATTGCCATAGTACCCAGCGCTAAAATTGGGTCCACGCGCCCACATCTCTCCCGGTTGCCCACAGAGGACGTCTTTGCCGTCTTCATCAACCAGTCGGATCTCGATGCCAGGCACCGCCTGTCCAACCGTCCTGCTGATGGCCTCGATGTCATCGTCCATGCGCGTGCAGCAGGCCACAAATCCTTCCGACCAGCCGAACATACCACCCACCGTGATGGAGGTCTGCTCCTGCAGTCGGCGCAAAACGGCAGCCGGAACTGGCGCACCCGCGTAGAGAAAGACGCGGACAGAGGACGTATCTGCGTCCACCAATCCGGGAGCGTTTGCCACATGAATGACGTGTGGCGGCGCGCCGACGAGATACGTCGGCCGTTCCTCCCCCATCCAGCGCAAGGCGCGAGCCGCTGAAAATCGCTCCATGAGAAGAATTCGTCCGCCGGTCGCAATGGGCATCATGACACCAGCGAGCATCCCCGTCTGGTGACAAATAGGAGCCATGTCCAACGTACCTTCGCCTGGACTGTAACCATAAATGGCAGCATAGGCACGCGCCGACCACAAGTAGTTGGCGTGCAACTGCACCACCCCTTTGGGCGATCCGGTCGTGCCTGAGGTAAACACCATCACAAACGGATCGAGCGGTCCCGGTTGGCTTTGGATGATCTCCGCCTCCGTGCACCGATCTTTGTTAGCGGCAAGATCGCGAAAACGGAGAAGGTCAGCCGGGGGTGCTGGTGTCTCGCCTTGTAGGACAATGTGGGTCAAGTCGGGCAGGGATTGGCGTACCGACATCGCGGTGTCAAGAAGCGACTCCCCGCGAAAACTGTCCGTCACCACCCAAACCTTCGCTCCAGAGGCTTTCAGGCTGTACAAAAGTTGGTCACGCCCTAAGTCGGTTTGCAGCAGAACGGACACAGCACCGAGACGCGCCGTCGCAAAGAGCGCCACAACATAATCCAGGCAATTGGGCAGTTGTAGCGCAACACGGTCTCCCTTTCGCACGCCGAGTTGATAAAGCGAAGCGGCAAAGCTCTCCACCTCTTGCCACAATGCATGGTAAGTGAGGGTGCGGTTTTCATCGCGGTGCTCGACGTTCGGATGGGCAGCGACTTGTTTCATGAGAACGTCCACGTACGACTCGTTCGCCCATATCCCCTGCTCCAGATATGCCTTGGCGCGCGCCTCCGTCAACACCATTCCGGGAAAGTGATGCATGGCAGTCGTCTCCTTTACTTCATCCTCCGCTCGACAGAATGTACCCAAATGCGAGCACGTCAGGACTGCTGAATGCGCTTTTCAAGGTAATCGACAACCCCACGAACGGTCGTCACATGATTGAAATCCGAGTCTGGAATCTCCAAATTGAACTCATCTTCAAACGCAACCACAAGCTCTGTCAAGTCTAGGGAGTCTGCACCGAGATCGTCCACAAAGTGACTGTCCGGCTGAATGGAATCCTCGGACATTTGAAGTTGTGCGGTGATGACCTTGGCAATCCGGTTCTGAATTTCTTCTCTCGTCATGGTGAAAGCACCCCTCGCTGTGTGTCTGTCGTCTTAGAAACTCTCGAATCCTCCGGTCGTAAGCGTCAAACCGCCATCAACGCGAATCGTCTGACCGGTGATGAAACGCGCCGCATCACTCGCTAAAAACACCGCTACATCCGCGATATCTTCCGGTTCTGCAAGCCGTCCTAGCGGCGTGTGAGCGAGTACATCTCGCTCGTAAGCGTCGTAGTGGTCCGCTCCGTAAAACTTCGCGGATTCGGTCGCGACCACGCCAGGATTCAAGGCGTTGCAGGTGATTCCCTCTGGACCATACTCTGCCGCGATGTAACGGGTCAGAGACTCCAGTGCGGCTTTCGCCGTGCCAAGCGCAGCATAGCGCGGCAACGTGAAGCGACTGCCCATGCTTGACATGGTGATAATCCTGCCTTGGCGGCCAGCCATCAGTGGTACCGCCAACTGCACACACTGCACCAGGCTGTGTAACACGACGCGATATGTACGGTCTAAATGATAACCCTTAAGGTCGGCAATCGGCTTAAAGGCGCTGGCCGCAGCATTGGCCATGAGCACATCGAGGTGCCCAAATTCGTCCTTGATGCGGTCAAACATCGCACGAAGTTCGTCCTCTGACTCGATTTCCGCTTTCAACACCAGTGCTTGTTTACCCAAGCCGCGGATTTCATTCGCTGTCTCTTCAGCTGCGTTGCCGTCTCGTCGATAATGGACGACGACGTTTGCTCCAGCCCGCGCCATCGCAAGGGCTGACGCCCGGCCAATGCCACGACTGCTGCCCGTCACCAGAACATTTTTCCCTTCGAGTACACCCGTCATCAACCTCGGTAGAACCAGGCAAACGAGGACCAGGCACGTGCGCGGGGCCTACCTCGATGCACGTTTCTACCTCCCCCCCAACATCTGATTTTTTACTGTGTCAAACGGCCTGTCCGTCTTCAGCAGTCTCCTGCCCCAGTCGGTAAGCCGCATCAAAACCCTCGCGTATCGCCCTTGCCGCAGTCAGCCCTGCGCTGTCCCGCGCGCCGCCGATGCAAAGAACGCGTGGGTCGTCTCCGAGTTCCTGAAGCACCGCCTGTTGTGGTCGCTGTCCGGTGCAGAGCACGACTAAATCCGCGCCAATCAGAGTCGCTTCTGTCACGCCTTGACCTTGAACGCGAAGGCCTCCTGGAACAATTTCCACTGGCCTACACTCCGTCAATATGCGGACCCCACTCGCCGTCAACTCGCTGCGGACAATCCATCTTGTCGTCCTGCCAACGCCGGACGCAACGCGCTTCGACCGAGCGACCATCGTGACGTTGGGCCTGTGAACCGACGTCAACGGAGCGCCAATCTCCGTCAAAAACTGATTCACCGCCGCATTCGGCCGAACCCGCTCTGTTATATATTTGGCCACATCACAGGCAATTCCTCCTGCGCCGACCAAGACAATCTCTTGTGCATCAGCAAAGCCTTGCGTCAAGATGTCGACGTAGGTGCGCACGTGCGGAAGCTCCGTGCCAGGCAAGTCTGGGATGTGAGGACGCACACCCGTCGCCACCAGAATCGACTGAAATCCCTGCAAGTCGGCGGCCGTTGGCTCGGTCTCAAGGCGGACGTCCACTCCCAACTCTGCCAACATCACGCGATAATAGCGCAAGGTCTCGTAAAATTCTTCCTTGTCAGGAATACGCGCTGCATACCGAAACTGCCCTCCGAGTTCCGCAGCCGCTTCAAACAGCGTGACGGCGTGGCCGCGCAGCGCCGCCACTCTCGCCGCTTCCAAGCCTGCCGGACCACCGCCAAGGACGGCAACCCGAAGTGCAACGTCTGCTTTTGAAAGCGGGCGCTCCGCCTCAAACCCGGCGCGAGGATTGACCAGACAACTGGCCGGAATGAGCGGTCTCACCAGCGTGTGGTCGAGACACGATTGGTTGCAGGCAATGCACACATTCATTTGACTGCGCCGACCCTCCAACACTTTTCGGCCAAACTCCGCATCTGCCAGCCATGGTCGAGCTGCTGCCACAAAGTCCACCTGACCCGATTCAAACAGCGGCTGAAATGCCTCCGGTACATTCATCCGATTGGCCGCGATGACTGGAACTTGCACGTGCTGACGAATGGCCGCAACAATAGGGGAAAAGGCGGCGCGGGGAACGACTGCAGCGACCGTCGGCACGGTCGACTCATGCCAGCCAACGCCGATGTTGAGCGCATCCACCCCCGCCTCCTCGAGCGCGACAGCCAAATCATAGGTTTCTTCGAGAGTAGTGCTTCCCGCCATCAAGTCCACACCAGACATCCGAAAAATGATTGGAAAGTCGGAACCGACCGCCGCTCGTATCCCTTTGACCACATCGAGAGGGAATTTGCGCCGCTTCTCTGCAGAGCCGCCATAGTCATCCTCCCGATGATTCGTCAGCGGCGAGAGAAACTGATTGAGCAGATATCCTTCAGAACCCATGATTTCAATCGCATCGTAGCCCAGCTGACGAGCCTTGACGGCCGCCGCCGCATAACGCCCGACAAGGTGCAGGATGTCCTCGACGCTCAGTTCTCGCGGCATTTCTCCGGTCAATCGCGAGGCGACCGGACTGGGAGCAACCGCCGCTTCCCCAGTCTCCGCTGAATGGGCGTAGCGACCCGAGTGAAAGAGTTGCATAGCGATACGGCCGCCAGCTTCATGCACTGCCCCAGCCAGTTTCTGAAGCATAGCAGCGTGCTCTTCTTCGAGTAGACAGAACATGCGATGCGATGAACCTTCTCGAGAAACCGCGACGCCTCCCGTGATGATGAGTGCCGCTTGCCCTCGAACGCGCTCGACATAAAAAGCGATAAGCCGCGGCAGATGTTCGCTGCTCGCCTCCAATCCGAGATGCATCGAGCCCATCAACAAGCGGTGGGGCAACTCCAGAGTCCCGATTTTCCCCGGTTGGCGCCATCGCTCACTCCCGGAAGCCGTATACCATTTATCTTCAAACAACTCTATCACCGTTCCTTTTTCCCAAAGAGGCGCACTAGGGACTCACTGCTGGCAACCGTTCAATTATTACTAGAATTCTTGCTGTATTATACTATCACTAGACTGAAAAACGAATCAAAGCATCGCGCTTTGCACGGCCGAAAGCGCGCGTTCACGCGACAACGTGCACCCAAGGAGTGTTGCTTCATGTCATCCATTCATGCTTCTGAAAGCATCCAGCATTGGAACAACGAAACGTGCCATTCCCGAGAAACCATCCTGTCCCGTATCGATACCGTCGCGGCGGCGACGCCAGAGCGCACCGCCATCGTTGACCTGCTCCCCAAAGGAGAGGCCTGGCAACTGTCTTACGCCTCACTGGTCGATAAGTCCTATCGAGTTGCAGAGCAGCTTTTGGCGCGTGACATTCAACCCGGAGAAGCTGTCTGCTATCAGTGGCCAACGGGTTGGGAGTTTATCGCCCTCACGCTCGGCATCTGGAGGATTGGCGCCCTGCCTTGCCCAATTCTGCCCAGTTTGCGCGAACGCGAAGTGAGCTATATTGTCGAACAGTCCGGCAGCCGCCTGCTGGCCGTCCCCGACTCATTCCGGAATTTCGATTATCGACCGCTCGCCGAGAACATAGCAGCTACCGTTCCACAGACACTGGAAATCTGTATTTTGCCGATGGACAACCGCCATCCAGAGAAGAGCAACCTCGGCACACTCATGGCAGATAGTTATAACAAATCCGCCATTGACGCTAGGTCCCCGGACAGAGATGCTCTCGCGGAGCTCCTCTTCACATCCGGCACCACGGGTGCACCGAAAGGAGCCCTGCACACCCACGGGACCTTGTTGGCTGCGCTTATGCACCATACGCAAACCCTGGCCTTGACCGATGCTGATTCGGTCTACGTCCCCTCTCCGCTGGCCCACCAGACTGGATTTCTTTACGGCATGATGGTTTCGCTGTATCTCGGCAGCACCGGAATTTATCAAGCCATTTGGGACACCGAGACAGCCCGCAGAGCCATCGAGCAGCATGGGGCACGATTCGTGCAGGCGGCCATGCCTTTTTTGGCGGATCTCGTTCGTCAAAATACCCCTCCCCAGGGATTGCGGACTTTTGTTGCGACGGGTGCCGCCATTCCGCGCGCTCTCGCCGAGCGCGCGTCCAGCCTCCTCGCCTGTCAAGTGGTAGGCGGTTGGGGATCGACCGAAGCGTGTCTCGTTGCCGTCGGTCGTCCGAGCGACCCACCACAGTCTCTGTGGGGAACGGACGGTCGCGTCATGGACGGCATGCAGATGCGCGTTGTAGACGATGCGGGACGCGAAGTACCTGCTGGCGTCGAAGGCAACTTCCAAGTCAAAACACCGGCCATGTTCGTGGACTATCTGCACCGGCACGACCTGTACGCTGCTGGATTTACGGAGGACGGTTTCTTTGACACCGGCGACTTAGCCACCATCGACAGCGCAGGATTTTTGCACCTGACCGGCCGAAAAAAGGACGTGATCAACCGCGGTGGCGAGAAAATCCCCGTCGCCGAACTGGAAGATATTCTGTATCAACATCCTGCTGTGGTGGATATGGCCCTCGTGGCTATGCCCGATGAGCGGCTCGGCGAACGTGCCTGTGCGTACGTCGTCGTCCAAGCAGGACAGTCTTTGTCGTTGCAAGACCTGACGGATTTTCTCGAATCGCGTGGCGTGGCCAAGATCTATTGGCCAGAACGCGTCGAATGCGTCTCAGAATTGCCGCGAACGGCGAGTGGAAAGGTGCAGAAATACATTCTGCGCCAAGACATTGCAGGCAAACTCCAAGAGGAGCAGACAGTCGGACCAACAAGCGAGGTGCAGCACTGATGGAGCACGAAAATTTCCTTCAATTGCAAGAGCGGATTGAACAATTTGTAAACGGCCCAGCTCGCGCGATGTCCGATTCGATTGAAGCGGACGGCGTGGTTACGCCCAACATGCGCCGGGAACTGGAACGGCATGACTTGTTCCGCCTCGCCCGGCCGACCACTTACGGCGGCCTTGGTCTGCCTTTCGCCGACTATCTAGAACTCCTCGGTACCTTGTCCGAAATGCATGGGTCTTTGCGCGTTCTCGTGCATGTAGCAAACAGTATATGGAGAACCTTGGACGGCCATTTGACTGAGGCCCAGATGCGAAGTTTTGGGCAGTCCCTGCTTTCTGGCGAACGGTGGATGACGTTCACGCTCTCGGAACCCAATTCAGGGTCAGGCACCGACATCCGGACGACCGCACGGCGACAGACCAACGGTTACACCCTTCGAGGCGAAAAGTGGATGATTATTTTCTCCGACTTCACCGACTACTTTCTGACCTTTTGCCGCCTCGAAGGGACGCGTGGCAAGGAAGGGACGATGGCCCTACTCGTCCCCCGCGATACGCCCGGACTGACCGTCGAACCGATGGCAGGCGCGATGGGCATTACCGGCACCGTACATGGACATCTCCGCTTTGATGACTGTTTTGTGCCGGAGCAGTATCGCATTGGGAGCGAAGGCGATGGACTGCGCGTGGCCTTCGACGGCTTTCTCCATCCAAGTCGGACCGCGATTGCGATGACTTGTGTGGGACTCGCAAACCGGGCACTTCAAATAGCCGTGGCACATGCCAAAGAACGCGTCACATTCGGAAAATCCTTGGCAGACCGACCCACGATTCAATTTTGGCTCGCGGAAATGGCGACCGATATTGAAGCGGCCCGTCACTTGACACGAGCGGCAGCTAAATCCTTCGATGACGGCCATCTGCCTCCAGATATGGCGGCCATGGCAAAATACTTTGCCGCCGACATGCTTCAGCGTGTCACGGACAAAGCGCTGCAGATTCACGGCGGCATTGGCTACTTCAAATCGTCCGAAATGGAGCGAATTTACCGGGATGCGAGGATGCAGCGGTTTGAGGAAGGCACCGCAGAGACGCAGAAGATGGTCATTGCTCGGCGACTGCTCACAGACGCGTGAGCTTTTGGGGCGGCGAAACGTCAAGCGCTGGCCGCCCTCGGCAGCGCCCGTCACCGCTTGAACGATGCGGCGCCATCATCCACAAAAAACTCATGCCCATTCACAAAGGACGCTTCGTCGCTGGCCAAGAAAGTCACTACGGCGGCAACCTGTTCTGGCCGGCCAAACTGTTGGCGCATCTGCGCTTTGCGAACCGTGTTCCAGACTCTCTCATCGGATCGCCACGGGTCAATCAGTGGAGTGTCAATCATACTCGGTGCGATCGCAACCACGCGAATGTTGTATTTCGCCAAATCCAGAGCCGCGGCTCTCGTCATTCCGACGACGGCGGCTTTCGTCGCATGATAGGAGAATTGGCGACGGTCCGCGATAAACGCGTATATCGACGCGGTGTTGATAATCACGCCGCCCTGCTCTTTCATGGCCGCGCCGGCAGCCTTGATGCCATAAAAGACACCGTCTTGATTGATGCGAACGGTGCGATGGTACTCGTCCAGTGAGAGGTCTGTGACATCGCGTTGACCGTCGCCAAAGATGCCCGCATTGTTGAAAAGAATGTCGAGGTGCCCGTAGGTCTGCTCTGCAAATTGAACTGCCGCTTGGACGCTGTCGTAGTCACTCACGTCAACTCGGACAGCGGTCGCCGCGCCACCGAGGCTGACAATCTCCTCAGCGAGTTCCGTTGCTGCCTCAAGGCGCAGGTCGGCGAGCACCACCTGTGCTCCTTCTCGGGCAAACTGGCGAGCGGTCGCTGCCCCAATCCCTCCTGCAGCTCCCGTGATGAGCGCGACTTTCTGATAGAGCCGACCGTCTCTTTGCGACGCTTCCTGAGAATTCATCGGTCTCCCTCCCTCTTCTCGGCAGCCGATGGGTCGAGGCTTGTTCGACCCTCATAGCGCAGAATGGTTTCGCGCCAGTCGTCCGGAACAGGAGCTGGCCGCTTGGAATCTTGATGGATGTAAACATAGGTCGTCTCCGCCGTCGCCAACAACTCTTCGGACTCGCCAACCACTCGCAGTACCGCAAATTCGACTCGCAAGCTGGTGCGGCCAATGTGAGCCGTTCGCACAGACACCAACAAGTCGTCGTCGTATCGAGCCGAGTTTTTAAACTCCAACGTCGTCCGGGCGATCACGGTCCGCGGCAGCCCCTCCTGCCAAACTTGTACGCCTCGTTTCAAATAGGCGGCAAAGGCGATATCCAAGTATGTAAGATAGTGCGCATTGAAGACGACCTGTTGCGCATCCACCTCTGCAAACCGCACGCGCAAGGGATGTGCAAAATGATATCCGTCCAACGTTCTCATCAACTCCCACAAAAAAATAGACCAAGTGCGAACGACACGCACCCAGTCTACCATGTTTCTCGCCATCCGACAGAAGCGAGAAAAAGCATTCTTGTCAACCTTTGACTCCCTCTCCTCGAGAGATACCGCGGATGATGTGCTTTTGAAAAATCAGGAACATGATTACCACTGGAAGCGTGGTAAACACACTCGCCGCGGAGAGTCGCCGCCAATCGACAGAATTGCCATCCAAGAATCGGGCTAACGCCACCTCGACAGGTTGTACGTGGTGACTTTGCGTGACCATCAAGGGCCACATCAGGGAGTTCCACGAACCAATAAAAATGTAGAGGCCAATCGTGAACAAAATTGGCTTACATTGTGGTAACGCGACGCTCCAGAGAAACCGCAGGTGCCCGCAGCCGTCCATGCGCGCAGCTTCCCAGTAGTCTTTCGGCAACGTCAAGAAAAATTGGCGCAACAGAAAGATGCCGAAGACCGACGCACCATATGGCAAAATTTGAGCCCAATACGTATCGACCAAATTCATTTTAGCCAGCGTGATGTAGTTCGGGATGAGATGCGCCTCTGCCGGAATCATCAGCACAAGCAAAATGAGACTAAACACGAGATTGCGTCCACGAAACTCTATGAAACTCAGCGCATATGCGGCCAAGATAGACGTCGTCAAGGCCAACGCAATCGTCACTGCAGCAATCAATACTGTGTTGCCAAAATACATGGGCCAACGAAACATGTGCCAAGCCCGCGCGTATACACTCCATTGCCAATCAAATGTCAAATGTGGCGGAAAACGAAAAACGTCTGCCTTCGTGTCAAGTGACGTGACCAACGTAAAATAGAGGGGGAGCAGAAATGACAGCCCGATGAGTAATCCGAACACAGGACGCGGTATTTTTTTCAAAGCGCGCGCCACGATTCAACCTCCTTCAATCAACCAAAGTTCCCTACGGAAGCAGCATTCGAGTATGCGTTTATTGATAAAAGACAAACCTCTTAGAAGCATAGCGCTGCGTCAGCGTAAGCACGATGATGACAATAACCATCAAAATGGCCATCGCAGACCCGTAGGACAAATGACTGTATTTGAAGGCAGTATCGTAGATGAGAAGCAACGTTGTCATCGTCGAATACTCTGGTCCACCCGTTCCTCCAGACAATGCATATATTTGCGAAAAACTCTGGAGCGTACCGATGGTCGTGATGATGAGAATGAAAAACATCGTCGGCGAGATCAGCGGTAGAGTCACTTTCCAAAACCGCTTCCAAGCAGACGCACCGTCTACAGCCGCCGCCTCGAGCATCTGCTTCGGAAGTCCAGCAATCGCCGCAAGTACGATGATCACGTCGAATCCCACTCCATGCCACAAAGAATAAATGGCGATAGATGGCATAGCCATGCGAGGCGACTGTAACCACCCGGAGACAGGTAGTCCGAGCCAGTGCAGAAAACCATTGGCTAACCCGTACGTTGGATTGAAAATCCACAACCATCCAATCGCCGTTCCAACAGCTGGCGTTGCATACGGCAAAAGGACCAACGTTCTCAAAAAGTTGTAGTACGTACCGACTCGATTCAGCAGTAGCGCGAGACAGACCGAGACGATGAGAATACTTGGCACCATCAGCAATGCATAGTACCCAGTATTCAGAAGTGACTTTTGAAAAATGTTGAACTGCAATGCGTCGCTAAAATTCGTCATACCAATGTAGGGGCTTGATGCTCCCCCCAAATGGTAGTGAAAAAAGGCAATAGCCAAGGCAACGAACGACGGCAGATAGACGAAGACCAACAAAAACAGAGCCGCTGGAGCAAGAAACAAAAGTGCCATCCAAGCCTGCCGAAGACGAGCGGCTCGCTTCTTGCGAAGAAGCGAGCGTTCGGCCTCCAGTCCAGAAACGTCCGACACCGGAGTACTCTGCAATATTCCCATCGAATCTTACAGCCTCTCGTTACCTGACATATATTTGTCGCCAACCTTATCCATCATCTGCAAAGCCTGTGTCACGGGCATTTGACCATTTAATGCCTCCAAGAAGTCATTGGTCATCGCCGTTTGTGCTTCCGAATAACGGTTACTGCGCGGTTTCATAATCCAGCCCGCTGGGTCAGAGAAGGATGCCGCATATGCCTTGTTGGTTTGGTAGAAGGAAGCCATCTTTGCATCCGCTGCGGGTCCGAGTGGCAAGTAGTTCGTATGCTCATTCCAATAAGCATTGTTATCCGGGCTAGACATCCATTTCATGAACGTCCAAGCGGCATTCTTCTGAGCCGTCGTTCCCGTGTTAAACATGATGAGCGACCCGCCATTAATCCAATTGTAAGGTATGGGTGCTGTTCCTCGCGGAGCAGGAGTCGCAAGCATTGGGAATTTTCCACCTACGGAGCCGTAGTCATACGTCCAACCTGCGGAAGCATCGACGAGCAAGCCAATATCTCCCGTCCCAAAGTCTTGCTGGTATTCATATTTCTTTCCCACAATGACATCTCCGCCTGCCACGAGTGAGCGCAGTTTTGTCAAGACTTGCGTCGCCTGCGGGCTGTCCATGTCAAATTTTGTATGTTCGGAGTTTTTGTAAATGTGTCCTCCATAGTCTTTCACCATTACGAAGAACTCGCGCAACAGCGGTGTCCACGCCCAACCATGAATTTTCCCGCCGAGAGCCGTAATTTTTTGAATGTCGTCAAAGACCTGGTTCCAAGTCTGTGGAGCAGAATGGATACCTGCCTTTTTGAAGAGCGTCTCGTTGTAATAGATGACCACGGCAGACTTTTTCTCAAGCGGCATTAAATACTGAGCGCTCCCTGGGCCCTGCATATCTTTCCACACAGACGGATAGTAAAGTTCCTTGATTTGCGACGCCGACAATCCATTCGACCCACTGACATACGGGGCCAAATTGACAACGGCACCAGCATTGATGAACTTTTTAATGGACGCAGTCTCAATTTCACCAACGTTCGGCGCCTTGTGGGCGATAAACGCGGGAATACCCTTGTTGGTAACATGTACGATTTTTACATCGACGTGAATCGTCGGATGGGTGTCGTTAAAGTGTTTGACCTCTGCAAGAATCGCTTTGTGGAGTGCTCCTGAAGGATGTCCTACCCAAAACGTGATATCCGTGACACCGCTGGTAGTCGTCGAACTGGTCGTATTCGAGGTATTGGTAGCCGTTTTGTTCGAACTGGTATTTGTAGCGGCGCTGTTCGAGGAATTCGCACTCGTCGCAGCCTGAGTACCGCAGCCAGCCACCAGAGCGGTCATCGCCAATGCACTCACCGCAAGGCCAACAGACTTCACTTTCACAGATATAACCCCCTCGTTTATTGGTCGAAACACATCACGTTTTTTATCATAGGATTCTAAGATTAAGTTTCCGTGAAATCCTTGTAAAACTCTTGTCACGTCTATGTAAAGCAAACGTAAAGAAAGGACGAAAACAGACGACCGAATTTCTCCGGCCCAGTGTTCTCGTCCGATAAAACACTCACGACCCTTCGGGACATGAGCTATGACAAAATTCTCCGCCCGTTACACGGTCGTTATAGAGTAATAGGCTTTCTGAACTTTTCTTGCAGGCAAATTAAGGCGTGGTTACGGAAGTTGGAGAGGTCTCGAGGAGAAGGTGTGAATGGCAGACAATGCCTCGAATGTAGCGAACCGTTCGCTTGGTGGCCTCCTCTACAGTGTAGCTCCTCCGATTGTTCAAAAACAGAGAAAACATGCCGTGATACACTAAAACGACCAGTTCGTTAATTTCTGCTGCCTCACTTTCCGCGACATATCCGGCGGCAATGCATTTGCGCAGAGAAATCTCTGACCGTTTCTTCAAGTCCGGCTCTAAAAACATAGGAATTAATTCACTTTGAAAGTTATCCAGGTCTTCCGGGGACTGGTTATAGTAGGTTCTGAGAATGTCGCCTGGAACATCCCCTAAATTCGCTCCAAAAATCGCGTGATAAATCTGCGGCTGGCGAAACGAATGGTGACAAAAACATTCCCAGATTAACAAATATTCGTCCAAAACATCTTGGGCTCGAGCCATGTAATGGGGTAAATCGTCCGTATAGCGCTTCAGGAATTTCATGGACGCAAAAAACACGAGGTGTGACAACTCGTCAAAATAATTATAAATGGTCGCGCTATTGAATCCCGCTAAATCAGCAATTTTTCGGATGGTGACGTTCTCAATACCTTCTTCTTCGATGATGCGCGCCGTTGCGTCAATGAACAACTGGCGAATCTGCGCCTTTTGCGACTCACTGTGTGCCAAAGTCCATCACCTTTGTCTAGCAAATTCTCAAAGAGAGTGAATGTTGCGCTCATCGTCCTGGTTGTTCATCCCACGTTCGTCCATCGAGAGTTCTGCCAGTCCGATGTTTCTGAACGCCGCCCCACTGCTTAAAGAAGAATGCAACCTCCGCCCGAACACAACTATCACGCAGTTCACGAACCCAGTCTGGATGCACAGGTCTAGCTCCAGGGCCAGACTCGCCACCTGTGATAACCCAGTCTACATCAGTTAAATCTAATTCTGCAAGCGAACCGAGCAGCGGTTCACAAGAAAGAAAGCGAATTTGAGCGGGAACCACTCTTAAAAAATCTACTCTCCGCGCGACTTTCATGTCTTCAACACTGGTTCCAATCCATATATTCGAAGTCCAAGACAGAGCACTGGCCATTCTGGCCAATCGTTCTGGCCTCTTGGTCAATACTTGAAAAGTATGTTGTGTCGCACGATTCATCGTTTCGAAGATCCGAAAGACAAAGTCATCGGGTACGTCTTTGTGAAACACATCCGACATGCTGTTGACGAAAATCCGCCGCGGTTTCTTCCAATGCAAAGGCAACTCCAGCAAATCTTCGTGCAGCGTCAACTGAAAGCCTTTCGCATATCGAGACTGCCCCATCGCATGCAGCCGTTTCGCCATCGTTTCCGCGTAGCAGTGTCGGCAACCTTCGCTGACCTTTGTGCACCCAGTCGTCGGATTCCACGTCACATCCGTCCACTCAATGTGGGTGTTCATGACTGCCATACAATCCCCTCGCCTCACCGCGAAATTCGTTTCAACCCAACACACCGCGCACGTTCCAAGAGGACGGAGCAGGCGGCATGCACGAAGGCATGCCGCTCTTGCTCTTAATTTTGATAGGTCTAAATTCATACGTTTTCGAAAAAGGCAGATTTTTCGTTGCGAGAACGTTTTCTATGACAGACTCTCAAACGCAGCGACTGCAGCCTCTGCAACGCGCACGTCGTTTTCCCATGAACTACCACTTACACCCACGCCACCCACCACTTTGCCGTCTTTGACGAGTGGTATGCCGCCACCAAAGACGATAATTCTTCCAGAATTTGTTGTCGTCAATCCGTACAATTCTGCACCCGGCACGGTTGCTTCCGCAAGTCCTGAGGTAGGTGTCTTCAGTGCCACCGCTGTCCATGCCTTAGACTGGGCAATTTCGACACTCGCCAACCATCCATCGTCCATGCGCTGGCAAGCAACGAAGTTTCCACCTTCGTCAACAACAGCGATAATCATCGCCACACCTAATCTGTGCGCTTCCTGCTCTGCACTCTCTATTAACTTTTTAGCTACTTCCAAAGTTACTTTTGACATTTTCTCAACTTCCTCTCCGATAATTTGGGTGCTCTTCTATCGTCACAGGTTGATAACCTGGCCACCCACAGCATTTGCCTGACGACTAGTCGGCTAACTCATTGCGAACATAGTCACTAAACTTACCTACACGCCAGTCGTTTGGAATCAACACGCCACCGTGCTCGTAAGCCTTGGATTGATTTCCTTGTTGAACCAGTTCACTTGCTTTCCAATCTTCGACACTCGTAATATCCCAAAAGTCGACGGCATCCGAAATATCATATTCGGGATTTTCCAGAACTTCTGGTTCAAACAACCAATGTCCTACGACCAGTGTCTTATCTCCAGCCATAGGCCAAGCAGAGAAATAGAATACGTAGTCCGATGCCACGGCGAAGAAAAGATGAGGGAAAATAAAGAAATAATAAATTCCTTTGCGGTCCTGCTCCGTAATATCAGGAAAGAACGGGCGTCGCCCCACCCCGTCCATCGTCATACGCTCAAATCCTGGCGCCAACTGCATGGCTCCTGCATGCATCAAAATTTTCGTACCGGGAACTTCATCGTGAACCCAGTGACGAGCGATGGTTGGCGGTGTGCAACGACTCAACTCTGGATGAATCGTAGAACAGTGGTAACACTCCAAAGCATTTTCCATGATTAATTTCCAGTTTGCTTCGACCACATACGATTTTTTATGCCCTAACCGCAATCTCTGAAAATGATATCGCTCATAGATGTCAAACGATTCGGGCAGTCCCAGCGCTTGTTCCAGAGATTCCGTATCCTTGTCAAAGTTAATGAAAACAAAACCGTGAGCCGTCTCGGTCCGCACCTGAAAGAGACTAAAATCATCACGACAAAAGCCTTCTAAGTCGTCTGGTAGATTGGGTGTGCGAATTAAGGCACCAGAGTCAGCGTTGTATCCCCAACTGTGATAAGGGCAGAAGATGCGCCCCTGATGGAAATGTCCTGAAGACCCCTCGCACAGGCGAGAGCCCTTGTGCCTACAGACATTGTAGTAAGACTTTATCTGGCCATCGCTGGTCAACACACTCATGACGTTCTCGTGGGCCACTTGAGTCGTTATAAAGTCACCAGCGTTCTTCCACTCTTCAACCCGGCCTATACAGAGCCATGTCCGAAACCAGATTTTCTCCAACTCTCTTTGATAGTTTTGAACGTCGTAATAGTCTTTTCCCGGCAAAGTGGGACGGACAATCGTCCCTTCAGGCCATCCGCCTTCCACAAGCTTAGTTGCCATATAAAATTCCTCCTCACAATTGGGTAAAAGACAGTGCTTCGTTTTCCAGTTGCATGCGGTCGACCGGTCGCCTTGCATCAATCAATCGACGGAGGCTCATCACATCTTTGGGCCGATTCGCGACCAGTGCTGCCAAGAGCCTGTTTTCTTCATCGAGATACATCTGTGTGAACCGATGCTCCGCCTGCGAACCCCGCGTCACGGTTTGTGACCACTTCGCAGCATGACCTACGTACTGATAACGGTTACCATATTGGTCTGACCAAAAATACGGAACCGTGTCATATGGAACCATCTCTTCGGCCAACATGTTTCTTGCAATCGTTTTCGCGTGTTGAACGGCGTGATCCCAATGTTCAACATGAATCATGTGGCCGCGATACGGCCAAACAGTGCAGTCGCCAGCCGCAAACACGCCGGGCAGGGACGTCCTTCCAAAAGCGTCCACGACATATCCTCGACTCACCTCCAACTGCTCGTGCAAAATAGGCGTGTTGGCCATCACGCCAACTCCCACCACGACCGCTTGGCAAGAGATCGTCTGCCCTTTAGAAGTCTCAACTGACTCAACTCGCGTCTTACCATGAACGGCAACAATCGACTCTTCCGTGCGCAGGTCGACATCGTGCGCTTCGTGGAGACGAGCGAAGTAGTGTCCTAAATCTTCACCTAGAATGTGCGCCAGCGGATACTTCATCATCTCGAGAACCGTGACGTGAAGGCCACGTTTTCGACACGTAGAGGCTACCTCTGCACCAATAAACCCAGCTCCAACGACCACCAATTCTTGAACCTCCGACAAGGCGGCACGCAGGCGAGCGGCGTCTTCCAGCGTCTTGAGATAAAAGACCCCGTCGAGCGTTATTCCTGGTACCTTCAATTCTCGAAGGGTCGATCCCGTCGCCAACAACACCTTATCCCACGCAATGACGTCGCCACTCGCAGTGGTGAGGGTGTGCTCACGTGGATCGATCTGGGTCGCCTCGACCGTCAGTCGCAAATCGACATCCCACTGATTCCAATGGCCCGGCGAGCGCAATGCGATGTCTTCTGCAGTAACCGTACCGGCAAGAAATTCTTTTGACAGTGGCGGCCTGTCGTAAGGAATCTCGGCCGCTTTGTCGACCACCGTCAGTGCACCTTCATACCCTTCTCTGCGCAGTGTCTCGACCGCTTGCACACCAGCAACTCCTGCGCCTACGATGACAATGGACGTCGGACTATGCACCCTGAACCCTCCGTTCGCGTCGCAGCAAAATATCCCCATCTTGTTCAAACACCGGATAGACGCGCAGCGGGTGCTCTGCTGGCCCTTCCAACACGGCACCCGTCCTCACATCAAAACATGCAAAGTGAAGAGAGCAGTAAAGCCGAGTTCCGTCCAGCTCTCCGTCCGCCAATTCTGAATATGCGTGGGTGCATATACCGCTGACCGCATGCAACTGCCCGTGCACACGTGTGAGTAAAATCACTTCGCCATCCGACACCACAGACGTTGGCTCTCCTTCGCGGACGTCTTGGCTACGAGCAAGCACCAAATATTCTTGTTCTTCCACGGTCGTCACTCGCCTTTCCCACTCCTTCGTGTCTTTCCATTGCCAGCTTTGCGAAGTCATAACTCGGCCTTTGAAGCGGCACACGTCAACTAGCAGAAGTTCTCGCAAACTGCCAACCCGTCGATTCAAGCACTAATTCTCCGACATCTACCACCGACAGACGGTCCTGACAACCGAGCGCGGTCACGGCTGCCGAGTACATCACCATGTCCTTAGGACAGCTCACCACAAAATGAGTAACCCCCGGCAGCTCCAGCGCTTCGCGAATTCGTGCTTCTGAGGGGCGTTCCTTCATGCCTGCCTCATTCATCCACATGCGACCTCCACCGGCGCCGCAGCAAAAGCTGTTGGCAAAACTGCGAGGCATCTCAACAATGTCGACGCCACAACGCCGCAAGATGTCACGAGGCGCTTCGAAAACTTGGTTCCACCGCCCTAAATAGCAAGGGTCGTGGAATGTCGCTCGAATGCCCAGAGAATGTGTGGGAGCAACTTTCCCTTCTGTCATCAACTGTTGCAAGACCTGGCTATAGTGGTAAATGGGCTTTTTAAATCCCAACTGTGGGTAATCGTTGCGTAGTGCATTGAAGCTGTGTGGGTCAGAGGTTAGGACACGCTCAAACTGCGCCCGCTCCATGGCTCGCATATTTTCCGTCGCGAGTTGCTCAAACAAACCGTATTCACCCATCCGCAAGACGTCGTTACCAGAACTGCCTTCCCAGTCATAGAGAAGTCCTACATCCAGACCAGCGCCGCCGAGCAACGTGGCAATCGCATCCACTGACCGTGCCACCCCTAAATCGTTGTCAAAGGAAGCCACGTCTCCAACGAACCACAGCCACTCGGCGGACTCACGGCGCAAATCTTTGAAATGGTAAGTCACTCGATTGCGCCAAGCTGGACGAGTTTCTGGCATCTTTCCGTAAGCGTTGCGTTCCTCGCCCCAGTGCTCGAGAACTTCTTGCGGTCTTTCCTCGACTTCACCTCTCTCCACAAGAGCGGCTCGCAATCCGACGATTTTCGGCACATGTTCAATGAATACAGGGCAAGCCTCTTGGCATGCACCGCAAGTCGTACACGACCAGAGCGTCTCGGCCGAAATCACGTCACCTGCCAAAGACAGCGAACGGACCACTGAAGACTCAACTCCACGCGTCTGCTGAACGAGAGCGTCTCGCAAGTCGAGAATCAACATTTTGGGAGACAGTGGTTGACCGGCTTGATGCGCCGGACAAACGTCTTGACAGCGACCACACTCGGTACACGTGAACAAGTCGAGCACATCTCGCCATGTCATATCCGCAAACGATTGAATAGGCTGGACCGTCATGTCCCTCGTCGCGCTTATCCCACTGTCACCCGACGAATGCACCTCCGTGGCGGTTGGCAAAAAACGTCCCGGAGTACCAAGCTTACGAAAGAAGACGGCGGGAGCTCCAAAAAACACATGCAGATGTTTTGAAGTGGGTAGATATGCTAGAAACCAGAGAATGGTGCCAATGTCGAGAGCATACCCCACACTGTATCCGATGGAAGCAGCCATGGGCGTACCCCATCCCAGGCGGACCCAAAGTGGATCGAGCAGATAGGACAGGAAATGACCATCGGCACTCGTGGTCATACCAAACACGGGGTGCTCCAACAATCGGAAGAATGAGTTATGAATGGCAATTCCCACTACAATCAGTGTGATCATTCCAAGAATCAACTCTCCATCCTTCTCGTCCGAACCTTCAAACCGTTTGGGGTGCAGCACTTTGCGCTGATACAGCGCAAGAACCACGCCCGCTAGGACCAGTAGGACAAAACAGTCCACGAGAAAACCAAGCACTGGCCCAATCGAAAACTCCGGATAAACAAGTTGTCCGATGGTTTCGATAATATCGAGCAAGAGGACGACAAAGCCGCTAAAAATGAACAAATGAAGTATCCCGGAGAGTCTCTGGCGCAGTAGTCTTTTGTGACCAAACACTTGAGCCGCGGTCGAGCGAATGCGGTATAGCGGCTGGTCCCACCGAACAACCTGGCGAGCACTGGCCATAGCCCGGAGAATCGGACGCATCCGGACGATGAGGAGTCCCAACATGGTGATCGCGAGAACTAGAGTGAAGAGTGCCAACACAATCCGTAAAGCCATTCAAACTCCTCCTTTCTGCTTGTCGCCGTCAAAGGACAAGCCATGTCGTTTAGGAGTTGGACAAAAATTCTTTTTTGCGCAAGAAGCGAAGCAGTTCTTCTGCCAATTCCACCGCGCTTCCTTCCACCACGCGCGGTCCTTCGTCTTCCTTCGGCTTTTCCACTTTTTTAGTGGCTGCCGGACCCATCAAAGATTTTAGTCGATCCGCTGCGCTCGACTTGGCGTCCGGCACCGCTGTTCGCTTCGTTCTCGGCTTCGGTGGAGTCAACGCTTGAAGAACCGCCGGAGCATGCCCATCCGTCCACACGGGCAGTTCGCACTCCGTGACGTTTGACGCGAGACCGTGCACTGCCTCTTTGCGCCGACGCACCGACACATATTGCGGAGGGATAAAGCCACTCTGAACTGAGAGCACGACCGGGTAGCGGGCCAATACCTGCCGCTTCCAACCCGCATCAAGCCGCTGAGTCAGCTCGATAGCGCGGAAGCTGTCATCCTGCGGCAGAAACTTTTTGAATCCATCAACTCGCGTCACCACGGGCCAGCCTAGGTGGCCCGCAACGAGAGCTGGGACTGGCCCGACACCACTCGAGTTTCCACACACGACTACATCGAACGAGCGTTCGCCAACCCATGCTGCCAGTGCCCGTGCAATGGTGTTCCCGTCATGGCGCAAGGACCCCTCTGCGCTTTGCAAGTGCACGGCGTCAACGGCTCCGTAGGCTCTTGCAACCTCCAGCGCGGCTCTACACTCTCCTCTACCGTACGAGAGCGCCGTAAACCCACCGGATGGACCAGACAAGTCTTTCGCCAACTGCAACGCACTGCGGCAGGAAGGCTCCAGCACCCCCGCCCACTCGGCAGACCACTCCTCCATCAGGCGTTGGATATTGTCCACTCTTGCCATTGGCGCAGGTAGATCTGAACGAACACACACCAGTACTTTCATGGCCTTCCCTCCCTCACACGTTCGACAGCGCTGCGGCGGCACCCGCACGCGCCCCTTCTGCTCGCTCCGAAGGTTTCAACAGGCGGACTAATTCTTCAATGACTGCCCGTGCATCGCCAACCAGCCCCAATTCAGCGACGGAAAAAATAGCTGCCTCTTTGTCGAGATTGACGGCGACCACCGTCTCCGCATCGCGCATGCCGTCCAGATGTTGGGAGGCGCCAGAAATACCAAAAGCCATGTACAGGCGCGGCCGCACCGTCTTGCCAGTTTGGCCGACTTGACGAGAGTAGGGAATCCAACCGAGATCGACCGCGACTCGACTGGCCCCAACTGCAGCATGAAGGAGTTCCGCGAGCTGCGTTAATTCGGCAAATCCTTCGGGACCGCCAATGCCACGCCCGCCCGCGACCACTCTCTCTGCTTCCACCAAATCCAGTCGACTTGGATGCGGAGGAAACCATTCCAGAGTCTCAACGTTTTCTTCCAAAACGATGGCTTGATGCCGCTCGACGGGAGCAGATAAAGCCGGATTTGGCCGACCCACACCTGCAACTCCTGGATGCAAGCAAACGACCCATGGTCTTTGACCAGAAAAAGTCCACGTAGCGTGCGTTTTTTGATTCCAATAGTTTCGAACGAGTTCAAGGTCTGAACGAACGTTTAATTTCACGCTGACACAGTCGGATGCCACCAGCGCTCCGTACGGTGCCACTGCGGCGGCCACGCCTTCCACCCATAGAGGAGTGGACGGACAGAGGATTAATCGTGGCATACTCTCGTCGAGATAAGAGCGCAGAGTATGAGTGTACTGTGCAGGCACCAGCACAGGACCAAACTTCTCATGCTCCCAGACATGTACTTCCTTCGCTCCGTGCGCTGCAAGTTTTCGGGCATCCTCGTCGCGCACCGCCCCTGGTGCGGCGAACACCATAACCTTGACCGTCCACCCCACTTTATTGGCCAACAGCTCTGCATCACCGAGCAACTCCAGCGTGACAGTCGACCAATCTCCCGCCGACTTATCCGCCAGCACGAGCACGGTCGGTTCTACTATCGCTCCATCGAAAGACATCGTCTGTCCCCCCAGACATCAGGTAACTCGGATGAACGGGAATCCCGGTCATGCATCTGTTCGACCATTCCGGCTGAATCGGTGCATCTCAGACCACACGCGCCACGCGAGTTCCTTCAAGAAGCGCGTCATGCAGCCCCCGTGGAGCAACCGCATCGCCAATAAGATGCAACTCGGGAACTTTGCCTTTCAGTTTTTTCCACAGTCCGTCATTCGCTACGCCTTTCGCAGCGACCACGATGGCATCATACGGACCCATCGTCCACTCTCGATGGGAATGATAGTTTTCCACCAGCACACTGCCGTCTGCTTCCACTTGTTTCGCCAACACGTTAGGGTGAATCACCACCCCTAAATTGTCCAGCCGTGCGTACAAATCTGGTCGAAGCGTTCCATCAATTTCCTCGCCGACAATCCACAGGCGTGAAATGACGGTCACCTCATGTTCACGCTGCGCCAAATATTCCGCTGTGGAGAGCCCCTCTTGATGATGGTGCTCGTCGATGAAGAGAACCTTGTGCCCAATGTCCTCCCCTCCCTCCAGCACATCTCTCGCCGTAAACACAAAAGGAGCATCCGCACCGGGCAGATGAAGTCTTCTTGCGGTCGATCCCGTTGCAATAATGACCGCCTCTGGCTGCAAGGCCAAGATGTCCTCCTCATCAGCGTTGACACCGAGCCTTACGTCGATACCGAGTTTGCGAATCTGACCCTCTAGCCAATCAACGGATTGCGTATAAGCATCGCGGTTGGGAGCTTTCCCGGCCAGGCGAATTTGCCCTCCAAGTTGGCTCGATTTTTCCAAGAGCGTGACCTGATGTCCGCGTTCGGCCGCCATTCTTGCAGCCTCCAGTCCACCGGGCCCACCACCAACCACAACAACGCGTTTTTGTGCAGTCGCGGGACGCCAGGGAATGAGTTCACTCTCGCGGCTGATGACAGGGTTTTGTACACAAATCATCGGCTTGCCGACATAAATTCGGCCAATGCAGCCCTCGTTCGCACCCATACATAAGCGAATGTCGTCAATTCTGCCATCCATGGTCTTTTGCGGCATCTCCGGGTCGGCAATGATGGCACGGTTCATGCCCACAAAATCAGCCTGACCTTCTGCTAAAATGGTCTCCGCTTGAAGCGGGTGGACAATTTTCCCACATGCCAAAACCGGAATATCGAATCCATTCTCTTGCAAAGTCGCTCGAATTGAAGCGGCAAAGCCGGTAAAAATACCCGCCGGATAATTCATGGAAGGTACAGTGAGTGCTTGATGGTACTCAGTCGTGCCAATGGAGCCAATCACATTCAAAATGTCTATTTTCCCGGTCTCCGCTATCTTGAGTGCAATCTGTTGCATATCTTCGACCGTCAATCCGTTTTCAATCAATTCGTCTCCAGTCATGCGCAAGCCGACTAAAAAGTCGTCCCCAACTGCATCGCGCACAGCGTCAATCACTTGCATTCCAAAGCGCATGCGATTCTCAAGAGACCCTCCATAGGCATCCGAACGGTGGTTGGAGATGGGAGACCAAAATTGGTCAATGAGGTGTCCATGCGCAGCCGAAATTTCCGCGCCGTCAAATCCACCACGTTTCAGCCGCAATGCGGCTTGAACATAAGCATCAACGAGCCAATCAACATCCTCGGATTGAATTTCGTGAGGCATGTCTCGGTGCAGCGGCTCCGGGTCGTCCGACGGAGCATAAATTGGCAACCACGTCACATCCCGATTGGCGCGCCGGCCCCGATGCGAAATTTGCGCCATTAAAATCGCGCCATGCGGCTTGATGGCTTCGGACATTTTTCGGAGATAAGGAAGAATGGATTCGTCCCAGTTGTGAATGCCCCCCCAGTCTGAATTAGGAGAAGTCGGGTGGACAGAACCGGAACCCATGGTCATCAACAAGCCCACACCATTCCGGGCTTTCTCGGCATTGTAAGCAATGAACTTATCGGATGGGTAACTATTGGGATTCAGCCCTGTAGCATGGGCTGTGACCGCAATGCGGTTTTTCACCTCCACATGACGGATTTTGGCCGGGGACAGCAACATGTCGAATTGTCCCATTCTCATCTCTCCTCAAACGTTACAAAATGTCTTGACCATCCATCCACCGCGTGTATCGGACCTCTTTGCGGTTTCTGTAATCATGATTATATTTTGAATATTACGATGTCTAATCAAGATTGTAAATAGGGACATAGAAAAAAATATGATTGACCGAAACGACAAGCATCGCTATACTTGCGTTATTCAATCATGATTACGAACATACTCACTGAGAAATCACGATTTTTAAAGCGCAGTTTAAGTTCATCACATCAGTATCCACCTACGACCATAGTCAGACACAATCACCAAGTCAGACACAATCCATCGAAATAACTAAATATTTTAACTGAACAAAAAACACAGAGAAGTGGTGATGCATCCCTGCGAGACAGTTCACTTTTTTAGCTTGCAAGCTTTTTTAGTTCGCCTTCGTCGAGAACGTATTCCATCGTCCCGAAGACCGGAAGTTGCCGGACAGCAACTTACTCTATTCAGAGAACAAAGGGGGATGGCCTTGGACAGCTCTATTGAAGTCCATCAGGTGACAAAAATCTTCGGCTCCAAGACGGAACAAGCGCTGCAGTTACTGCGGTCCGGTGTGGACAAAGGAGAAATTCGCGAGCGGTGCGGCTGTAACGTTGGAGTCAACCAGGCCAGTTTCAACATTCAGCATGGAGAGTTATTCGTCATTATGGGTTTGTCGGGAAGCGGAAAATCGACCTTGCTTCGATGTCTCAATCGTCTGATTGAGCCAACTTCAGGAAACATCATCATTAATAATCAAAATATTGTGACCATGTCTAAGCAAGACCTGCTGAAATTCCGACAGAAGCAGGTATCTATGGTATTTCAGCAATTCGCTTTGCTTCCTCACCGAACGGTCGCTGAAAATGTCGCCTTTGGGTTGGAGATTCAAAACGTGCCCAAGTCGGAGCGCCAGAGAGTGGCCGAAGAAAAGTTGAGCCTAGTTGGATTGGAAGGCTGGGGCAACCAATACCCAGAAAACCTAAGCGGTGGTATGAAACAGCGCGTGGGACTGGCACGCGCACTGGCGAACGACCCAGCCATTCTACTGATGGATGAAGCCTTCAGCGCGCTGGATCCGCTGATTCGAGACGAAATGCAGCGTGAACTTTTAAATTTGCAGGACAAGTTACACAAAACTGTCGTCTTCATTACACACGACCTCAACGAAGCCTTGAGGCTCGGTGCGCGCATCGCACTGATGAAGGACGGCGAAATTGTTCAAATCGGCACACCGGACGACATCATTGCAAATCCCGCCAACGACTACGTAGCCAAGTTTGTCCGAGGAGTGGACATCACGAAAGTGTTGGTCGCATCCGACGTCATGCGCCCGGCGCTGCCGCTGCTGTCTCAAAACGATTCACCGCGGATTGCCCTTCGCGTCCTCAATGAAACAGGTCTGTCCAGCGGTTTCGTCGTCGACTCCGCGAAACGATTGCTCGGCATTGTCAGTGCCGACCGACTGGCCAACGCAATCGCCCAACAGCGTGAAGTACTCACCGAGAGCGACATAGAAGTCGTGACACCTGTGCACGCGAACGCGCACCTCGACCATTTAGTCAACATGATTTTACGCTCTAAGTATCCACTTCCCGTTATCGACGACGAGGGCGTTCTCTGTGGATTGATTTTTAAAAGTTCAATTTTGGAGGCTTTTGCCTCCCAAGGAGGAGACGCTTATGCTCCCGCGGTTGCCGCTAGCAGCATGGGTCAATGACATTGTTCACTGGCTCTATGTTCTCATAGGTCCGTTTCTGGGCGATGTGGCCAATGTCATTCGCGTAGTCGTGGACGGAGCAACCAATGGCCTCAGCGCCGTACCGTGGTGGATTGTTGTCCTCGTTCTAGCGGTTCTAGCTTACCTGTCCGGAAAATGGAAATTGACGCTAGGTACGATCATCGGGCTCACTCTTATCTTCGACCTTGGGCTCTGGGATGACATGATCACCACGTTAGTATTGGTCATTTTATCCGCCCTCGTATCTGTGGTCATCGGTCTGCCACTCGGGATTTGGTCGGCAAAAAGCCGGAAGGCGTATCGCGTCATCGCTCCGCTGCTCGACTTGATGCAAACTATGCCGTCCTTTGTCTACCTCGTGCCTGTCCTTATTTTCTTCGACATCGGACTCGTACCTGCAATTTTTGCGACGGTCATCTTTGCGATGCCACCGGCAATTCGCCTGACGAGACTAGGCATCCTTCAAGTGCCGGGAAATTTAGTGGAAGCTGCTACCGCTTTCGGCACGACCGACTGGCAATTGCTGTGGAAAGTGCAAATTCCATTGGCCATTCCCAGTATTAAAGCCGGTGTGAACCAGACCATCATGCTCTCCCTGTCCATGGTGGTCATCGCGTCCATGATTGGCGCTGGCGGTCTCGGCGCGGACGTTATGTCCGCTCTGGAAACGGTCAACGTTGGTCAAGGCTTTGAAGCCGGCATCAGTATTGTCATTTTAGCCATCATTCTCGACCGGGTCTCCCAAAAACTCGGTAGAGACAAACCAATAATGGTGGAATCCGATTGAGGAGGGTGTCAAATGAACAAGAAGACAAAGGCAGTATTATCGCTGTCGAGTGCCATGCTGGTATGTCTCGCCCTGTCTGGATGCGACAATTCAAACAGCAATCAACCGAGCAATTCAGGTAGTTCGAACACGTCCACCACCACCACGTCTACCAGCACATCATCCACTTCCTCACCAGGGGCCGGCAAGACTGTCATCATTGGTTACGTCGACTGGCCGGAAGATGTTGCGACTTCGTACTTATGGCAAAATTTGCTGCAGTCCAAAGGCTACAAGGTCGAGATGAAAATGCTAGACGCTGGTCCGCTGTTTGCTGGACTGTCAGAGGGTGGACTGAATGTCTTTTTTGACACATGGCTACCCACGACGCACGCAGTATATATGAAGAAATACGGCGCGAATCTGACCGACCTCGGCAAATGGTACGAAGGAACCACGAATGAGGGATTTGTTGTTCCCCAATATGTCACCAATGTCAACACCATTCAACAGTTGAAAGCCAATGCGTCTGAATTCGGGAATCAAATTGTCGGAATTGATGCTGGCGCGGGTGAAATGGGTCTTGCTGCGAAAGCCATCAAAGTCTATGGTCTGCCGATGAAATTGATAGCCAGTTCCAGTCCTGCCATGGTCGCAGCATTGGAAAAAGCTTATGCGGCAAAGAAACCAATTGTTGTCACCCTCTGGAGTCCCAATTGGGTCTTTTCAAAATATAAATTGAAATACGTTACCGACCCGAAACTTATTTTTGGTGCAAGCGGCTGGATTCAAACCGAAGCGAACAAGGCCTGGGCTGCTAAAAATCCCACGGTCAGCGGTTGGATTCAAAACTTCAAATTAACACCGGACCAGCTGGGGGCGCTCGAAGAAGACATCAACAGTTCTTCGACACCAGCAGAAGGGGTTTCAACGTGGTTGTCCAACTCTGCCAATGAAGCTGCTGCTATGAGTTGGTTGAAATAAATGACCTAATGGGTCTTTCATTTCGCACGAACAACCAGAGATTCGACACAGAGGAGGATGTCTATTCATGAGTGGAAATCGCGCAGTCGTCTACAAGGGAGCAGGTCAAGTTGCAGTGGAAAACACAGAATATCCGGAATTGGTGGTCAAGGACGGCCCTGGCGTCAATCCGTTAAATGTTGGCCGCAAATGCGAACATGGTGTTATCCTCAAAGTCGTGTCGACCAACATCTGCGGAAGTGACCAGCACATGGTGCGGGGCAGAACTACGGCGCCTTCAGGTCTGGTGCTCGGTCATGAAATCACAGGCGAAATTATCGAAATAGGGCGGGATGTGGAATTCATGAAAAAGGGAGACCTTGTCTCCGTCCCCTTCAATATCGCATGTGGTCGGTGTCGCAATTGTCGTGAGCAAAACACGCACGTCTGCCTCAACGTCAATCCGGATCGGCCAGGGTCGGCATACGGTTATGTCGACATGGGTGGATGGGTCGGTGGTCAAGCTGAGTATGTCATGGTCCCATACGCTGACTTTCAACTTTTGAAATTTCCCGACAAAGACGCGGCGATGGAAAAAATTCTCGACCTGACCATGCTCTCGGATATCTTTCCTACCGGGTATCACGGAGCAGTGAGTGCAGGGGTCAAAACCGGATCGACCGTGTACGTTGCAGGCGCAGGACCGGTTGGATTAGCTGCCGCACATTCCGCACAAATACTTGGAGCATCGGTCGTGATTGTCGGGGACCTCAATGAAGAGCGCTTGGCTCAAGCGCGTAGCTTCGGCTGTGAAACCATCAATTTAGCGCAACACGCCGACATTGGCGAACAAATTGAGCAAATCCTAGGGGTTCCAGAAGTAGACTGTGCCATCGACTGTGTCGGCTTCGAGGCTCATGGTCACGGGCAGAATCATAAAGAGTCCCCAGCCACCGTGCTCAACACCATCATGGACATCACACGAGCTGCGGGTCGTTTGGGTATTCCCGGTTTGTATGTAACGGGCGATCCCGGTGCCGTGGACGAAGAAGCGAAAATCGGGTCTTTGCGCATTCGAATTGGTCTTGGTTGGGCGAAAGCGCATACCTTCACCACAGGCCAGACGCCCGTCATGCGTTACCACCGTGATTTGATGATGGCTATCCTCAACGATAAAGCGCACATTGCGAAAGCTGTCAACGCAACGGTTCTGCCACTGTCAGAGGCTCCCACTGGGTATCAAAGTTTTGACCGTGGCGTGGCGCGCAAATTTGTGCTTGACCCACACGGACTGTTGCAACGCGCATAAAGAATGCCAGAGAAAACGGGGTCCACAGACTGCGGACCCCTCCCCGCATGCTTTTATAAACAACCCTTTCACTCTTTTCGACGTGATTCACACACCGCAAAGACGGACAGAATTCTGTACTTCAATAGCCACGCTTTGGCTCCACTACTCCTTGTAACGGAAGACCCTCCAAATATCTCTGTAAATTCCCCAAAAAGAAACGTGCAGCATTTTCGATGCGCGTCGGACCTGACATGTGCGGAGTCACATAGACATTCGAGAGAGTCCAGAGCGGACTGTCCATCGGAAGAGGTTCCGTTTCAAAAACATCCAAGATGGCAGCACGAATTCGCCCTTTCCTTAGAAATTCCGTTAAAGCCGACTCGTTTACCAATTTTCCCCGCCCTACGTTGACGAGCACAGCATTCGACGGAAGGGCTGACAAAACCGTTGTATCTATCACATGGTAGGTGCGTGTAGTCAGAGGCAAGGTGAGTACGAGAACATCGAGATGTCTCGCGAATTCTGTCCATTCATCTGGTGTAAAGTGACGATCCACAAGATGTGCGCGCTCACCTGTACGGCTCAATCCGTAAACTTTCATGTCGAAAGCGCGTGCAAGACGCACCATTTCTGCCCCGATGGACCCAAGTCCGGCGATGCCGATGGTTTGTCCGCCAAGCAATCCGGTCCATCGCGGTTTCCAAACACGTTCCATCTGTTGCTGGCGAATGGATTCTATTTCCTTTTCCAACGCCAACAAATAGGCAAAAACATGTTCCGCCATAGCATGTCCGAACTGCCCGACCATGCGGGTCAACGTAATTCCCCTTTCTGTCATGTCATCGGCAACCCAGTCGTCCACGCCAGCGCCAAGCGATTGAATCCAACGAATCTTGCCTGCTTCGTTGCTTGTCAGCAAGTGAATCGGAAATCTCCAGGCTAAAAGGATCTCTGCTTCCCGCAAACTCGTTCGCGCTTCTTCCAAATTCTTCGCACACGTCACTCGCTCGCAACCGTGTGCGCGCAAGATGTTAGCATATTTTTCGCTGCTTTCACCCGCATACACTGCAATCTCCAGGGAATTTCCCACGCACTTCCCACCTTTCCTCATAGCCACATTTCAATGCGCCTCCAAGAACAGGCGTTCGATGCATCCTAAATCGCAGCGTAGCCCATTCGAACGGTTGAATCAAAGTACAACGACTTTGGACACATACAGACACGATCTTCCGGACATGGAGGACGAAGCCACAGAAGAACTAGAAACACAATTGGATGACTAGGTTGCCGAGAGGCTTGACACGCAAGCGACACACAAATCCGGGAAAAAGGCCACCCATCTCTGGATGACCTTCCCGAAATCCTTGCTATAACAGATTTCTTTATGGAGCCACTTCCCGGATTCGAACCGGGGACCTGCTCATTACGAGTGAGCCGCTCTACCCCTGAGCCAAAGTGGCACATAGGACGGACTGACAACCCAAGTCTAATGGTAGCGGCGGAGGGACTCGAACCCCCGACACCACGGGTATGAACCGTGTGCTCTAACCAGCTGAGCTACGCCGCCTTACCTGGCGGAGAGAGAGGGATTCGAACCCTCGAGACGGGTTTAAACCGCCTACACGATTTCCAATCGTGCTCCTTCGACCAACTCGGACATCTCTCCAAGCCCGTCACATCTGTTTCCTCGAAAACTGAAGTTCAGCCCGAGACGACAAGGTGTATCATAGCATGACCTATAACACTTTGCAACCACCTATTTTCGCCAATTCCAGCACATCCGCAAGGATATAATCAGCTTGCAAGTCTTCAAACTCTTTGCGCGCCAAATCACCCGCAGGGCCCGTCAAAACGGCGGCAAATCGACAGCCAAGAGCTCTTGCAGCGAGTGCGTCGGCCACAGAATCGCCGACAATCAGCGTGGCCTCGCCTACTTCGCGCGGAACAGGTAGCACGGTTTCGAGCAACTCTGCAGGTTGACTGCGGCCCATGAGGCTCCGCAGATAGCTGTACGGATGTGGCTTGGACAAAGGCGCCGCTTGAGGGCACTCGGCTTCCGCCACGAGGACGTCGGAAGCGGTGGAAATCCGATTTGCATCAAAATAGGATAAAATCCCAAGCGCCTCTAACGGAACTTTCGTTTCCAACTCTGGACGACCGGTGGCAATGCCAAGCGTCACCCCGCGAGCCGCCAACTGCTTCAAGATGTCAGCCAACTTCTGCATGTCCACGATGGCAACTTCGTCTCGAAGGAACCCTCGTTTGCCCGTCTTGTGCACATCCAGTGGTCCAGACGTTGAGGACTGTTCCATAAGATACTCATCCCCTAAATACCACTGTTGGAAGACCTCCCTACCGAGTTCCCAGAGGTCCTCCGGAAGCGACGCAAACCAATGTGCTCCGAGCGCTGTCTGCAACGCACTGTTCACCGCCGCAAACAGTTCCGATTTGTTCGAACACGCGTCCACAACCTCGACGAAGGCGTGGAAATCGGGATGATACACTGCCCCTTTTGCGCGTACTACCTCGGCCATGCGCACCATCCAAACGCGCAACTTCTCTCGGCGAGCACCCCCGTCTCGAAGCGTCTTCTTGACTGTTGTCGAGCCTCGTTGGTCCACATCTTCAGCTGTAACTTGATGGAATCGATGAACCTCCCCGAAACGACAAAGTTCTGCGAATTGCCAAGCGAAAAGCAGATAAACCATGTCCCAATTTGCATTGATACCCCGACTTTTCATGTGGTGTAGCGCCCTATCCCCATCCATCACTTGCGTTCGAATCGCACGCATCTGCGCCTCCGTCGGCGCTGGCGTAAAAGGGACAGTTGACGCAGCAGCGAGGTCCAAGAAGTTTGCAGAGAAGCACAGTTCATGCACAGTCAACGCAGTCGCATCAAAGTATCGTTCCTCACTCAACAGCACTCCGTCGACATCGAACAAAACCGTTCGAAACACATTATCCCCTCCGTGAAATTGTCTCTTGGAGAAACGTCCGCTATCGCTTTAACGGCTGTGAGATCGTGCAAACGAACGCATGTAATCAGCCAATCGATAGGCTGACTCTAACGGTACCGCATTGTAGAGCGAAGCACGGCATCCACCGACAGAACGATGCCCCGCCAATCCCACAAAGTGTCGCTCCGAAGCTCCTTCCAAAAATCTCTGAGTCAACTCCTCAGACGAGAACCGAAACGTGACATTCATGGTGGATCTCGCTGACGTCACCGCATGCCCTTCATAGATATTCGGAAACTCATCCATCACGCTATAGATAGCGTCCGACTTAGCCCGGCTCCGCAGCTCCATTTCTGCCACTCCGCCTATTTTTTCTGTCCACTCCAGGACCAATTTTAAAAGGTAGACGGCAAACGTCGGAGGTGTGTTGTATCGAGAATCGTGCTTCACATGAGTCGCGTAGCGAAGCATGACGGGCAACGAGTCATTGGCACTTGCCAGCCAATCTCGGCGGATCACGACTACAGTTAGTCCAGAAGGACCCAGATTCTTTTGCGCACCCGCGTAGACAAGATGAAAATTGTCGACCGGCAAAGGTCGTGAGAGGATGTCGCTGGAGGCATCTGCTATCAACGGCTTGCCGACATTTTCGGGAAGCAGCTTCCACTGTGTTCCAAAAATCGTGTTATTTGTCGTGAGGTGAACGTATGCATCCTCCGCCTGTGCAACAACGTCTGAAATCTCGGGAATGGAGCGATAGTGACCCTCCGCTGTCGAACAGACGACTCGGGTTTTTCCCACAGTGCTCGCCTCAGCCAACGCTTTTTCCGACCACGACCCAGTGAGCACGTACGCGCCGACCGTTTCCTTCGTCAAAAAATTCATGGGTATCGCGGCAAACTGGAGGCTTGCACCACCTTGCAGAAAGAGCACCTCATACTCGGATGAGACGTTCATCAAACGGCGAAACGCAGAAACCGCCCCCTGATGAATCTCGTCAAATAGTGCATCCCGATGAGACATTTCTAAAATAGATAGTCCCTGATGTCGATACGACAACAACTCCTGCTGCGCAAGCTGAAGAACTTCTAGCGGCAAAGCGGCCGGACCTGCGCCAAAGTTGTCTACTCTCTCCATGGTCATGACGACTCGTCTCCTCTACTTTACAAATCAATCCCTCGCGCAACGCGAATGCCGCCCACCGCTGTCAATTCAGCGAGCAATTCCTTGGGTATCGGTTTGTCGACACTTAAAATCATAATGGCCTCGCCCCCACTTTCGCGGCGTCCCACTTGCATACCAGCAATGTTGATACCCGCATCACCAAGAATGGTTCCCATTCGTCCAATCATTCCGGGTTGGTCCGTATGTCGAGTAAACAACATACTGCCCTCAATAGGCGCATCGACAGCATATCCATCAACTTCGACAATCCGTGGTCCAAAACCGTTGTAGAGCGTACCTGCAACACGCACTGTCCCGCTTCCATGTGCGAGTTTGAGAGAAATCAAATTGGTGAACACTTTTCCCTTCGCTTCGCGAACCTCCCGCACTCGAATGCCGAGCGAGTCTGCCATCAACGGAGCATTCACATAGTTGACTTCATCTTGATAGCGATACCACAACAATCCTTTAATCACGGTTCTTGTAAGAAAGGACGCGTCTTGATGGGCTAATCCCCCACTATACACAATCTCCACATCATCGGGTGCACCAGTGGCAAGTTGCGCCGCAAATCGGCCGAGTTGCTCTGCCAGTGAGAAGTAGGGCGACAATTCTTGGGTCTGTTCCGCACTGAGCGAAGGGAGATTGACGGCATTGCGAAAAGGGAGCCCCAAGAGAACGCGCCCAACCTCTTCGGCCACGTCGATGGCAACGTTCACTTGTGCTTCCACCGTTGAAGCCCCTAAATGCGGCGTCAGAATGACATTGGAGCGGCCGACCAGAGGGTGCGTCGATTCAACTGGCTCGTGTTCAAACACATCCAGCGCTGCGCCCGCCACCGTGCCAGCGTCCAATGCAGCCGCTAAAGCGGTCTCATCGATGATGCCACCGCGCGCACAGTTGATGATGCGTACCCCAGGTTTCATGGTAGCAAAGGCTGCCGCAGACAGCAGATGATGCGTCTCTTTCGTCAGTGGAGTGTGCACGGTGATGAAGTCCGCTTCCGCAATCGCATCCTCCAGTGACTTTTGTTCTACTCCCAATGACTTTGCGCGATCCGCTGTCAAAAACGGATCGTACCCAAGTACTCGCATACCGAACACCCGCGCACGTTTCGCTACCTCCGAACCAATGCGTCCCATGCCAAGGACCGCCAGCGTCTTGTCTTGCAACTCTACTCCCACAAACCGCTTGCGGTCCCAACCTCCGCCTTGAACGGTGGCGTTCGCTTGGGGAATGTGCCTAGCCAAAGCGATCATCATCGCAAACGTATGCTCCGCGGCAGAAATGGTGTTGCCATCGGGAGCATTGAGAACCACTACTCCGTGACGAGTCGCCGCAGCAACGTCGATGTTATCCACACCCACGCCAGCTCGTCCAACCACTTTTAAGCGCTTGGCCGCCGCAAACACGGTTTCCTGAACCTTCGTTTGCGAGCGAACCAGAAGCGCATCACAATCAGCCACTTCCGCAAGGAGTTGCTCCGTGGACAGGTCGTTGCGGACGACCACCTCGACATCTTCCAATTTCTGAAGCTTCTCGACACCTAACTGTGAAATACCGTCTGTTACTAAAATCTTCATCATACATTCTCCTCATTTCCATCCGTTGGTTTCGAAGGAATCGACAACAACAAACCGCCTGAATCACCCCAAAACGCGATAAAGGTGCCCAGGCGGTCGGCAAAGAAATCTCCATCGCACTCCCCTGTGGTCATTCCACTTCCGCCAGTCATGCGACGTGTACTATGCAGTTTCGAAAAAATACGATATTCGTAAACATACCCTATAGCCCATATGAAGTCCATCTCGTCAAGAACAAGACTGTTCAACACGCCACGAATGGGTGTAGACATTGAACGACGTATTGCGCACAAACCCCACCGTTGTGATGTTGAGTTCCTCGGCCATCTGAAGAGCCAGTGCCGTGGGCGCGCTGCGAGAAAGTACGATGCCAATCCCCATTTTCGCCACTTTGAGAAGGACTTCCGAGGAGATTCTGCCACTGAATGCAACGGCTAATCCAGAAGGCGTTCTATCTCCCATCATCATGTAGCCGTACAGTTTGTCGAGCGCGTTGTGTCTGCCAATATCCAATCTCGCTGCCTGCTGCTTCCCAGCCTGACACAGGCAAGCAATGTGCACTCCACCTGTGGCATGAAACAAGCACGCTTCTGCGTCCATCGCGTCCATCGACTGAAAAATTTCCGCTGGGGAAATTTTCGTCTCATCCTCGACAAACTTAGCCGTTTGAGCATCGTTAAAAAAGTAAAACGACTGTCGGCTCTTCCCGCAGCAAGAACCGATATACCGTTTGTTATAAAAGTCTTGATTGATGTTCAAGTCGTGCTTCGTCTTGACGCGAACTACGCCGCGGTACGTGCTGATGTCCATCGATTCAATTTGACCGTAATTGCGAATCACACCTTCGGAAGCCAAAAAGCCCAAGATGAGTTCGTCCATATGGTCAGGTGTACAAACCATCGTGGCCAATTCGCGGTCATTCACAAGGATGGTCAGCGCGTATTCCGTGGCAATTTCGTCGCGGATGACCGACATTTTGCCTGCTTCATATCGCCAAATGTTTGCCGCCGTCCGACCGGGTAAATCCCTTACCGAACGTGCGCCGTCGACAGGCCTCATGATGGCTCACCTAGTTTCTTTCTCCCGTCTGGCGTAAAGCCTGCCCCATACCTTTGAGGAAAGCGAAGCCACTTTGCAAAGCAGCACTGACGTCCGGGTCTTTCATCATGCGCAACAGTTCAAAAAACCCCATTGGCCGATTCGTGGGCGCGGTTTCCGTCATCTTAGCAAGACCAGCGGACACGCCTTTGAACGTCTTGCCGAGCGCTTCTGCATCGAGCGACCCAACGTCCTCCATCACTGCTAAAAGAGTTTGAATCGACTTGGACTGTGCCGCTTTCGCCGCGATATCCAAGGTAGCTTTGACGATGTCGTTACCATGCTCTAAAAGTCCCACGACAAAATCCAATAAGCCTTTGTCGGAAAGTTCCTGAAGCAAGCGAATGACACTCTTCATCGCCGCCGCCAAGCTTTCCGAATTCACCTCAGAAAGCCCTTGTACTGTCCCAACAACTTTCTTGACACTGTTCATGTACTCTTCTTTCGTAAGCAGTTCCACAACGATGCGGACAATGTCATTACCTTGGCGAACTAACCCTACCAATAAGTCGAGCAAGCCTTTCTCATGCAACTCTTGAAGCAGTACCGCACCTGTAGAAATTCCTTCAGAGTTTTGCATCAGAACATCGAACAACTGCTCCATCATCTCTGCTTGTTGCTCTTGCAGCGATGGTTCGTTCGTCGCAATGGTCGTTGTCGCTTGTGCCATACATACACTCCTCCCCTGAGAATCCAACCGCTGACCCTACGCAAGCCAAGTCAGCGTTCGCCTAAGCCATTCTCTAGTTTACCTGAATCCATAGTGCATTACATAGCCAAAATGAATTCGCAGAAAAGTCCGGTCCTTGGCACAGCGGCGACTTTCACCGCTGTGCCTCTTCTCAGGATTGAAGAAGGTCCACATAGTCTGGTCGCGACCATTTTAACTCCACGCGGACACCAGGTTGCGGATTAGGGTGACCTAGGCGAAAATTTCCTTTCTTCATCGGAGACTCGCCGTCCGTTTCTAAAACTTCCATCCACACGCTTGTTTCTTTATAAGCTGGCGTGTGCGTTACAGAGTCATGATAACTACTGGTCAGATAGTTCACAGCCTCTTCGTCCCGCGACGTATTCATTGGCAGATACAATTCCTTGCCTTGAACACGATGGGTGACAACGGCACGCACCTTGATTTTCCCGTAGGGCGACACCAGGCGAACCAGCGCGCCATCGGTAATTCCCCGCATAGCCGCCAATTCCCGCGAGATTTCCACATAAGTCGAGGGTACCTTCTGCTCGAGCCCAGGCACTCGATAGGTCATGTTGCCCTCGTGAAAATGCTCCAACATACGCCCATTGTTCAAATGCAAATCGTACGAGTCCGGCATTTCAATCGGCCTCTTCCACTCCACTGGATAGAGCACAGCTTTACCATCCGGTTTGGAAAAGGACTCCTTATAGAGGAGTGGGCTATCCGTGCCATCTTCAAATACGGGCCATTGAAGGCTTTTGTAACCCTCCAACCGCTCATACGTAGCACCGCGCATCAACTCCGTGAGAGAAACTGCCTCCTCGAAAATTTCCTGCGGATGCGTGTAAGTCCAATTCGCCCCCAAACGATTTGCAAGTTCCATCAAAATCATCCAATCCGGCTTTGACTGGCCGAGCGGATTGAGCACCTGATACAAACGCTGAATGCGACGCTCTGTGCTCGTGAAAGTACCTTCTTTCTCAAGACTTGGGCTTGCTGGGAAAATCACATCTGCGTACTGAGCAGTTTTGCTGAAAAAGACATCTTGCACGATGAAGAATTCGAGCTTGGTGAACGCATCATGCACATAGTTCGCATTTGAGTCGACCAGCGCCATGTCTTCTCCAAACAGGTACATCGCTTTTAAGGTCCCCTTATGAATTGCATCCACCATTTGATGATTGTCCAATCCTGGGTTGGTCGGTAGATGCACCCCCCATGCCGCCTCATACCGTGCGCGAACAGCAGCATCATCAATCCGCTCATAACCCGGCAAATAGACTGGTGCACAACCAAAATCGCCTGCGCCTTGAACATTGTTATGCCCACGCAGTGGATACGCACCCGTTCCTTCCCGACCAGCGTTGCCAGTCACCAAAAGAAGATTGCAAATCGCGGTCGACGTTTCACTGCCACCAAGATGTTGCGTAACCCCCATTGCCCAGGCAATGCAGACGGAATTCGCCGCCCGAATCATGTCCGCAGTGCGAATTAACTCTTCTCGCGTCAAACCCGTCATCTCAATGGCAAACTCAAGCGTGTAACGCTCTAGAGATGACTGGTAATCTTCCAATCCGGTCGTCCGTTCACGCACAAATTCAGAATCCGCATATCCGCTGTCTAACAAGTACTTTGTCACCGCTTGTAGCCAAACAAAATCCGTCCCTGGCCGTGGATGCAAAAAGAGGTCGGCACGATTGGCCATGTCATTCTTGCGCAGGTCAGCCACGATTAACTTCTGTCCAAATTTTTTCTTAGCTCGCCTCAATCGAGTCGAGAGTACCGGGTGGGACTCTGCTGGATTGGCTCCAATAATGATGACGAGTTCGGCTTTTGCCAAATCGGTCATCGATCCGGTGTCTCCCCCCAGTCCCATCGTTCTTCGCAATCCTTCTGTTGCTGGAGCTTGACAGTACCGCGAACAGTTGTCGATGTTGTTGGTCCCCATCACGGCACGCGCCAGCTTTTGCATCAAATAGTTCTCTTCGTTGGTGCACTTTGAAGACGAAATGTAACCGATGCTGTCTGGGCCGTGTTCATCGCGTATGGCGAGCAATCGTTCTGCTGCATAGGAAAGGGCTTCCTCCCATGTAGCTGGATGAAATTCGTTTCCACGGCGAATCAGTGGCGTCGTCAGGCGCTCCTCGGAGTTGACAAAATCCCACCCAAATTTACCTTTCACGCAAGTCGAAATCGAATTGGCTGGCGCCTCGATTTGAGGCTCCACCTTGAGAATTTGACGACCTTTTGTCCACACATCAAAGGAACAACCCACGCCGCAGTATGTACAGACCGTCTTGGTCTTCTGAATGCGATCTTTGCGAAGCGTGGCTTCCATCTCCGACACCGCAAAAATGGGCCCATAACCGGGCTCGACCACTTTCGTCAACTCAATCATCTTCGAGAGCGTGCCCTCTTCGATACCCGTCAAATAACCGGCCTCTCCCAACATGTGCGTCTCCATGAGCGCATTGCATGGACAAACGGTGACACAATGACCGCAACTAACGCAGGACGACTCGTTGATGGGGACATCATTGTCCCAGATGACGCGCGGATTCTCTCTGGACCAGTCAATGGACAACACCTCACTGACCTGAAGATTTTGACAGGCCTCCACACAGCGTCCGCACAAAATGCATTGACCGGGATCGTAACGATAGAAGGGATTGGAAAAGTCTTTTTCATACGGCTTCTCTTCGAAGGGATACTTCTGATGTTCGATGCCCATCGACATGACCGTATTGTGAACGACGCAATTTTGGTTGTTGTTGTCGCAAACCGTACAATAGAGCTCATGGTTGTGCAGAATGCGATCCATCGCCTCTTTGCGCGCAAATCGAGATGCCACCGACTTCGTGCGTACCGTCATTCCCTCTTGAATCGGCGTGGCGCAAGCACGGACCAAATTTCCGTCGACTTCGACAATACACGTATCGCACGTCTCAATTGGGCCCAAAACCGGATGATAGCAGACATGGGGAAGGTCTTCTCCGGTCTTCAGAACTGCCGCGAGTACGTTCGCGGATGGACTGACTTCGACAGGCTGTCCATCCACGTGAACCATGCACATTGACTCTGTTTTCTCCACAGACGCACCTCCGCACAAGCTCAATTTTCACGAACACGTGCCGTTCTGCTGGATGAACGGACGGACGCAGACTCAACAGGCAAGAACTGCTGGTATCACTTCACACAGACACCAACCAAGCACTCTTACGAAAGTTGCTTCGCTTCTTTTTATATTGTAAGCCAGATTAGAGAGCAGTTTCAATCGCAGTGAAGAACGAGGCGTGGAGTGCTTGAACTGCAGTGTCTACCAAGTCCGCGGCAATGATGCAAGACACCTTGATTTCAGACGTACTCACCATCCGAATAGGGATGGACGCATCGGCCAAATAGCCGAACATCTCCGCCGCCACCCCTGGGTTGCTGATCATCCCAGCACCCACTATCGAGACTTTGCCAAGGCCTGTTTCGAGAACCACATCACGAAATCCAAGACGGTCTTGCAGATACTGCACAAGGTTGAGCGTTCGCAGAGCATCGTCTTCCTGAACCGTGAACGACAAATCAATATCCGACTCGGTGACAACACTTTGGACGATGACGTCGACATTAATGCGCTCGCTCGCCAAGGCCCCAAAAATGACGGCCAAGCCGTGCTTCTCGAGCGGCAAAGACACTACCACTACTTTCGCAACATCTCGCAAAAAAGCAATGCCCGTTACCGATTCTCGTCCCTCAATACGGCTCCCATCATCTTCTATTTCCGACACGATTTCCGTCCCTCCATCGGATTCAAAAGTCGATTTCACGACTAATGGAACGCCAAAGTGCTTTGCAACCTCGACGGCGCGAGGATGCAGCACCTGCGCACCCAGTCCTGCCAATTCAAGCATTTCATCGTACAGAACACATGGCAATTTGCGGGCATCCGAAACTACCCGCGGGTCTGTTGTAAAGACGCCGCGCACATCGGTGTAGATTTCACAAACGTCCGCTCGCAAATGAGCAGCCAAGGCGACGGCAGTGGTATCTGACCCACCTCGCCCGAGCGTCGTCACGTCGCCACTCGCTATTCCTTGAAACCCGCATAAAACCGGAACGTCTCCCGCTTCGAGCAGAGTCTCGATGCGATGACCAACAATTCTGTCGATGTGCGCCGCTCCATGCACTTCATCCGTCAACAAGGGAACCTGCCATCCGGTCAGAGACACCCCGTGCATCCCGCGCTTACAGAGTGCCATCGCAAGCAGTGCCGCGGACACCTGTTCACCCGTTGCAAGCAGTGCGTCAAGTTCTCGCGGCACTGGAATCGGCATAATTTGCTTAGCCAAATCCACCAGTGCATCGGTGCTATGGCCCATTGCCGATACGACCACAGCCACCCGGTGGCCATTCCTCACGGTTTCGGCAATGCGATCCGCTACCCGCTCCACTCGCTCGACGGAACCGACCGAAGTTCCTCCGTACTTTTGCACGATGGTCCGTCTCTGCCCTGCTCGTCCCACTGCGACTAACTCCTTTCGCTTGAGCTTACAAATGCCGACGACTGCTTGGCTGCAGCCAATTGCTGAACCACTGCACAAGTCGCTGTACCACCCACCGCACTCCGAGAGTCCACGACATGCCTCAATTGCAATAGGTCGTGGACGCGTTCGTCAAAAAGAGGAGAAAGTTCGCGAAAATCCTCTACCGACAAGTCTGCCAAACCAATCCCTCTGGAGAGTGCCTTCTGCACCAGTTGACCGACCACCGCATGGGCTTGGCGAAACGGCAGTCCACGCCGAGCTAATTCATCCGCCAAATCGGTTGCCGCTGAAAAATCTTTGTCAAACGCAGTCTGCAACCGTTCTGAGTGGACGGTCCATGTGGAAATCATTCCTCGAAAGATGCGCAGGGCGGGAAGAAGCGTATCCAAGGTATCAAATACTCCTTCTTTGTCTTCCTGCAAATCCTTGTTGTAGGCGAGCGGTAACCCTTTCATCACAGTCAACAAAGCGATAAGATGCCCATAGACCCTCCCGGTTTTACCACGAACGAGTTCGGGAACGTCCGGATTTTTCTTCTGAGGCATCATACTCGACCCGGTACAATATCGGTCTGCCAACTCGATATACCCAAATTCTTCGCTCGACCAAAGGACTAATTCTTCCGAAAAACGCGACAAATGCATCATACAAATGCTGGCGTTAGACAAAAACTCCAAAAGATAGTCTCGATTCGAGACCGCATCCAACGAATTTTGATAGAGTCCGTCAAACTCCAATTCCGCCGCCACCAACTCACGTCGAATCGGAAAAGTTGTCCCCGCCAAAGCTCCAGCTCCGAGAGGCAGCACATTCATTCGCTGCAAAGTCGATTCCATGCGGTCTGCGTCTCGCTCCAACATCCAAAAATAGGCGAGAAGATGATGCGCGAGCAGGACTGGCTGTGCTCGTTGCAAGTGCGTGTAGCCAGGGATGATGACATCGATATACCGCTCTGCCTGCTCCACCAGTGTGACTTGCAACGCTCTAATTTCTTGAACTACCTCCCATACGGCAGAGCGCATAAACAAGTGCATAGAGGTAGCCACCTGGTCATTTCGACTTCTCGCAGTATGCAACTTACCAGCCACAGCCCCAATCCGCTCCGTCAACAATCGCTCGACATTCATATGAATGTCTTCATCTTCAACGCGAAATTTCAAGGTTCCCTCAGTCGCTTCGCCGAGCATCTCTTCTAGGCCAAGAACAATTTCCTCCGCATCTCGATCCGGTATAATGCCAGCCTGGCCCAACATTCGCGCATGGGCAATGCTACCTCGAATGTCGGCGACAGCCAGACGAGCATCAAACCCGATGCTCGCAGTGAACGCATCCACTTCGGCGATGGTGGCTTCGGTGAATCGACCGCCCCATAATTTCGTCACGCGGGCAGTCCTCCCTCACTCCAGACAGCCACAGAATCTTCATCACTGGCCTGCGACATCGTCCCCGACGCCTCGTCTCTAGCATCTTGATGTTCCTCTTTCACAGGCCACTCACCTCCGTCCTTGGTGTCCAGGATATCAAGAACAGACCATCCTTGATGAAATTCTTTCGCGAATTGTGAGTCTTTCGCCTCGGTGTGCAGCGCGGCATGAATACGTGTTGACATCCCCCAGAGTGAGATGAAACCCACGGCTGATTGGTGGTCAAACGTGTCCCCGACCGAATAGGTCGCAAGGTCGTGACGATAAAGAGAGTACTGGGAGCGCCGACCTGTAGCTTGAATCGACCCTTTGTAGAATTGCAACCGCACATCTCCCGTCACATGTTGCTGAGTCTCTTCGACAAAAGCATCTAAAGCTGTGCGCAGCGGTGAAAACCACAGCCCATTGTAAATCAGTTTATGGTAATGCAATTCAACCATTGCTTTAAACTCGGACACTTCCCGCGTGAGAGTCAGCGCTTCCAACTCTTTCTTTGCAGCGAGTAAGGCAATCGCAGCTGGTGCCTCGTAAACCTCCCGAGACTTAATGCCCACAAGTCGGTTTTCGACGCAATCAATCCGCCCGACACCATGTGCACCTGCCAATTCGTTTAATTGATGAATCAGAGAAACGAGTGAAAGCGACACGCCGTTCAACGCCACCGGTTTCCCGCTTTCAAATGAAACCACAACTTCCGAAGGCGTGGCCGGAGCCTCCATTGGCGACTTCGTCCAAAGAAATGCCTCTTCTGGTACAGACGCCCATGGGTCTTCCAACACACCGCATTCAATTGCCCTGCCCCAGAGATTAGCATCAATTGAGTATGGACTATCGACCGTGACGGGCACGGGAATACCGTGCTGTTCAGCAAAAGCTATTTCTTCATCCCGATGAAATCCCCATTCCCGCACCGGCGCCACGACTTTCAAATCAGGGTTCAATGCCTGAACGGATACTTCAAACCGAACTTGGTCGTTTCCTTTGCCCGTGCAACCATGCGCGACCGCTGTGGCTCCTTCTGCTTTGGCCACCTCGCAGAGGTATTGTGAAATGAGCGGTCGCGATAAAGCGGAAGCGAGTGGATATTTCCCTTCATACATGGCTCCCGCCTTCAGCGCCGGCAGGATGAACTCCTCGGCAAATGCATCGACGCCATGGATGCAGTACGACTTTATGGCACCAACTTTCAGAGCTTTTTGCTGTACAAAATCTAAATTAACACCTTCACCAACATCCACACACATGGCAATGACGTCATAGCCGTATTGTTCTTTGAGCCAGGCGATGGCCACCGAGGTGTCCAAGCCTCCGGAATATGCGAGTACTAATTTTTCTGCCATTCTGATTCCTCCCCAAATGCGCCCGCATCTGCCATCAACGCGGCGATAATGGCCTTCTGTGCATGCATCCGATTCTCTGCCTGATCAAACACCACGGAGTGAGGTCCATCAATCACCTCAGCCGTCACTTCTTCTCCACGATGCGCTGGAAGACAATGTAGAAAGCGAAAATTCGGATGCGCTCCCGCTACCAATTCGGCATTGACTTGGTAAGGGGCGAAGCGTTCTTTTCGGTCTTCCGCTTCCGCTTCATCTCCCATGCTCGCCCAGACGTCGGTATAGACGACGTCTGCCCCATCCACTGCGCGCCCTGCATCTGTGGTCACAAGGACCTGTGTTCCGTGAAAGATTGCATCTCTCTTAGCTTGCTCAACAATCTCTGGCAATGGCAAATATTCTTTCGGGGATGCAATGCGGATGTTCATCCCGAGTTTCGGAGCCAATTGCAGCCAAGAGTGAGCCATATTGTTGCCGTCTCCCACATACGCGACGGTCAAGCCACTGACCGTCCCGAACTGCTCGTGGATGGTCAAGGCGTCAGCAAGAACTTGGCAAGGATGATGTTCGTCCGTCAAGCCATTGATGACTGGGACTGAAGCATGCCGAGCAAGTTCCTCCACGGATGCATGAGCGTAGGTGCGTATCATAATTCCATCCACATAGCGAGACAGCACCTGAGCAGTGTCAGAAATCGGTTCCCCGCGCGACATCTGCGTAGACTCACCAGGTAAGAACACAGCGTGACCGCCGAGTTGAAGCATGCCGACCTCAAAGGAGATGCGCGTTCGCGTCGAGGCCTTGTCAAAAATCATCGCGAGTGTTTTATTGGCCAGCAACTGGTGAGTAAATCCAGTCTGATGAGCTTCCTTGAGAACGAGGGAGAGTCCCAGCAGCCGTCTCAATTCCTCGCCTTGATAATCGGAAAAATCGAGTAAATCGCGTCCACGCAGGCTGCGATGAGCTTCAAACAAGGCAGTTTGCAACCGCACCGACAAGTAACCGCGGCCCAGCGGAACAATGGACTTCGTTCCGCGTCCAACCAGACCAGTCATTGGCCACACGCTCATCAATGTTCCCCTCTTTCTTCGCGTCGCAGCAGGTAAGCATCCATTAGCGTCCTGACTGCAAACCATCGTTACTCGAATTATTATACATCAATATGTATATTTATCAACAAGAAAATAAGACCCATTAAAAAAAGGACACAGTCCGCAAACACCCATGGCGTTTGTCAGTCTGTGGCCGCAGTCTCATGTGCCAACGCCTCGACAGGCGCTTGCCGAGCGCATCCGTCACTCTGTCGCGATATCTTGGTCCGTAATATCCGACCCGGGTCGAATCATCATGAAGTGGTCCGCTGGGCGCAGCAGCAAGTCTGTGGAGTCTGCCGCCTCTTCCCACTGACCGCTCCGACGCAATTCTCGCACATACGCTTCGAGTAGTTCGCGAACATCGTCCTCTCCACGACCATCCAAATAGGAGAGACGCACCTTCGCTCCCTTGGCAATGCGTCGACGAATCGCATCTTCGGTGAGACCCAACTCTGCATCCATCCGCAAGTAGACCGAACCGCCAGTCATCCCGGAACATATCCAAGGACCGGGATCTCCCAAAACTAAAGCGCGCCCATTGGTCATGTACTCAAAGGCGAATCCTTTCACATTGGCGGTTGTGCTGAGAAATGCTCCCTTTCCGACAGAACGCAGTGTGCCGCCAATCACCACGTCTGCTCCTGAAAGCCGAATGCCAGCGCGCGCATCTGCGTCTCCTTGAATGAGGAACATGCCACGCTGGGCGCCATACGCCAGCCCCTTGCCCACACTGCCACCGCGCCAGACTCCATCGGCACACCGGTCTTTGAGCACTGTGATGCGTCCACCGAGGGCACCTTTTCCCACGCCGTCCCCCGCTCCACCGCGCGCCACGTGAACCATTCCCTCCGTGCTGAATGCTGCAAAGCCTGCACCAGCCACGGACGTCGATTCCAAGAGTGCGGATGCTCCTTGTGCGCGCTGGCGAACAGCCAAACCACTCTCACGCGCGCCTGCTGCTCTTCCTCTATCCCGCACTGCAAGCGAAGAAGACGCGCCCGCAGACAGAGACACCGTGGCAGATGTTCCAGAACTTCTGGCAGAGTTTTGGACATCTTCGGACACGCCGGACACCCCAAAGGTGCCAGTTGCATCACCGACGAGGGAGACCTCATCCCAATCTGCGGAACGGAATTGGATGGTCGTGCCGCGGCCTTTCGAAGACTCTGCGTACTTCGTCAACCAAGCCGCATCGACTTGAGAGATTCCAGCGCGAGCTTGAAGCAAATCTCGCCGACCGACTAAGTCCTGAGTGCGCGTCGCCCCGAGCGCTGCCGTTAACTCGGCAATGTGCTCGCCAACAGCGGAAAAAAAGCGCACCAATTTTTGAACCGAGTCTTCAAATTCTCGTGGAGAGAATGCCGTGAGACCTTTTTCATGCGCTTCAGCCAAGTCCGTCATCTGCGTGGCAATGCCCACATGACAGGTGTCTTTGTGGCAAGCGCGACAGGACGTACAGCCAATCGCAACCATGGCCATCGTTCCAAATCCCACGCGGTTGGCCCCGAGCAGAATAGCCTTCATGGCATCCGCACCAGACTTCAATCCTCCGTCCGCCCATATCTCTGCAACGTCTCGAAGGCCCGATGCAGACAAAGCATCGTGCGCCAAACGCACGCCAATTTCCATGGGCAATCCAACATGATGGATGGCATGAGCCCGAGCCGCCCCCGTGCCGCCATCAAATCCAGACAGCGTAACAATATCCGCTCCTGCTTTAACAATGCCGACTGCGATTGTTCCTATATTTGGGACAACCGGGACTTTGACTGCCACCTTGGCATCCGGGTTGACCTGCTTAAGTTCGTAAATCACTTGTGCCAGGTCCTCGATAGAATAAATATCGTGATTGTTGGAGGGGGAAATCAGGTCCACTCCGAGCGCCGCATTGCGGGCAGCCGCCACCTGTGCCGTCACTTTTGATCCCGGTAGATGGCCGCCTTCCCCAGGTTTTGCTCCCTGACCAATTTTGATTTCCAGCAGATACGCGTCGTTGCACAATTCTGCATTGACCCCAAATCGTCCGGAAGCAATCTGCCGACCGCGATGACGAGGATACTTGTGCAACATGTCTTTAATTTCCCCGCCTTCACCGTTCACGCAGACCACATTCAACCGATACGCCGCTTCCGCATAGGCGCGAAACGCCGTCTCTCCCTGAGAACCGAAAGACATCGAAGAAATGACCAGTGGATGGGAGTGAATGTCCACCGAAGTATCGACGCACGACTTGGACAACCTCGTCTCTGCTCGCACAAAATCGAGACTATGCCGAAGCGAGATGGGTTGGCTTTGCTCCAATTCCTCAAGCTTTTCCACATAGCTTTGATAGTCCACTTCGCCACTGGCCACTCGTCCCGCAGATTTCCAAATCCGGGGATAAAGTTGGAATGATTTGTTGCGCGGCATCGCTCGATCCTTATCCGCAGAGTATCGCTCTTGCCGCACGGCCGCTTCCTCCTCGAGATGAGAAAACGAAAATCCACTACTGGAACTGCCACAAAAATTCGGTACGCCAAGGATTTCAGCAATCTCGGGGGACAGTCCAATACCCGAAAAGAGCCGCTCGTACCCTCGCAATTCATGAATACCAAGCGTCGAAATGACTTTTTCCAGACCCTTGTCCAGTGCTTTGTAGAGGTTCTCCAAAGCGGGCAACCCGCCTTTATCGGCGACAAACTCCCACATGAGATACGGTACTAAAGCATCCGCCCCAAGCCCAAACGCAATGACCAAATCGTGCAAGTTGCGCAGTACGCCGCTACGGAGCACTAACCCTGTCTGTCGGCGCAAATGCTCTCGCCCGTTCGGTTGCGGACAAAGCAACGCTTTGTGGACCGAGGCAAGGACGAGGAGCGGATCGACAAAAGCACCTCTCCGAAATTGCAAACGGTCATCCAGCACAATCAGATGCGCACCGCGTGAAACGGCCTCTACAGCCTCTGCAGAGATGCGCGCGAGAGACGCCTCAATCGACTCCTCTGGATGGCGATGAATGAGCAATTCCACAGTGGCCTCTTGCGACGTGTGCAATTGGTCGAGAACATCCTCATAGAGGAGCGTTCCCAGCTTGTGCGCTGTAGCTTGAATGGCAGCCCCATCGACCGCAGTGTACTCCGGTAACTCTTCGAGCAGCAGCGGCGATTGAACTTCCAAACGAGGGCTATTTGATTTCTTAAGGTCAAACGATGGTCGGCAACCAACGATAGACCTCGTACTGAAATGTTCCACTTCTCGTTCCCGGTCAATGGCCGGATTCGTCACCACGGCCACAGTCTCTTGAAGAAAATCTGCAACGGAATGAATGCCCTCCGCAAAAGCTGCAATCGGGCTGTCAAAACCGAGCGATTTGATGGGTTCAACACCCGTATGCATCTCAAACTCCAGCATCTTAAAGTCCTCTTCTCGAAATCCGAACGCCGCAGCTCGCGCCGAAAAAGGGCGACTGTCGCGGTGCGGATGCATCACGCTGTGCTCTCGGGTCAGCAATCCGGGAAAGCGCAGCGTTCGCCGCTCCCCGTGGATGGCATAGCGCAGCGAGACGCGGCGCAAGACTTCTTGCTGCATCTCTTGATAGGTCCAAAATTTCGGCTCATTCCCCAAGGTTACCGCGAGTTTTTCACCAGGCGCCAGCGCTTTCGGAGAAGCAACCCACTCTCTCAGTGGAACAATGCCCTGCTCGGAAGCGACGGCAAAATACGATGCCGTCTCCATCCACCACAGGGGTCGCAGTCCGAGCGCATCAACCGACACGACGACTTCATCACCGTAGCGGGCAAGAACGCCAGCCGGACCTTGCGCAAACGGTCCCCAGAGAGCTCGAAAGAACATGTAGAGGTCCGAGAGGTCGGATGGCATGCTCTTGATTTCGTGCAGGATCGGCGGAAACACGAGTTCCATTGCTTCCATAAGCGACCAACCACGTTCCGCAAGGAGGCCTTGCAAGACCCGGTCAATCATCTGTGAGTCACTGCTTTCAGAGGACAGCGGCACTCCAATCATGTGTGCCTCCGAATAAAAGCGAGAAATCGTGTTAATTTCTCCATTGTGGCCGAGCAGCGAGAACGGCTGGACGCGTGCGAACGAGGTGGACGTATTGGTAGAGTATCGCGTATGAGCCATCACAAAAGAGCTTGCAATTCTCGAATCTTGCAAATCTTTGTGGTAATTATAGAGAGTTTGGTCGTCTCCAACCACCTTGTAGACCACCGAGTCCTTGCTTAAAGACGCGACGTGAACCCCATCCATCTTCTCCAATTCGGTGAGAGCAGCATACAGCGGGTCGATCCCGTTTCCATCAAACGCAACAATTCCAGCAACCTGCCAGAAGACGGGCTTCTCCAATCCGGCCGAAGCTCCCAGCGCAGCGGAATTCACCCCATCCGTCTGAACCACCAATAGGGTCAACTGGTGTTTTGCAAAAATAGAGCGAATGGCAGCTTCGGAAGCTGCGTGATTTTCCCGTTGTAGAAAGAGATGTCCGACGAAAAACGACGGATGGTCGACCAACTCAGGATTGACTCCAGCGCTCGCGAGTCGACTCTGCCAAAGCGCTTTTGGCACGTCCATCTGGAGGCCACATCCGTCTCCCTCGCCGGCGACGTAACCGGCGCGATGACGCATGGCAGACAGCGCCTGAACACCGGCCACAACGACTTCGCGTTTGGCCACACCCGTCTTTTCAATTCTTGCAAAAATGCCACACGCATCCTGTTCTTGATTCACTTTTGTGGTCCATGCGTTCAAGTGCATTCTCATTCACTTCCTTTGTTATGATGAAATAATATACGTTATCTTGCATATAAATACTACATCGTGATATAACTACGTCAAGCAGGAAAGGGGAGACTCGTCATGGAAATACGCAAAGCCACCGTCCGCGATGTGGACGCCATGCAATCTTTGATTCAGACATTCGCCAACCAAGGACTGATGCTGCCACGAACCGCAAAATCTTTGTACGAACATCTGCACTGTTTCACCGTCGCAGCCGAGGGTGACAAAATATTAGGTGTCGCTGGATTGCATATCCTTTGGAAGGATTTAGCGGAAATTCGTTCACTAGCGGTAGACGCGGAACAGCATGGGCGCGGAATTGGCCGACTCATCGTCCGGCAGCTAACGCAACAAGCAGAGCAGATGGGAATTGCCCAAGTTCTTTCCCTGACCTACCAAACCACCTTTTTCGAAAAATTAAGTTTTCAAACAGTGAAGAAAGACGAGCTTCCGCACAAAGTCTGGAAAGACTGCATTTACTGCAAAAAATTCGATCATTGTGACGAAGTAGCGATGGTTTATTATACATCAATTCACTCTCAAATAAAAGAACTGGAGTACGTGCAAACTTCTTGAACCGCGGCTGCTTCGCCATTTATCGTGCCTTTACAGCGGAATTGCCCTAAACTCATCCCATCTCGAAGCTCCTCCGATGCGCATAATTTTTAATCAGAGCGAAATTTTATGCTAAGGCAAACAGAGACCTCTCATGTCTGCCTTAGCTCGATTTGAACGTACAGTGCCACTGCTGCTCCGTTCCTTCGGCAGAGGCTTTCCTGAATCTTTGCGTGTCTCTATTTCTACTGTCGCCGAGCAGGTACTGTTACCTGCGGGAGAGCCAAGATGGAGTCCATGCACCGTGCGAATTCATCCACATGCTGCTTATCTAAGATAAGAGGCGGAACCGCACGCACCCGCGTTGGCCCCACGGCCGTCAGCAGACACCCGTTCTCTTCTGCCAAGCGAACGAACTCTTTTGCATCGATTGGTACATCAAACCCCCACATCAAACCTCGTCCTGTCACGTTCGTGAAACGTTCCTCCAAAGCTGCCCGCAAAACTTCCCCTAGTTCGCGGACATGCTTTAGAAATGCTGGTTCCGAGACAACTTCCAACACTGCTTCGACAACCGCCATCGCGAGAGGATTCCCGCCAAACGTCGTTCCGTGCGAACCCGCATCAAACACGTCCGCAACCTCTTGGCGAGCAACTATGGCACCAACTGGCACACCATTACCAAGCCCTTTCGCTAAAGTCAGGATGTCTGGTTGAAGAGATGCTTGCAAAAATGCAAACATTTCTCCCGTTCTACCAATTCCCGTCTGAACTTCATCGACGATAAGCAGAGCTTGATGCTCTCGCAGCTTTGCTTGCAGGTCTCGAAGAAAAGACACGGGAATCGGGTGCACCCCGCCCTCACCCTGTATAACTTCGACGATACACGCGGCGGTCCGTGCGTCAATTTCCTGCAATACGTCGGCCAAGGAAGGCGGAGACGCACAGTCCGGCAAGAGCGGCAAAAAGCCAGCCTGATAAGCTGGTTTCGGAGTGACCGATAAAGCACCAAACGTGCGCCCGTGGAATGCACCGGGGAGCGATATCAGCTTCGTCTTGTCTGCTCGAATGCGCGTTCCATAACGACGGGCCAACTTCAGCGCTCCTTCGTTTGCTTCCGCTCCCGAGTTACAAAAGAGTACACGTCCCAGCCCACTCTCCTCCGTCAATTTCTTGGCGACCCGCAGTTGAGCAGGAACCCCGTACAAATTTGAACAGTGAATCAAGGTCTGCGCTTGGCGAACGATGGCTTCCGTTACCGCCGGGTGGGCGTGGCCGAGACTACACACCGCAATTCCCGCCGTAAAATCTAAATACCTGCTGCCTTTATCGTCATAGAGCCAGACTCCATCGCCACGAACCATGGACAGCCTGTGTGTCCCATAATTCTTGAACAACACATCTTCCTTCTCGATGGTTGGTTGTTCCAGTCTCTCTGTCACGAATGCACACGTCCCTTCACTCGCGTTCCTAAAGCTACCTCCTGCCGACTGCATGAGTCGCCTAGCACCGCCCACGCTACGCTGTCTGAATTCCAACCATCCACGACATAACAACACGAAACGCCTGCTGCGAGCGCATGGAGCACAGCATCCACTTTAGGAACCATGCCCCCAGTGAATTCTCGGTTCCGCCGTCGCTGTTCGAGCTCATCGAAATCCATCTCGGTGAGCATCTCTCCCTGCGGCCAGTCCGCATAAATGCCAGAAACATCCGTGCAGAATACTAATCGCTCTGCCGAGATTCCCCCTGCAAGTGCGCTGGCCGCAATATCCGCATTGACATTCATGCGTTCACCACGACCATTCTTCGCAATCGGAGCGACCACTGGGATTTCTCGCCGCGACAGCGGCCCGTCTAATGCGCGAGTATTGGCTCGCACCGTCTCGCCAGTCCGGTCTGAATGCGCGGATTCCGCTAAAAACAGGCCAGTTTTCGCGCCATGCACAGAAATCGCGGGTAGACGTGCCGCACGTAAGGCATTGACCCACTCGATATTGACCGTCGTTCCAAGTGTCGCATCGACAATCGACATAGCTTCCGGCGTCGTCCGCCTCAATCCATCGGCAAAAGAGAGCGAGATACCTGCAGACTCCAAAGCTTCGCTAATCCGTGGTCCTCCACCGTGAACCACGACGAGCGGTACACCTTCTTGCCACAGACGCACAAGCGCCGCCATAAGGGCTTCGCCATTCCCCTGAAGTGACCCTCCAACTTTGACAACAACTCCCGGCACAACGTCACCTCCTACAGAGCGGACGCAATAACAGACAGTCCACTGATTTCCGGCCAACCGAAGATTCGGTTGCAATTTTGCACGGCCTGCCCCGCTGCACCTTTTTGCAAATTGTCGATCACGCTGAACACCTGCAACATGTTGTTGCGCGCATCGACATGGATACTGAGAAGACACTGATTCGTGCCTCGGACGGAATGCAGGTCGGGCCAGCTTCCAGGCGGAAGCATAGACACGAAGACTGTCTCTCGGTAAGCATCCTCGTAAAGAGTCCGAAGTTCCAAGTCTGACACCGGACCGACAAGCGGCACGTAGCAAGTTGCGAAGATCCCACGAGCGACTGGCAACAACTGTGTTGTCATACAGATGGAAACGGACTTACCAGTGAGTTGAGTCAACGTCTGTTCAATTTCCGGGAGATGCTGATGACGGCCTACACGATACGCGCGAAAGTTCTCCGTCATCTCGGAAAATGTCAAGTGCGCCGCAGGCGACTTCCCTGCCCCGGTTGTGCCCGACTTCGCATCCACCACCACCGATTGGCGCGCATCCATCCACGGACTCTGAACGATAGGCAACAAGGCCAATTCCACGGCAGTCGCATAGCAACCTGGATTGCTGACCAAAGTCGCGCCCGTCACGGCATGGGAAAACCACTCTGAGAGGCCGTATACAGGGGGGGCTTGATCTGCAGGGAGCGGTGACCGATGCGGATACCACTGTTCGTAGACCTCTTTCGGTAGACGTAAGTCACCAGACAGGTCGATCACCACGACCCCCTTGTTCGAGAGAGAGAGAGCAATATCCCCAGAAACCCCAGAAGGTAACGCCACAAACACCACGTCACAAGCGTCAACACAGTCCGTCTCGCAAAAGGGATGGACCAAGAGCGTTCCTGAACAGGCTGCAAAGGAAGGAAGCAGAGTGCCTACTGGTGTGGCCGCTGTGACTTGGCGAGCGGCCAAATACGTAACCTCAAGGTGCGGATGTTGCAACAAAATGCGCAGCAGTTCCGTGCCAGAATATCCAGTCACACCGATAATGCCTGCACGGACAGGAGGTGTCACCACCATGTCAAGACACCTCCTCGTTTGAATTTTTATTCATTATACATGAATTTTTATTCAGCGTGTATATGGCGAACGAATTTTGTTCGATTTCACTTCGGTTTCTCCGCGAATGCCCGTGCCCGGGGGCGGATGTCCCAGCATTTTGTGAACTATCCAACGAAGGAGGAGTGAGTTCATGGGAGCATTCGGAGTGTATACGCGTTGGGCCGTAGTCTTTCTGATTATTTTCGTTCTGTTCTTCCTGCTCTGCCCAGGTGACGACGGAATATATGTAGGAAAGCACGCCTCAGTCGCCCATTTTGATGCCACTTCCATTCATGCCCACGGTATGCCGATGTATCACATGCCGCACATGGGATATTCCATGGGATACCCTATGGGCGGCATGCATGGCATGCATGGTACGTACGGATCGTCCGCCAGCTCCATTGGTTAAGAGAACTGCCTTCGGCTCGCAACTTGTGTCTGGATTCTCTGCGGAGTATGCTCGGGCCGGAGGCGATTTCAGATGTTTGAAAACCCATCAAAAGAATCGTTGAGAACCATCTTACAAAAAGCAAAGCGGATTGGCGTTGTTGGAATTTCTGACGACCCTAACCGCCCAAGTTACAGCATCAGCGTCGAGTTGGCGCGCCGTGGATACGAAGTCATACCAGTCAATCCTCATCTTCAATCTTGGCGTGGTCTGCGCGCCTATGGAAGGCTTCAAGACGTCCCCTCGGCCATGGATATCATCAACATCTTTCGCCAGAGTGACGCACTGCCGGACGTCGTTGCCGACGCCTGCTCCATCTCCGCCCCCGTACTCTGGGCTCAAGAAGGGGTATACCATGAAGCGGCAGCAGAACAGGCAGCGCGTTGCGGCAAAACCATGGTGATGGATTATTGTATTCTCGTAGCACACTCGGTGTTGCTAGGTCATTCGACCCCATGAGCACAACACGATAAATGTATCAAGTTAAAATAAACGCAAACAGGACACCCCTTTCGGGTTGCCCTGTTTGCGGCATGTAGAAATCTCGGAGGATGTTCGCTCCGTGGCGCGTCCGGAGGGATTTGAACCCCCGACCTCTGGCTCCGGAGGCCAGCGCTCTATCCACTAAGCTACGGACGCACGCGACTCAAAGATTATAGCACGCACTCGCGCGAACTACAAGAGAACGCTGAAAAAGAACCAGCACCTGCCAGAAAACCAACGATTGCAAAGAGACAGACGGAGCCTCATGCTTCGTCTGTCTCTAGACATTTCCTGAAACCAAGTCTCTCTTAGCTCTCTCTATACACTGTTCTTAGTCTATCTGCTCACGAAGCAGTGCACTGAGAAAGCACATCAGGGAAGACATCAGCTACCGCTTTTCGCCTTCATTTCTTCCTTTAAGCGAGCCATTTCCTCCGACACTGCCGAATCCTTGCGAATTTTATCCAGCTCTTTCTGGACAGAATCTCGATTGTCCATCGCATCGTCTAAAATCCCATCGTCCTGCAAGGACTGCATAGCCTGTGCGCGAGCAGACATCTGTTCTGCTTTGTCATTCGCACGCCGGACAGTCTCGCCAACATTGCCGATTTCTTTACCGATGCCAGACATCGACTCACCGATGCGAACTTCTGCTTGCGCTGCCGAGTAAGTCGCCTTCGTGACTTCCTTGGTCGTCTTAAACTGAGAAATCCGGTCTTGGAACTTCCTCTCGGCATCTTTCAGACGTTCCACTTGCTCGGTTATCCGCTGATGCGATTCTTGCAATGTGCTGACCCGCGACACGGCTGCCTGCTTGCGCTCCAGAGCCTTGGCCGCCAAATCCTCGCGGTCTGCCTTGAGCGCCGCACGAGCTTCTTCCTCGCGTTCCTTGACTTCACGCTCAGCACTTTGAATCTGCATCTCGAGTGCCTTTTGCTCCGTCACGACATCCGCCAGATGACGTTTTACCTGTTGCAAACCATCCAGCATCTTCTCATATGACAAGTCCAACGTCGCGTTTGGGTCTTCCACGCGATCTAGGAACTTGTTGACCTGCGACTCAACGATTTCCGTAGCCCGTTTGAACAATCCCATCTCGTTCATCCTCCTCGGAGTTTCCGAAGCCGACATCAAGAGCAGGACATCTGTCACTTCGGGTGAGTACAGTCTCAGCATATCACAGTCACCGGATTTTGCCAGCGTTCTAGAGCGGAAATTCTAGAGCATTTCGTGAACCTTTTGTCCGTTCTAGTCGTTCAATGACAAAATCATCTGCGGGCGAGCAATGCTATGATCTTCCCGCATAGGAGTTACAGCAGTCCCAACGGCAAAAAACTCAATGACGTGAGACCCCCATCCATGCGATTTCTCTTCTAAGCGCACCCCGACAATGCCTTCTGCCTTCTCTTCATGAGCTTCCATTTGCATTCTTTCCATTGCGAGCTCGCGTGCGTCATACAGCGCTTGCGTGAAATTTGTCAACTCAACATTTTGGCCAACATTGCGCATGGCCTGCAGCATTCCTTGATGCGCAACATGGTATACGCAACTCCCCATAACGAGCGAGAGTGGGCGATAACCTGCCTGCAGCAGCGTCCAAAAATCTTGTCCTGACAAATCGGATGTAAACGGCTTACCCGTATTGGAGCGAAACTTACCTGGAGTTTCACGAGACGCCACCGCGGTTCCAATCGCCATAAATTCGGCCATATCCGCGCCCCACTCGTATCGGTTGACCTCAATGCGGACGCCAACCACTCCATCTGCTCCCAAAGCCTGTGCCTCTTCATCCATTCGGCTCATGGCGAGTTCGCGCGCATGGTACATTGCTTGGGTCAGTACATCCATCTCCATGCTCTGGCGCCAGGCCCCTTGTTGATAGCCGATGTGATATATTGACGAACCTACCACTAAGCCAATGGGCTCAAACCCCGCATCCCGAACAAGAAGATATTCATTGACGGACAGGTCTGAGGTGAAAACGCCCCCTGGATGCCCCTGTCTTCGCAAGCCTTGCAAGCGTTCCAGTGCGTGTTTTGGTAAATCCTCTCCATTCACCGACAAACAACTCGCCTCCTCATGTTATGAATTTGAATCGTTGAGGGACACGACCAGTTGCGGCCGCTCCGGATGAACTTGACCGCGATTCGATACAATCGTTCCCATAGCGAAAAATTCAACAATGTGATTCGTTCGGCTATCGACTTCTTCGAATCCCACTTCGACCTCGACTTCGACTTCTTCCACATGCATGGACGTGTGATGAGCTAGAACCACATTCCCGCCGACATCCGCCGCATGATGCTTCATTGCCGTAATCGCACGATGTCTCGCCTGATAGACCGCATCCGAATACGAATACATCTCTTGATTGTAGTAGCTACCCATTTGCCACATGTCTTGACGGTCGCTTTGTTGATAGTAGATTCCCACACCCATCGCCAAGCCGACTGGCATACTCCCGGCATGCAACAGGCGAACTAAGTCCTGACCCGACACGGTACACAGGAGCGGACTTGAAGGAACAGATAATCCCTCTACCACAATAGCAGTTCCGAAAGCACGAAGCTCTAAGGTTTCTTGCTCGAGTCCCTCACGAATTTCCAACTCTACTCCGACCACCGCATTGGCACCCAACAAGGCGGCCTCTTGACTGAGCCGGTGAAGCGCCAAAGCTCGCGTATCGTACATCGCCTGTTCCTGCTGCACAAACGAGTACGACCCGTAGTAGCTCGCTGCGTTCGCTTTACCCCGCGTTCCCAGGTGATACACGCAGCATCCCATCACCAACCCAAGTGGGCGAAGCTTGTACCGGGACAAAACCGCCCATTCACTGACAGTCAAATCACTCGTCCATGGTAATTCGTGAGCTAGTTGCTCTTTTGCTCGGTCATAGACGTAACGCGGCAGTTCCCCTCGTTCCAGAGCGGCCTCCGCGTTGGCCGCGCGCTCCGCGCTGCGACGAATGCGCTCCTGCAATTCTTCTCGCGTCATCCCACCAGGGTTTTTTCGGCGAAACCACACTGGTCAACATCCCCCCTTTCGCCGTTATTAGGACATTAAAAACTCCAGCAACTTGGCGTGCAGTTCGTCGTGTCCTTCGGCATAACGAGAGATTTCCTGAGACAGAGCATCGAGCCAGTCCGGAAATGGCACGGTCTCTGTTTTCAAGCGAATCCCGCGAACCACTTTGCTAATTTCCGTCCTAATACCATGCTTACCAGAAAAGTGCAATGTGTATTCCTCACTGTCAAAACTAATACGAATACACTCTACCCGCGGCGACTTGACAAACAAGCCGTGCTGCCGTTCAATGACTGTTTTATCGGGCAGCGCTCCCTCGAAACGTGTTGCCAATGCCTCGACGAAAGCTCTTTCGTCCGCAATACTGTTGCGCCAAGCAGCCGCCGACAAGTCAAACTGAAACCCGTTCTCCATGTGCTTTCCTCCTCACGCTGGAGTGTCCCAAAAGACTGGAGGAGCTTCCTCTCCATTCGCAGATGGATCTCACAACCAGTATATCACTTTTGCACGGTCAACGGACGTGACAAAATATCTACAAGTGCGCCCGCCTTCCGATGACACTCCTGCCACTCTGTGCTCGGGTCACTGTCTGCCACAATTCCCGCGCCCACTTGAATATAATATTGCCCGTCTGTCTCCACGATGGAACGGATGATGATAGCGGTATTGGCATTCGACTCTAAGTCGACCATGCCAATCAGTCCACCATACGGTCCACGGCGCAACGTCTCGAGTTCATCAATAATCTCCATGGCGCGAATTTTTGGCGCCCCCGACAGCGTGCCCGCCGGAAACGTGGCGAGTAGCGCGTAGAAGACAGAGACATCGTCTCGCAATCGAGATCGAACAAGAGAGACCAAATGGAACAAATGAGAATAGGGTTCGACGACAATAAACTGCGGAACATGGACGGACCCGATGACGCTGATGCGGCCTAGATCATTGCGACAAAGGTCGACGAGCATCACATGCTCAGCGCGCTCTTTTTCATCAGCGAGTAGTCTGTTCATGAGTTCGGCATCTTCTTCGGGAGTCTGACCGCGCCCTCGCGAAGTTCCTGCGATGGGTTTCATCTCCGCCGACCCGTCGACCGTTCGAAATTGAACTTCAGGACTAGCGCCAAAAAGTCGCATGTCCGGGTATTCGGTCATGAACATATACGGGGACGGATTCAATTTGCGAAGTTGGTCGTAAGCGACGTAAGGGTGAAGTCTGGCTTCGGTACGCATGCGCTTCGAAACCACAACTTGAAAGATGTCGCCTGCGCGAATGTATTCTCGAGCGCGATTGACATTATCCATGTAAGTCTGCGGAGCGACATCATCGATGATGTCAGTCGGCGATTGCGATTGGTCTCTGGCACTTGCAAGGAGTTCCGGCTCGTCTGCCGTATAGACATCGACTAACCGCGAGACGTTTTTCACCAACGACTCCAGCCTTGACGCGTCTGCTCCCGTGAGATACTGAATCATTTGGTTCGGTATCGAAAAAATCTTTGCTTCGTGACCGCGCAAATGAACTGTCAAGGCGTGAAATTGCAGTCTGATGTCGGGAAGCTGCCGGTCATCAACCGTCGTCTTCGGGAGTTTTTCCAGGTAGTGCACGGCATCGTACCCTAAGTACCCGAGAAAGCCTGATGAAAATGGTTCCCAGTTCTCCGTACCCACCATGCCGCGAAGGGTTTGACGCAACTGTTCCAAAATAGGAATTGGGTCCCCGGCTAACAAAACACTCGGCTCCATCCCGACGGAAGACGGGCGAAACATAGGAGCCTGTGCTGGGCGCGGCGCCGCGGCAAACACTTCCTGAACCACTCGGTCTAAGCCATGCCGGACATAGATGGCTGTACATCCGTCCTTCACTTGCACTTCCAACAGCGGCATCAGTCCGAGAATCGACAATTGATAGCGAGTATCTGTCTCGCGATCCTTTGCCGCATCGAGCAAATAGACATCGTGGTCGCCCGCCTGACGAACACACTGCAAATAAAAGTAAAAAGGGTCTATATCCACTTTTGCCACACGAACGGTCTCGTTCAACACGCCATCACCCCCTCAGCTTGCAAGAAAATTCGCCAGTATCGTCTTGCCAGACTCCGTCAAGATGGATTCTGGATGAAACTGCACTCCGACTGCGCCCGTTGGTCGATGGCGAAGAGCCATGATGGCATCGTCGGTCTCTGCAGTGACTGTAAAATCGCTCGGCAGAGTGGCGCGATCTACCACCAGGGAATGGTAGCGCGTCGCTTGAAATACTGGAGGGACCGAAGCAAACAGCGGATCGGCCACATGCCGAACCATGGAAGTTTTCCCATGCATCAGTCGATCCGCTCGAACGACCCGCCCTCCAAACGTCTGCCCGAGGGCCTGATGCCCCAAACAAACACCAAGTACCGGCACGCGCCCAGCAAAATGGTGAATGGCTTCCAACGATATTCCAGCCTCTGAAGGAGTGCAGGGACCAGGCGAAACAAGCACATGGGTTGGGCGTATGTCGAACGCTTGCGCCAGAGGGGCAGAGTTCCGAATGACTCTCACCTCTGCGCCAAGTTCTCCGCAATACTGGACCAAATTGTAAGTAAACGAATCGTAATTATCAATGACCAGCAACATGTTGACACCCTCCTAAAATCGGGGGGCCGGACGACGAAAAGACACAGCCGTTGACTGTGTGCGGCAAACCGTTCTCTTCACAGACTTTGCCAGACGCTCTCGGCTCCACCAAACTCAACTCATCTATGTTCCATCTCTGCTCGACTCTCGTTCAGCCTACCGCAGTGCGAGGGATTCGTCAATCCGACAGAAATGGAGAACATAAAAAAAGGACCACCTATGGTGGGCCTAAGAGGACTTGAACCTCTGACCTCACGATTATCAGTCGTGCGCTCTAGCCAGCTGAGCTATAGGCCCTCGCAGAGGGTGCGGCTACGATAAAACAGTGGCGGAGCTGACGGGATTCGAACCCGCGGTCTCCTGCGTGACAGGCAGGCATGTTAGGCCACTACACCACAGCTCCATGTGGTTGCGGGGGCAGGACTCGAACCTGCGACCTTCGGGTTATGAGCCCGACGAGCTGCCAACTGCTCCACCCCGCGACGAGTTAAAACAAACACTTCACATAACAACGTTCATGTACCTGTAGGTAAGTCGTACAAGAACCAAAAGCCTTCCAAACCGAAGTACTTCCAATAAAGCGATGAGCTTCAAGAAGCGAAGAGGCTCACTGGTGGGCGGTGGCAGGATCGAACTGCCGACCCCTCGCGTGTGAAGCGAGTGCTCTCCCGCTGAGCTAACCGCCCATGGTGACCCCAGCGGGACTCGAACCCGCGTTACCGCCGTGAAAGGGCGGTGTCTTAACCGCTTGACCATGGGGCCTAAAGTGGCTCCCCGAGTAGGATTCGAACCTACGACCCTCCGGTTAACAGCCGGATGCTCTACCGCTGAGCTATCGAGGAACATCCATTGGTGGAGCTAACCGGATTTGAACCGGTGACCTCTTGAGTGCGATTCAAGCGCTCTCCCAGCTGAGCTATAGCCCCGCTATGGTGCCGAAGGCCGGACTCGAACCGGCACGGTTTCCCGCACGATTTTGAGTCGTGTGCGTCTGCCAATTCCGCCACTTCGGCATGGCGTGCCCGGAGAGATTCGAACTCCCGACCTCTTGATTCGTAGTCAAGCACTCTATCCAGCTGAGCTACGGGCACATTTCGAAAATAGCGACCTTACCATTATACCACATCCTGCAGTTTCACGCAAGAGCTTTTCGTCTTCTTGGTGGGCCTAAGAGGACTTGAACCTCTGACCTCACGATTATCAGTCGTGCGCTCTAGCCAGCTGAGCTATAGGCCCCGGCTCCCGCGGAAATGCTACTGTGCTCGTTCGTCCTTTGAAAGCGACGCCCTTGATAATAACAAGCTTCCGAGGGGATGTCAACGCTCGATGGGCCATTGAGCGAAAAAAGTTTTCCCCATCCGCAACACGCACTGCAGGCACCATCATTGGCTCCCTTTGCCCTTTGCGCGCCCCAAGCAAAAATGCAACAACAGGGTGGTAGCCAATCGCGATGTTGTTTGACGAACGTCCACCAACGGATCGGCGCAGACTAAATCGAGTGCGAAAACACGATGGTCCGCGCCAAGGAACTGGAGAACATCATAGACCTCGAAGAGGCCCAGTCCGCCCGGAGAAGGCGCTGGAACCCCCGGAGCAATGGCAGGATCGAGCACATCGAGATCGAACGAAACATAGATGGGCCAATCGGGCTCGGGCGCGATGGCGTCCAAGGCACGTTCCACGACGGTTTGCAGCCCATTTCGGCGGACTTCCCCCATCGGCACCAAATGTACGCCGTGGTCGCGCGCGTACTGCGTGTAGGCCCGCACATTGACGAAGTCCCTCAGTCCCACTTGAGCCAGCCGCGCCCCTTGCAAATGGCCGCCCGAAAGCAACCGACGAAACGGCGTCCCATTCGTGGGACCGCCATCTTCGAGATTCCTCAAGTCGTGATGAGCGTCAAAGTGCAGGACGGCGAAACGAGAGTCGACGGCAGCACGGGCCGCCAAAATCGGCGCCGTGATACCGTGATCTCCGCCCAGAACGAGCGTCAATTTTGCACCCGGACGGGTCCAGTAGTCGAAAAACGCCTCCTCGACCTGGTGCAAACAGCGCTGAAGATCCGTTGGATGCATAGCCACGTCGCCAAAATCCGCTGCGCCCAACATTTCTGAGAGGTCGATGTCCGATTCCACACTGTACGTCGAAAACGCTCCAAACGTTTGGCGCACAGAGGCTGGAAACATAAACGCGGCCGAGTGCGAGATGGACGTCTTCGAGAGTGGCACACCAAGCAGACCTACATCCACGGTGCCTACGTCCACGGTGCCTACGTCCACGGTGCCTACGTCCACGGTGCCTACGTCCTTGGAGGTCTTAAACCAGTCGACTACTTTGCGGTCTTCTGTATCTCGATAACCGCCTTTTCCGGCCGGTACTAAGTGGCGATAGTTCACAGCACGCACCCCCGTTTCGCGACCAGACGACCGTCGATATACACTTCTGCTGCCTGATTGGTGCCAAAGTGATAGACCAAATGCGACACATCTGGAACGTCCCAAATCACAAAGTCCGCAGGCCTGCCCACTTCGAGCTGACCGGATACTGCACCGCACCCAATCGCGTACGCAGCGTTGCGCGTCACTGCCGCCAAGACTTCGATGGGCGTCATCCGCATCTGATGCGCAGCAAACTGCATGACCAATTGAAGGTTCTCGGTCGGGCTGGAACCCGGATTACAATCGGTGGCGAGAGCCACCGCAAGGCCGCATTCGTCGATCATCCGTCGGGCTGGTGCCATCTCTTTGCCCAGATACCAAGTAGTTGCCGGAAGCAAGACTGCGAGGACACCCGCCTCGGCCATTTTTATTAAATCCCCGGTGGCGGCGGCACACAGGTGGTCGGCAGAGGCCGCGCCCAATTCGGCGGCAAGGGCGGCACCGCCGAGCGGGTTGATTTCGTCCGCATGAATTTTTACGCCAAGCCCAACCGCCTGTGCCGCTTGCAGAATTCGCCGAGAATCTTCCACAGAAAAGACGCCCGTCTCGCAAAAAACGTCCGCATACGCGGCGAGCCCTTGCTCAGCCACACGTGCCATCATCCCTACCACTGCATCCACGAAAGCACTGGGGTGCTCACGAAACTCTGGAGCCATCGCATGGGCTCCAAGAAACGTGGAGACCAAGCGTTGCGGCCCTCGTTGAGCCAATTCACGAACCGCCAGCATCTGGCGCTCCTCTGTAGCCCAGTCTAAGCCATAACCACTTTTTGCTTCGACACATGTCACCCCATACGCCAGCATGGTCTCTAAGCGACCCTTGGCAGCGGCAATCAGCTCTTCCAGTGAGGAGGCACGCGTCTGCTCCACGGTTGACAAAATCCCGCCACCTGCCGCTAAGACATCCAGATACGGAACACCGTTCAATTTTTGTTCCAGCTCCGATGCGCGCGAGCCGGCGTAGACCACATGCGTGTGCGGGTCGACCAAGCCGGGCGTAACCAGTCTGCCCCCTACATCCACACGATTCACATCCGCTGGCAGTGCCGCCTCCACGTCAGGCCGCTCCCCCACCGCCACCAGCCGTCCGTCTTTGACCGCGATAGCTCCGTCGCAAATCACTTGCGCGGTTCGCATCGCTTTGCCGCAAAGCGGCCCCGAAGGCCCGCCTTGCATCGTCGCCAATTGTTTGATCCCGCTGTACAGTGTGACCGTCAACGTCTCAGCCCTCCAGCATGGGTATGCGCAGTTTTGTCCGTTCCGCCGTGGCAATGGCCGTCTCATATCCAGCATCGGCATGGCGCAAGATGCCCATGCCTGGGTCTGTTGTCAAAACCCGCTCCAGCTTTCTCCGAGCAATCTCGGACCCATCCGCCACGACGACCATCCCGGCATGAATAGAAAATCCAATTCCCACTCCACCACCGTGGTGTACAGAAATCCAGCTTCCGCCAGCCGCTGTATTCACCAACGCATTCAAAATGGGCCAATCCGCAATCGCATCGCTACCATCTTTCATGCTCTCGGTCTCTCGGTTCGGACTTGCAACGGACCCTGTGTCGAGATGGTCTCTGCCAATGACAATGGGTGCAGAAATCTCTCCAGTCCGCACCAGTTCATTGAGTGCTAATCCGAATTTTGCACGTTCCCCGTAGCCAAGCCAACATATACGCGCGGGCAATCCTTGAAATTGGACTCTTTCTCGAGCCAATCGAATCCAGCGGCACAAACGCTCATTTTCCGGAAACATCTCAAGCACTAAATCGTCTGTCCTCGCAATATCCGCCGGGTCTCCAGACAATGCCGCCCATCGAAACGGACCTTTCCCTTCGCAAAACAGAGGCCTGATGTAAGCAGGCACAAAACCCGGGAAATCAAACGCATCTTTGACGCCTTCGTCAAACGCGACTTGGCGAAGATTGTTGCCATAATCGAAAACGACAGCTCCGCGACGCTTCAGTTCCAACATCGACTCCACATGCCGCGCGATGGTTTGCCGGGACAGTCGCTCGTACGCAGTTGCATCGCTCGACCGCAGTGCTGCCGCCGATTCCACTGAGTAACCCGTCGGGACATAGCCATTCAGCGGGTCGTGCGCAGACGTCTGATCCGTCAAAAAGTCAGGAGTTATGCCACGCCGCACCAGCTCCGCCAGCACATCGGCCACGTTTCCAATGAGGGCGACACTCTTTGCTTCCCCACGCTCCGCAGCCCCGCGCACACGCGCTAGTGCATCGTTCAAGTCATAGGCAATCTCGTCGCAATACTTCGTCTCCACCCTTCGCTTTGCCCGCTCGGCGTCGACTTCTACAGCCAAGACCGCCCCACCGTTCATAGTGACAGCCAACGGTTGAGCACCTCCCATTCCGCCAAGGCCTGCCGTGACGACCCACTTGCCAGAAAGAGACTGCAATCCCGCTTGAACGGCTGCTTCAGCGAACGTTTCGTACGTTCCTTGAAGAATCCCTTGCGATCCGATGTAAATCCACGACCCTGCCGTCATCTGACCAAACATGGTCAAACCCATTCGCTCATACTCTCGAAAGTTCTCCCACGTTGCCCAGTGCGGGACGAGCAGGGAATTTGCAATCAACACTCGAGGTGCTTCTCGATGGGTGCGGAACACGCCGACTGGCTTGCCGGACTGCACAAGCATGGTCTCGTCATCTTCAAGGGTCTCGAGCGTCCGAACCAAAGCCTCAAACGCGGGCCAATTACGAGCGGCTTTGCCACTTCCACCGTAAACCACTAAATCATCAGGACGTTCAGCCACTTCCGGGTCCAAGTTGTTCATCAACATCCGCATGGCCGCTTCCTGCTCCCAGCCTTTGCAACGCTTCTCTACTCCCCGCAAAGCTCGAATGACTTTTGCTACCGCCACAAAGCAACACCTCTTCTTCCTTATACTAATGGTCAGAAACTTCTTGTGGACAACGTCATTGACAACCTCTTCTCCTCAGTATATCACTCCAAAACCCGTCCCCCATAGAGTGCGATTCAGGCTAGCATGGGGTGAAATGCCATCAAGAAATTTTCTTTTTACAATTTCACTTTGACCAGTTGACGTCGAGAAGCGAAGAGCATACCATGAAAGCGGATGTTGGCTCAGGGAAACACTTTTAGTCCGTCCTAGTGACATCATACCTGTCGTAAGCCTGTACCCAACCGAAACGGTTCCACTTTGTTACGGGTCTTTTCCATAAGGAGCACCTGCGCCCATCATGTTTCCTTCGGCAAACAAACTGGCTCTAACCTAAAGATGACTTCTCGGAGGTGTCAAGCATGTCAGTGAAAGCAGCAGACCGTGAGGATGCAGCCCGCGCATCCGACAGACTGCAGGTTCTTCAAGCCCGTCGAAACCGTCGATGGCTGTGGCTATTCTGGTTACTGATTGGACCAGGGATTTTGGTCATGTTGGGGGAAAATGACGCACCGTCGATGCTGTCTTACGCCGCGACCGGATCTCAGTTTGGCATAGGCTTCTTCATCCCGTTTATCATTTTCACTTTCTTTCTAGCATTCATCGCTCAAGAAATTACCGTTCGACTGGGAGCTGTATCAAAAGCCGGTCACGCGGAATTAATTTATCGCAGATTCGGCCGATTCTGGGGCAATTTTGCCATGGGAGACCTTTTGGTCACCAACTTGATGACACTTGTTACAGAATTTGTTGGCGTGGTCGCTGGCGCAGGATATTTCGGAATTCCGGCTTGGGCCGCCGTTCTTGGGGCTATCATCATCATCAGTTGTGCGTATTCTTTCCGAAGGTACTGGTCGTGGGAGCGAATGGTCATGGCGCTGGCCGCCTTTAACCTCATCTTCATTCCACTAGCCATTATGGCCCACCCTAATTGGGGAGAAGTTGCTCACGCAACTTTGACTTGGAGTCCACTACCCGGCGGTAGCAGTTCAAACACCATTATCATCTTGCTGTCCGACATCGGAGCGACCATCACGCCGTGGATGTTGTTCTTTCAACAGGGAGCCGTCAGCGACAAAGGCCTCTCCATCCGAGATGTGTTTCAGGGCAGGCTGGATACTGGCATCGGGGCAATTCTGGCCGCTTTGACGGCCATTGCAGCCGTCATCGCGACTGCGCCGCTGTACATTCACCACATGAACGCCAGCCAGTTTGGCGGAGCCCAATTCGCTCAAGCGCTCGTTCCCTACATCGGACACGTGGGCGGCGCGATGTTTGCCTTAGGCATTATGGAAGCAGGCCTCGTTGCCGCGACGACCATCTCGACATCATCCGCTTATGCTTATGGAGAAGTTCGCCGACAAACGCACAGCTTAAATAGTTCATTCAAGGGAGCAAAATCGTTCTACGGCATGCTGTTTCTGACGTTGATTGTCACTGGTGGAGTGGTCGTCATACCACACTTCCCACTGGAATATGTCGTCATCATCGTCAACGTAATTGCCGTACTGACCATGCCTCCTGCGATTGGATTCCTGCTCATCCTCGTCAACGATAAAGAGGTGATGGGCGAACACCGCAACGGTTGGTTCTTAAACGTCTTGGGAATTGGCGTAGGTGTCTTCGTCTCCTTAGCGGGCATCGTCTACGCGCTCACCGTCATTTTCCCGTCACTTCATCTATAAAAATCCGTAGCATGCCGATTCCTTGACAGCCGTAGTTTTGCGGCAGTGACAGACCACGCACAGTCTTGATAAACTCATGTGAGGAGGGCTCGAACATGTTGTCTAAAGACTTTCCTGAAACGGAACCGTTGGATAAACTCAACATGTCCAGACTAGCTCAACAGCCGGAAAAAATACGAGAATTACTCAAAGAGCATGCAGAGAGTGAAGAAAAGACAAAAGCTTTGACCCTGCGCAAACTCGGTCCAGGATTGAAGATGACCATCTGGTTACTGCGTATTTACGTAATTTTTATGGCGGTCGTCGTCGTAATCAATGTGGTTCAAACGGTACACGGTTCGTGACTTGACGGCCCTCTGCAGCATCTCTGGTCACGACATGCTCCGAGGTGCCTCCTAACGATGCCTCGGGGCATGTGTTCCTAACGAGTTCTCCCGTGCTTCATCCACTCGCACCAGAAGAGAGAACGGGGGCAGTCGCAAACAATTGCCGCTGGCGATTGAGGAGGTTTCCATGCGGGCATATCTCATTTTACTTCAAGTTTTTTACGCAGTTCTGTTTGTTCCGTGGTGGTACGCGCTGACAATTGCACCTACTATGTTTAACCATGGAGCCACGAGTTGGGCAGTTCACACAAGTACCGCGATTGTGACCTACCCGCTGTCCGTTGTTGCATGCTCTCTATTGTCTTGGATTCAATTCCACCGATGGCCACGAGCTGTTCGGTGGATTATTCTCGTCCCGATGCTCTGGCCTGCGGCTGCATTGACGGTCTTTCTCAGCATTCGAGCCTGACTGCCTCGACGCACGAGAGGAAAGTTGGCTCGTCACCCTTTCCAGTTCCTGTACTTTGCGCCCAAAGAGCCATGACGTATGTGTGAAATTGACGCCACAAGACCGTTTTCTCCGTGCACGAGCCTATTCGCCCTATGCGGACCTTTCATTTAATGAATCGACGTCGTTCATTTCTACCCTTAGTCTTCACGCTTTGCATGGGCCTTTCCATGAAATCTCTAACGAAGAGCTGGTGGACATGAAAAAAACCTCTGAGGCGGATTCGACATTTTCTCGCTCTCAACGGTACACACAGGAAAAAGCACGGCTCGCCGGGCTTGGAGCCTTTATATTTTTAGCGCGTTTGAGCCTCGGGGAAGCACTTTTCGACGAAGAGTTCAAACGAAAACATCACTTTCTGCTGATTTCAAATTCTCTGTTCACTGTGCTTTTCATCGCCTTGCTCGTCATCCCCGAACGCGAGGCCCTTTTGAAAAAAGTTCTCATCCGTGATTAGATAGAAGTGGGTGAACGGCATAGACACTGACAATCTGACTTCATGAGCCTCTGCGTATGCACAGCGTGTGCTTTCCGCAATGACTAAACAAGGAGGTAAATCCCATGAAATCCCGAATTGCCTTGTGGACGGCCCCAATTCTCGCACTCGCTCTGGTTACGGGCTGTGGAACTGCGGCCGCGACAACGAGTTCTAGTTCAACCAGCAGTAGTTCTGCCAGCAGTGGCTCAAGTGGTGGAACATCCTCATCCACACCCGTACTGCGCGTCGTCAAAAACAGCCAATTGGGGAACATTCTTGTTAACAGTCAGGGTATGACTGTTTATCGCTTTACTGGGGACAAGAAGAATCACAGTACGGTCTACGGGGCCAACGCTGCACTTTGGCCGCCCGTCTTAGTGAAGCCGGGTGTTTCCCTGTCCGTCGGCCCTGGCGTCACAGGAAAAGTTGGAGAAACAGCGAGATCGACCGGAAAGGAGCAGCTCACCTACAACGGGATTCCGCTTTACACGTACAGTGCAGATACAACGGCTGGACAAACCAGCGGAAACGGCGTACTGAAGAAATGGTACGTTGTCCGTCCATCAGAAACTTTCTCGAGCAACCCGGTGATTGGTTCCAGCAAAGACTCATCTTCGTCGTCCACTTCCAGTGGGTGGTAACAGCACTCAACTACATGCCCCTACTTCAACCGTCGTTCTTCCGTTTCGCAACTCATGATTTTGCATGAGATGGGAACTACTACAATGTACCCTAATTGTGAAACGGCAGAAAGGCGGAACTCGCGACATGAACACAGCTAGGAAAATATTGCAAAGAGGGTTTGGCTCTGTCGCCTGCATAGCAACCACTCTTTTCGTCGGCATCTCGACAGAGGTTCCTGCAAGTCAAGCAACGAGTTCACCCACCAACACGGCACACATCCTAAAGACTGGGAGAGTTGAGTTTCGAGTCTACAGCCCATCCGACAAATCAGAGAAAAAAATACCCAAGGCACATGTCATCCTAATTGGTGCGGATGGAAGTATCGTGAAAATTGGCACGACGAACGCCGAAGGAAACTTTGTTGCGACCGTCCCTGCTCAAGCGGATCCACGATTCTCAGAAACGCGTCCTCTCGACACTACAACCGCAATTGTCTCTGCGGCTGGTTATCGAGAGACCGTCTTATTTGAAGTGCCAGTGGGACGACTGTCCGTCCAGCCAGTACCTATCTATCCGGTGACACCAGGAAAGCGAAACGAACCCATCTCGCTCCTAGGAAACTTAAATCGTCATGATGTGTTAGGAATGGTCGATAAGTACATGAGACTGGCCAAACTCCCCCAGCCCGAGACAAAGGATATCCCTTCTAAGGTCGTCAGTCAGACACCGCATGGACTACAGGCTTGAGGGAATATCCGTTAAGGTTTCTTGGAAGTGAGCAAAATGAATCGTACCGTCTAACATCAAGTCGGAAGATTCTGACCCGCAGTGAGGGCAAAGCGTGGGAATTTCTTCGGCGTCCCATTCTGTTTCACACTTCATGCAAACCAAGAAGTGAACTTTCATGCGTCAAACCTCCCTTGTCCAGCATGGACAGTGTATGTGATTTGTATTGAAGTTGTGTTGAAAGACGCCTAGGGCCATGAAGACTTCCCCATCGGGGCGCCAACTGAACAATATTTTGAAAGGTAAAGTTGCCAATGAACGCCTCAGACGGTGCTGAAACTGCGTAAAACCACTATGGAATCCGCGAAGCGCATGAAAAATGCGTTCTTAACCATGAGAAATGCGTTCTCGAACAGAGGAGTAACAAAGAGGCGCATGACACAATACGACGGGCGCAGTATGAACATGGTTCGTCAAAAAAATCGCTTTTCAGAAGAAATCAAAAGCGCGGCTTCCGGTCTCCAGTCGAGACCATCGGAACTCCGCGCCTTGTCTTATCCCTACGTGGCGGAGAGAGTGGGATTCGAACCCACGGTAGGCTTGCACCTACGGCGGTTTTCAAGACCGCTGCCTTCAACCACTCGACCATCTCTCCGAGAGGTGCGGCAAAGATAGCCCACCAATCGGACCATCTTTGCCGCCATCCTATGGAGCGGAAGACGGGATTCGAACCCGCGACCCTCGCCTTGGCAAGGCGATGCTCTACCCCTGAGCCACTTCCGCATACCGCATGCAGGCCTCCGTCTGAATACATCTTGACTTAGCATGCAAGCGGTAGTGTAACCGATGGTCGACGCACTTGTCAAGGCAACGCAATGACGCACCATCAATTCTCGGGACGACTCAGAGACACAGTCCGTTTCTTCGCATAGACCGGCTGAGGTACTCGAATGGGCGGACGTACTGGAGTCTGCATCTCTTCATCGCGGTCGTCCGATGTCTCGCCATGCACCTCCATGTCTCCATGTTCAAGAGCGGCGTCCGACAGACGAAGGGGTACCACAAGACTGATGAGCTTTAAAATACCGTAAGTCATGCCCGCATCATAGGCAACAATGACGAGTAAAGCTATCAACTGGTCAAGAAATTGTCGAGGATTCCCATAAAGCCAACCAGTAACCGAAGCACTTGGAGTCCCTTTCACTCCAATGTACTCAAGCAAATTCGGGTCCGCAAAGATTCCTGTCATCAGCCCACCAATGGCACCCGCAATGGCGTGTGTATGCACCACCCCGAGCGTGTCATCAACTTTCTTGAAAATCCCTTTGGAGCCAAGGCGATTCATAGTGTACCACGGAATGATAGCAGCTACGAGGCCAATCGCGAGAGCTCCGTATCCATTCACGTATCCCGCTGCTGGCGTAATGGCAACAAGCCCGCAAATCATGCCATTGATAGAGCCGACTAACGAAGCTTTTCCTGTATTGAAGTAATCCATAAAGAGCCAGGCAATCAGAGCCATCGCCGTAGCGAGATTCGTGTTCAAAACAGCCACAGCAGCGTCCGCATTGGCAAAGTATGGGTCACCGCCGTTGAAGCCATTCCAACCAAGCCAGAGAATACCCGCGCCCGCCATTGCCATCATCAGATTATTTGGATTGAAGTTCTTTCGGTCTTGTGCCAGTCTCGGTCCAACGACCGCTGCGGCAACAAAACCAGACACACCCGCTGCAACGTGAATGACGTAACCCCCACTGTAATCCACAGCGCCGAGTTGTGCGAGCCACCCGCCTCCCCAAAGCATGAACGCATTGACACTGTAGACGAGCGTAGACCAGATAGGCACAAACAACATCCACGCCTTAAAGCTCATGCGACCCAGCACCGCTCCAGCAAGGATGATTGGGGCAATGGCAGCAAAAACAAACTGAAAATAAATCATAGACGACATAGGAAAGCGCAGGGACGGCATGCCACTCGAAGCTAAGGGAACATTAGCTCGCCCAGATTCGAGAAGTCCATTTAAAATCGGATGAGGGCGACCGACCATATTGGATAGGATACCCGGCCCTAAGTCGAGTGGACTTCCAAAACCCATGCTGTAGCCCCACATGGCCCAGACAATCAAAACCACAGAAAATGCATAAAACGCCATCATTGCAGAGTTAATAGCCCACTTCTTTTTGACAATACCTCCATACAAAATCGCGAGTCCCGGAATGGATTGCAGTCCCACAAATGTAGCGGCGGTCAATTGCCAGGCGTTGTCTCCAGAATTAACGAAGGACGGTGACGGAAGGAACAAGATGATCGCCTCTCCTCTCCTGTTGTCAGCTTTTTTGCAACAATGCTGACTTTTCTGTTACCAGTACAGTACAGGATGAGCAAAGGCGTATCAAGAGGATTTGTCATGTAATCTTACATCCGGAATAAAAATTCATAAAACTTTATGTTTAACCCTTGCGAAACTTTCCCGAACATCATTATTATTGTCTGTATATTCCACTAAAACCTTTTCGAGGCATCCATCAGCTCTCTTGATTTTCCGTTTTTTTCGTTGAGTCCCTGAGTGCCACGGGATAAACAGGCCACCGTTTGGAGGCAAATCGACTGAGCAGTGCAGCGGAACACACAGCCACACAGGTAAAAGGAAGCACCACCTCAAGCGGAAACAGCAAGCCTGGCCGCAGTAGCAAAGGATACATCGACAGTGCCACACCAGGCGGGTGGTACAAGCGGATCGCCGGTAAGACAGCAAGTAATATCACCGCAGTCAGAGCCGCGACCATCGGCCCTCGAGCAAACAGAGAGACCAGCGTACCTACACTGGCACCCATGGTAGACCCACCGATGACCGTGAAAGGCTGTGCAATCGGAGACTCAGGTAGTAGCACCAGAATACTCAAAGTTGCGGCAAATGGCGGGACCAACCAGATGACTCCCATATGTGCGCCGTCCAGTAGGACAAGAACGGCCATCATAGCCGCAAACCAGAGCAAAGGAAGGGGCTTGGCGGAACCGTGGTAGAGCCAGCGTTCATAATGTCGACGATTTTGCCGTTGCAATATATTTCCTCCCATACTAAGAGATTCGAATTTGCATCTTGCGGACGACTCGGTGAAAGTATCTTGTTGACGAAAACTGTGCGCTAGAAATCGGAAGTGTGCTAGAATAGCAAAACCGACTTTCTAAGAGCGAGGTCTTTTCCTTGACGACGGCAGGTGCCCCACCCCTTTCAACTCGCTTCAGCATCCCTGTGTATTTCCTGTTTGGGCAGTCGATGTTGATGAACCTCGGGTTCTTTATGCTCATCCCGATGCTCTCCATTCACTATCTATCCCTGGGTGCCACAGCGCTCTTCGTCGGCAACCTGTATGCCGTTCGAATCCTCGCACAACAAGGTCTGCAACTCTTTGGCGGATACGTCTCCGACCGCGTCCCTTATCGTCTTGTGCTTTTCATCGGCTGTCTCATCCGCGCCATCGGATTTGCTCTCTTTGGCGTCATGAGACCGAGCGAATGGCTATTTCTTGCCGCCACCTTGTTTGGTATCGGCGGAGCTCTGTTTGGCCCTGCGCAAAATGCTGCCCTGGTGGCGCTCATTCCCGCCGACAAACAGGCGCGCGCTTTCACAATTCGCCAGGCGGCAAGCAATGTCGGAACGACGGTCGGACCCGTGCTCGGAGCCTTTTTAGTCTTCCATCATTTCTCGCTCATTTGTTGGATTTCCGGTCTGCTGTTCATGGTTTTGGGAATCGCGAGCTTATTCATTCTCCCAAAGAGACAGGCCCGTCCCGTAGAGAAGCCCACTTTTTGGCGCGGTGTACACTCCATTCGCAAGAACTACCTCTTTCTAGCATTCGTTGTTCTCTTCATGGGCTACTATGTCATCTACCAACAAATGTACATTGCGATTCCAGACCTATTGAGTACGTTACACGCCCCAAAGTCAGCGCTTGGTGAACTGTTCAGCCTAGAAGCCATCCTCGAGATTGCTGCCTCTTATCCTATGGTAGCTTTCATGACAAGGCGTGGCCACTTGTGGTCCGCGCCTCGTCTCATGGCGATTGGGATGCTTGTGATGAGCATCGGGTGGATCCCGCTGCTCTTCCACGTCAACCTCGCCACTTTGTTAGCTCCCGTGGTGACGATTTCCATCGGATCGGTCATTGCACTGCCAAATCGGCAAACCTACACGGCGGCCCTCGCCAACCCTTCCTACATTGCCACTTATTTCGGTGTAGCCTCGCTGTCCATGGCCATCGGCGCCTCTGCTGGAGCGAGCGGGGGAAGCTGGCTCATGCATGTGCTAGGCCATCCCGCTGGGCCGCTTGCCGTACCTGCAGCGGCAGTCTTTGTCGGCGTGGCAGGGCTGTGCGGACTGCTGTTTTTGCGACTCCCAGCGACCCGACGCTCTGCTCCAGAGACTGTCGACAGTGCCCTCTAGCCGCATGCGAAAGTCAAGGTGCGAGAACAATGCGCTGACGTTCCCTAGCAGACTTCAGGCAGGCATCGACCAAACGCATATTGGCGACTGCGTCCGCGGCTGGATATTCGAGAGCTTCTTGTCCAAAAACCGCTCGCGCAAAAGCGTCCGCCTGAAGCGCATAGTGATTGACGCGTGGAAATGTCTCAACATCTGGGAGGGCGTGCGCTTCCCGACCGCGCCAGAGAAGAATAGTTGTATCCCCAGTAAACGCGTTTGGCAACTCCAATCGTCCTTCCGTCCCCACCACCTCGGCGAAGTTTCTTCCCGCAGCCCACATACCACAGTCAAAAGTCAGACTCGCTCCACCGCCAAACTCAACGAGCCCTGATGCCATCATGTCCACGTCATCGTGCTGGTTTGAAAAAAGTGCTTGGACTGTCAAAGCGCTAGGCTCTTCCTCGAACAAGAAGCGACCCATGCTGAGCGGATAACAGCCAACATCATAGATCGATCCGCCGCCCATCTCTCTCCGATACCGCACATTGGCGTAATCTTCGGCGTTGTGAAAAGTAAACCCACTCCGTACCGCGCGAAGCTCGCCAATACTTCCGTCCCTTACGAATTCCCTGAGTCTGTGGATACGCGGCGCATAACGATACATAAAAGCCTCGGCCAGCACCACGTTGGCACTTTTAGCCGCGTCTTCCATCCGCGCAGCTTCCCCCGCGTCAAGCGCCATCGGCTTCTCGCACAAAACGTGTTTCTTCGCACCCACCGCGGCCAATGTCCACTCGCAGTGGAGGTGATTTGGCAAGGGAATATACACAGCGTCGACGTTCTCATCCGCCAGCAACTCGGCATAACTTCCATACCAGCGCGGAATGTTCATGTCTGCAGCGGTGCTTTTCGCCTTTGCGGCGGATCGACTCGCAATGGCTACCACCTCCCCCATGTCAGACTCCGCAATTCCCGGAATGACCGAACGCACTGCAATATCGGCACAGCCAAGAATACCCCACCGAAGCATGGATTTTCGCATTCATTTGACGCTCCCTTCAAATGTCCGTATACTAAAGCATATGCTTACTTTTTTATAGCACGAATTTCGGCGATGCATCCTCCAAAATCACCGTATAAAAAGGAGATACCTTCGAATGAGTTCTCAAGACCCCATCCTTCAACCGTTTGCGTTACGAGACAACTTTGTTGTAAGAAACCGCATGGTTATGGCTCCCATGACAAATTTCTCATCCCACGCGGACGGAACCGTCAGTGAAGAGGAAATCGCATATTACACTGCTCGATCCGGTGGCGTCGGCATGGTCATCACGGCCTGTGCGTACGTCTCGACGAGTGGCGTCGGTTTCGATGGCGAGATTGGTGTGCAAGCCGACCGTCACCTTCCTGGATTGCGGCGACTGGCAGAAACCATCGAGGTGCGAGGCGCCAAGGCCATCTTGCAAATTTTCCATGGCGGACGAACCTGCCGACCAGACCTCGTCGAAAACGGAGATGTCGTCGGTCCGAGCGATGTGCGTCTAGAACGCGCTCCCGCGCAACCCATTCGCCCTCTTCGCGAGGAAGAGATTCTCTCCATCGTGCAAGACTTCGGGGAAGCGACTCGGCGCGCCATAAAAGCCGGGTTCAGCGGCGTTGAAATTCATGGCGCCAATGGATACCTATTGCAGCAATTTTTTTCAGCGCATACGAACCGACGTACCGATGACTGGGGTGGAGATTTGCAGCGGCGCATGCGGTTTCCCCTGGCAGTGCTGGAAGAAGTTCAACGCACGGTGGCGCTGCATGCAGATAGGCCATTCATCGTCGGCTATCGTTTTTCTCCGGAAGAAGCGGACGACGATGGCATCACACTCGAGGACACCTTTGCGTTGACGTCCGAACTCGCCAAGCGAAAACCGGACTATCTGCACGTGTCGCTGAGCGACTTTTGGTCCCGCCCCAGACGCGCCGCAGACATCGAGACGCCGCGCGTACTGCAGTTGCAAAGACACATCGGACATTTGACCCCACTCATGGCAGTCGGCTCAATTCATACGCCGGATGAAGCGCGATTGGCTCTCGCGACCGGAGTGCCTCTCCTCGCACTGGGGAGAGAGATCGTGGTCGAACCGGAGTGGGTAGAGAAAGTGGCGTCAAACCGCACGAACGACATTCGCATATCGCTGACGAAGCAAGACAGAGAAACCCTCGTTGTGCCGGAACCGCTCTGGAATTCCATCGTGAACACACCCGGCTGGTTCCCAGTCAGCGACGAAGTGAAGTGCGTGGAGGCGGACAAATCCACACCGTAAGTCGCGATACACGCAAGATGGTCAGCTGCGTTTCAGCGGATCGACAAGCGGACTGCGACGAATCCACCAGACGGCTAAACCGAGCAAGACGATACCAGCACCAACCTGCCCCCACTCGTAGACGGGTATCCAAACAGGAAAGCGACTGACTGCAGCCACCAGGCCATCGACGATGGTCTGGTAGGCGATGACCAGAATCAATCTCTCGCGCAAATTGCCGATGTAGACCGCACTCACGAGAATCAGACAACTGGCCACGTTGAACAACAAAGCGGCGACGCGTTCCAGAACGCGAACCAACACGGTATGGTGCAACGGGGATGCTGCGGACGAAACGATGGCCAACTCAGACAAGGCAAATCCGCAACCAACGGCTAAGCCGATATCACTGATACGGGCTTTCGACACCAATTTTGTAGCGGCAAAGATGGTTAAAAACTTGGCGCCCAGCTGACAAATGGCATCGATGAACCCAAACATCAAGCCATCTCGTGGATTGCTCGGTGAATACGACCCTAGCAGTCCGGCAACGATGGCGGAAACTACAGACTGAATGGAAAGGGCCACAAACAAGGCGGAAAAGCCGAGAACCACAGGGACGACAAGGGCCATGGTGACCCTTGTCCGAAAAATCCACCCCACTGCGACAAACAGTAGACAATACAGGACCAGCGACACGAGCAAAACAACCATCTTTTCGGAACCACCTCCTGGGGACGTATCGCGCGAACGAAGAACCCGTAGACGCCCCTTACTTAAATCCGAGGACAGGATGTGGCAAGTAATGCTCTTCCAAACGCCCTACCTCTTCCGGAGTCAGTTGAATTGATAAAGACGCCACTGCATCTTCTAAATGGTGCATTTTTGTCGCTCCCACAATTGGAGAGCTCACTGCTTGTACTTGCAATACCCACGCCAGAGCAATCTGTGCCCTGGACACACCACGCCGATTTGCAATCTCCGCCACCACGCCGACAATCCGCCTATCCGCATCCTCCGTCTGAGCATAGAGCGACCGTCCAAATGCATCCGTCTCTGACCGCGCTGTCTTCTCATCCCAATCGCGAGTCAGGCGCCCCCGGGCCAACGGACTCCACGGAATGACTCCAATACCCTCTTCGGAACAAAGCGGCAACATTTCCCGCTCTTCTTCGCGATAGAGTAAATTTACATAATTTTGCATGGACACAAATCGTGTCCAACCGTGTGTGTCTGCTGTATGTAGCGCTTTCAAAAACTGCCATGCATGCATGGAGGAAGCCCCAATATAGCGCGCTTTCCCAGCCTTGACCACATCGTGCAGCGCTTCCATCGTCTCCTCAATTGGAGTTTCATAGTCCCATCGGTGTATTTGATACAAGTCCACGTAGTCGGTGCCAAGACGAAGCAAACTTTGGTCAATCTCGTGAAAAATCGCTTTTCGCGACAAACCTTGCCCGTTCGGTCCGGAGCGCATCCGCCCGTGGACCTTCGTGGCAAGTACAACCTCTTCGCGCTTCGTCAGTTCTTTTAGCGCTCTACCCACAATCTCTTCGCTCGTCCCATCAGAATAGACGTTTGCCGTATCAAAGAAGTTAATTCCTAATTCCAGTGCACGCTTAAAAAATGGGCGACTTTCCGATTCAGGCAAAACCCAAGCGTGATTGCCCCGCTCCGGCACACCATAACTCATGCAGCCGAGACAGATGCGCGACACTTCCAAACCGGTTTTTCCGAGTTTTACGTATTCCATCATTCATCGCCTCTCTCCACCATTGGTGTACTACTCCATTGTACGACACTTTCGGGGAGATAGAGGAACGCAGGCCCGCCATCCTCCTGAAACTCCTGCTCAAAATCGGAGATCAAGACCTGCGGATATTTCTTTTCAAAGTGACGCCAACTGGCACTGGCCATAGATTCCGCACGCTCCAGGTCCGATTGAAAAGCCCGATGACCGAGATGAAGCACCACCGTGGACAAAGACAAAACAAAACGATAACCGCGTCTCTTCATCCTCATAGCTAATTCAAAGTCATCCGCGGCAAGTCTTAAATCTTCATCAAACAGACCAATATGGTTAAACATCTCTCGGTCAAAGAGCATGCAAAATCCAGCCGCAAAATTCAAATACTTGAACTTGTTCTTATTCTGCATCGCTACTCTTTTTGCTATTTCCGCCAGTTCGACGTCGGTCACATGGGTGTCCACTCCTTGAATTTCTTGCCCGTGATAGCAAGCAGTAGAGAGGGGGACAACCACCGTTTCCACAGTCGACAGCGGCAACATAAAGTCCAACCAATTCGGGGACACAATGACGTCATTATTGAGAATGACAATCTTTTGACTCTCCGTCATCCGAATTCCCTGATTGACCGCTGCCGCATACCCAATATTCTCTTCATTGAGAATCACACGATGATGCTCTGCAAAATCCATCAACTGTACAGGCGTTTCATCGGGCGATCGATTATCAATCACAACCAATTCATAGTTACTCGTACAACGTTCAATCGAATGAATACAACGCTCGGTGATTTTCCAGTTGCCGTAGCTGACGACAATGACACTTGTACGATTGCCCTTGTCCCCCATTGAATATCGCCCCCATCAGACTGCGTGACGTTGCCACTGCCGCTTCATGACAAACAAAGAGTATGTGGGGGGGAATCAGATGGAAACTGGCACCTGCCGCTCTATTCAGATATCTTTCGGGAAGTCATTATAGCCCGTCATGAAGATGTTTTCAAAATAATACCGACCAGCCTAGCGGCATGGTCGGCTGGTCGGTCCAAACTACTTGCAAACTCGTCAAAGTCAGTTCACTTATCCATCACATGATCGACTGTGCTTCGTGTTGAATTCTTGGCTCTTGGTAAAGTTGTTAAGACCATCTCCGAAGTCCCATAAGCTTTGTCCGTGTGGTCATAACCAAGCATCAACCCTCGAAACAACTCACTCTGCCGCAATAAGTCGTGGTCCGCGTGATAACTGCTTACATGAACCGCCTCGTCAAACAGAGGAGAGCCGCTGGGTCAGCATAACGACCATGGACTACCTTGCCTGAGTCGAAAACAGGCTAGGTAGTCCATGGTTTAAAAACGACTCACAAAATGACCATTACTCAAAGCAACTTTTCAAGTTCAAGTTCATCGTGAATGGGTATGTCGTAGTACCCCATTTCAGGAATGGTCGATTTCAATTTCCGCGCTTCATCAACCGCATTCGGATAGACCGCAACGATTCGATATCCGCGTCGTTGATAGAATCGCAAAGCATCCAAGTTGTCATTCGACGTAATAAGCCAAATCCTTCTTACCCCGGCTGTCTTGGCCGTTTCTTCCACGGCTGAAATCAAGGCACTCCCCACACCCGCATTTTCTACCATCGCATTGATACTCATCAATTCACATTCATCCATGGTCCGATGATAGGTCGCAGCTCCGACCCTAATCCCGTCAACCCAGGCAATCAGAACATCCAGATCTTCAAGTGTATACGACCTACCTTTGGATATCATGGCGTCTCCGCCCCACTCGTTTACCCACAAGTCCCTGAGCCATAACGAATCTCCCTCGGTATCTGGGAGAGTTACTGTCACTTTGCCTCTAACACCCATCATCATCGCTCCAATCGTTCTATAAGACTATTTCCTCGATTTTTTGTTGGATGTGGCGAATCTATGTGTCAGGTTGCCTTTGCGCGTTGTAACGCTGCCTGAATAAATGGCCCCTTAAGATCCGTGTATGTCTTGCGGTCGCGACTTTCAATTGCCAACTTCTGTTTAAGCTTCTCGTATTCGCGTGCTACAGAAGGATGGCTTCTCAGATAGTCACGGAAGAGAATGATATTCTTCCAGAGGTGCTCCCAACGTGTTCAATCCGTCTTAATCGTTCACCCGGTGCACAAGAAATGAGTTTACGATCCGCTTCGAATTGACTCATCCACAGCGGATCATAGTCCTTCAATACAACGGCGGTCACCCGGTTTCACCCCATCTTTGCACGCGTCAAGCTACTCTACGGTTGAGATTGGTACAGAAAATCGCTATTCACATGGTCTACTGGAGGCAACTTCTTGATCTGCTTACTAAATAGATACAGTATACCTGTCGTTACTAATCCTAGTCCAAAGAAAGTGGTTATCGTTGTAGCTGACACCGATACACCAACAACCCCCCCAACGAGAGCACCCAAGGGCATGGCTACAGTAACGAAACTGCCAATAGCCGTGCTTACCCGACCCATCATTTCTTCACTTGGAAGTGTCTGAAACAGAACTGTAAAAACTACATTTAGAGCGCCAATGAACAGGTCGGATAAGAGTAAGCAGGCATAGACGAACCATTCGTTATGCCTGGCAAAAATAACGGACGCCCATGATAATCCTGACAGTACAAAACAGAGAGCCATGATTTTGCTGACCGTGAATTTATTGCTCAATCTGTTGACCACCGCAGCACCAATCAAATATCCGACTGCTAACGCTGCCAGCATTAGTCCGTAGGATGATGCACCGTGTCCCACTTGAAGCGCTAGGAACGGAAGGTTTACAAGCACAATCGAGAGAAGAAAGTTCAAGAAGATAAGGGGCACCACCAGCCACATCATCAGTGGAAGCCTTAGAAATCGGACGCCCTCCATGAACTCTTGCTTATAACCGTTCCAATCAAATTTCCCAGGTGCCGAGACCCGGAGCGACTCGACTTTGATGAGATATAGGTAGAACAGCGGGATCATAAAAGCGACGAAATCCAGTTGGTACATAACGGATAGCGAAAATGCGGAAATTAAAATCCCTGTTAGCCCCTTTGATAAGAGTTCCGCACCTTTGTGGCTAATTGCCATCCATGAATTAGCCGTAACAAGTTGATTTTCTGATACAATTTTCGGTAGAAGTACATCTTCTAATGGATATGTAAACTCGGATATCAGAGATGAAACAAAGATTGCAGAAAGCACTATCCAAAGGTTAACTAATTTTACCCAAAAAAGAACCGATAATCCTCCAAATACACACAGTTGCAGTAGGTTTGACGTGATTAAGATTCTTTTCGGGTTGGTACTATCAATCACTGGACCCCAAAAAACACTCAGCACTTCTGGCAAAGTAAAGAGAAAGCCTGCAATCCCAACATATATAGCCGATTTCCCGAGAGAAACCGCAGACCACATTGCCGCTATATAAAAAATCCCTTCTGCAAAATTTGTAAATAGTCGATCTGAGAAGAGCACAACGAAGTTTCGGTTACGATAAAGTTTCACCGACGTTCTTCACCTCAACCATCTCATATCTTGCTGGTACATCCCATCTGATTTGTGAATTGTTAAAGCCTCAATGAACAAGATACAAGAATAAAGGAGAAGCCCCATAGAATTGAATGAGCGCATCAAAATATCCGATAGCTGATTCTACAATTTCTCTCTACAATGAAAGAAAGGATAGGAGGAGATTGGATGAATTCGGACATGACAAGTAAGCAACCTGAGCATGAAACCGACGGATCGGAAAAAAGGCTTCTCCCTCACATCTCGCCCCCCGGTATGCGCCCCATCGTGCAACGCCAATTTGGAGACAATGCCGAAAAATATGTCTCGAGCGAGGAGCACTCACATGGGGAAGATTTGCAGCTTGCCGTCAAGTGGTTGCGCCCAACTTCTGAAGACAGTGCGCTCGATGTTGCCACCGGAGGTGGACATATGGCAAAGGCGATCGCACGACATGTGAAGAGTTTGATAGTATCGGATGGCACACCTGACATGTTAGAAGCGGCGAGACATCACCTGCAAGACGCAGGAGTGCAAAATGCACACTATCTTGTAGCCAATGCGGAAGCCCTTCCGCTGTTGGACGAATCGTTCGACATTGTGACCTGCCGAATTGCAGCGCATCACTTTCTCCGTCCGGACAGATTTGTTGCGGAAGTGGCGCGAGTTCTTCGCCCAAACGGACGGTTTCTGCTCGTCGACAATGTCGTTCCTGACGATGAGATCTTAGCAGATTTTATGAATCTTGTGGAAACTGTTCGAGACCCGAGCCATGTCCAGTGTCTCTCCATCGAGCGGTGGAAAAGCCTCTTCGCAGCGAATGAGCTGAAGTTAGCGGCGGATCGACTCGCGAAAAAGATTCATCCCTTTTCATCCTGGCTAGAAAGAATGGCGCCCTCGAATGCGCATCGGTTTGCTACGACGGCCATGCTACTTGAGGCGCCGGAGGAAGTCAAAACACACTTTGAAATTATAGTTCAAAATGGGGGAATTCAAACCTTCGCAACCGACCAGTGGGTGGCGTTGTCTGTCAAAGAGTAGAGACTTCTGTTCGATTCACCGGGCTATCGTTCCTGGCCGGACGACACGTCATGCCTGCAGGGCCGTGTCTGTTTTCGACCCGCTTTCTTCGTGCATCCCGCGGGAAATGGCTTCAAAAGTATAGTGTTTCTTGGTCTGCAGATTCACCAGTTGCCCAGTTCCCTGCTGCCCATCGTCCCAACCCGTTAGGTACTGCTCTCCAGCGCCAGAAAACATCCCGGATGTATGGGTGATGTCCCGAATTTCGGAACTCCCCGGTACCCATGTGTAGCTGTCCCTGTCACCGTTGAAGAGAACCTGATTTCCGTTAACGCCTGTAAGAAATAAGCCACCCCTTGGCAAACGATACACCTTTCCGATCTGCTTTCCCTGCTGGTTCAGTTGAAGGACCACATCGGTATCAAAGTTTCCCCCGGTCAACTCTACAACGGCGCCTTGTTCTGTCAGTTCAAAACTCAACATTTGCAGACTGCCGTTCGCTGGGGGAGCATAGAAGGTGCTCCATTTTTTCGTGATTATGTTATAGCATTGTATACTCCCATGGTTCATTGATGTGCCGGAAGCCAACATGTACAAGGTGTTCCCCCGAAGAAACAGACTGGATCCCAATCCTTTGCTTAGAAACTGTCGCTCACCCTTGGACGAAACTACATACCAAGACTCACCTGTTGCTCTATTGAAAATGCCTACATTCTGCATGACTCCGTTGGGAACAAAGTCAGTCCAAGCTATCCACTGGGATGATAGAACCGCCGCGGTCACTACGCCAAGGCTGGGTCCATCATGGTTAAGCTTGGCGATGGTCTGAACCGCATTGGACTTAGCTGGCACAAAATAGAGGGTCGAGCGATAGCCCGGTGCAGTAACATATTCATCCCCTAGGAAATTCACCGCAACCAGCGTGCCATCCCTATCGACGCTGGCCATGACGGAAGCAACGGTACCGGACGATCCGGAAAATCGGTATGAATGAACCTTCCCCCCTTGAAGCAAGTTGGACAGAGGGCCTCCATTTGCAGTCATGCTGGCAGTATAAACGTGCAAAGTCGGATTCCTCAATGTGGTTGACACTTGTGGAACGGCCAGACCATGAGATGTAGATTTATTAGAAACTTCCGTACTATTATACTGTTTACCGGCACTAGCAGATGCTTTGTCTCCATGGGTGGCCAAAGGAGAGCAACCAACTAACAAGAACGTGAGCGCGGTCATCGATACGACTAAAACAGCATGAATTCTCACCCAGATTCCTCCCTGCGATAAGTATACGACATAAGCAGGAATAACATTCTATTATTCACAATATTAAGTAGCGCATATTTATTACCTGTGCTTGTGCTATTTTCGCACTCAGTTCGTCACCAATGTATCGTTTAGCAGATACTCTCGTCCTCTGTCCAAAAGGACCGGGTCGATCCCGATGGCCACATCGCTCCATCTTTCATATCATGACCCATTTGGGTCACTGCCTCCTTGAGTTAACGGAGATGAAACTCATCCATTCATTTAAGTCCAGTGGGTCACTCGGGATGATGGAGTACGCTGGTCCTGTAGAGGCTAGACATCTGGTCATACGACCATTCAAACCGCTCCATCCATAACCTAATTTGTTCATTTGCATACTGACGTTCGAATCGATTCCATTCATCCCAGAGGTCCAGTTCATACAGCACGTCTTTGAATCGTCTAAATGGTTTATAGCCCTCAAGCGCCTCGAACAGCTTTAATGCGCGATCGGATTCCGTCTGTTTTGCAAATTGGACGCGCACATAATAAGCCTCATCGGACGTAATTTTGGGAACATCCGCATAACGCTCTTCATTGGCTTCGTCTTCCCAATCAATCCCTGGTTCTCCCGTGTATGATTCGTCCCAATCGATGATAACCTGCCCGGTCTCAAGGTCCAGGTAGTAACGATGCTCAAAGCTATTGTCCAAATACGCCTCTGCGAGTTCATCCATGAGTTCCATAATTACACTCCTCACTCCCGTTCACACCAAAACATCATCCGCGCCCCACAGGGCAGCAAAAGACCACGCAACCGCGCGGTTTTCTTTGGTGAGCCATCCGTGACGCGAACGCGGGACACCCTGATTAAAAGGCTACGATGGCAAAAATTCAGATCACCAACCGTAACGGCACTCACATGAATTGGAAAATGACCACGTAAATTTTCGAGTGTCAATGTAGCCCTTTGACGCTCCCACTTATCAGGACATTCGTATCAATTATGACTCCCATAGGTTATCTTCGCTACCGGAAACAAGATTGTCCATCGGATCGAATTCCTCAACTTGACGTGACATCTCTTCCGCATTTTCAGGAGAAAGTCTATTATTTTTTAATAATTTAAAGAAATTATCGACGGAAATGCCTGGACTACGTAACGGAACCGGCCGAATGCTGTCTGACTCTTGTTCCCTCACAATGGACAATAATTCATACGCCTTCTTGATAGCACGTTCATTGGTCGCAATGGAATCCACAAGTTGATACAAATCATCTTTAGTGGCAATCGATGAATTCACCCACATTTGCTTGTACGGGCATTCATCCTTCACCACTTTGGCTATTTCATCCACTTCTAATTCTTAACTGGACAAAAGTCTTTGTTGGTGTTCAAGTTTTTGTACTCTAAGTTTTTTGATGTATGCCTCAAATCCGCCAGAATCCCGTAACAGCCGCTCTCGAATCGCTCGAACTTCTCCTAATAGGGTCATCCCATTTCACGATCCGTACCCTCGCATCCAATGCATGCTTTTTGTCCATCATTATACATCAAAATCGTCCGATCCCGATGGCCACAGAGGTCTCCCTTCCCGTCTACTGTTGACCCATGTCATTCACCATTCACAGTCGACACTCCAGCCTCCATTCGCCGCCCCAGAGACAGGAGGAGCCCGCATGTTTGTGCCGCGCCGCATTGAAAGCGAGATCGTCCTCGCGCTCTATCGTTACAGCTTGCTCACCGTAGCTCAACTCGCCATCCTACTGCACTGCGAACCCAAGACCATTTACAAGGCGTTTCACTCCCTCAAAGACAAGGACTGGGTGCATGCGCGATAGTGGCGAACGATATCCGGTGACCACTGCGAAGGGACAAAAGACAACGCTTCTGCGCCCCGACGGGATTGGCACCTATCAATTTAAAAAGGCAGTGAAATGGTCTTTCATCTCGAATACGACACCGGGAGCGAGCACCCCTGGATCATTCCGCCGTCACCATGTAGCTGCACAGGTACAGCCATGTCATGCGCCACATGCAGTGGAGTGCCACCGACAAGCTGGAGTCGATGCCATTCTGCGCGAGCAGCGAAATATCCCCTGCACGTTGAATCGAGAAAACCCTCCGTGTTTGCGGATGATTATTCACGGTTCCAAAATTCATCTTACTGCGTATTCGCACCCGTATGTGCAACAAGATGGGACGGTGAGCCTTTTACACATCGCTCCATCAACATAAATTTCACTTGAACAACATTGGAAAAGAATACGGAGTGGTTTGGTATTGTTGCGAAGTATCTCTAAAGTCTAAGAGATACTGTGTTTTATTTGGTTGTCCTGAAAGTCCGTTCGGAACATTTAATGTTCCACTCACTGTGCCGTTGTTAGATACTACGAGTTTTTTTGTGACAAGTGTCGGATATTTTGGACCTTGGCGTTTAAGTCCTATCTCAATTGTTGTACCGTACAATTCCCTAAAAAAGACCGTGCCAGATAAAGCGATTTTGCTTCCCGATTGAATCGGTGCGTCAGGATTGAGCGTGTTTAGTGTCATCCAGTTGTCTGGGATTGGCGATGATTTTGTACCTACTGGCACTCGAACTGCGACAATATATTTGTTCTTAGGTGGACCTGCGTCAACAACAACTGTTTTTTCAGGGTTTTTACCAGGAATACGAAAAACCTTTATAGGTCCAGGGTATGTTGCCACTCCCAATTTAGAGCCTATAGTCTTTGTACTGCCTTGGGTTTGATAATAATACCCGTTCCAAGCGATATTCGCTGGAATCCCCCATGCGAGTTGAGTGGTGGCGTTACTCCCAGTATTATTTGATATGGTCTTGTTTGCTTGTTTCCCTAAACTTGTCGTAGTGGGGGCACATCCTACTATCCCTACAATGATTGTTAATGCTAGTCCTGCTGTTGCAAATTGCTTATATAGTTGCATTGTTAATTAGCCTCCTTTACACACTAATAGACGATGTAAATCCGTCTCTAGTTACATTCCATTTTCGGGATATTTGTATACACAAAAGGTAGCTCATCTTGCGTATTACGGCCCGTTAACGTCAGATGTCATGCTGACAGAAACCGCATAAACATCCGACCATGCATCCGGATTATGCACTTATCCGTGAGGACCGGGGGCCAACTTCACTTATCAACGGCTAAATTCTCGTTCGAACGAAGATGCTTTGCGACAAATTATACCACTTGTTTCCCTCGCACGGAGCACCCAAGGCATCACGCTGACTACGAATCTTCCCGCAGCAGCCTACTCAGTCCCGGGCCGCTGTCCTTGCCTCCTCGCGACCACCGACCGTATGCCAATATTTAATAAACACTGGCACTCACATCGAAGCAAGCAACTCCCAACCAAACCAGCAAACTCACGACTACAACTTCCCGTATCCCCCACCCCCAGTTGCACCAAAGTTGCACCAAACCACAATCCCTGCCCCGTCCCCGCCCCTCTACACAGCAAAAAACCGCGCAACAGCGCGGTTTTCTTTGGTGAGCCATCCGCGACTCGAACGCGGGACACCCTGATTAAAAGTCAGGTGCTCTGCCAGCTGAGCTAATGGCTCTCAAGAGGACAACGACAGCTAGAATATCATATTGCGAAAAAAATATCAACCGCCCGCGATAACGCGGCAAACTCGGTACAATCAAGGAAAACATTGGATTTCAGAAGCGATGCGCAAAGTACTACTGTCACGGACAGCATACGACGGTATGGGCATATTCGCTTCACCGGAAGGCGAGGCACCTCCTCGCGGCTCCCTTTTTGGCTCCTGCACTGGATGGTCACGTCGGGATAATGAATATCCATCAGACAGTCGTTGAACAACCGGGGGATTGCTGAAGCGTTCCGAGCAGTTGATTGGCGTCAGAAAACGACGCGGAGTGCGGCAAACGTGGGTGTCCGTATTTGCGGTTGAAGCCTGCGCAATTTTGTCGGGTACGGATGGGATGGATTTCGAGCAATCGGTGAATCGACAGCCACTGTACTGGTTCTCTGCATGAGTTCACAGGGAAGGTGTGGTCTGCGCGCAACACGTGGTAGACGCGAAGCATAGCGAGATGGCAGAGTTTCAACCGAAGAGCAGGTAGGCGGTGAGAAACTGTTGCAGTTCCACCGTGGGCATTGGGAAATTGAAAATCGCCCACACTGGGTCCAAGACGTGACTTTTAACGAAAACCAGCCACAAATTCGGGCCACGGGAGGACCTCGTACAATGGCGACGCTGAGAGACTTGGCAATTGGCCTCTTTCGTCTGCATCGTTATCACACCATGGCACGAACTCGGCGGCAAAACAGCTGGGATGCATCACGAGCTATTAAACTCATGCGAGGATGATCTACTGACGACTTTGACGCAGACCTGCCGATAAGATTTTTAGTGAGTTGACATGCCCGCCATGTCCAGTTTTATGCCCTTCTTGCTTCAAGTTAATGGATTGATGCCGGACAGCGAGAAGGAGCGATGGCCGAGTCCACAACTCAAACAGGGCGTGTCAGTATGTGAATTCAATATTTGCCATTTTTATTGTGCATAATTGGCTTGGTCGTTCATCATTCTATGCCCATGGACATTACTCATCGAATTATTGCTTACTTTGTAGTTCTGTGTAGTATCGGTGGTGAGTATTTTTGCGCTCCGCATTCTGCCATCGGCCCTAGTGGCGGCGACCATGGAGAGTCCGCGGGGGGCACAGCGCAAAGCAAGGCAGTTCGGCTCTCTCAGACGGAATCGGGAATCCGTCGCATGTCCTCTGCCTCTTCCATAGAGCGCACAGTAGAGGCGAAGAAAAGCGCCATTTCAACATCTCAGAACCTTCACTCGGTACAGATGGGAGAGAACAAGAGGAAGTCATGGAAGCCAGCCGGGCAGGCCGACTTCACGTTGACGGCTTATGCCCTCGATGAAAGTTGTACAGGAAAATCCCCTGGTATGCCTGGCTTCGGCATCACGTCATCGGGAGTCAAAGCTACCGTCGGGCGGACCGTTGCCGTCGATCCACGGGTCATTCCTTATGGAACTCTACTATACATTGATGGCCTCGGCTGGCGAGTCGCGGAAGACACTGGCGGTGCCATCCGCGGCCGACATATCGACGTCCTGGTTTCTTCTCGTCAAACAGCCATTCAATTTGGCATTAGGCGACATCGACATGTGCGCTGGTATCCATTTGCTGAACCAAGTACAGTCATCCTCCCCAAAGAGGTACCTACGACCGCCACGGAGATGACTTACACATCCCACATGCCTTCACAACCGAGTGCGAGGTGGACGCATTCTGTTCTACGAGACCCGCCCCAGAAAAACGCGAATCTGGCGCATGAAGGACTCGAAATCCAACCTGTGTTCCTCTACCGCTTCACGGATTTCGGTGGAAGTCACCCGGTCCTGCTGGCGCAGAAGCCGCGAGCGCAGCGGAACTAGTCGAGACAGCCGATGATAACAATCTGTGTCGATCACGTTCTCTTCATGAAGTACCTTTAACATATCCGCATATCCGCCAGCATCTCTCATGACGAGTGCATCGATGATTTCAGAGCAGATATCGGTCGTGGACTCCAACGCCCTCCAAATCGCTCTCTCAGCGGCCAACCGATAGGTCATTTCCTGCTCCCATGCCTCGTCCGTTCGACACAAACGGTCTAACCAGTCGGACATGTCTTGCAGGCTTCGCAAGTGACCTTCTATTTTGTCCCGTACTGCTGGGGTTATGAACATCTTGCACCTCCACCCATTTCACCTAGCCTCGTTCTCAAGTATAATAAATCCAGAACACTCCACCAAATTTCAAGGAGGGTGTAGAATACTCCTGTGCAATAGTCAAAATCTATTGAATGTATGCAAAAGGACGTGAGCGAAACGTGCTGAGTGAACTATCGTGGAAAGTCGGGGGGCAACAGGGCGAAGGCGTAGAAAGTACCGGAGAAACATTTGCAATCGCCCTCAATCGTCAGGGTTATTTCGTCTATTCGTTTAGACACTTCTCATCGCGCATTAAAGGCGGACACTCGAATGATAAAGTCCGAGTGAGTTTGAAACCATATCGGGCAATTGCCAGTCGGACCAACATTCTGTTGGCGTTCGACCAAGAAACCATCGATTTAAACGCGAAAGAATTGTGTGATGGCGGTATCTTGATTGCTGACGAGAAGTTTAAGCCCACAGCGCCAAATCACGTGCAACTGTTCTCCATTCCGTTGACACAGTTGGCCGAAGAAAGCGGATCGGCCATTATGAAAAACATGGTATCCCTTGGCGCATCTTGTTATCTGTTGGGACTGCCGCTTCAAGTCTTCGAGGAAGTCATCGAAGAGCGGTTTCGCCGAAAAGGCGACAAAGTCGTATCTCAAAATATGGAGGCGTTAGCGCGAGGGGCTGCGGCCATGGAACAGGCAGGCGGAGCAGCCGTAAAGCTCAGTCTCGCAAAAGCAGACGGCACGCGACGGCTGTTTATGATGGGCAACGATGCACTCGGATTAGGTGCACTAGCCGCAGGAGCGAGGGTTATGGCGGCCTATCCGATAACTCCTGCATCAGACGTCATGGAATATCTCATTAAGAAAATGCCGACCGTCGGCGGCGTGGTTGTTCAGACGGAAGATGAAATCGCTGCCATGACCATGACCATTGGCGCCAGTTATGGTGGAGCAAGGGCCTTTACCTGTACGTCAGGCCCTGGTCTCTCTCTGATGATGGAAGCAATCGGACTGTCCGGCATGACAGAAACGCCGACCGTCATCATCGACACACAGCGTGGAGGTCCGTCGACAGGGTTGCCAACCAAACAGGAACAGTCCGATTTTTTGGCGGCGTTGTTTGGCACGCATGGGGAAATACCAAAAATCGTGCTGACTCCCGCAACTCCAGAAGAATGCTTCACGGCAATGGCGGATGCCTTTAACTTGGCAGAGACTTACCAGTGCCCAGTCATCGTCATGACCGATTTACAGCTGTCTCTCAGCAAACAGTCGACAGAGCCATTGTCGTTAGACAGCATCCGGATCGATCGCGGTGCTGTCACCGCAAGCTCAGACCTAAAAGAGGTCCCCATCACGACCCAGTTCGACCGCTACAAAGTGACCGACAGCGGTGTATCCCCGCGAGTTTTTCCGGGCACACCGGGTGGACTGCACCACGTGACTGGCGTAGAGCACAGCGAAAACGGCCGTCCGAATGAGGGCACCGCAAATCGTCAGGCCATGATGGAAAAGCGAATGAGAAAACTGGACGGAGTGGAACTGGACGAAAGCATCAGCCGCCACGGCAGTGCGGATGCGAAGGTGGTCATTTTAGGCATCGGATCGAACTACGGAGCGATTGAGGAAGCGCTCGACATCTTGCAAGAGGAGGGAATTGCTGCGAGCCACGTGCATTTGCACAAATTACTCCCCTTCCCCGTCCGAGCGCTCAACGAAGCGTTTCAGAATGCGGAAGAAATTCTCGTTGTCGAGAATAATGCCACGGGACAAATTCGGCATCTGTTGGGCTTCTTTGGTGTAAAGACCGCGGGAACCATCCGGTCTTATCTGAAATATGATGGCAGTCCCATACTGCCTCTCGAAATTGCAAACGACATCAAGGGGAGGATGCACGCATGGCAACATTGAAGGACTTCCGCAACGAAATTCGACCGAATTGGTGCCCAGGTTGCGGGGATTTCTCCGTCCAAGCAGCCATACAGCGCGCTTTGGCAGCGCTCAACAAGGAGCCGCACGAAGTGGCAATTGTTTCGGGAATTGGCTGTTCTGGGAGAATTTCTGGTTATGTCAATACCTACGGCTTCCACGCGGTGCACGGGCGGTCGTTACCTACGGCCCAAGGATTGAAACTGGCAAATCGCCATCTCACGGTCATTGCAGCTGGCGGCGACGGCGATGGTTTCGGCATTGGACTAAACCACTTCATTCACGCCGTAAGGCGCAACATGGACATCACGTACATCGTGATGGATAACCAAATTTACGGACTCACCAAAGGCCAGCATTCGCCTACGTCAGCAACTGGAATGCAGGTCAAAACCACTCCGCATGGAAATATTGAGCAGGCGCTCAAACCAACACAACTCGCTCTCGCAGCTGGAATTTCCTTTCTGGCTCAAGGATTTTCCAGTGATGTCAACCAATTGGTCAGTTTGATTCAAGCGGCCATACAGCATCGCGGATTTTCTCTCATTAACGTCTTTAGTCCATGTGTAACCTACAACAAAATCAACACTTACGAGTGGTATAAAGACAACGTGGTCAACCTCGACAAACTAGAGGGGTACCAGCCCAATGACTATGCAGCCGCGATGAACCAAATTCGAGAACACGACGGTCTGGTGACAGGGTTGATATACCAAGACACCAACCGCGCACCTTACGAGGACTCGATACACAATTATGCAAGTGACAGCTTGTCTCATGTTGATTTACAATTGCCGTCGGACGTTTTTGCAGCCGCATTGAAGGAGTTTGCTTAAAGTTGTAGCTCTGACCTAGATTCTGCTCGATGGCGAGTGGCATAGAGCACGTTGTAAAGAGTCGCATAGACGGAGTCTTTGACAACAAAAGACACATCTTCCCGTCCCTGTACCTCCGTTGGCGTGGGGATGGGAAGGAATCGAGCGACCGCAATCATCTCGCTCGATGGAGGGCGTGCGCCGACATCGTCTACGACGGCTTCATATATCCATTTCCACGCCCAGTCTGCATCGCCTCTGAGATAGCGGTACTCACCGACCCAAGCGAGGTGAGACACGCGGGCTCCAGTCTCTTCAAAGACTTCACGATGCACCGCCATCTCCACCGTTTCTCCTGGCTCAAGTTTACCTCCCGGCAACTCCCAGCCACGAGATGGGTGGCGTACCCACAACCATCCGTCGCCGAGCCAGGCGCAGACCAGTATGGCAGAGGGGCGGCACGCTACTGGTGAATTCGGTCGGACGTGAAGTTCCGTTGCCGGACACCACATGCAGTCATCTCCTCGAAATCAGAGTTCAGGCTTCGCAAAGGACGTGAAACGATGGCATTTCTGGATAAGTCCATTGGCGATTTGCAGCCCATCATTCCTGCAGGAAATCAATTTTACGAAAAACGCAGCTTCGAGTACACCACTCCAAACCAAGTCTACGATATCGAGGTTTTTGCCAATACTGACGGAAGTGGTTATGCCGTAGCTATGCCTCAAAGCGGAAAATTAGTCATATATGGTTCTCCGAATGTGCAGTCCATTCAAGAAGCACTGCACATTGTCTTTCAAAAAATCGAAAGAGAAGAGGCGATGATAGTCCTACATCCACCACTTTCCGAAGACTCCTCCGATGAGCAAACCTAAGACTGCACCAACCAAAACCTCTGACGGTTCATGGCCAAGAATTTCCTTGAGGCGCTCTCCTTCTTCCTCCACATCGCCATTGGAACCGGAAGACTTTTCGGGATTACCGCTTCCTAAGGAAAGCTCCATCGCAATCCGGTTCAACAATACCGCATGTTCACCCGCATGGCGGCGGATGCCCCCCGCATCATACATGACGATGGCGGTAAAAACGACCGCCGTAGCGAATACCGGCGACTTTGCCCCGACCACATACGCTAACGCGGTGGTCAGGGCCATCACTCCAGCAGCATGAGAACTTGGCATTCCACCTGCATCGATGACTTTGTGCAAGTCCCATTTGCGCGTCTGGAAAAAATGAATGGGGACTTTCACGAGTTGCGTCACAACGATGGCACACAAAGCCGCCATCAATGGAGCATTCTCCCACAGACCAATCATGAATTGGATTAGATCGTGATGTCTCAAAACGTCCCCCACCTTATTTCTTCAGCTACACGGTTGCCGCGTAAGCCATTGTTCGCATACGCGGCACGTCACCGTCAGTGCCGAGAAATTGTTTCCACCGTATTGTTATCCAGATGCTTGACTAGTTCTGTCACCAAAGCGACTCCTTCGTCAAAATCGTCTTGGTGATAAATGGACGTATGGCTGTGAATGTACCGAGTCGGCAATCCAATGGCAACAGTCGGAACACCCTCCCCATACAATTGGAAGCGCCCACCATCGGTACCTCCACCAGAGACATACTCTACTTGACATTTCACGCCTGTCGCTTCTGCCGTGTCTAACACAAAATCACGGAACAAGGGATTCGGCACCATCGATGCATCATAGATCAACAGAATTGGGCCCTCGCCGCAGCGGGACAACGCATCCGTCTTCGTCAAGCCGGGAGTATCTCCGGCAATGCCCACATCCAGTGCAATAGCGACATCCGGTCGGATGGTTTGAACCAACGTTTGAGCCCCGCGCAATCCGACCTCTTCTTGCACAGACGCTCCCGCATAGAGCACGTTCGGATGATGCACACTCTGCAACGAAGCCATGACTTCTACGGCAGTGGCACAGCCCAGGCGATTGTCCAACGCTTTCCCACAAAAGAATTTGCCATTCGCCAGTGGAGTAAACGGACTCCATGGGATGATAGCATCCCCAGGTCGAACGCCATACTCAATGGCTTCCTCTTTGTCCTTGACACCGATGTCGATAAACAGTTCCTTCATCTCCACGGCTTTCTTGCGCTCGTCCGCTGACAAAATGTGCGGAGGCTTCGAACCCACGACTCCCAACAAGCTGCCCTTTCGTGTCTCGATGGTCACGCGTTGCGACAACATAACCTGAGACCACCAACCACCGAGTGTTTGAAACTTGAGAAATCCTTCATCAGTTATGTACGTCACCATCATTCCAATTTCATCAAGATGGCCTGCAACGAGAACTTTCGGCCCGTTTTCTTGACCGATTTTTTCTCCCACGACACTACCCATCCTATCACGTATGAGACGACTAGACAGTGGTTCTAAGTAAGACTCCATAAGCCGTCTGACGGCTGACTCAGAACCTGGCACTCCATTGGCTTCCGTCAACTCACGAATGCGTTCCACGCGACTCAATGCCACTTCCATTCCTCCATCTCGTAGCGATGGGCCAACCAGCCTCACGGCCAGCCAAGCCCTACCATGATTGTTTTTACACAAGTGCATGATCCGCACTGTCGCTTCTATGGTACCACATTCAAAATGCGCTTGACCGCAATTTATCACTCCCCAAAGGCGCCCAGGTGAATTGCCGATGTTCAATGCGGACAAAGGCTCACGCATAGTCTGTAGGATAGTGAGAGGAGGCTCATAAATTGATTTCCGTCTATCCCATTTCAGTGGACGATCACGCTTTTATCGCAGTCGAAGTTGCTTTGCCAAAGACCAACCTCTTGGCCATCACAACCTCAAAAGGATACGTCATGTGTGGCGCGCTAGATGTCGAATTGTTGCGTACGCGACTTAAAAGTCGAGAAATTTTGGCCGCACGAGCGGTCGGCGTAAAGACCATCGAAGAACTACTCGAAGCCAATGTGGAAAGTTGCACTCAAGCGGCCGAGGACGCTGGCATTCAACCAGGTACTCCAATCCGGGAAGCTTTGCTCCACATGGTGTGAGCGCCACTCTGCAAAGCAGCAAAGACCTTCGAGACACGTGCACATGGAGTCGGCAATGGAGAGCCATAAAGACCTTCGAGACGCTTTCAAATGGACTGGGCCATGAAGAGTCGTGAAGAGCGACTGAGAGTAAATTGTGAAGAGCTCTCAGTCGCAAAGTTTGCCCAAACTGCCACTTCTGACAAGAGATGTCCTTCTGCAATGAAGGTTGTCACCTGCACCCGTGCTCACCTGCCCCGAAGGTCATCCAGTCGAATGGCTCGTTTGTGCACGGTGTGTCTCCACACTCGATTGTTCTTGGTGAAATAGGCCTGCAGCGTGATTGGACCCCAGGTCCATAGGAACCAAGGTAACAACACCACCCCAAAGTAGGCTCTCCAATTGACCCGTTCCAACAGAAGGGCCAAAGGTACCTGGAGATATAGAAAAAGGTTAATGAACACCCAGAAATTTGTCGGCAGAAAAGACAGGCTCTTCGACCATGGAGTATCTTGCAGAGCGGAAACCTGAAATACCATCATCAACGACGTCAGGAATAAGACAATGAAGCGGGTCGGCTGAAACAGATAGATGGCGGCATCCACTTTCGCAAAATTGCGTTCCCGAATACCAGAGATGAGTAAAGGTAACATGTGTTTTTTTGCACAATCAAAGTGACCCTGCATCCACCGCAGCCGTTGACGCATCGAGGACCGCAAGTCGACTGGCTTCTCATCATAAACCTTAGCGTCGTGGGCCCAGACTGGTAAAATTCCACGGCGGACGCAACGAACTCCGAATTCTAAGTCTTCCGTCAGACCCGTCGCTTCCCAGCCAATCTCCATCAAGACTGAAGTATCAATGCACAACCCAGTACCACCTAAGGAACATGACAAGCCGAGGTTTTGACGAGCATTTTGCCACATGCGATTGCTAAACCAATAGGACACTGCCATGGAGACAGAGACCCAACTGTCGAATGGATTTTTGACATCAAGATAACCTTGAATTACGCGATGTCCCTCGCACAGTTTGCTGTTGATCCTCTCTAAGAAGTCAGGCGCCACGAGATTATCCGCGTCCAAGAGGACGATGGCATCATGGCGGTCAAACGACTGAAAAATTTCCCTAATCGCCCACTCGATAGCAAAACCTTTGCCACAAAGCTCAGTGTTCGTGCGACGATGCACACGCGCTCCGTGTTTCTCGGCAACTTGAACGGTATGATCCGTGCAGTTGTCGGCAATGACATGAATGTCAAACAAGTCCTTTGGATAATTCTGCGTGTGCAGACTGTCAATAAGTAGACCGATGACTCGCTCCTCATTGTGGGCGGGTATCAAAAATAGAAAACGCTTCCTTGGAGAGTGACGTACCGACTCACGCCTATGCCAAAAACCCGCGAGGGACATGACAATCTGATACACGCCGAGAAAGCCTGTTAAAATTTCGAGTGCCATCAAGACAATTTGTAACGATGTTCGCCAGAGCTCCATTGACCACCCTCGACTTTGTCCTACCTATAACCGATATACAACGTCTATTCGCTGTCTCTGCAATTTGTTCGACCTCATTCTGCGGGTGACCGGAATGCCTGTCAACTGTTAGACATACTTTTGCAAAAAAAGATTGGCAAACACCTATGATTCGAGTACTATCTGAAATTGAATGCGAAGACGAATCCTGACGACTCTATATTCGTTTCACCCATGCCGTTCACCCATGCCGTCTTACCGACAGCCCCTTAGGAGGTTACAGATTGACGCTGCACCTGCAATCGTTCGTACAGCACGAAGGATACCTCGCCCTCTTCATACTCATGGTCCTTGAAAGCACGTGCATCCCCATTCCATCGGAAGCCATCGTACCCTATGCAGGATATCTGTCTCATCAAGGACAGTTGAACCTTCTCTCGGTCATCCTCGTCGCCACCGTCGCCAACGTGGTTGGTGGATACATCGCCTATCTTATCGGACATTACGGAGGCAGGGCCTTTGTTTTGAAGTATGGGCGTTTTGTGCTGCTCAACCGCCATCACCTCGAGCGAGCAGAAAATTGGTTTCAGCGCTACGGCGAAATTACCGTATTCGTGGGGCGGTTGGTCCCCGCCGTGCGCACTTTTGTATCCCTTCCAGCCGGGATAGCCAACATGAAACTGAGCAAGTTTTTGCTGTATTCCTTCCTCGGCTCACTCCCATGGAATATCGCACTCGCGATTGCTGGAGAAGAATTGGCAGCGCACTGGACCGTCATCGCAAATCACCTAAAACCGATGAGCGTTATTGGTGCGGTTGTGTTAGTCCTTTTGGTTTTTTGGTTTTGGTTTGGACGACGGACTATTGGGGCACGACGGAGACCTTGAGTAATCGCTGAATCCGCTCTCCCATTTCACTTCCCGGTGCGAAAATTTCTCGTGGTAAAAACAGACAGTACTCTTCAGTGGTCGACATCTCGCGAACCAATCGAGACATCCTGCTCAACTCTTCTCGCCTACCAGTCGGCAGCATCATCTGTATCCCTTCTCCCAAATAGACATAGGCAGCGATTCCAGACGTCCGACCCGACAAATAATAATCCGGGTCATACCCACCGGCACGAACACAGGTCCGTACCGCCGCCATAGTTTCCGAGCTTGGCGGAGAACACACGATAGGATAGAGCAGATGTCGGTGCAAGAATCGCTGAGCTAAGTCAGCCAACAGGGCGTCCGGTCCTTTCGACCATTGATGAAATGCATAAAACAGGGTGGCCTCATCTAGGGACAAATAGTCCTTGACCGTCAAACGCTCCACGAACGACCCGAGAACGACAGATAAAGCCTCTGGAATGAGGGATGCCGGTAATGTGTTCTGCCGTACCAATTCCTGGGCTCGTCGGAGAATTTGCGCAACCAAAACGTCACTGCCAATCGTGACTGGATGCAGATATACTTGCGTATACATGAAGTATCTCGCCAGAATATATTGTTCGACGGTATGGAGCGCACTGTGACGTACACTCACTTCGTCCCCATCGAGCACGAGGGAGCGGATGAGGCGGGCTAACTCAAAGCTGCCATAGGATACGCCCGTATGCAGACCGTCGCGCAACAGATAGTCCATCCGGTCCACGTCCAGTTGGCTCGATATCAGTTGTTGAATAATAGGGAACTGGTTAGTCTTATCTAAAATTGAAACCAAATCCTGAGCAAAAGTAGAGTCCTGTTCTCCTAAGACAGACTGCAGTTCATCGTCTTCTAGGATAATGCGACGAGTCCAGTCTTCGTGGTGAAACTCATACACCTTTTCGAAGGTGTGAGAAAAAGGACCGTGTCCAACGTCGTGCAGCAAAGCGACTGACAGTGCCAATCGCCTGTCTCGCAGCTCACGCGGCCAACCGAAATGATGGTCCAAGTGATATAGAACCCTGCGCATGGTCTCATAAACCCCAAGTGAGTGGCTAAAGCGACTGTGCTCAGCTCCGTGAAACGTCAAATAAGAGGTCCCCAGTTGCCGAATTCTGCGCAACCGTTGCATCGCGGCCGTGTTGATAAGTCGCCAAACCCACGGGTCTTCTACAACCACCTCGTCATGCACCGGGTCTTTCAAAATACGTTCGAACACGGCCATCTCTTCAGCATCCCTTCTTCACACAGTTTCGCACCGACCAACCATAGGCTAGGCACGGACATGAATTTTCCTCACAGAAAAGAAGCCCGCGGAGACCGCGAACTTCTTGTGTAGAAGATACTCGTACTATGTTTTCCGCACTCGCTGTAGACTCCAAGAGGATGCTCCAAGAGGATTCCATTCTCCAGTTCTTCTCCGCATGCCTTCCGGGTTAGGACTCTCTAGTCACAGGACCCCGGTTGCCCTGCTTTGGTCGCTGTCCGAAAACTCGACCCGCACCCACACATGGACGTCGCATTCGGATTATTGATTTTGAAGCCCTGCCCCGTCAAGTCGTCGACAAAATCGATTTCGGAGCCATCTAACAGCTCCATACTCTCCTCGTCCACCACAATGGAGACACCTTTCAATTCATAGACGCTGTCCCCGTCTTTCTTACTGTCCAAAGACATTCCGTAAGAAAATCCGGTACAACCGCCCGGCTTCACAAAAAGTCGCAGAGAATCTTCCCCATATCCATCCCGTTCTTGAAGCAGCGCGCGCACTTTATCGGCTGCATTGTCTGTGAGTGTCAACATATCGCATCACCTCACATTCAGTCTACACACCCGCTATTCTCTTGACAACATCCAAGACCGCTTCCGCATGTCCGTCCACTTTTACCTTGTGAAAAATCTCTGCAATTTTGCCGGACTGATCAATCACATACGTTGTGCGTTCAATGCCAACAGACACTTTCCCGTACATGTTTTTCTCTTTAAGTACACCGTACGTGTCGCAGACGGTACCATCGGGATCGGACAAGAGAGGCATGTTCAAGTGATACTTCGATGCAAACTTCTGGTGCGACTGGACCGTGTCTCTAGAAATGCCGTACACGACGGCATGTGCCTGGGCAAATTCCGCGCTGAGATCTCGGAACGCACAGGCTTCCTTAGTTCAACCAGGTGTGTCGTCTTTGGGATAGAAGAAAAGAACGACAACTTGTCCACGATGCATGGACAGCGTCACATGGTCTCCGTTTTGAGTCGGTAACGTGAAAGAAGGAGCTTCTACACCTACAGTCAATTCAGCCACAATATCCCTCCCGAACAACTTTTAGAAATCGAATTTCCGCGTCATCTGGTCCTTGCACAGGCAACCCCGCTCGGAGATTGGTCTCAATGTAGTCAATACTCTCCGCCGTAATTTTCTCGCCCGGCATTAAAATTGGAATGCCGGGTGGATAAACCATAATCATCTCAGCGATGATGCGTCCCACCGACTCCGCAATGGGAACCACTTCGGTGCGTGCGTAGAATGCGTCCCGAGGTGCCATGAGCAACTCTGTCTTCGGCGGCAATTGCACATTTTTTTCGTCCGTATGATGCGAGACAACCACGCACGACTTCGCCACTTCCGACAGGGCGTGTACGAGCTTCTCGAGTTGCCACCACTCGTCGCCCCATGAAACAATACACAGAATATTGTACAGGTCGCTCAACTCAACTTCAATATTGTGTTCTTCGCGCAGCATCCGCTCTACGTCGTATCCCGTCAGCCCCAAGGATTTTACAGATACCGTCAACTTCGTCGGATCGAACGCGAACGTCGCAGTGCTGTGCAAATGCTCTGGTCCCAAACAACTCAGCCCGGGGATGCAGTTTATTTCTTGCCTGGCCCGATTAGCCAAAGTGATAGCTTTTTCCAGATGTTCATGTCCTGATAGCGCCAGTTCGCGTCTCGCAACATCAAGAGATGCAAGCAATAAGTAGGAGGTTGACGTGGTGGTCAACATGCTTAGGACGACCTGCGCATGGCGCGCGTCAACGATACCTCCTTGAATGTTTAAGATGCTCGATCCGGTCATGCTCCCACCCAATTTGTGAACGCTCGTGGCCGCCATGTCTGCGCCCGCCTGCATTGCGGACAGCGGCAGTGCCTCATGAAATGCAGTGTGAACCCCATGTGCTTCGTCCACCAACACGGCCACCCCATGGTTATGAGCCAGTTCGACGATTCCAGCGAGATCGGCCGAGACCCCAAAGTATGTCGGATTGATGACCACGAGTGCCTTGGCCTCAGGATGTTGAGAAAGAGCGGACGAGACGGTTTCCAGAGAAAGCCCATGCGCGATGCCAAAGGCGGAATCAAGCTCAGGATTTAAGAAAACTGGCCTAGCCCCCGCGAGGATAATCGCAGTCATCACCGACTTGTGAACATTTCGCGGGACAAGAATGACGTCGTCTGGACCGACGGTCGCGAGAACCATCGTCATGATGGCTGTACTTGTGCCTTGAACGGAAAACAGGGTCACATCTGCTCCAAACGCGTGCGCAGCCAATTCCTCCGCATGCTTAATGGCTCCTGTTGGGTGATGCAGATCATCAAGCGGCGCGATGTTGACAAGGTCCAAACTGAGAGCATTGTCACCAATAAACGTGCGAAATCTCGTGTCCATCCCGCGACCGCGTTTGTGCGCTGGGATGTGGAATTGTATTGGTTCACGGTCGGCATGCCGCAACAGCATATCGAACAGCGGAGTGGCGTCTTGGTTCAATCTAGCTATCTCCCTCCTTGATGGCTGCATCCGGTGCAAAAGCCGTTCGAAAATCGGGCGCAGCGTTATCCCACAAATCTGAGCGCACCCCGCGCAAGTAGTCGAGAATCTTTTGCTTCTGTTCTGGTGAAAGTGCCGAGACCTCGACCTGACCGCGAACCGCTTTATCCATTCCGTTCACCTGTACGGCTAGATTTTTGTATCCAAGACCGGCTTTGTCATCAATCACCAATTCAAACGGCATCGCTCCGTACAGTCCTTGACCCTCCGGAAAACGATGAAGCGTCAGCCACAATCCGAGGATAGTCCGACCATTAGGAACGTCCGACTTGTCTTTTACAAATTTAATCCCTGTTTCCAATCGACTTTTACCGTGAATGGCTCCATTATCGATGAACACGTCATCCCCATCGACGAACAAGACCGACAACCCTCGGAGTTGTTCATCCGTCGAATGTTTGGACTGCCCAGTCAATGACAACTTCTGCATCGACTCCACCTCGCTCCCTATTTGCTCGGGTTTATTTTACATGGTCGACCGTTTACTGTCACACGCAGATGCAGTGCGATGACAGGCATATCCCTCTTCATTTGGGGCAATGTATGAAAAACGTCCACAACAAAGGATGGTTGAGAAGATGAAGCGATATCACTGGGTCCCTGGGGTGGCCGCGGTCATGGCGATGGCCTTTGTCTCTCTAACACAGACAAAAACGGTTCAGGCAGCAGCAACCCTAGACAATACAGCCCCACCAACAATCGTCCGCGTTGCCATTCGCGAAAACAATCCGTCCGGAGAACCGGACCCCCGCGGAAGAATTGTCTGGGTCCAGACGGTGCCCTTCGACGAATATTGTAAAGATGTTCTGCCAAACGAATGGATTCCGTCCTGGAAGCCTGACGCACTCAAGGCTGGCGCGATGGCCGTGAAGATGTTTGCTTGGTATCATCACCTCCATCCGATCACGATGGACGGCTTTACGTACGATGTCGACAACACGGTCAACTTTCAGACGTTTCGCTACTTGTCGAATCAACCGGAATGTGACGCTGCCTACAACGCAGTAAAAAATTTGGCATACGTAGACAACAACGGTGCCATTATTGAATTGAATTACCGAGCAGGCACTCCGAATGACCCAAATTGGCAGTATCGAAATGCTCAAAAAATGGCCCAATGGGGTTCCGAATACTGGGCAGAAAAAGGGCGCACATACGAACAAATTTTGCAGTTTTACTATTTGAATCGACTGTTGAGAGGCTATTAAAGGGGCGTGGTATCGTGTCTACAAAAATTCACTGGACCCTCCGCACAGGACTGACACTGGCTTCTATACTCATCACCAGCATGGCGCTCTCCGTTCCAAGTGCGAGGGCGGACAGCGTTGGCTGGTTTAGCCACCCAGACAAGAAATCTCCGACGATTGCAGATGGAGCCATTCCGGTAGCTGCTCCCGTCTCGATTCCTCCTCAAGAGACGCCGTCCGCCCCGCCAAAAGAACAAGCGGCAAAACGTATCCCGCTCCGCGTCAAAGTCATCGATGGTCGCACTCAGAAACCGCTGGCGGGGGCGGAAGTCGTTCTCATCGAAACAGGGCAACGACTCACTACAGACAGTCAAGGATTGACAGGAGAGTTTAACGCACCCGTCATCCGCAATCCAAAGTACTTCCCTCTCGTTGCAGAACTGCACGGACAGCTGGGTCTGATTGCATACAAAAACGGATATCGAGACTCCGTACATTTAGGCGTGCGCATCAACGACGGAGTTCCTGCCAACACGACGATCTGGATGTATAAGATTGGGCCTCTTGACCGCCGAATTGAGCCTGTGCTATATCAGGTCCCCTACCACCGTCTGTGGCTCATCGAGCTCACTCAACGATTCCGAAGTAAAACACAACCTGGTGAAGGGCCACAGCGACCGTAAACGGTCGCCAAGACCTTGTCTTTCTTAGATACCCACAACACATGGCATGGGCTGAGTGGTAATCCTAAAAACCAGTCGCCGTATAGACTTTCGCTATACGCCATGCGGCTTCTCTCAATCTCTCTTCATTCGTCAAGAGGCCAATTCGCACATAACCCTCGCCCGAGAGACCAAAGCCGATTCCCGCAGCAACTGCGACGTTGGCACGCTCGAGCAGCAAATCTGCAAATTGTGTGGATGTTTGCCCTTTGGGTATCGGCATCCATCCGAAAAAGGTTCCTTGGGGACGCGATGCGACGATGCCTTCCTTCTCGAACAGCTCATAAAATGCGTCTCGCCGCCGTTCATAAGTCTCTCGCAAGGTTGTCACGGCATCCATGGGACCTCGCAAGGCTGCCTCCGCGGCGCGCTGCACGGCCGGAAAAAGCGACACATAGCAGTGGTCATGATAAAGTTGCAGGGCGGAGATGGCTCGCGCGTTGCCGACTGCGAACGCAACTCGCCATCCCGCCATATTGAAGGTTTTACTGAGTGTATACAGTTCAATCCCGCAGTCCTTGGCTCCAGGAGTCTGCAAAAAAGACTTCGCCCGATAGCCGTCGAATCCTATGGCAGCATACGCAAAGTCATGAACGACCAGAGTCCCGGTCTCTGCCGCCTTGTCCACAACTTGCGCAAAAAACTCAGAAGACGCGCCTGCCCCTGTGGGATTAGAAGGGTAATTCAAATACATCACCTTGGGTTGAACGGACTGCATCAGATTCAAGTCAGGCAGGTACCCATTCTCTGACAACAAAGGCATGCGAACCAAGTTTGCACCAACGAGGCGAATGCCGCTTTCATAGTCCGGGTACCCAGGGTCCGGTACCAAGACCGGATCGCCCTCATTTAAAAACACCTGTGGTATTTCTGCCAATCCGGCTTTGCCACCAAACAAGAGCGCAACTTCGGTATCTGGATTTAAGGAGACGTCGTAGTACTTCTGGTAAAATTCCGCCACCGCATGACGCAACGAATCCAATCCGCGAAAAGGACCATAACGATGTGTACTGGGATCTAACACCGCTTCGCGCAACGCCTCGACGATATGCGAAGGTGTGGGTAAGTCTGGATTACCCTGTCCCAAGTTGATAACATCCTCCCCGAGCGCCACACGCATATTCACTTTGCCCGCCAGTCCGGTGAAGAACTGCTCCGGAAGTTGCTTCATCCGCCTTGCCGTCCACTCAGTCATCCAGTGTATCTCCCATCGAACCGCAATTTGTAAGGCATCTCCACATCAATTAAAACGTAATTTCTTGCGCCGCAAGGCGACGGACAGTGTCAGTCCGATGGCAATGTAGTCGACCACCAAGGAGCTTCCTCCGTAAGAGATAAACGGCAGGGTAATCCCCGTCGACGGACTCAGATACATATCCATTCCAATATTCTCGAAGACTTGAAAAGACAACATGCCGATGACGCCTGCGATGATATAGGTGCCAAACGTGTCTTGGGAGGTGGCTGCAACGCGTACAAGGCGGTAAATGAGCACCAAAAACAAAAGAATCAGCATGCTCGAACCAACGAATCCAAATTCTTCTCCAATAGCCGTAAAAATATAGTCAGTCCATTGATTTGGAATCCAATTGCCTTTGGTCGCTATGCCGCTGAACAGTCCTTCGCCAAAGACTTGACCTGAACCTACGGCGATTTGGGACAGACGAATGTTGTAGCCATAGGACAACGGATACGCGCCAGGATTGAGCCACGTAATGATTCGATACGCCTGATACGATTTGAGAATGTGATGTTTAATCAACACACTTTGGATAAAATCGGTCGATTCCTTTGGAAATAGCACGGCAACGGCAGACAAGCCGATGACGACGCCGAGTGTCAGCATGATGATGAACAGGAAGTGACTGCGTTTACCAAACAATGTGAACATCGTGAGAGCCAATGCGACCATCACCAGAGCTTGCCCCAGTGCTGGCTCCTTCAATGTCAATAAAAACGGAACGAGGAAAATGACGAAAACCGGCCAGACGCGACGCATGCTATAGTCGGGAAGTTCCGACTCGTCGACGTTCGCCATGAATGCCGCCATACCTACGATGATGGCCAATTTCGCCACCTCGGAGGGCTCAAATGATAATTGTCCTAAGGGTATCCAACTGTGTGCACCATGTTCGCGAGGCATCACGTAAACCACTAAGAGTAAGAAGATGGCTCCGGCGACCACCCACCAATACACCTTGCGCAAGCTGCGGTAATCGTACAACATGACAACCGTCATGACGACCCAACCGACGATTTCGAACAGCCCCTGCCGAAACATGACACCAGCTGGCGCACCGTCGGTGGTCTTACCATGCGTCGCGGCCAGGATGGCAACAAAGCTGTACACAGCGAGAAGGAACAACACACCTAGGATAGTGAAGTCCATATCGCGAATATTACGGCGCAACGTTTCCACGAAAATCCTCCCGAATATGCCTGTCTAAAAATTCTTTGCGAACTCTGGAAGCAAGTAAGGGTCGATTCGTTACCAAGCCACGGACACCGAGTTGATACAGTGCACGCATGCTCTCTTCGTCATCGACCGTCCAGACATCGACGGGCAGCCCCTGTTGCCGCGCGCGTTCCACGAGTCGCGCCGATACAATCCGAATTTTCCCTGTTCGCACCGGAACCTGCAAAACCTGAAATGGCCACTGACGTGGTCGAATGTTCGCATAATACGCGACCAAGAATCGAGCAACTTCGTTGGTTGACGCACTCGTGACAATGGCTGGATGAGCCAATCGCACACGATGTAGATTCGACTGATGAAAGGAGGCGACCACGACCCGTGACCAAGCGTCACACGCATCGAGAATACTAAGGAATTTGCGAACACTCACACCACTGCGGGGTTTCAAATCGACATTGATGATGGTCTGCGGGTACAAAGTCAATAGTTCGGTGAGGGTCAAAATCTCCACTCGTTTTCCTCGAAACGGATAAGAGACACCCTCGTCGGGTGTGAAACGGTAACCAAAATCAAGGCGCTTCAATTCGGACAAGGAGCACTGAGCGATGGCACCCATTCCGTCACTGACTGCATCGACGACCGGGTCGTGACAAACAACCATCTCACCATCACGCGTCACATGGACATCGGTCTCCAGCACATCCGCTCCCTGTTGCAGTGCCAAGTCAAAGGCTGGTCTTGTATTGGCAGGAGCTTCCTGAGAGGCACCTCGATGTGCCAAGACCCACAATTCCGGAGCAGGCTTTTTCATCGCAAGACTCACCCGACTCACCTCGATTGCCATACCACCGCGCGGACGAACTGTGCATTCGCCGCTACACTGTGGATAGATGCCCCATAAGCTATGCCGAAAAGGAGGCATCCACCCATGTTGATTCACCACCGTGAACTGCGAAAGTTCCTTGGCCAGCCCGTACAATGCCACACTCACTTCGGAACCTTCCACGGGGTCATTGTACACTGTACGCGCCATCATGTCATTCTTCTCGGACGTCCTCACGCAACATTTCAACCTTCTGTTACAAATGCATCGACAGGTATGATGCGCCCATTCGGTCATCCGATTTCGTCGGCCGCTCACGGGACAAACAACCCGCGACCCGCGAACGGTTGGCACATTGCCATTCCCATCATTGCCATTTTAGGAGTCACCGCATTGGGTATTCACGAGTGGTAAGCCGTATGTAAAGGCAAAAGAAGCGTCAGTTCGGGAAGGGAAACGCTCCTCTCTGTCGAATTCCTGAAGCGGCGGTCCTGGACCAGGCGACTTTGGGAAGGTGGCGCGTGTGCAAAAGCAGTACCATCAACCGGATTTTGTACTCTATTTCACGGTGCTCGCATTGACAGCCATCGGCATCATCACTGTCTATTCGGCGAGCACGGTCATTTCTCTCGAGAACGGAATGTCGGCCACACACTTTGCCTCGCGGCAACTTTTTGCAGGCGGTCTCGGTGTGATTGCCATGACAGCTTTAATGTTTGTTCCGTACCAGTTCTTTTATAAACATGCAGCAAAAATCATAGTCGTCGCCATATTCCTGCTGTTTATCGTCCTTATTCCCGGCATCGGGAGCAAGGCGTCCGGGTCGCGGCGCTGGATTGGCGCTTCAGGGCTACACTTACAGCCCTCGGAGTTTGCCATTGTCGCACTCATTCTCTATTTGGCGTTCTTTTTCACAAAAAAAGTGACGCTTCTTCAATCGTTTAAACAGGGCCTTCGACCAGCACTCATGGTCATCACCATCTGCGGCGGACTGGTCTTATTAGAGCCAGATTTGGGTACGGCATTTACGATGATTGCAACCGGCTTCGTTCTCGTCTTCGCGTCAGGTATTCGCCTCAAACCCATTCTCATCAGTTTGGGCATTGCTACGCCTTTACTGTACATCTTTGTGCATATGGCCAAATACCGCTCCAACCGACTCATGGTCTATTTTCACCCGTTTCGGCATCCGCAGCATGCCTACCAGCTCATCAACGGACTGACTGGCATCTCGGCCGGAGGTTGGTTTGGACGCGGATTTGACATGAGCGTGGAAAAGGCGGGTTACCTGCCCATTCCACAGGCTGACTTTATCTTCGCCGTATTCACGGAAGAGTGGGGTTTTGTGGGCGCTGCCGCCTTATTGGCCATCTTTGGAGTCTTGATATGGCGCGGATTTCGCATTTCGCGGTACTCCCGAGACCGTTTTGGGGCCCTACTATCGGTCGGTATCACCGGGCTCATCGTCATCGAAACGTTTGTCAATCTGGGAGCGGTCACTTGGCTCCTGCCGGTAACAGGCATACCCCTTCCCTTTATTTCGTACGGGGGAACATCTCTCTTGGTCTTACTGATTGCATCGGGACTTCTCCTCAGCGTCTCCCGACAGACGCTCGATGAAGCGCCTGAAGCGGATGAACTGGCCGACGTTGTCTACGTCGAGGATGTTCTGCAGCAACGCGTCCAGCGACCAGAGCCGCGCCGCGCCAAGACATCCAACCGAACGAGTGGAGCGCCACGGAAAAGTCCCACGGCCAAAGCAGGAAAGGTCGAACCTATTCGGAGAGAGCAGCCCAGTCGCTGGGGGACAAAGACGACGGACACAGCCAATCATCGAGAGCGCTCGAAAAATTCATCGGCTCGCCCCAGCGCTACCGTGCAAACCACGTGGCGACAGCGCAACCAAGCGTATTCGTCCAAATCAACAGCCCCGAAACCAACTCCGAATCCAAAGAAGCGCCCGCGCTGACTCATAGCAGTCCAGCGCGGTATACTGTATAGGTATTCTTTCAGCCGCAGTCCAGAGCGCGAACGCAGCAAGAAACCGGAACACGAATCGACAGTTCATCCCGTTCCCACAACGAATGGAGATACCCGTTCACTGCGAACGGAACAGAGAGGTGCTTCGCTATGGAAACTTCCAGTCAGGCCACGCCAGAATCTTTCGGGCATGACGTCTATGCGATTGATTTGTTGGAACAAGGCCAACCTTATCGAACCGCTGCATACGTGATTTTAGACGACCACCCCACGCTGATAGAGACCGGCTCAGCCGCCTCACACGAGACTCTCCTTCAAGGACTGAAATCCTTGGGCCTTGAACCGAAAGATTTGGCGTATGTCATTGTCACCCATGTTCATCTCGATCACGCTGGCGGCGCCGGACAAATGATGGCGAAAGCGAGCGCAGCCAAACTTGTCGTCCATCCCCGCGGAGCGCGCCACATGGCCGACCCAAGCAAACTTTGGGCAGGAGCCGCATCGGTTTACGGCGACCGAGTCACGTCTCTATTTGGGTCTGTCCAGGCGGTACCCGAAGACAAAATATTGATTCGTGACCATTTGGATACCCTAGATATTGGGCAGCGGTCTCTGACGTTCTTTGACTCTCCAGGACATGCAAAACACCACTTTACTATTCTGGACGAATCGTCGGACGCGCTGTTCGCCGGAGACGCTCTGGGCATCCGCTATCGAACGGGATTGACCGGATGGAACTTTGAATTCATTCTCCCATCCAGTTCCCCCGTTGATTTCGACCCGGATGCGGTACACAGCACGATGGAGATGCTTCGGAAGTATCCCTTCCAATCGGTGTATCATGCACACTTTGGCAAGTCGCCACGCGAGGAAGCCATGTACCACACCGAACGAGCTGCGAGAGCATTTGAACATCTAATTTTGTCGACTTACCACGATAATTTAACGCCGGAAGCAGTTGCCCAATCGCTGCGCGACTGGATACGAGATGACTTAAAGGCACAGGGTTACACTCCTGGAGACATGGCTGTACTCGACATTGATGTCCTAGTGGATGCTCTTGGCCTACTCCACTTTGCGAAGAAACACCGAGCAAACCCTATCTAAGTGCCGTCTAGGCAAGTGCTTCTGGTATATCTGCTGTGAGGCACTGTTCTGCAATTTTTGCACAGTACTCGAGTCCGAGCAGGTCTGAGTTGTCAAAGCGACTTTTGAGCGGGCTGTCAATGTCCAAAACACCGACGACCACGCCACGTTGCATCAAGGGAATCACGACCTCACTCTGTGAGGCGGAATCGCACGCGATGTGACCCGGAAACTCGTGGACATCAGCGACAAGCAGTGGACGCTTTTCCGCGACTGCCTTCCCGCAGACGCCGCGACCAAACGGGATGCGAAGACAGGCTGGCAGACCTTGAAACGGCCCCAAGACCAACTCGTCTCGCTTGGGGTCTGTCAAGTAAAAACCCACCCAATTGACGTCGGACAAATGTTGCATCAGCAGCGCAGAAAGATTGCTGAGATTGGCAATATAGTTCGGTTCACCAGCGACTAAGTGCGCCGCTTGCTCCCGCAACTGACGGTAAAAATCATCCTTAGACGTGGCTTGAAGCCGCTCTGTGACAAACATAATCGTCACTCCTCCCTACTCTAGTCCTGCACGTGTAGTATAATCCAAAACAGAATGTTGACCGAAACGGGAGGCAAGCCATGTTCGCTCTTTGGATCGCAAAACTGCTCATTCTTCTCTTGCGCCTACGCGGGAAATCAGCAACGAGCCTCCCCGGCAAGGTCGCGATGCGCCTGTCGCCAAAGTTGTTGGCGCGACTGTGCAACTCGTTAGAACGAGTGGTCATCGTCACAGGAACCAACGGCAAGACAACGACCGTACGTCTGTTGGCCGCGATGATGCGGGAAGAGACGCCGATTATCACCAATGCCGAAGGTGCCAACCTGACGCAGGGCATTCTCTCCGCCTTGCTCGCAGCATCCAACTGGCGGGGGCGATTAGCCTCCAAAACAGCACTCTTCGAAGTAGACGAAGCAACTTTGCCGAACATCGCGTCATGCATGCCCGTCAAACTCCTGGTCGTCACGAATGTATTCCGAGATCAGTTAGACCGATATGGAGAAATTGACAATACCATCGACAAAATTATCGCAGGTGCAGCGTTCGTGCGTGGGACTGTGCTCGTCAATGCGGACGATCCGCTGGCGCGCCACATTGGCTTACGCTTCGCAGGCGCAAGCAAAACCTTCGGCTTCTCTCCGGAAGGTGCGTCCATGACGGGTTTCGATGGAGTGCGCGATGGCGCGTTCTGTCTGCAATGCGGGGCTGCCCTTGAATATGATGGATACTTTTACGGCCAACTCGGCCTCTATCGTTGCCCGCAGTGCGACTTCTCCCGGCCTCATCCTGACTTTGTTGGACATTATAGCCAAGGACTCCTACAATTCCACGAAGTTGGCACTCCAGATACCTCCTACCGCGTCCCTGTGCGTGGACTGTACAATGTCGACAACCTGCTGGCGGCCGTGGCAGCTGCACGCGTTTTCGGAATATCGTCGGAAGCCATTCGCAGCGGGATCGACCACTTCAAATCTCCCATCGGGCGAATGCAGACCTTTTCCACATCGCCACAGAGTATCCTCAATCTCATCAAGAACCCTGCGGGCTGTGACAGCGTCTTGACTGCAATTTGCGCAGACCCAGCAGAGAAAGTCGTCTGCGTGGGCATTAACGACCAAGCGGCGGACGGACGCGATGTCTCGTGGCTCTGGGATGCAAATTTTGAACAACTTGCCGAGTTTGGTCGAGTGCACCGCTTTGTCGTGTCGGGCGATCGCGCCCTAGACATGGCGGTCCGCTTCAAATATGCTGGTGTACCGACTGCATCTGTGGACGTCGTGCCCGACTTGGAAGCTGCTCTGGACGCGGCACTTTCGGCAGCGCAATCTGCCGACGGCTTGTCCGTGTACGTTTTAACGACGTACACCCTCATTCACAAAGCAGCTGCTCTTCTCGCCGAAAGGAGGGTCGCGGATGTCGAAATCGCTTATCATCGCGCATCTGTTTCCTGAACTGTTGAATCTCTATGCGGATAAAGGCAACATCCAGACGCTCACCCAGCGACTGCGGTGGCGTGGATACAGCGTGGAGGTGCGCCCCGTCAAAGCAACGCAGTCTCCCGAACTCGAATCTTATCACTTGGTTTTGCTCGGAGGTGGTTCTGACCGCGAACAGGCCTTAGTTGCGACGGAACTTTACAAACAGCGTTCAGAGTGGCGCGCCGCAGCCTCCTCAGGGCTACCGATATTAGCGGTTTGCGGCGGCTATCAATTGCTTGGGGATTTCTATCAATTGCCGGGCGGAGACAAGGTTCAAGGGCTTTCCATCCTGGACATGACCACCGTTCCTGGAGAAGGGCGCCTGATTGGCAACATCGCGGTGGAAAGTGAGCTTTGTGGAAGCATTGTTGGCTTCGAAAATCACGGTGGCCGAACACATCACAACCATGCGCCACTCGGCTCTGTGGTCAGCGGATATGGCAACAATGGACAAGACCGACAAGAAGGTGTTCACCACTGGAACATCATCGGCACCTATATTCACGGCCCCCTACTGCCTAAAAACCCGCAGTTGGCCGATTTTGTGCTCCGTAGCGCCCTGACCTATGCAGATTTACCCGCAGACCTAGAACCTTTGGACGACCGCATGGAATTGGCAGCCCACCAACATGAATGGGCCCGCCACACTTCCAAAGTACAAAAAACGCTTTAAAATCCGTAGATCGTCATGCCTCCGTCCACATAAAGCGTCTGCCCAGTGACATAGCTCGCTGCATCCGACAGCAGAAACACCGTGGGTCCAACCAACTCTTCGACGTCTCCTACGCGCCGCATCGGCGTGCGCGCCACAATCTGTGCGTGGTACTCTTCATCTGCCAAGAGCTTCTCCGTGAGTGGCGTACGAAAATACCATGGGCCAATCCCGTTGACGCGTACGCCTTGACCAGACCATTCGAGCGCGAGTACTTTGGTCATCTGAATCACACCAGCTTTTGCGGCAGCATACGCAACCCCGGTCCGCAGAGCGACATGGCCACCTACCGACGAGATGTTGACAATACTGCCACGGCCACGCCGCAACATGCGCCGTCCCACTTCTTGAGCCACAAAGAACGCACCCGTCAGGTCGGTTTCCACCACGGTCTGCCAATCTTCCAAACGAACATCCGCAGCAGGAATGCGCAGATTCATACCGGCATTGTTAATGAGTCCGTCGAAACCTCGGGCGTCATCGAGTTCTGCGATAGCCGATTGTGCGCTCTTCACATCTCTCAAGTCGCACAGGCAAAGGTCGACGCTTCCCTGTGGATTTGCCGCCTGAACTATTGCCTGAGTCTCCCGAAGCGCGCGTTCGTCGCGTCCGAGCAGCGCAACATCTGCTCCATAAGACGCGCAACCTCGGGCCAACTCGCGACCTATTCCACGGCTGGCGCCCGTGATTAAGACGCGCCGACCTGTCAATTGAAACAGCGAATCTCCTGCCTTTTCTCTCACGCGCATATCATCTCCTTCGAAAGTCCGCATACCTCTCATCTTGCTTACTGCACCAAAGTCGCGATAGAACGCCGTGGCCTTGCTCGCATTACGCCCTGAGTGCAGGCACTCCCTCCGGTTCATCCGCATGCAGGTAGAGAAGGTGCTTCAAGTCATCGGGGATGCGGATGGCTTTCTTGGTTGCGTAGTCAAAGTGGATAAGCGTGGCTTGCCCACGCGCCGCATAGTCACTGTTTGGCAGTAAAATAGCGTGATCGAGCACAAAACTGCTGTTCCCAATTTTCCCAACCCACGTCCAAACGTCGACGGTCACTCCGTACGGAACTTGTGCTAGAAAGTCGCATTTGGCGCTCGCCACAATGAGACTCCAGTTCGAGAGTTGCAAATCCGGATTGAACCAACGAAAGATTTCACGCCTCGCCTCTTCCATCAGCGTGAAATAAGCAGCATTATTCACATGACCAAGTCCATCGCAATCGTGAAATCGAATGGACTGCTGCTGACGCAACACCGCATTCACATCCTTTTTAGTTCTACAATCGGTTCGCCATTGGGAGCAATTCCGAAGTAGAGAATCTCATCTTGAAACTTCGCTCCATTTCGCATCCATTCCTGCTCCAGCCACTCGCGCGTCACGCCCGCTCGCTCAAGAGCGGCAAAATCGACCTGTCCGTCGAGAATGAGATCGAGCAAAGGTTCACCGCGGCGCACAGATGGCTTAGTTGCCAGAGCCACTTCTGCTGACCCTGTCGCCTCCTGGCGGACCTTTATGCTTTGGGCAGGGGGCGGAGCGAGACGGGCAACGGCTTGTTCTGTCCCGCCTTGCACCCTATCGGTCGAGGTAATGTGTTCTAAGACACTCAAATTTCCAGATGGCTCTAAAATCGCAAATTGCACATCGTGAAGAGAAAAATATCCTTGTTCACGCAGCAACATCAGGACATCATCCAAGTTCAAACGAGCTTTCTGCAGATGGCTATGCAAAATGTGTCCATGATGAATTAAAACGAGCGGCTGGCCTCCCGCCGTTTTTCGAAAAGCCCTGCTTTTCATGGCCAGCCAAGCCGCCGCGACAGAGCAGATGGTGAACAAAATGAGTGTAAACCCGCTGACCGTCCACTCTGCAGGCGTGGTCGCCACAATCATGTTGGCTGCAATATTGCCCATGCTCGCTCCTGCTACCCAATTAAAAAACGTGACCTGCGTTAACTGCGTACTGCCTATCCAGCGAGCCAACAACAGGAGCAAGGCATACGTCACTGGCGTGCTCAGGGTCAGGAAGAACCAAGGAATGTGCATCCGGCCATTGACCCCCCTGTACAGCAAATCCGCACTATACCTTTGGTATAGACCGAATTTCTGTGCAACAGACAGGGCACAACCACCCGTACTAGGAGCGTTTTTTAATAATTCCTACCGTACACCTCGAAATGCAGACCAGCTTGTTGCTTTCATCGACGATTCGAATATCCCAAACCATCGTGGTGTGTCCTCGATGCACAGGCGATGCCGTCGCCACCACAAAGCCGGATGTCACAGATTTTATATGATTCGCGTTGATTTCAATACCCACTGCTTGTTGCGTAGCTGAATCGACATTCAATTGCGTACCTAGAGAAGCCGCCGATTCCGCCAGCGCTACGGACGCCCCCCCGTGCAGTAAGCCAGCTGGTTGATGCGTACGCCCATCGACAGGCATGCGCATAACGACCGAATCTCTGGTCGCTTCTAAAATTTCCATTCCTAAATGCTCCATCAATGTGTCTGAAAAATCCACAGAATGAACCACCTTCCTTCAGCCAGCGCGCTGCGCCAACTGAAACGCATGTTGAATCAAGAATTCGACCGCTCTCCCAAAGTCACGAAAACGCGTGTCAGACGTCATGCCCAACCGATAGCGGCGATAAATCTGTTGGAGAATGACGGCCAGCTTGAAATATGCAAACACCTGATAGTATGGCAAATTCGATACATCGCGTCCACTTCGCAAAGCGTATTCCGCCACGAGTCGATCCCTATTCCAAAAGTACCCACTTGACGTCACTGAGGGCAACCATTGATGAAACGGTTCCGCATCTCCCGGCTCGACCCAGTACACTAAAGCCACTGCCAAATCAAGCAGCGGATCCCCCAGCGTAGCCATCTCCCAGTCCACTACTCCAGCCACGGAGATGCGGTGGCCTGGACGAAACAAAAGATTATTCAACTTGTAATCATTGTGAATCAAGGTCACGTACCGCTCTCCAGGAAGCGACTCGTTCAACCACTCGAGCAGCGGGGCAACCTCGGGAATCTCTTCCGTCTTCGCCTGCTCATAGCGATTCGCCCACGCACTGACTTGTCTTTGTAAAAAACCGCTTGGATGTCCAAACTCCTCAAGGGAAGATGCCTTGATGTCGACGGAGTGGAGACTGACCAACGTCTGCACGAACAGATTGGAGATTTGCGCGCCAGCATCCTTTGCAACGCCACTGGAGGCAGAGAGAACAGTGGGCAATTTTGCATCCAGTGTCAAGCCAGAAATGTACTCCATCACGTAGAACGGTGCTCCGAGAACCTCCACATCTTCCACCAAGAAATACGGTTTGGGAGCAAACTCGAAATGCGGATGAAGGCGTTCCAGCAAACGACATTCGCGACCCATATCGTGCGCCTTGGCCGGTAGCGGCCCAAAGGGCGGGCGGCGCAAAACCGCCCGGAACTCTCCGGAACAGACAAGATACGTCAAATTGGAGGCACCCGCAGGAAACTGGTAGACTGACACCTGCCCTCCAGGAAATGTAGGGCAACGCTCCTTCAAGATGGCGCTGATACGAGCGACATCCAGTTCTTCTCCTGGGCGCACAGGCATCGTGCCAGATGGCGCAACAAACCCTTGCTGAGCCACACGCATTCCTCCTCAAGAATTTGTGCCGAGACCGTCTTCAAGGCGTGGTGAGTTGGCCCGCTTCGTACTGTTCGCGCAACGTCTTTTTCGAAAACTTTCCAACACTCGTCTTCGGAATTTCGTCCACAAAGACCAACTGGTCCGGCAGCCACCATTTCGCCACACGCTGGCTGAGGAATTCCAACAGTTCTTCCGCCTTGATGGAAGCTCCTTTGGCCACAACAACGCAAGCCAGTGGACGCTCTTGCCATTTCTCATGGGGAATGGCAATGACCGCCGCCTCCGCTACCGCAGGATGACTCATTAACGCATTTTCCAAATCCACAGAAGAAATCCATTCGCCTCCCGACTTAATCAGGTCCCGCGTTCGGTCTACCACCTGCAAATATCCGCGCTCATCCAAGGTGACAATGTCCCCGGTGCGAAACCATCCGTCGACGAACGCCTCTGCAGACTTTTGTTCATCTTTGTAGTACCGACCGAGCACCCACGGTCCGCGCAACAGCAATTCACCCATCTGCTTTCCGTCGTGCGCCACCGGATTGCCCAATTCGTCGACAATACGCATCTCCAATCCAGGTAAAATCAATCCTGTTTTAGCACGATAACGGTATTTATCGGGAGCCGGCAAGTTTCTCTCCGCCGTTTTTGGATATCCAGAAAACGTCACAGGGGTCGTCTCTGTCTGCCCGTATCCTTGGTAGACGGTGATGCCAAACTCTTCGTCAAATGCTCGGGTTAATGACTCAGGCAGGGCCGATCCGCCCGATATCAGATACCGCACGCAACTGAGGTCATACTTTCCTGGATTGGCTCGCAAAATACTCAAAATACCCATCCACACGGTAGGTACTCCGGCACTCGTCGTCACGCGCTCTTCATGCATGAGCGAGACCAAGTCTTGCGGAGTGGGACGGCTACCCGGATAGACTTGCTTTGCTCCCGCCCACGTGTCGATGTAGGGCCGACCCCACGCATTCACGTGGAACATGGGGACGATGGGCATGGTCACATCCGATTCATCGGTACCAATATATCCGGAAAGCCCCGTCAAACAATGCAAGTACAGTCCACGATGCGAATACTCCACGCCTTTTGGCATCCCAGTCGTTGCCGAAGTATAGCCGAGGATCGCGGTATTATTCTCATCAAATTCCGGAAATTCATAGTCGGTTGCTTCACTGCGAATCAAATCTTCATAGTGCATCGCGTTCTTTAGAGTCGTTTCTGGCAAAACCTCTGCATCCGTCATGACAATGAACGCCCGCACAGTATGCAACTCTGCTTGAATATCTTCCATCACAGGAATTAAATCTTCGTCAACAAAAATGTACTCATCTTCTGCATGATTGATAACGTGAATTAACTGCTCCCGGAACAAACGGATGTTAATCGTATGCAAAATCCGATTGGAGCATGGGACTGCGTAGTACAATTCCAGATGTCGATGATGGTTCCATGCGAAGCTGCCCACTTTGGCCTCGGCCACAACTCCCAGCGTGTCCAGAGCGTTGGCCAATTGACAAACTCGTTCGTGCAAATCTCGATATGTGTACCGAAATATGCCTTTCGCCCCGCGCGAAACAACCTCCTTTTCCGGAAAAATTTCATTGGCACGATAGAGCACTGACTTCAGTAACAGCGGATAATCCATCATCAGCTATCGCTCCCTTTACTGGATTTTGCTTGCAACCGCTCACTGGCTTCGACTAAAACGCTTTCATGACGCACTCCAAAACGACCCGATTCTTCACTTTCCTGAACATCCTCAACCTGCCGGAAGAACGATGCCTAGAATAATGACATTGTATCATCCCCATCGGGAAAGGACAGAAATTTTCAGAGGAAAGAAAGCTGTCCGGACCTCTAGGAACACTGTTCCGCGACTCGCACAGACCCAATATGCGGACGAAAGACGTGGGTGGTGCAGGAAACACCCAGTTCGCGCCATCGAACACTCATTTCATCCGCTACTTGCAATGCAATTTTCCTGGAGTCGCACCACGCCAACAGAGACGGTCCAGCTCCGCTCAGAGACGTGACCAAAGCACCACGCTCCAAAGCAGCCGAGCGAACTTCCGCAGAACCCGGAATCAGCGCCATACGGTAAGGCTCGTGCAGTCGGTCCTCCAGTCCATTCACCAACGTCCGCAAATCTCCTGTACAGAGCGCAGCTGCGAGACGTGCTGTTTGGGCTATATTCGAGACCGCATCGACCATACTCACAAACTCCGGCACCACGGCCCGAGAATCCTTGGTCAGCAGAGGAAAATACGGGGTAGCCACCACGAGCACCAGCGCTGACGGCAAAGGAAGCGACAGATGCGACCAGCGAGAACCATCGCGCCAACAAATGCATGCCCCTCCCGCCAGAGCGGGGGCGACATTGTCCGGATGACCCTCAATGTCTGCCGCCAATTGGAACAATTCCGTCAGCGACAGCGCTCTCTTTGGAAAGTGCTTCCGCACAAGTTCATTGGCGAGCAACAGCCCTCCGACCACTGCCGACGCACTACTACCGAGTCCAGACGCAACCGGAATGTGATTGTGCAGAACAAGGCGAAAATTCCACCAGTCCAAGTCGTAACCTGTCGCTAAAAAAAGACGATGCATGGCTTGAACAACCGCATTTTCCGGACCATTTGGCAAGATGTCGGCAGATTCACCGAAAATTTCAACAGAGAACGGTTCGTCTTGGTACAGACACATATCGTTATACAGTTCCAGCGCCATCCCCATGCAGTCGAACCCAGGGCCAAGGTTTGCGGAAGTAGCAGGAATACGCACGCACCAACCAGAAGACATCACAGACTCCCGCCAATCGCATCAAGAACCGCTTGTTGAGAGTTGTCCACGACCCGGGCGGGTGACGGTTGAATGGACATGGCCGTGTCAGGATCTTTCAAACCATTCCCTGTCAAGACACACACAACCGTCGAACCCTTGTCCACCGCTCCACTGCGGACTCTTTGCAGAAATCCGGCGACCGAAGCCGCACTCCCTGGCTCAGCAAAAATGCCCTCCCGGGCAATCGTTCGATACGCTTCGCGAATGTCGTCGTCCGTGACTGCCCAAATACCCCCATGGGATTCGCGCGCCGCTTCCAGCGCTAGCGTACCTGATGCTGGTTTCCCGATGCGGATGGCAGTAGCAAAGGTCTCTGGATGCGATACAGGCTGTCCATGTACCAAAGCGGCCGCACCTGCCGCTTGAAAACCGCACATTTGCGGAACTGACGAAATTCGTCCCGCTTTCAGGTACGCTCGGAAACCCTTCCAGTATGCCGAAATGTTTCCCGCATTCCCGACTGGAATGTACAGTTGGTCTGGGGCGGACCCGAGCGCGTCGCAAATCTCGAAGGCGGCCGACTGCTGACCATCGAGCCGGTATGGATTGATGGAATTGACAATCGTCATTCCGGCCGGCTCGGCAATATCTCGCACTCTCTGTAATGCGTCATCAAAATTGCCGCGAATGGCGATGATATCCGCTCCATAGACCATGGCTTGTGCTAATTTACCGAGAGCCACATATCCGTCCGGAATGAGCACCACCGCTCGCATCCCAGCTCGCGCAGCATAGGCCGCAGCCGACGCAGACGTATTGCCCGTAGAGGCACACACCACAACCCGCGCTCCGAGTTCCTTCGCTTTGGCGACAGCGAGAACCATGCCGCGGTCTTTGAACGATCCGGTCGGATTTGCCCCCTCATACTTCAAATAAACGGTCGCATTCGCTAAATGACTCAGGTATTCCGATAAGATAAGTGGTGTGTTGCCTTCCGCCAATGTCAGTGAAGGCGTGTTTTCTGTGACAGGCAAGAACTCTTTGTACATCTCTATGATTCCGGGCCATCGTTGTCCAGTCCGCACTTCTCCGTACACGAGCCACACCTCCTCCAAGTGCACTAAACTTATGTCGCATTGTCGCTGTTTTTTGAAGTCTCGTCAATGGCATAACGAAACGTTGCCCCTGATGTTGCGAATTTGTAGAAACTCTAAACACTACGAGCGCTCTGAGGCAAACGCAAATTCCTCGCCAATCTGGCGTATGACAATTCTCCGTCTTTCCGAGCCAGCTGCTTGCTCAAGTCGGTGCAACGGTTCATCGATGGGCTCCTGAGACAACACGAAGGTTCCCCAATGGATGGGTACAAGAAATTTGGCACCCGTTTGTAAGAACATGTCCCATGCCTGTTCTGGCGTACAGTGAGCACCTTGGAAAGTTTCTGGAGCATACGCTCCGATAGGTATGCAAGCGACATCGATGGTACCGTGTTGGCGCAGGTCTGCAAAGTGAGTCACATGGGCGGTATCCCCTGCAAAGAAAATTCTCGCGCCATCTTTCTCTACCAAGTAGCCACAGTAACCATAAGACCGATTCCAAGGAAAACGATTTCCCCAATGGCGCACTGGTACGGACTCGACCGTCATTCCATTCTCAAGGCGAACAGACTCTCCAACCGATAATTCGCAAATTTTTCCTGAATGAACTCGACGAACCAGACGCCCCGTTCCTTTTGGAGTCACGACAATCGCCTCTGGATGCAGAACCTTCCGCAGACTAGGAATATCAAAATGGTCTAAATGTGCATGCGACATCAATACGACATCTGGTGTGGGAATATCGGAAAGTGCGAGGCCCGGTTCCGAATACCGTCTAGGGCCGATGATGAGCGGGCCTAAACGAACACCGACTTTCGGAGAAAAGACCGGATCGGTCATAAACAAAACATTCCCAAGCGAACACAGCAAAGTAGAGTGACCGAGCCACGATATATGGCATTCACTTGTCCCCCACTCTCTCGGGGACGGTCTTTGCTTCGCCGGTCGAAATTCCGGACGCGGAAACGATTTGGTCATCCGCTTGTACTGCCAATACACCCACAATGCCAGAGCCATGACGACCAGCACAATGAGCAACAGTGCCTTCCAAATCACAATTCCCACTCCCACTCAATGAGCCGCGCGAATCACACAATTTCCCGCAGACTGCAACTTTAACGTGGCAAATGTCATCCACTCCATTCCCTAATGTATCACAATTCATGATTCGCTTTCTCGCATCGCTTGAAAGGAACACCGTGACGTCAAAAAACAGTTGCAGAAATTCACGAATTGTTATATAACAGTATCAACACACGAAGATTATTATAAAACAGCAAAAGGAGCGAAACGACATGTGGATGGATGCAGAGCGTATGCGGCTGGAATGGACGACTGACCGAAGATGGCGGGGTATTGAGAGACCGTATCGAGTGGAGGACGTCATCCGGCTGCGCGGGTCACTTCCTATCGAATATTCTCTCGCGCGACACGGTGCAGAAGTTCTTTGGGATATGCTCGAGCGAGAGCATTATGTCAAAGCTCTGGGGGCTTTGACGGGGAATCAGGCGGTTCAGCAGGTCAGGGCTGGGCTACGAGCCATCTACCTCAGCGGATGGCAGGTTGCCGCAGATGCGAATCTCGCTGGGCAGATGTACCCGGACCAGAGTCTCTACCCTTCCAACAGTGTTCCGAACGTGGTGAAGAGAATTAATCAAGCCTTGACCAGGGCGGATGAAATCCAAGTGTCTGAAGGACGGGGCGATATCGACTGGTTTGTTCCCATCGTTGCAGATGCGGAGGCAGGATTCGGCGGACCTCTGAACGTTTTCGAGTTAATGAAAAGTATGATTGAGGCTGGTGCCGCTGCCGTTCATTTTGAAGACCAACTGTCCTCGGAGAAAAAATGTGGTCACATGGGCGGGAAAGTTTTGCTCCCGACCGCACACGCCATTCGAAACCTTGTTGCTGCAAGGCTAGCAGCGGATGTCCTCGGGGTGCCCACACTCTTGGTGGCGCGAACCGATGCAAACGGCGCCAATCTCATCACCAGTGACGTCGACGAGCGTGATTTCCCCTTTCTGACTGGAGAACGTACAGCTGAAGGATTTTACCGCATACGAGGTGGTTTGGATGCGGCAATAGCAAGAGGCTTGGCTTACGCCCCTTATGCAGACTTGATTTGGTGTGAGACCTCAGAACCGAATCTTGAAGAAGCAGAGAGATTCGCGCAAGCCATTCACGAACAGTATCCGCGGAAGTGGCTCGCTTACAATTGCTCACCATCGTTCAATTGGAAATCGAAATTATCGGAAACAGACATTGCCAACTTCCAAGACCGCCTCGGTGACTTAGGATACAAATTTCAATTTGTAACCTTAGCTGGTTTTCACGCTTTGAATCATAGCATGTTTGAATTGGCACACCGTTACAAAGACAGTGGTATGGCCGCATACTCTCAGCTACAACAGTTGGAATTCGCGAGTGAAGGAAAGGGTTATACCGCCCACCGCCATCAAAGAGAAGTCGGAACAGGATATTTTGATGAAGTGGCACAGGCGATTTCCGGAGGACTGTCGTCTACGACCGCACTCAGCGGATCGACCGAGGCAGAGCAATTCGCCTAACCGACAGAGACAACAACGGGAGCCCACCTAAGCTGGTCGGCTCCCGTTTTCTTTTTTCCTGCCATCCACCAAACAGCATCTGCCGCGAAAAAACTTTAAGCACACAGTTGCCTACTCGAGCAAGAGCGGTGCATTCCCCTCACGACTGGATGGCAACTGACTCTTCTTTTTCTCCAGATTTCCGAGGCGAATTTCCCGTTCTTTGCGGCTACCGAAGAAGAAAATAAGCACGAACGAGACGACGAGCAGAAGTGTGGAGACGAAGAACGTATCGTTCAAGCCTCCCACAAAGGCTTGATTTTGCAATAGTCCGTCCATCATCGCAATGGCAGCCTGCTTCGCCGCCAATAGGGACATCCCATGAGCCTGAAACATCTGCTGCATCTGTGTCAACATCCCCCCAGCCGCGGAGGTGTTGGTGACGCGAGAAGCCATATTGTACAGATGAATTTTATCTTGCTTCGTCATGTACGAGGTGAGCACTGCAATTCCAAGGGAGGAACTCACTTGACGAACTGTGTTGCTCATCGCCGAAGCTTGCGATACCAACTGCACTGGCACGGTATTCATTCCTGCCGTCATGACAGGCATCATCGTCAATGCCATTCCAAAAGAGCGGGCAATGTACAGCCATTGAATCGTGGACTGCGTGGACACTGTCGTCAATCCGCTAAAGCCAAATGTCGCCAGCGTTACGGCAGCTAAACCCACAATGCCAAGTGGCCTTGCGCCGATTTTGTCCATAAGTCGACCGCTAATCGGCATGAACACCGCAGAGACCAAAGCAGCCGGAGTCATGAATAGACCCGTTTTCAGGGCAGAAAATCCCATGACGTTTTGAAGGTATAAAGGCAACAAGAAGATACCTGAGAACAGAGCAATACCCACGATGGATGTGATGACGAGGCTCATACTGAACATATAGCTCTTGAGCACCGCCAGATTGATGACTGGATTTTCGACATTCAACTCCACAAACACTAACGCGATGAGCGAGAGAATTCCAATCGTCAGGCAAAGAACGACAATCATCGAGCCCCAACCGTGATTGGGCACTTCATTGAATCCGTATAGTAGTAGAAAGAATCCGACCGTCGACAAGGAGAATCCGAGCACGTCCAACTTTCCCTTGGTTCCATGCGAAAACTCATGCATGAACGCCAGGCCGAGGAAGAAACCAGCTATCCCAATTGGGACGTTGATGTAAAAAATCCATCTCCAACTGGAATATTCAACTAAATATCCAGACAAGGCTGGCCCAAACGCAGGTGCCGCCATCATTGCAATGCCCAAAATCCCCATAACCATGCCGCGCCGATTCGGAGGAAAGATGCGATACACCATGGCCATCGACACAGGCATCATAAACCCACCACCAATGGCTTGAATGACCCGAAAGAAAATGATGCTATCCAAATTCCAAGCCGCGCCGCTGAGTGCCGAACCGAGCGTAAACATAAAAAGCGCGAAGAGAAATAGACGCTTGGGTCCGAATTTGTCGGTGAGCCATCCGGAAATTGGGATGAGTACACCAAGCACCAGCATGTACCCGGTTAAGACCCATTGAATTTGTGCAGTCGATGCACTGAGTTCAGTTTTCATGGTGGGGATGGCGACATTCACGACACTCGTGTCGAGAATTGCCATAAAGACCCCCAAAATGATGATGGCTAACTGGAGCCAAGGGGCCTTAATACGGTCAAACTCGTACCCTGAATTAGACGTAGCTTCCACTTTAGCGAATTCCCTCCTACTTCTGAGGCTAGGGTAGCCCGATGACGCAGTCATTATGCACAGAGCATACTTCATGCCGCTCAATATTTCAATGTGTAAAGTAAGTGAGGTCTATTCTTTTTTATCATTCACTCCTATTCCTTTGCACAAGGCCGGGTTCCTTTCTATACTGGGTGTACCGTTTTATGAACACACAGGAAGGATGGTGAAGAGATGACGTTGACACAATTTTCACGGACAGAATTGGTTTTTGGTCGAGAAGGGGTCAAAAAGCTACAGTCTTCCTGCGTCGCCGTACTCGGTGCTGGCGGCGTTGGTTCTTTCGCGATGGAGGCATTGGCGCGAGCTGGTATCGGACGCTTAGTTCTCATTGACAAAGACGTCGTAGACGTCACGAATATCAATCGACAAATCCCCGCACTTCACTCGACGATAGGACAACCGAAAGTCGAAGTCATGAAGCAGCGCATCGCCGATATATATCCGGAATGCCAAGTCTTCGCTCATCAGACTTTCTTTCTCGAAAACAGTAAAGACATTCTGTTTCAGCACCCACTGGATTACGTTGTGGATGCAATCGACATCATTTCTGCGAAAATCCTCTTAATCAAAGAGTGTGTCGAGCGCCAAATCCCCATTGTTTCTTCCATGGGCGCGGCGAACAAGATAGACCCCACTCAGTTTCGAGTCGTCGATTTGAGCGAAACACAGACCGACCCGATTGCAAAAGTGCTTCGCCGGGAACTAAAGAAACTGGGCATTCAGAAAGGCATTAAAACCGTGTGTTCCACGGAACAGCCCAGACAACCGCGGGAAGACGTTCGCCGAGACATCGTATCAGTCCACGAAGGCACTCAGTCGACCCGCAAATCCCAACAACCTCCGGCGTCTATCTCCTATGTTCCGTCGGTTGCGGGACTGATTCTGGCAAGCGTGGTCGTCAACGACTTAATGGCTACGCCATGACGGGCTGCGCCTGTTCATGAACAGGAAGAATGTAAGAAGCGGACATGTGCTCCGTACCGAATAGTTCACGAGCTCTGGCGAACGCTTCCTCTACCGTGATCGACTGCAACACGTGCAGTGCATCAAATGGATGGGTGCCCTTCAAAACGTACGCCGTTACGTCGCGGGCCAAGGCACTGAGTCCGTCATAGGAGGCAAGGAGCCTTCCCAACGTTTTCTTTCGGCTACGTTCAAAATCGATGTTGGACACGCCACTCTCTAGAACTCTTTCTGCATGCTGTCGAATCGCCGTGGCTAACGCTTCAGGATGAGCACTGTTGCCACCTAAAATGGCATGTCCATAGGATCTCGTCACTTCATACTCCCAGCCAAATGTACTGTCGGCCAGTCCATCATCCACCATTTTTTCGAACGTCTCACCAGCTCGGCCAAAGACGGAGTCCAACAATACGCCTGTCAGCAGTTCTTGACGCAACAAGTCGGAACCGTTGGTTGGCAGATTCTTCTCCTTGAACCCAACCAAACATCTTGACTGCCGCACAGCCAGGTTATGGCGGACAGACTTTTCCCGCACAGAGACTGGCTCTCGCGGAAAGTCCCGGTCGATGCCTGGAAAGGGTTGAAAACTCTTTTTGGCTTGATTTTCTGCCATGGCTTCGACAACCCGGCTTGAATTGACGGGGCCAGCGACCACCAACACCATGTTGGCGGGATGATAAAATGTTTCATAGCAGCGATACAGCAACTGGGGTGTGATTTTGGCTATCGATTCAACGGTACCCGCAATATCCAATCGAACCGGGTGTGAATGATACATGGCACGCAGCAGTTCGGTATAACAGCGCCAGTCGGCTGTGTCATCGTACATCCGAATCTCTTCACCAATAATTCCTTTCTCCTTCGCGACGTTTTCTTCTGTAAAGTACGGATTTTGAACAAAATCGACCAAGACTTTCATGTTTTCGAAGGCGTGGGTAGTGGAAGAAAACAAGTACGACGTCTGGTCGTATGTGGTAAACGCATTGGCCGATGCACCAAGTTGCGCAAACTGCTGAAAGACATCCCCGTCTGGCTCTTCGAACATCTTGTGCTCAAGAAAATGAGCCACACCATCGGGCACGTCCGTATAATCGTTCATTCCAACGAGGCGGAAGCGCGTATCCATCGATCCATATCTTGTACTGAACATCGCATATATTTGATGAAAGTCTGGCTTTTCCAAGACATGAACTTCGAGACCATTATCAAGACGCTCGGAGCACCAATCAACACCATATTCCGGATATTCTCGCCTGTTCATAATTTTATCCCTCGTTTGTCAGAAGATATGTTGCCGATTCGCGAAGTTTTCCCGCCACTCTCTGCACGTCTTTTACGGAAACCCTTGATATCTGTTCTCGAAACAGTTCCATCCCACTGGGATTCCCGGACAATTGACCACTGTAGTGAAAATCAATGATGGACAGCGGCTGGTCTTCTGCTTGGCGAAACTGGTTCAACAAAGCGTCCTTTGTGAACGTCAGTTCCTCTTCACTGACCCTCCCGCTCTGAACATCCTCGACTTGTTGCGAGATGATGGACTGTGTCTGTTCAAACTTATCAGGCTGTATACCAGCATAAATCACCAAAAGACCGAGCATCCCTTCGAGACGGCTCGATGCGTAATAGGCCAAGGAGTGTTTTTCGCGCACATTGACAAACAATTTAGAATGTGGAAATGCTCCTAAAATGCCATTCATGACGACTGCTACAGGATAATCCTCCGAACCATAAGCGACGTTCGTCTGATAGACACGATTGAGCTTTGCTTGTTGGACCTTTTGTTGCTCCACATGCACGTTCGTGGACGGAGAAATCCGAGTGGTATCCACCGGTAACACCGACGGTTGCCGACACTTGCTGAGAAAGTGTGGCCTCAAGGCTTCAATCATTTGGTCCGAAAACGTCTCGGGTTGCGGGATTCGACCAACGCAGTAGAAATCGACATCTGCGTTCTTAAGCACCTCTTGATGCGCCGAGAACAAATGGCTGCCTGTCAGTCCATCGAGATCGTCCTTATATCCATATTTGGGTAGACCTTGGACAAGGCCTTGACAGGAAGCTAATATGGCTTGTTCATAGGCATAGGTCGTCTTATCATCGTAGAGGCTCTCAATTCGCCGGGAATGAAGGGCAATTGCACGCTTTACATGACTCGATGAAAATTCCGCCCCAGATGACTCCAATGCTGGCTTAGTCAAGAGTGACAACAGCAATTCCTGAACCAGACTCGTCAACGCTTGCGCCCCGTCTATGTATAACTCTTCCGGGCTACTTGCGGAGATGTCCATTACATGCCGACTTCCACGCTTTTGAATCGACGTTCTCAAAACAGTTCCATACAGCTCATCGGTCCTCTGAACTAATTGCCGCGAGGATGGGAACTCTGACGTTCCTTCCATCCACAGATAGGGAAGTACTGCCGCTGAAGTAAGCAACTGTCTTTCAAGAGGTATGGAAATACGCATAGCCCAATGCTTGCTTCGGAATTTACTGGTATTTAAAACGTGCACCGATATCCCAGAATGATTTTGCGTCACCATAGTTTCCAATACTGTCCCTCCAACGCGCGATGCAGACCTAGGTCTGTATCAAATTGTATTTATTATGAACCTGTTCGAGACCGACAATCAACGCGAGGGCCCTAAGTCATCGCTTTTCATTGACTCACCATCACATCATTTTGAACCTTGGCCCGACCACGATGACACCGTGTATTGAAATGACCCCATGGCCTTGGTATGATGGTCTCTGAATACAAGCATCTCGATTTCAAGGAGGAGTACATGTGGCCTTTATCATCACGTCGCCCTGTATCGACGAAAAAGCCGCAGACTGTGTCGAAACCTGCCCCGTGGATTGCATCCACGAAGGCGAAGACCAGTACTATATTGACCCAGATACCTGCATAGACTGTGGCGCGTGCGAAGCCGTATGCCCTGTCTCCGCCATCTATCAAGAAGATTTTGTTCCAGACGAAGAAAAGTCATTCATTGAGAAAAATCGGGCCTTTTTTCAAAAATAGGACATTGGCCTAGCCTCATGCGTTCTCTACCTTTTCGAAACGAATGAACGTGCGGCAGGCGCACTTTACAGGGGGCCGATGAGGTTCCCTGTAATGGTGTGTCCTTCCGTCTCTTAAGTCTTATTGTTTTCTTGTTTTTCCACATGAGAATTTTTCATACTCAGTCATGTTGCAGTTTATGAGCACTCAAATTTTATGTTTGACACGGAATTTCGTCCGCGACTCAATCTCCGATTCACGCCGCCGATCTCGGTACTCTCTCCAGTCCTCGTTGACAGAATGGACGTTTTCCAGTACCCGTGCTTCGTTTCGCCTTTCACTTCGCCAAAACAGAATCCATGTACCCAATTGGACAAATCCTAAGCTGAATGCAAAATAAGCAATGCGAGTCACCGTTAGCCCGCCATTTATCCCCAACACTAAAAACACAGCAATACCAAACACGCGGCCCGCATTCTCGAAAAATTCCCTAACGACGACATGTTCTTCGCTCCATCCCTGATGATTGGCAACCATCGTCTCCATTTGTCGGTAGAGGAGCGATTGCAGGGGAACGAGAAAGAACGGCAATACAACGGAAATGAGCGAGCCATACAGTACCAAACGAACAGCCGTCACCGGCAACAAAAACAGGAATGCACAACTCATCATCCCAACTGCGCCCAATCCAAGAATATAAATACGACGGCGGCCTCTGCTGACCCTCCCTGCCAAAAAGTTGGAGACAAACGCCAGACCACTCTGCAGAAGAAAAAACTCTCCCAATTTTAGTTCGCTGCCCGTTGCGACAAAGAAAAGCAGTCCAATCAGAAACAGGAATACGCCCTCACGAATACCATAGACAAAACATCCCATCATTTTCAGACGCCAGTCCACATTGCTTAATCGAAGCAAGGCTTTGCGCCAGCGAAAATAGTGGTGGACCGGAGCCGAGTGGAGACGAAAACTGAGGACCGTGCCCATTGCAAATAAGATGACCGAAATCCCGAAGACGACATGAAACCCAGTGAGCCCGCCAAAATATCGATCTTCGCGGCCAATCAGATATCCTGCGACAGGCGGCGCCAACATGCCGGCGATGGATGCAAAAACTCCATTGGTTCCGACAAAGGAGCTACGATTCCCATCCGTCGTGTACTGAAGAGACAGTGTGTTAAAAGCAAACCAAAATAGGCCGGTTGCCAACCCCATGAATGCCCCCATAAGCATGGGGTTTCTTGCCAGGGCAAGTCCAAACCACAAAGTACTGAGATAAAATGCTGCGTGCGTCGCAATTCCCAGGCGAAGTGAGATGACCGTGCGCCAACGGTGGGCAATCCACCCTGCGGCGATGAAGGAAAATGGCACAATAACATACATTGACAAATTATACCACGCTGCACTGCTGTAGCTTTTGTCTACTTTCCAAATGAAAATATTCACAAACGTGTTGGACAGCCCTATTGACAAGCTGAACAAGCCGCTGATGACCAAGAGCCACCAAGCAGCTGGACGCAACGTTCCATAGGAAGGTCGCTGCACATTCCCACCCCCAGGCCAAGTACGGATGTCACCGTCCTTGAGCCTAAGGTACCCCAGTTCGTTCAGAACATGAGTTTACATATTTCTCCGATATTGTCCTCCAACTTCGTACAGAGCATGAGTAATCTGACCTAAACTTGCGACCCTGACAACATTCATCAGCTCAGCAAACAAGTTCCCATGAGCATCGGCAACTTGTTTTAAATGCACCAACGCCGCCTTGGCTTCCGCAGCATGAGCTTCATGAAAAGCGCGCAAGTTGGATATTTGTTCTCTCTTCTCCGCTTCCGTCGCTCGAGCTAATTCAATTTCAGGAGGTACATAATCCGACTTCAATGTGGCTGGATTGAGATAAGTGTTTACCCCGATGATGGGTAGTTCTCCAGAATGTTTCAGGTGTTCGTAATGCATGGATTCCTCTTGAATCTTGCTCCGCTGATATTGAGTTTCCATGGCACCCAGCACGCCGCCGCGATCGTTGATGCGCATAAACTCCTCGAGTACCGCCCGCTCAACCAAATCCGTGAGTTCTTCCACAATAAAAGCCCCTTGAAGCGGATTTTCGTTCTTCGTCAGGCCAAATTCTCGTGCGATGATCATCTGAATGGCCATCGCGCGGCGGACCGACTCTTCCGTCGGCGTTGTGATCGCTTCGTCGTACGCATTCGTATGCAGCGAATTACAGTTGTCATAGATGGCCAACAACGCCTGCAACGTGGTGCGAATGTCGTTAAAATCAATTTCCTGAGCATGCAGAGACCGTCCCGAAGTCTGTATGTGATATTTCAGCTTCTGACTTCGTTCGTTCGCATGATATTTTTCTCTCATGACCGTCGCCCAGATACGCCGAGCCACTCGGCCAATGACGGTATACTCCGGATCCATTCCATTGGAAAAGAAGAAAGACAGGTTAGGAGCGAAGTCATCGACGTGCATACCGCGGCTCAAATAGTATTCTACATAGGTGAATGCGTTAGAGAGAGTCAGTGCTAGCTGTGTAATTGGATTAGCCCCGGCCTCTGCAATGTGGTAGCCGCTGATGGATACAGAGTAGTAATTTCGAACCCCTTCCTGAATAAAGTACTCTTGTATATCTCCCATCATCTTCAATGCAAACTCGGTCGAAAAAATACAGGTATTCTGTCCTTGGTCTTCCTTGAGAATATCGGCTTGTACCGTACCTCGAACGGTCTGCAGCGTTCTTTTTTTGATTTCTTCTCTCTCCAATTCTGTCGGAGCCCTTCCTTCGCGCTGCACAAAAAACTCCATCTGCTGGTCGATCGCGGTATTCATGAACATCGCCAAGAGAATGGGCGCCGGACCGTTAATCGTCATCGAGACACTCGTGCTTGGATGACACAGGTCAAAGCCGTCGTACAGTTTCTTCATGTCATCCAACGTACAGACACTCACGCCGCTTTCTCCGATTTTCCCATAAATATCAGGTCGTTCGTCCGGATCTTCCCCGTATAGAGTGACAGAATCAAACGCTGTCGAAAGCCTTTTTGCGGAGTCATTTTTGGATAAGTAGTGAAAACGCCGATTGGTCCGCATAGGAGTTCCTTCTCCAGCAAATTGTCGCTTAGGCTCTTCTTCTTGGCGCTTCAGCGGAAATACACCTGCGGTATATGGGAATTCGCCTGGAACGTTCTCCAACATAGACCAGCGCACAATTTCGCCCCAATCTTCGTATTTCGGCAAGGCGACTTTTGGAATCCGCGTCCCAGACAGAGAATGGGTGTAAAGTGCTTGCCGAATTTCCTTACCCCGCACATGGGTGATGAACTCATCCGCTTGATAGCGAGATTTCTTGTCTTCCCACTGATTGAGGATTTGCACGGTGATTGGATGCAAAGACTGGAACAGACGCTGAAAAGTGACTTCCAAACTGTCCGCCATCTCCGTCTCTTTCTCGGTCATAGATTTCTTTAGGAGTTCGACAGTTCCACGCACTTGATAGGCTCTCCTCGCCAAGTTCGACTGCTCAGTGACGAACGTGCGATAACGCTCGCTTGTCTGCGCAATTTCCAACAGATAATGCGCTCTGCTACCTGGAATAATGCCTGCTTTGGGAGCGGCCATCGAAGGAGAAGTGCGTGGCGACCGCCAGTCCACATTGCACTTTTCACGCAAGCGATCGAGGATTGCCAAATAGAGAATATCCGTCCCTGCGTCCCGAAACTGACTCGCAATGGTTCCGTATACTGGCATTTTCTCAATGGGAGTTTGGTAGTCATTTCGGTTTCTCTGAAGTTGCTTCCGAACATGCCGCAAGGCATCTTCGGAACCCCGACGTTCAAACTTGTTGATAGCAACGAGATCGGCATAATCCAGCATTTCAATTTTTTCCAACTGTGACGGAGCGCCAAATTCGGCCGTCATCACATAGATGGAGACGTCCGCAATATCAACAATTTGCGCATCGCCCTGACCAATACCGCTGGTCTCGACGATGACAAAATCAAACCCAGCGGCTCGTGCCACTGTCACTGCTTCCTCGATAGAGGCGGAAAGTTCAGTCTGAGAAGAACGGGTAGCCAAGGACCTCATAAAGACCCGAGGATGATGAATGCTGTTCATGCGAATCCGATCTCCGAGAAGTGCACCACCGGTCCGCTGCTTCGATGGATCGACCGAAAAAATGGCGAGTGTTTTATCTGGGAAGTCATCAAGAAAACGGCGGACCAACTCATCCGTAAGAGACGACTTTCCTGCTCCACCAGTTCCCGTGATGCCAAGTACTGGGGCATGGTGTGCGCGTAATCGCAATTTTTCCAATGTCTCTGCTGTAAATCCTGCAGTGGCACCTTCTTCCGCCTTGGTCACCCAGGCGGAGACTTCATCCATCCGGTCCACTGAGAGATGACTGATATCAAGCGCCTGTTGCACTGCGCGTGGGGGTACATCACACTCCCGCAACATGCAGTTGATCATGCCCTGTAGGCCTAAACGCCGGCCATCATCGGGAGAAAATATTTTTGCTACACCGTAGTCTTCAAGGAGCTTGATTTCCGATGGGATAATTACGCCTCCACCGCCGCCATAAACGCGAATGTGACTCGCGCCATGTTTTCTGAGCAAATCGATGACGTACTTAAAATACTCCACATGGCCACCTTGGTAAGAGGAAATGGCGACTCCTTGAACATCTTCCTGGATGGCGGCTCGAACGATTTCTTCAACAGAACGGTTGTGTCCCAAATGAATGACCTCAGCGCCCGAAGACTGCAAGATTCGACGCATGATGTTAATTGAAGCATCGTGCCCGTCAAACAGACTAGAAGCGGTTAAAAACCGCACCGGGTGAACCGGACGATAAGGTACTGTCTCCTGCTGATCGATAGAAGAAGGCACGTCGTTTTCTGTCTCTTGTTTAGACTTGATTTCCATAGCCACACAGCATTCCTCCTTCAGATAGACGAACAGACGTCGAAACAGGTAGACGAACAGACGTCGAAACGGGTAGACGAACAGACGTCGAAAAACGAGTGAACACCCATGATAGCCCAATGGACTGTTATAATTTTATTTCCACTTTCGTCAGTCTGTTGTGGAGTGAACCGACGCCAAAAATGCATTGACCTGTGTGTTCAGAACCGACTCTGTCGATTTTTGCTTCCATGCCCATCGGCGGAAGGCCAGCATCTGGCCCATGACCACAGCATTTTCCGCGAGAACCGGAATGTCCTTTTCTTCGACAAGGATAGATTGGTCAGCAAGTCCTTCTCGAAGCAATTGTTCAAAGACCGCAACCACTTGCTGCTCCTCGCTGAGCACCTCGTGAAGGTACAGCCGCGGAAGAGACTTGCTCTCTTGATAGATGAGCAAAATCTCGTCTTGCATCGAGAGGACCAGTTCCCCAAAACGACACAGTGCATGACGTAGTCGTTTGGCGGCTGAACCGGGCTCCGTCAAAGTGCTGGCAAGCCGATTTCGAACTTCTCGATGAATATGACGACACACCAAGTAGAGCACGTCTTCTTTTGACTGCACGTATTCGTACAACGCTCCATTGGAAAGACCACTTGCCTTCGCAATCTCGCGAGTTGTCGTCTTGTGAAATCCCTTTTCTGTAAACAGTCGAACCGATGCCTGAACAATTTGCTCTCTCCGAAGACGCACTCGCTCAGGATCTTTCACTTGAGTCGAAACATCCAAAGGCAACCTCATCACCTCCGACTGAGCGCCCGCTCATTATCATTATAGTCAAGTCAAGTCACAGTGACAACCAACCGCGGGTTATCCTACTGCTCCCTCTCCACATCCATAAAGGCACGCGACTGGTTCCACGGGACCAATCTCGAGTCAGACGATATGCTCGTCTCCGGCACCATCAACACGCCTTTCGGGCTGTGACTCGTTGTCCTCCCGGCGAAATAGCAGTCGAGCAATCGACGTGCCAGGGGTACCGCTGCGTCACTTCTGCCGGCCGAGCCCGGGACCATAACCGCGATCGCCACTTGTGGATGGTTGACTGGTGCATACCCAATAAATAGGGAAATGTCGGTTTTCTCACCGAACTGACTGATTTCCGCAGTTCCTGTCTTTCCGGCCAAGGCATACGATGTGCCTTTAAAGAAGCGACTGGCAGTACCTTCCGGTTTTCTCACGGCATCTTCAAGTCCCTTATGCACCACATCAAGACCACCCGCTGGAATGTGAACAGTTCTGCGGGTTGGTGTGAGTGTCTTCACGACGGATCGGCCGTCGGCTGTGAGAATGGCGTCGACCACGTGCGGCTGAATAAATGTCCCGCCATTGGCAAGCATGAGCGTCGACTCGGCCAATTGTAGCGGAGTGAACTCTTGCATTTGACCGATTGCCGCAAATGCATTGTCGTACAAAAGTCCATTGTTTTCGTAATGCCCGGACCCTTGCAAGGCCTGCTCTGAGCGCTCTAAATGATATTGCACCACGGACCGAGAAGTGGTGTCATTCGTGTAATAGCGACCAGATACCTCGCCTGGCAAGTCGATCCCGGTTTTTGGACCTAACCCAAATTTCGCTTCCCAGCCAAATAGCGTGTTCAGTCCCCGCAGCCGGTCGGTACGATACCACTTCGCGAAACTCTCCCCCACCGGCGGTCCATCGTGCCAGCGAGCAAGCCACATCCCGACATCATACATAAACGTGTCGCAAGAGACCGCGATGGCTCGGGCCGGTCCGACCTGTCCGTGACCATCCAGTTTCCAGTCATGCGCTTCGTACGTGCCTACCATGACACTACCGTGATCGTCAATGTGAGTGTCCGGACCGATGACCTTTCCTGCAAATCCTGCAATGATGTTCACGGGCTTCACGGTTGAACCTGGATAGCGCGGACTCGTGAGAACGTGATTAATGGTTGGTGTGAGGATGCGGCTGTTGAGATAGTGAGCGTGCTTTTGATAACTGCTCGCATCAGTGAACCAGTTGGGATCGTAGTATGGATAAGACACCATACACAGCACCCCACCGGTGTGAACATCGAGCATCACGGCCTCGGCGTCGCGAATTTGCTGACCGTGACGAGACTCCTGCTCTCGAACCGTCTCCGAAACCAATTCTTCCGCGCTCGCTTGTAAAGGGGCATCAATTGTCAAACGCAGACTTTGTCCGGACCGCGGGACTGGCTGAACACCCATGTTGCGCATAGGGAGTCCGCGAAAATTCATCTGCCACACTTCGTACCCAACTTTGCCTTGAAGCACACGCTCATACGCTTCCTCCACGCCAGTAATGCCCACGCGCTGACTGGGCAAATAATTCTCGTGAGCATATTGTTCTACGGTTTCAGGAGACTGCGCATGGACATAGCCAAGCAGGTGACCAGCGAGTGGTCCATTCGGATACATGCGCCGCGAGTCTTCGAGTACGCGAACTCCCGGAAGCAAACTTTGATGCTCAAAAACATAGGAAATTTGTTTGGGAGTCGCCGATTCTAAAAGAATGACGGGATTGTCGTAGGCACGGTGTTGTTCGAGTTGAGACACAAGCTTCGCCGAACTTTGCTTCAAGAGTGGTGACAGCACTCGGGCGACTGCTTCCGGATGCTGGTCAGGGGAATCCAAGGTCACGTAGACAATGCTGTAAGTCGGCTCATTATAGGCAAGAAGGCGCATGTGCTGGTCGTAGATGTAACCGCGCTTCGGCAGAATCGGAATGCGCGCATACTGTACTTGGCCCGCTTCCGCGCGGTATTCTGCACTGTGCACAATTTGTAGGTAGCCGAGCCTCAAGATGAGGGCGGCCATGGCGCTAAAAGCAATCCCGTATATGTAGGAAAGTCGTTTCAAACGCGGATTTTCTTCCTCGTCCACTTTCCATCCCCCTTGCGTCCAATCTCCTCGTACAGAGGATTACCTGGAATGCACAGGAACATGAGTAAAAGACGCCACAAAAATGAGTGACTTTGCAGAACAGCGGTAATCCGTTATGCTAAGAGAACAAAATGACAATGACGAGGAGTTATGGACGAAGATGGACAAGCCCATTTTGCTGGGAGCCAATGTTTCGGTTGCAAAGACCGGATTGACCGCAGCTGTCGAAGAGACCATCCGTTACGGTGCGAATACATTTATGATATACACGCGAAGCAATCGTGGAGGAAAGGCCCGCCCCATCACAGAGTTCCATCGAGATGAAGCTCTTGCTCAAATGGCAGAACATCATATTGTCGATCCGGTCGTACATCTCTCTTATTTAGTCAACTTAGCCAGTCCCAAAGAAGACACCTGGGAGTATGGGATATCGGTTTTGCGCGAAGAAATAGAGCGCGTGGAATACCTTGGTTTTCAGTACATCGTCATGCACCCAGGTTCTCATGTCGGCGAAGGGCGTGACTATGCCATTACGAGAATTGTGGAAGGCTTAAATCAAGTATTAACAGGCGACGAACAATTGTTTGTCTGTCTAGAAACGATGGCGGGAGACGGGTCGAAAGTCGGAAACTCCTTGGAGGACATCGCTGAAATTATCGAACGCGTCGACCATCCAGAGGTCCTCGGCGTCTGTATCGACACGTGTCACAATTTTAGTTACGGATATGATATTGTGGCAGACTTTGATGGATTTCTCGACAAATTCGAGCAGACCATTGGGCTAAAGCGTTTGAAAGTCGCGCACATCAACGATTCGAAGAATCCATTTGATTCCCGCAAAGACCGGCACGCCAACATTGGTGACGGATATATTGGAACTGAGGCGTTGAAAACAATTGTGCATCACGAAGCACTTCGCGGCATTCCACAAATTTTGGAGACGCCAAACGGACGGTACAAAGAGGAAATCGACCTTCTTCTCGACCGCGCTGCACCGCAGTCTTAGACAACGGCTTGCCTGTCTCAGGCAAGCTTTCTATTCAAAACAGTTAGAAGCATCGACACAGTGTGCGAAGTCTACAAGTATCCTCCGGATAAGCCGAAAGCCTGTGCAGTCTTAGGCCGGAAGCATCGACACAGTGTGCGAAGTCTACAAGTATCCTCTCTCTTGAAGCTTGGCGATGTGCCGTTCAATCTCATCGGACATATCAAAGCCATAGATATCTTCAATCACAAACATCATGGATGTAGCGGTCTGCGCCACATCCAGCAGCTCGGACACAATGGCCCGCGCTACATCTGCCTCTTCCATCGAAGAACGTTCGCCGGACAAACCGCGAAACTTGCCCATGGCTTGAGCCAACTCGCCTACTTCCTCCATGATTTTCAGCATCGTGGATTCCATCGTTGGCGTTAAACCCGTGAGACGCGGCAGAGAAATCGTCTTTCGCTCCATGTTGCCCCTCCTCTACGCGGAGATTATACCACGGTGTGAAAACGCTGGAACAGACTCGAGGAGTACCGCGTGGGCCAATCTTCCTGAGCGGCCCGCAGTACTCCTCCATCCATCCTATTCGAAAGGCTTGACCGTCCCCATCTGACGAGACAGCGAACCCCTCCTACGCCAAATACTTCTCGGCATCAATAACCCGCTTTGCAATGCGTCTCTTCAATTCTACGCTGTTCACTGGCTGGAACCGAGTCAACTTGCGTAAAATCGACAACTGCGTTCTTAGCGAGTCTCCCTCTTCCATCGTCGCCAAAATATTACGGGCGGTCGATTCCACACGTACTAATGCTTCCTCGCTATAGATCGTCGCCATATCAATCTTGTTTGCGGCATCCGCACCACTGTCCAAAGCTTTCTTCGCTCTCAAGAGCGCGCTTTCGACTGCATACGTTTCAATTGCAATATCTGCTAACCAGGCCAATATTTCTTGCTCATCTTTCATAGATTGCATGTACTTTTGCACCGCTTGGCCACCAACGAACAAGAAGATTTTTTTCATCATTGACAAAGTGTGAAATTGAGCGCTCAACGGTTGCATTTCGTCCGCTGGCTGAATTACGCCCATAAGTTCCTGTTGCAAAGCCTGCGCCGCTTGCAACAAAGGTAGTTCGCCTTTCATCGCCTTTCGAAACAGGGTATTCGGAATAATCATCCGGTTGACTTCATTGGTCCCTTCAAAAATGCGGTTAATTCGCGAGTCACGGTACATCCGCTCAATCGGGTACTCTTGAATAAAACCTGCTCCACCATGAATTTGTACACCTTCATCGACCACGAAATCGAGTGCTTCTGAAGCATACACTTTATCCACAGAGCACTCCAACGCATATTCCTCGATGGCTTGGGCCACAACGCGACCGTCCGTCGTCTTCCCCAAATGTTCCAACTGCCGGTCAATCTCGCCCGTCGTTCGATACGACATGCTTTCGGCAACATACGTGGCAATGTTCATTTCAGCCAATTTTTTTTGAATCAGCGGGAAGTTTGCAATGGCTGTCCCGAACTGTTTGCGTTCTTTCGCATACTTGACGGAGGTCGCAATCGCCGATTTCATGCCACCGACGGCACCAACCGCCAATTTATAACGGCCGATATTCAAAATGTTGAAGGCAATCACATGTCCTCTACCGACTTCACCGAGCAAGTTTTCTACCGGCACATGCACATCTTCCAAAATGAGTTGGCGCGTGGAAGACGCTTTAATACCCATCTTCTTTTCCTCTGGCCCCGTTGAAACACCCTCATACTGACGTTCCACGATGAATGCAGAGAATTTTTCTCCATCAATTTTGGCGTAGACGACGAAAATGTCTGCAAAGCCCGAGTTAGTAATATATTGTTTCGTACCATTCAACACATAATACTTTCCATCTGCAGAGAGCGCGGCGACCGTTTTTGCACCAAGTGCATCCGACCCCGATCCAGGCTCTGTCAGTGCATATGCTGCGATAAGCGTACCAGCGGCAAGCTTAGGAAGATACTTCTTTTTTTGCTCCTCACTTCCGAAGAAGACAATCGGTAGCGATCCGATCCCAACATGTGCTCCATGGCTCAGAGCAAACGAGCCGCCGCGAGTAATTTCCTCGGTAATTAGCGCGGAGGTCACCTTATCTGCTCCAAGTCCTTCATAGTCTTCTGGAACGTCGGCCGCCAACAGTCCCAGTTCTCCAGCCTTCTGCAACAGTTTCACCGTCAAGTCCCAGTCCTGGTGTTCTAAGCGCTCTTGATTGGGCAAAATCTCGCCTTGTACAAATGCGCGAGTCGTCTCGGCAATCATCTGATGCTCTTGTGTAAAGTCTTCCGGCGTAAATATATCTTCGGCATTCACATCTTCAATGAGATATGCTGCCCCGCGACTCGTCTTTTGATCCGTTGTCATGACAATTCCTCCCCATTTTTTCATTCGCTTCGTTCTCGCGTGCCATTCCACGTCTTATGCAGGTCGCTCAAACACCGCTGCGGCACCCATGCCGCCACCGATACACATGGTCACCAACCCGTACCTCTTTCCCCGGCGGGCGAGTTCATGCAACATGCTCACCGTCAATCGGGAGCCCGTACACCCCATAGGATGGCCGAGTGCAATCGCACCCCCGTTGACATTGACTATGTCTTGGTTCATCTCCAAAGTACGAATCACCTGCAGAGCCTGGGAAGCAAAAGCTTCGTTAAGTTCAATTAAGTCCATGTCAGCCAAGCTCAGTCCAGCCTTTGCCAGTGCTTTCGGCACAGCGGCAATGGGTCCAACGCCCATAATGTCGGGGTCTACCCCAGCTACTGCGAACGAGCGAAAAATGCCTATCGGCTGAAGACCAAGTTGTTGTGCTCGCTCTGAAGACATCACGAGTACGGCCGCCGCGCCATCGCTGGTTTGAGATGAATTTCCAGCCGTGACTGACCCTTTTACGTGAAACGCCGGCCGCAACTTAGACAAAGCTTCCATCGAAGTGTCTCGACGAGGTCCTTCGTCGACCGCAAAAGTGATATCTTTCGATATCACACGGTTATCATTCCCGACGACAGCCGTTTTGACTGTCAGTGGAACAATCTCGTCTCGAAAGCGTCCCGCGTCAATGGCCTGGATGGCACGTTGGTGACTTTGTAAAGCAAAAGCATCCTGGTCTTCACGAGAAACTTGGAAGCGTTGCGCAACTTCTTCGGCCGTGTGTCCCATGGACATGTACACTTCCGGAAAGGTATCAACCAAGGAAGGATTAGGGGAAATGTTGAACCCCCCCATCGGCACCATGCTCATGGTCTCGGTTCCTCCAGCAATCACGCAGTCCATCATGCCCGTCATAACCGCTTGCGCAGCCATAGCGATGGTCTGGAGGCCAGAGGAGCAAAACCGATTGACAGTCACACCCGGCACAGAAGTTGGCAGTCCAGCCCGCATGGCAATCACACGAGCCACATTCATCCCCTGCTCTGCCTCTGGAATGGCACAGCCAAAGAGAACATCTTCTATCTCTTCCTTCGACACTTGGGGGACTCTCGCTAAAAGTTCACTCACCACAGCTGCCCCCATATCATCCGGACGAAAGTTTCTGAGCGTGCCTTTGGGGGCTTTACCAATAGCCGTCCGCACGCCAGCCACAATCACTGCATCACGCACACGAATTCCTCCTCACTCTATCGTTAGTTCCGAAGTGGTTTCCCGGTTTGAAGCATATGCTGCATGCGAGCTTGAGTCTTTGGCTCTCCAACGAGACTCAAGAACGCCTCTCGTTCTAAGTCCAACAAGTACTGTTCTGTCACCAGAGTACCTCGAGGTACAGAACCCCCGGTCAAGACGTCAGCCAATTTACCAGCAATTTTGGCATCGTGATCGGAAATCTGTCCGGCAATACGCATACCATAGACACCGGTCTTTAAAACAGCTGCCCCCGCCTCCCCAACGACGGGAATTCGTCTTTCTTGCGGCGGGATATATCCAGAGTCAGCCAAGCTGCGTGCCACTACTTTTGCGTCATGAAGGAGGTAATCGCGATTGACACTGATACCGTCCGCTGCACGCAAGAAACCATTAGCACGGGCTTCCTTAGCGCTGGTGGAGACTTTAGCCATCGCAATCGTCTCGAAAACAGAACGAACATATCCATCGAGACGATCCGTTAGTACACTTGGCACTCCTTCCAAGCTGCGAATCAGCAACTCCTTGTTGCCACCGCCGCCTGGAATTAACCCAACTCCAACTTCGACTAAACCCATGTACGTCTCGGCCGATGCTTGTATGCGATCCGCTGGGAAGCAGACTTCTGCCCCCCCGCCCAACGACAGGGAAAATGGTGCCGCAACAACGGGTTTCGCGAGATACTTGAGTCGGTACAACGCTTGTTGAAACTGCTGTACTGCTAAGTTTAAGTCGTCCCAGTTTTCATCTTGAGCCTCAATCAGCATCATCATCAAATTGGCTCCGACACAAAAATTCGCAGCTTCATTACCGATGACGAGTCCATCCCAATTGACCGACACCTCTTGCACAGCATAGTCAATCATCTGAGTGACATCGGTCCCGATGGCCTGCTTCAATGAGTGAAATTCAAGACACGCAATGCCATCTCCCAAGTCAATGAGACTTGCACCGCTGTTTTTGCGAATGACTTTCCCTTGTTCCTTCAGAGATTTTAGCGAAATATGCTCCGGAGCCACTTCCAACTCTTTGTAGTGGCGAGTCAGAACATAAAACTCCTTCGGTTGACCGGCCGACGTTTTATAGAATGACGTATGCCCAGCGGCAAGAAATTCCTCAATCCACGCTGGTATTGTTTCTCCATCCTGTCGCATTCTCTCGACAGACTTTTCAACCCCTAAAACATCCCATGTCTCATAGGGCCCCAGTTCCCAGTTGAAGCCCCACTTCATGGCGTTATCGACTGCAACGATGTTGTCCGCAATTTCCTCTTGCTTACTCGCAGTGTATAGCAGAACTTTCTTGAGGATTTCCCAGACGAACGCAGATACGGCGTCCTTGCCATACACAAGATGATTTAACTTCTGCTCCAGTGTGTCCGCTGACCGTGCTGCATCAAAGGAAGAAGATGTCACGCGTTTACGAGCACCATATTCCATAGAGGTGAGATTCAATGCAAGAATTTCTCTTCCAGACGATGTCTTTTCTCGTTTAAAGAATCCTTGGCCCGTTTTCTCACCGAGCCACCCTCGAGAGACCATCTCGCGCAAATAATCCGGAATTTGAAAAGCGATTTTTTCGTCTTCCCCAGACACAGACGATTGCACATTTTCAGCAACATGAACAAATGTGTCCAGTCCTACAACATCCAAGGTGCGGAACGTTGCACTCTTGGGTCTGCCCATCAAAGGTCCCGTGATTGCATCAACCTCGTCCACGCCAAACCCATGCCGTTGCATCGCGTCAAGCGTTGCAATGAGTCCGTAGGTGCCAATTCGATTGGCAATAAAATTCGGCGTATCCTTCGCTACCACAACACCTTTTCCAAGAACACGCTCGCCAAAACGAACCATATCTTCTACGACGTTCGGCAAAGTTTCTGGTCCAGGAATAACCTCTAGAAGCTTCATATATCTTGGTGGATTGAAAAAGTGTGTCCCCAGGAACCTCTTTCGAAAACTAGGCTCACACAACTCCGACATAGCCGCAATCGAAATTCCGGACGTGTTAGAGGAAACAATGGCGTCGGCACGTACGGCACTTTGCACTTGATGCAGCAAGTTTCGTTTGATTTCCAAGTTTTCGACAACCACTTCAATAACCCAGTCGCATTCCTTTAACCGACTCAAATCATCACTAAAATTCCCAACTTCAATTCGGGATGCGTCCTCAAGCGAATAAAAGGGACTTGGTTTCGATTTTTTTGCCGCTTCCAATCCCTGAGTTGCTAACTTGTTTCTGACTTGAGGAGACTCCAAAGTCAGTCCCGCTGCAATTTCCTTCTCCGTCAACTTGGGTGGTACCATGTCAAGTAACAGAACAGGTATCCCGACATTGGAAAGATGTGCCGCAATCGCGGCCCCCATCACTCCAGAGCCCAATACCGCCGCTTTACGCACTTGGAAAGTCACCAGAAAGTCCTCCTCCTTAGGCTCTTCAAGGCTAACCGAGCCCCAGACCGACCAGTCGGTAGATTGCCCGTGTCCATCATATCACAGAGGCACGAGAAACGGTAGTACTTCACAGAAAGTCTCAAAAGTAACGCTATCTCCGCCGAAAGCTCATTCCGCCTGCGCGATACTGCGTAGGCGATACTGCGTAGCGTATAAAACAAGCATCCTCTATAATAGAGAGGAGCTTGTGCGAGCCCAAAATGAATCTTACAGTTGAAGTTGAAAAGACCACAGGCCATGCGGAGGTGATTATCACGGACTGCCTTTTTTGTGAAATGGTTGAAGGAACCATACCTTGCGACAAAGTTTTTGAAAATGACTTTGTCCTAGCTTTTCGCGACATTCGACCGCAAGCTCCTGTGCACATCTTGGTTATTCCCAAGATACATATCCCTTCCGCCCAGGCACTGACTCCGGAGTATGGACAGTCCGTTTCAGAAATTTGGCTGTGCATCCCACAGATTGCGCAACAAGAACAGATAGATGCAAATGGCTATCGAGTGGTTACCAATGTTGGTCATCACGGTCAGCAAACGGTTGCCCATTTGCACTTTCACTTGCTCGGTGGTCGGCAACTCGGGTGGCCTCCCGGTTAATCCGGGAGACCTTCCTCTACCACATCCAGGGGAGCAACTTCCTTCCCGTTCAACACGAGATGTGGAATAATGGATGCGTTTAGAGACGCGCTCGCTGAGCAATATTTTTCTTCACTGAGATGAATGGCTCGCCAAGCTTTTGCAGGCTGGAGGTCCCCTTCCAAGTGATATGTCAGGTGAATTTCCGTGAACGACTGCGGACGCTCGTCACGGCGCTGGCCAACAGCCTCAATTTTCATATGCGAGAGTGGTTGCCGCATTCTCTCCAAAATCATGCTGATATCAATTCCTGTGCAACCTACGAGTCCCATCAATAAAAGTTCCATGGGTCGATTGCCTTGACCTGTTCCCCCGTCTTGTCTTCCTGCATCCATATAAACGGTATTTCCAGATGGTCCTTCCGCCTGAAAATGACGAGAGCCGAGCCACTTTGCCTCCACTTTCATGTCCAACGCAATACCTCCTCACTAGTCTCATCTTACTTCAGTGCCATGTTGAGAGCCAGAGGTGACGACAGAATTGTTCTTGATTCCTCATAACCAACCAGAATCATTTTGAGGAGTGCTCAGGAGGAGAGACTCGTAACACTCCTCTTAATCCTGCCTCCGGTTGTCCACCCGCATCAGAATAAAATGGAAAGGCCCCGGATTTTTCTGGAGAAAAGGAAACATCTGTAGAAGTTCCAGGGGGCAAATTGGAAGTAAATACATAAAAGGCAGGGACGACAAAATTATGAACCTTGCCCCCCTCGTTGACGATATGCAAATGCAATGGCTGTGACCGTGTGGCTTGAATGATTGCTGGCCGTATCGTTGCGTCACGAAGCACAATCTGGACAGAAGTTGCGTCATTTGCCTGTAGAGGAATACCACCGATAGGCCAAATTCCTATGGTAGCAAGAGACATCGACAAGACACTGGCAAGGCCAATTTCCAACAAGTACGAATCACACCTTTCTGTTACCCATACGATGGTCAAGAAAAGCATAATTCATGTATTACGCATCCCGACTCGGTCCATTTTCGACAAGTGCTAGACCACAAAGATACACCAACTAAAAAACAGGGCCACACACATTCCGACCGATAGTCCAGCAATAATGTCCGTAACAAAGTGAAGACCCACGTACATTCGCGAAATAACCAACAAAAGAGCTAACGCGAACAGAATTACCCAGTAATCGGAAACGAACAGAAACGGGACAGCTAGAGCAAAAGCGCCCGTCGCGTGATTACTCGGAAACGAGTCTCCCCGCTCGTGAGAGACGAGCGGGGAAAAAGACATCGCTTCGAAAGGGCGCAGTCGTTGAATCAGTCGTCCGACTGGCTCGTTGGTAACCCTACCGATAAAAGCGCTGAAAATAGAAATACCAGCAGCTATCCAAACACTCGACATCTGGACATGATGTGCTCCAAATCCGAGCGTGAATAGAAAGATGACCACAAGCATCAACGTTGGATTCCACTCGGCAACAACCATCATCCAAGCATCGAAAAAAACGAACTTTCCCCACTGATGGGTAAGCCATTCCATGAAGCGATGATCCAACACTTCCGTGCAACTTCGGGACAAACCGGCCCGTAAGGTCCGAGCAAAACCACCCTGGTGCAAATGCTACCATCCGCCTTCTTTAGTATGTCTCCTCGATGTAGCGCTATCTGTTCCGCGACCCATCTGCTCATCTAAATTTTCCTCCAGAGAATGAGCAAATTCGGGCATATTACGCAGTTCTACATCCGCTTCGTGATTTTTAAGATAAGCCTGATGACTGAAATTTGCACTCCCAATCAAAAAGATTTCCCCTCCATCAACATCCAAAATTTTAGCATGCATCAGTTCACCCGCATAGGGTCGATAGTATCGAACAACGGCACCCGTATCGAGCAACGAACGTGCTGGCTTGCGACTAAAGTACTCTGTAGGGTCGAGCAATATCTTCACTGAAACACCCCGTGTCAACGCCTCACGAAGTGCGTCTACCACACCTCGGTCAGATAGATCAAATGCTTCCATATTGATAGAATGTCTTGCACTTTGAATCGCTTGAATCACGGCAGGTTCAATCGAGCGGTCATATAACAAAAGCGGAGCCGTGACAGGAGCTTCAGCAGGAATACCCGTTGCTCTAGATTCGTCCCACAGAAACAAGGATTCAAATTGGCGCCCAGCATTAGGAAAATAGACAGAGGCATCGTTATTTTGCCACGAGTGTGCTCCAAAATTCATGCCACCGATCAAAACATGATTGCCGCATATCAGCATTTTAATATGAGATATGCCGCCAGGAATGTCGAGTACGGATACAGGAATACCAGCGTCCCGCAATGTAGGAATAGCGACCCTTTGAGAGTGCACTTCAGTCGCATCCACAATGACTTGAACCGAGACTCCGCGGCGCTTTGCTGATATGAGAGCCTGCATAATATCTGAGTCTGACAGTTCATACATGTCTAAATAGCAAAAAGAGGAGGCGGAATTTATCATCTGCAATGCCTGCGACTTAATGTTTTCTCCCCATTCCAAGGTCTTGCCAGCCTCGGAAACATTAGAAATAAGCGTATCTGAGGAAGACTGCGGTGACGAACATCCGCTCACCGTACATATTGTCAAAAACACTGCAAGAAGACTAGTGACTTTAGATATTCTTTTCATAACTCCAGAATGTACTTGAGTGGACAAAGGAAGCCTCACTTTACGACTGGCCAGACGTGAAAATTTGCGCACTGATACATTCCACAAACGCCCTTCGCCACCTGTTTACAATACGATCATTTCCACAATTTAATTGAATTTAAGCATGAACATGTTCCATTCAACATTTCTTGATACTCATATTTCTGAACCTCTCATTAAGGTCCATATGGTCGACACCATGACATTCGGTCGATTCCCCCCTCTCCTCTGCAAAATCCCTCTCAATCCAACCATTCGACCGCGAGGAGTGAACAAAACCCCTCCGGATTTTTGATATACCGAATGAAACATCGTTGCATCAACAATCCCTGTCTCATCTTCTACCGTAAAGAAAACCACAGTCTGCCCGCTCTTCGTCGGTGGCCGATGTGGTCTGACCACAAGCCCTGCAATTTGAACCATAGCCCCATCCCCTAAAGAATCCAGAGACTCTATGAACAAGTACCCTCGCCCTGCTAATTTGGGTCGATACAGTGTCATCCAATGACCTGAAAAGCCATTTCCCAACAAGCTGTACTCATCAAGAATTTGTATTTCTGAATTTTTTACAGCAATCTCTTCGTTGTGAGTTGCACTATCACTCCATGCAACTTTTTCCCCAATATTTTCCTGTATGTACCTTTCGTCAACTGGCACCATAGCTTTGTTCAGCCGTCCCAATGGAGACATATTCCACTCACGATAAGCCAGCCACTCTGGCAATTTCCAGAGAATTTCTTCGCGAGTTTTCCTCATCACACCATCAAATGCTCCTGCTCGAATCATGTTTTCCAACATCCACCGATTGATTTCAGGAACTCTCTGTATAAAATCTTGGACACCTGCAAACCGACCGCTTGCATTACGAATTCTGACAATCTGCTCCGAAAGTGCTCTAGGCATTCCTTTGAGTTGCATCCACCCAAATCGAACAGTAGTTTGATTTGTCGCCATACATTCACATTCACTCTCATTAACATCCAGTCCCAAAACTGCTACTCCACGGCGTTTAGCCTCCGAGCAGAGCACATGAATCGGATAATAGCCCATTGGAGATTGATTAATGATCGACGCAAAAAATTCCGCCGGGTAATGCTTCACTAAGTAGGCAGTCTTGTACGCCAGTGTCCCAAAAGCTGCAGCGTGAGCTTCGCAAAAGCCATAGCCTGCATAGCCTTGAACGTAATGAAATATGTCTTCTGCCGTCTTCACATCTACCCCCGATTGAACTGCTCTATCTATAAATGTTTCACCTATCTTTTTGATTTCATGGGCGGATCTCGCCTTGCTCATGACGCGTCTCAATTGATCTGCCTCTCCTGGTGTAAAATGTGCAATGGCTGTAGCGATTTCAATCACTTGTTCTTGAAAGAGGACAACCCCATAAGTTTTTCTTAAGATGGGTTCCAACTTTGGATGAAGATACAATATAGGAGATTTGCCGTGCCGACGTTCTAAAAACGGATCGACCATATTGCCTTGAATTGGGCCCGGACGAATGAGCGCAACACTCGCAATAATGTCCTCCATACGATCCGCCCGAAGTCTGCTCTGCAATGCTCTTTGTGCGGGACTTTCCAATTGAAACACGCCAATGGTTTCCCCTTGTCGAATCATCTCAAACGTTGGCTCGTCGTCTAATGGGATCTTTCCAAAATCGATTTGTCCAGAGGTTACTTCGCTAAGCTTTACAGTTCCTTCCACGGCGGAGAGTGTACGAAGAGAAAGTAAATCCAATTTCATCAAACCCACTGCCTCTACACCCTCTTTATCGAAGGCCGTCATCCACTCTCCTTTCCCAGAGGGTTGGAGAGACGTGAATTCATACAATGGCTTAGCACTGATGACAACCCCACCAACATGCATCCCAAAATGCCTGGGAAAACCAGCGATTTGACTTGCCATATTCCATAACAGCTGAACCTGTTTGTAGAAGGCAGAATACGCTCTCAATTCCGGAACATTTTGAAGCAGCGACTCCAATCCATCGGCACTTGCCATACCAGGAATTCTTTTTGCCAAATCATCGATGAAAGCTTCTGGCAAACCAAGAGCAGCACCAATGGCCCGAACTGCCATCCGCCCCCGGAATGTTTGATAAGTAGCAATTCTCGCCACCCGCTCAAATCCGTATGAATCGTAAACATATTGCATCAATTCGTCTCGTCTGTCCGCCTCGACATCGACATCAATATCGGGACGTTCAGCGCGTTCTATGCTTAAAAAGCGTTCAAACAGTAAGCCTCTCGAAATAGAATCAACATCGGTAATGAAAAGACAGAAAGCCACCGCCGAGTCAGCTGCAGAACCTCTTCCCGAGCAGCGAATTCCTTTGGAGCGAGCAAATCTCACGACATCCCATACAATCAAGAAATAATCTTCATAGCCTAAGTTTTGTATAATTTCTAATTCGTATTCCAGCCGAAAGCGTATCTTATCTGTCAACGTGCTATAACGCTCTTGGGCTCCTTGATACACCAATTCTTTTAAGGACAGCTGTTGATGACTAGAGCTGCATTTCGAAAACTCAGGAAAGGTCGTTTCTCCAATTCTAAGAACTACTTCACACATTTCCGATATTTTATAAGTGTTACTTATAGCTTCTGGATATTCGGAAAACCGATGACACGCTTCCTCGGAGGAATACAACCATTGACGATCATTCAGTGGACGAATTGCGCTCGGCACCCACACGTGCTGAGGTACACCCATGCAGCGTAATAAATCATGAATAGGGTAATCGTGCCGGTCGACATAATGGACATTTCCGGTCGCACATAGAGGAACCCCCACATGTTCTGAAAGGTGTTTCATAAGTGCTAACAAAACATGCTCTCCAGGAAACCCATTGCATTGCATTTCCAGATAAATATTTTCTGCAAAATGTTTTTTTAACCACGCCATCCACTCCTCAGCGTCTCGATATCTCTTAGCTAGCAAAAGTTGCACCAATCGACTACGCCGACACCCTGTCAAAACAATCAAACCTTCTTTATTTTGAAACAATGACTCCATGGTAACGTACGGATTCTTTCGTTTGGACAAACTCACTTTCCTGTAGACTGAATTTATGTTCCAAGGCGCAGGTCCTCCATAAGCGGAGGTTAATATTTTACACAAATTCGAATACCCACTTTTATTCTTTGCAATGACTGTAATATGGGAACCATCTTCTAAAGTCAATTCTGCCCCCGAAATCGGCTTAATTCCATATATATTACACCACTGGTGAAATTCAGGTAATCCAGTAATGGTGTTGTGATCCGTCAGAGCCAAGGACGACATTCCATGCAAAGCAGCTGTCGCAACCAACGATTCAATTCGTGCTGCACCATCAAAAAACGAATAGATAGAATGACAATGCAAGTGAATGAACATCTGTTTCCCTCTCAATCCCATATTCGATAAATAGACCAAATGCCGTCTACGCACTCGATATCCATCCACTGCAATTCAGAGGTCTCAATGCGTATCATTCGACGCGTTCCTTCACCTTCCCACCAAGCCCCCATTTCCCACCATTCGTCTATGATGCGTTCCACCAAATGTTGTTCTTTACCATCCCAAAACGACTTTGGTCTCTCTCTATTCCATTCTGTCACGGCGATGGAGCGAGTGACGATTCGACTCATATCTCTTGCAGTACAGAATGAAACAACAACTCTCGATACGAAGGTCGAATCCCCTTGTGTAGTTTTCCAGGAAAACGTTTTTCTATATTGTCAATCGCAAAACAAAGATTCTCTTTATAAAATTTTTCTTCAACTTGAATGGAATGCAAACAACTTTGAAGACCTGATTCCCGTGAAAAATCTGGTATCGACAATTTTAAGCGCTCCAATGTCGTTCCTCGGATTTTAGACAAACAACTTTTTATTTGAGGCAGAAGGATATCCGCTTGAGATGTTGGATTTTTTAAATGAATTTCAAAGCACCCGGAAGCAGCATTCGATTTCCATGATATTAAAACTCTCTGAGCAAAAACTTCCCTCCGCAGAAGTTCCCGAGAAGCCCGTTGGCATATCCGCCCGATAATGCTAAGAGCATGCTCCATAGTAGGCTCTTCAAACATCGTAGCTTCCCAAGAAAAATGAAGCTGATTCGTTGGGTAATTGACGTGTATTCTCCCGGAATGCGATAGCCAACCGAGCAATTCCGTTGAAAAATCTGAACCAAACTGACTTTTTACATCTGCAATCGGATGAGACAATAACTGCCCCAGTCGATGAATTCCTAAAGAGCGCAGACGCACCCTGTCTGACTCACTCAATCTCGACAGAGCATGAAGAGGAAAATGTAGAAACCATTCCGGAATGGATACGGACTCTGGACAAAACAACCTCCTGCTAGAGTGGCATTCCCTTGATTTACTTTCAGACTTATCAGCTTCTTTAGAATCGGACGACCTTAATAACCCTGGAGAGACCAAAAACAAATTGCCATTCAAATACTTCTCCAATGAATTGGGTATTTTTTCATGAGATCTCCACCATAGCATCGAGCGCGCTAAAGATGCCGTCTCTGCTAAAGAAACTACAACTCGCTGCTGACTGGTTAGTAAAGCACAGATCTCTTTAAAAATATCTAATGATTCCTTCAATGGCGGTTTTTTTCCAGACAATTCGGCAGCCAGTGTTCGCCAACCAAATGTTTGAACCCAAGGAGTCCTTTGAAACACCACTCTTCGTATCTTTTCAATCCATTCGTCGGTTGTCTCATCTGCTTCGATATGCTGTAGTTCGGGAACTAACAGCTTCGCTTGGTCAAGTAAAAGCCCCCTTCGAATACCTTTTTTATACGCAAGCACGGTCCAATCAACTACCTGACGATAGCGAATGGCTACACAACTCCCGTGGCAATTCGGTAACATCCACCCTTGGCCATGTACGTAAAGTCCATAACGCATATTTTACCCCCCTAAACAAGAACGTGTGTTCTTTTATTATATACGATTTGCAGCAAAATACAAACGTATGTTCTTTTTTGTTTTGTAAATTCTGGGATGAGGATACTCTTGAAGGAGGCCTCGCTGGTCATCGAACAATCATTACTGACCAAACGTCCGTTGAGCATCAATATCCAGAACTAAAGGAGTGCACTCAAATGGAGACCACTTGACGAGACACTACCATCCGAAGTACTTTTGTGAGGAGTAGGAAAGGAGGTTTACAAACATGGGCATTGGTTTTGTCGTCACCATTGTACTCTTGGCTATTGTCCTCGGCATTTTTTCCAAACAAGCATTGAAGACTCCAGACAACAAGTCCTCTCGTTTCACTGCAGCTGACTCATCCACTGTATTTATCGAGGAAACAGACGAAGAATCGGACGAAAACCGTACTCCAGCCATTTAAAGTCTCTAAATTCAAAGAACACGAATTCGTGAATTAAAACTCAATCGCCACTGGAAATCCACAGGACACCACCGTAGGTAGCTCATTCCCACTATCTCGAAGATGAAAAATCCGTATTCTTTAAGAGGTTGCTCCAATATTCCATCTTTGTGGAATCTAATACGGGAGCAAATCGTCTCCCTGACTGACTAACAGAACTTGAAATTTCTTTTTCGTTGAACTTGCCGATGGAGATTTGCTCACAAAGTTCTTCCTTTGCATCCTGTTGGTTCTGCACATGTCGATGGGCCGACCAGTATTTTTGTGCAATAGAATGAATGGAGTCTAGCAAAGTCAACGGATTGCATCCAAGCCATTGTAAAGACAATAAAGGATTTTCCTCCATATCCCACATAACCTTCAACAGAGCAGAGACGACGTGTCGACAAAGCGGATCGACATCAGCACACGTACAACTAGCTGTTTGTTTCCAATCGAGGACAATGGACTCCGTTGGAAATACGGCAACGTTTATTGCGGAAATATGTTGCAAAAAAATTTCGTCCCACTCCCCAGAAATCAGGCTGGCAAGCCAATCAGGATGCTGCGCCAGCCATCGCGCGATGACCGAACTCACTGGTCTCCAATCCGAAATAGCGCGTAACTGAAACGCTTCTATGCGCCGGACACTGGAGGTATTCGAACATTCCCCCTGCCAGTATCCATCAACGAATTTCATATGCACGATATCTCCTTGTCGTGCCGAAGTTCTCGCTCTGCGCAGTCTGCCTGGCTCTACTGCTGACAAAAAAGGCTTCCACATAGCTTCTACAGTCCACACTTTTGAACGACGACGCATCACGCATCCTCCTCTATTTCCACGCTGGCATCCAGTTGAAATAATTCGCGAAGCATATGATTGTCCAATTCCGTCACCCAAGCTTCCGATGTTCCTACCACGGATTGAGATAACTCTCTCTTTGCAGATAAAAGTTCATCGATCCGTTCTTCTAACGTCCCCGCACAAATTAATTTGTGAACTTGAACATCTCTCGTCTGCCCCATTCGAAAAGCACGATCTGTAGCTTGATCTTCTACTGCAGGATTCCACCATCGATCGAAATGGAACACGTGATTAGCCCTTGTCAAATTCAAGCCAACCCCACCTGCACGGAGTGATAGAACAAAAAACGGCGATACTTCTGCACCATGTTGATAGGCATGCACCATCTCTCCGCGCATGCGGGCAGAAAGTCCTCCATGTAGAAAAAGTGGTTTCTGACCAAAGCGCAATTCGATGGCTTCCGTCAATAGATGTCCCATCTCTCGAAATTGCGTAAAGATGAGCGCAGCATCTAGATTAGAATCGACTTCATCCAGCAACTCCAGAAGAAGCTTCAATTTCCCAGAACGACTGATGTCTAGTTTTCCACCTGCAACCAATCCGGGATAGTCACAAATTTGTTTCAGACGCACCAGTGAAGCGAGAATCTGGCCACGTCGTGACATATCTGTGGAATTTTCCAGATGTCCAAAAAGCCTATCTACTACGGACTGGTACAACGCAGCCTGCTCGACGGTAAGCGAAGCGTATGACCTCGTCTCCCATTTTTCAGGAAGTTCCATTCGTATCGACGGTTCCGACTTTCTACGTCGCAACAGAACAGGCTTCAACAGGGCACGAAGTCGATGACCAGCAGGATGGCTTGCATCTTCTCCTATAGGCAACTCAAATTGATTTCTAAACCAGCTTTGTGTTCCGAGGTATCCTGGATTGACGAAAGACAAAATTGACCAGAGTTCCTCCAGACGATTCTCAACAGGCGTGCCTGTCAAAGCGATACGATGCTTTGCAGTCAGTCGCATGGCTGCCTTCGATTGCTTCGTTTGAATGTTTTTGATGTTTTGTGCTTCATCGACGACCACTACGTCAAAGTTCAGATTCGTCAACTGTTCTTCATCCCGAACCAAAATGGCATACGTCGTAAGAATAATGTCCACCTTTGACAATGCTTCTTCTAATACGCTCCAGCCACTTTCTTGAACATCGTTCCGATTCGGACCATGATGAAGGTGTACACGCAGTTCCGGAGCAAACCGAGCCAGTTCTGACCTCCAATTTTGAATCAATGAGGTGGGACACACCAATAAATGGGGTGCCTCATTGAGTCGTTGTTCATGAATGTATTGCAAATAAGCGATCACTTGAACAGTCTTACCCAACCCCATGTCATCTGCCAAACAAGCTCCGCAGTGCAAATTGCGCAAGTGGACCATCCATGAAAATCCGAGTTTTTGATACGGCCGCAATTCTCCAACAAAACCTTGTGGCGTATTGACCTCTGGCGGGCTTCCAGCACTTATCATCGAACGAATCAGTTGCTCTGCTTCTCTCGCATCCTCTGTATATGAGAAATCCACTGAAAGGTCATCCGTCGCTTCTTGAAGCAACAAGCTTCGGGACAAGCGCAAAGCCGATATGGAATGACTTTCTGTCGACAATCCTAATCCAATAGACTCCATTTTACGCAAAATATCACCTAAAGAAACCAGTTTCCATGAACCGTTTATCTCCACTAAATTTTGTTTCTCAGCAACCATGTCCATAAACTGCTCTTGTGTTAATTCCTGATTGTCGATAACTACCGTCCAGTCGAACTCTACCAACGGAATGCTTGCCAATCGCCCAGACGAGATGCTACTTCGGGGCATAGAAGACTCTCTACGGAACTTGCTCGATTTGACTTGTACGCGAATTTTCACGTCAGCCGGCGCATCCGACCATGCTGGTGTTTGGACTGAAAATCCAGCCGCATGCAGCTTTGGCAGTGACTCCTCCATCCACTCCATCAAACCTTTTGCCGCTAATTCGGCAGAAACAGGTACCGGATGATGCAGTGATTCAGCAATGGCAGTATCCATTCGAGATGCTACCAACAACCGCTCCAATATCCATACATCCGCCCCAACTAAAATATCCGAACCCGTTCTTAAGCAGCGTATTTCACTGTTCCACCAAGCACCTAGAGGAATACGCGTTCCAAAGTACCGATGAACCAATTCGTACTTCAATGTCCATGGATTCGTTGCTACTTCCGGGGCACAAAGAGAAAAACCCAATTGATAAAACGTCTTGCCAGTCCAATCCGTCAGGTCAGGAGAAATCCATCCGGTCGCAGTTAATTCCTGGCGTAGAGCTCGACCAATAAGCCACCCATCCGCAGCAAATTCTTGCTTCCTGCTTTTTTTCAATGCATGGAACCATGCCTTCAAAATCTCCTCTTCTCCACGGTACAGAACTCGATAAGACGGCTTTGCCACCGCTTCGTTCATTTCCAGGACCTCGTTGCACAGCTGGTCCATCCAAATGGAAATCCAGTCCGTCACGAGACTATCCACTACAGTTGCCGTCTCTTCGACAGAAGAAATATCGAATGTTTTCGTCGTGCTTTCCAAGAAAAGGCTTACCAACCGTCGACGAATTGCACGGAAGGAGGGATTGCTCCAGGCTGGTAACCACATAGCGATAAACGGAGAAGGAGTGAACAGCACTGACGGAATGGTATCGTTGGTGGTATCCGACAGCGTCCGGGCCATCTTTTGCACTTCTAACGAAGATAGATGACTCGGGGCCGCAAACCCGATGACATCTCCTGTTTGTACCATTTCAAAAGCCAATACAGCAGATTCATACAGCCAATCCGGTGCTCCTGGCTTCAAAGCACTTGGAGACTCAGAAAAAATCTCCTGCAAACATTCTTCTAGCGATACACACTGCTCGCTAAGATGACCAGATACAGAACTTTCCCTCATAAGAATTCCGATGTCCCGACAAGTGATGGCTGGGATATAACGCAGATTCACCCCTGTACAAGCACCTGTACGGAAATCGTTCATTTGCCGCGTAGCCATCCCGACCTCTCTGTGAAAGCTGATTTCTCCATCATATCATGAGCTTGCTACTCTGTCAGGCGAGTGAGACAATGCTCACTTCGAACGATTTCTATAGTCTAGTCTTTCGTATCCATTCGTACAGATAAAGGGACAGGCGTCGATTTCGAAAACACACAAAGGTTGGATGCACATGTCCATCATTGCGACTTGGATTGTAGACTTCTTCATTTCTATGGGGCTCGTCGTCGGAGGAAGTTTGTTTGGAGGGCTCGCGACCGTATTAACTCATACTCGCCCACCTATGACAACAATGCTTAATCTTGCTGGACAATTGAAGATTTGGGCGATGGTAGCCACTCTAGGCGGCACTATGGATACGTTGCGCGTTCTGGAAGTGAGCCTGTTTGGTTTGGACCTAGGTCCACTGGCACGTCAGGCCACCTACTTATTTGCAGCGTTGCTTGGATGTCAAGCTGGCTTCCTGCTGATTAAGTGGCTTGCTGGAAGCGAGGTCTTTTGAAATGGACCGTAAAGCGGTATCTCTCTATCTGCTCGGCGCACTGTCGGGAGCCATTGCGATGTTCACTATTCAAGGGCAGGAGTTAAACCGCTTGTATCTTGTGTCCGCAAAGTCTAACATCATCATAGAAGATTTGAAGGCGGAGAATGCACGGCTATATGTTCAACTGCACAATCCATCTCAGACATTGATTGAAACTATCCGCGTGGAGTGTACGGTTGCGGGAGGAAATGAACGAGTTGCAGAAGCGGGATCGAAATATGCAAAAGAGCAACTTGCGTTTCTGATTGGCCGCGAATTGGACGTGCTTCTCCGTCATCCAGAAATCCCTGAACAGATACTGAACGGTCAACTCTTCACCGCCGACGGCCGAAATTATCGCCTTCGAGTCCAATTGGTCGTCCTCGGAGAAACCTTGTACGTGCGAATTCGAGCGAATCCAATTCCATGAATCCTATAAAGGAGGCCGAACCTTGGCTCTCTACAGCGAAATGACTCTCGATGAATTAAAAGAAGAAATGAAAAGCCTCCAAGAATTAGGAAGGAACGCATTAGAGGACAAACGCTGGAATGAGTATGAAATACATATGACGAAATGGTATTTGGCCAAGTCTTATGAAATTCTTCCTTCGCACTCCATTGAAGTGGGGCGACGCTATGCTATTGCAGAAGAGGAGCAAGAGTACTTTACCGTCACCGGATTAGAAGGAATCATGGCTTGGGGATTTCGAGAGTCGACTGGTGAGACCGACTCTCTGCCCATTGCTCGTCTCGAAGAGGCCCCCAATTAGACCTTAAGAATAACCTGCTCTAAGTCTTTTGGCGCCGCATTGAGAACATCGCTTCCATCTGGAGCGATGGCGACCAAGTCTTCAATACGAATTCCAAACTGCCCTGGAATATAAATCCCTGGTTCTACACTCAGCACCATACCTGGCTGTAGAACTTCCAGATTACCCTCTACTACAAACGGATCTTCATGAATATCGAGTCCTACTCCATGCCCAGTCCGGTGTGTGAAGTACTTGCCGTACCCCGCTTCCTCAATCACTCGCCGGACTGCCCGGTCGACCGACTGCAACGTCGCTCCAGGGCGAGCAGCAGAAATACCTTCCTTTTGAGCGGCGAGCAGGACTTTATAAACTCTCACCATCTCGTCTGTCGGCTCGCCAAGAAGGTATGTCCTCGTGATGTCGCTGCAATAATGTTCGTAAATTCCACCAGTATCGACAATGACTGTTGAGGCTACAAGAGGTGATGTATCTGGTTCATGATGCGGAGCAGAGCTGTTCACACCACTGGCAACGATGGCTGGAAAAGACATGCCGGAAGCTCCTGCTTCTTGCCACAAATCGGCGAGGCGATTGGCAATTGCCCGCTCTGTTTGACCGACGCAGAGATGAGTTTTGATGGCCTGTACCACTTCGTCTGCCAGATGAGACGCATGGGCAAGTGACGCCATTTCAGCTACGGACTTGCGCGACCGTAGAAATGCCGCATGCTGCTGTAGTGGCATGCAGTGAAGATTTTTCCCTGCCTCTTGCAGCCCCAAGAGATGAGCCGCACTCCAGGCACCATCTACTGCCACCCTTCCTGTAGGTCCGAGCAAAGACATCAACATAAGATAAGGGTCGTCACCGTCTCGATAGAAAGAAGTTGAGACATATGCTTTCTCGACTTCTCGTTGAAACATTTCATGAGCAATGAACATGGCATCCCCATTTTCTTTTAGCACCAACGCTGCCATCCGTTCTCCAGTCTCAAGCCAAACCCCCGCAAAATAAAACAGATTGGCCGGCGACGTAATAATCGCTCCGTGAATCTGCTGACCGACGAAACGCTGACACAGAGCCTTTCTGCGCACCTCTGTCTCTTCGAAACTAGGCACTTTTCATCTCTCCTTATAGGGTGGGTCTCTTTAATTCGAACAAATCTGTAGCACGAGCATATGTATCACCAGCCATCCGTGCAACGGGTGCAAGTTCCTCCAAAATAATTTTACCTTCCCGATAAACCGAATCTTCTACATGCATTCGCACCACTTCACCCAATACTAGCGCGCCAGCTCCAGCTCCACTTCCAAACTTTAGAATATTAACTTTTTTACATTCCATCTGAATTTTACTCTCCGCCACTCTTGGCGGCTTCACCACCACACTTGCAATCGGAGTAAGTTTTGCAACATCAAATTCATCCACTTCAAAGTCATACTCCGGAGCTGTTCGATTCATCTGCTCAACAATCGACTCTGACACAATATTGACTACAAACTCGTCGGTTTCTTCGATGTTTTTCAGCGTATCTTTCGGCCCTCCATTCGCCGTTTTGAACATTGGTGCAAAGGATATGATAAATGGCTTAGGGCAGACACCATTGAAAAAGGAAAATGCCGCTAAATTCCGAATTCCCTCTCGACTCTCTGTCGAGACAAATGCAATCGGTCGAGGAACAATGGACCCTATAAGCAATTTGTAATTTTCAATCCAGGACTGACCTTGTGGATTCAATTCCATTGGAAGATTACCTCCCTCAACGAGTTTTTCATCCCCTAATTGCCGGACATGCTGGTTCATCGATCCGGTCATCGGCAACTCTTGACAGTTCAACCCTTAAGCACTCATTTCCGAGGCGCTCGCCATTCAACGCCCTCGATATATAGGCTTCCTCTTCTCCGAGAATGCTTGCATACCCTCCGCTACATCTTCCGTAGCAAAACAGGCTTTGATAGATGTAAACTCCTGTCGCAATTGAGACCGCAGGTCTGTGTCAAAGCTCGCGTGGAGAAGTCGCTTGGTGTATGTCAAAGCAAGGGGTGCCTGGTCCGCGATGTCATATGCAATCCTTAGTACATGCGGCATAAACTCCCCATCCGCATAGACTTCATCCACCAGCCCAGCCTGCTCTGCTTCAAAAGCAGCAATGTCTTGACCTGTAAACAGCCACTTGGCGGCGCGATTGGGACCGACTAAGCGCGGCAAAAAATAACTCATCCCCGCATCAGGTGACAATGCTCTCCGTATATACCCTGTGGTCACACGAGCTGACGCTGCCATGTATCTCATGTCCGCTGCGAGCGCCAGCGATAATCCTGCACCTGCCGCAATGCCGTTCATCGCCGCTATCACAGGCTTGTCGCATTCGGAAATCGCCAAGGCAAGACGCCCAACCCATCCATATTCGTCGAGCGCTTGAAACCGCGAGGATTGTTCTCCAATGGAGTCGACCGTTGTTAAGTCCAGCCCACTACAAAATCCTTTCCCGGCTCCGTTCAGCACAACAACGCGAACTTCATCGTCTTCAGATGCCATATGGAACGCTCGTATTAGTGCAGAGGACAGTTCTTCGTTGAGAGAATTTAAGCTCTTCGGGCGGTTCATGGTCATTAACTGAACTCCGCGAATGGTCTCGATTTCTAGAACAGGCATGAAAAATACCTCCTTCTGGCCATTCTTCTTTTCATTAAACCATGGCAATGCTTCAACGTAAATGTAGAGGACCGCAACTGGCAGGTATTTTCACGGCATGCATACCATGCACAAAACCTCTGTAAGCTATTTTCTCAACGTATAATTGACAGAGAAAATAAAACGTTTGATTTATTGACACATCGCCATTAAAATAAAGAACATCCATTCCGCATACAGTCTAATATTCCGAACATTTGCGGCAAGGATTTTGTCGAAAGGAGGAAAATAGATTCGACGAGAAGCGCCGCACCCAAAAAGTCATTTGAAGTAATAGGTCGTTGGAGAATGTGTTGCGCAGACATCGAGACTCTCGATTTTGACGAACGATTGGTTTCTGAACTTATTTTATTCGTAGTGCAGAAATTTCCGTGTGTGCTCTCAGAAAGAAACAAAGGTATCAGCAGACACAAGAGAAGACCATGAAAGGAGTTTTGCGGGTGAGTAACAAAGAAGGCTTAAAGCGAGAACTTTCCCTTCTTGACCTGACGATGGCCTCCCTTGGCGGCATCATTGGCTCAGGCTGGCTTTTTGGAGCACTTTACGCGGCACAAGATGCGGGTCCATCCTCCATTTTATCCTGGATTATTGGAGGCATCGCCGTTCTATTGATTGGCTTTGTCTACGCAGAATTGGGTTCTATGTTACCGGAATCCGGCTCCATCGTCCGCTATCCTCACTATACGCATGGCCACCTTACAAGCTTTATCATGGGCTGGGCCGCGTGGATTGCATACTCATCCGTTCCAGCGGTCGAAGCAGAAGGAGTCATGCAGTACGCTTCTCACTGGTTGCCAGGTTTATGGAACTCAAAAACAAGTCTTTTGACGGGAGAAGGCTTGCTCTTAGCTGCCATCCTGATGTTCGTCTTTTTCCTCATCAACTACTTTGGTGTCCGGATTTTTGCCAAAGTCAACACCTTCGTCACCATCCTTAAGTTCATCATGCCAGCGGCTACAATCATCATCTTTTTCATAGTGGGATTGCATTGGAGTAACCTGAGCCACTTTGGAGGATTTGCTCCCGATGGTAGCTCCGGTGTCTTGGTTGCTATCGCCACTTCCGGTGTGGTCTTTTCTTACCTTGGATTTCGTCAGGCCGTCGATTTGGCTGGAGAAGCTCGGAATCCACAGCGTGATGTGCCAAGAGCACTCATCATATCGATCATCATTGGCATTTTGCTCTACGTACTTCTGCAGTTGGTTTTCGTTGCCGGTGCACCGGCCAGTGGATTGTCAAAAGGCTGGGCAAACCTGAATTTCAGTGCACCATTTGCTCAGGTAGCCATCAGCCTGAATTTAGGTTGGTTCGCCATCTTGCTCTATGCAGATGCCGTTCTCTCTCCTGCTGGTACAGGAAATGTCTACATTGCATCGACAACACGCGTTCTCTACGCATTGTCAAAAAACCGTTATTTCCCGCGGTTTCTTGGAAAGGTAGATAAGCGCACCGGTATCCCCGTGGGAGCCCTCATTGTGGCTTTCTTGTTAGGGCTCATCTTCCTTTTACCCTTTCCGTCATGGCAGTCGTTGGTTGGATTGGTATCGTCCGCAACCGTCTTCACTTACATCATAGGCCCTGTGGCGTTGGCCGTCATGCGGAAAACTGTGCCGAACGCACACCGACCGTATCGACTCGGTGGTTCTAAAGTTATCGCGCCGATTGCATTCATCATTGGCTCTCTGATTGTCTACTGGACCGGTTGGAAAACCGACTGGAAATTGCTCGTTGCAATTCTCATCGGTATTGTGCTTTACTTCATCTTCTCGCTCATCATGCCCAAACAAATTGAGCGGCCCACAGGGCAGTCCTTGAAGTCTGGTATTTGGTTAATCGTCTACTTACTCTTCATGTTTGCGATGGTCTATCTCGGTTCAGCCAAACTGGGCGAATTGACGGGAATCATCCACTATCCTTGGGACATGGTCGTCGTCATTGTGGGCAGCATCATCTTCTATTACTGGGGTGTGGCGAGCGGCTACAGCACTACCTATTTGACCGACCAGTTGGCGTCGCTCGAAGAAGGAAATGCATCGACTGTTACCACAACCTGATAAGTTGTCATTTTCGATAGCAACTCGCAGACGGAAAATCGTGCAGTATACAGCGGCAAGCATTGTCAAGAAGAGGTCCGGGAAACCATCCCGGACCTCTTCTTGATTGACCTGATGAATCATTTCTTCTCGACTCAAGAGCACATTTTTTAGTGCACCATGCCTCGCAGTACAAAACTGACATTCGCTGGCCGTTCTGCCAGTCGACGCATGAAATATCCATACCAATCGTTTCCGTAAGGCACGTAAATCCGAACAGGATGACCTTCTGAGACCAATTGTTGTTGTAGATTCGCGCGGATTCCATACAACATTTGAAATTCGTACTTGTCCGGAGCTATCTGATGATTCGCGATATACTCTTTGGCGTGATGAATAATTTTTTCATCGTGTGTTGCTATGGCAGTAAATCCCGACGACAGCAGGTGAGCTTCCATCATTTTAATATAATTTGAATCTACATCTGCCTTATCGGGAAATGCTACTTTCTCCGATTCTTTGTAGGCTCCCTTGACAAGTCTCAAAGAAGCACCTTCCCCAGCCAAGCGGAGAACATCATCCAAACTGCGATAGAGGTAGGCTTGAATGACGGTCATGACATTCGGATAGTCCTTTCGTAATTCATCAAAAATATCCAAAGTCACCTGGCAGCGGGTTTCATCTTCCATATCAATGTTGACGACAATACCATAGGCAAGAGCTACATCCAAAATGCTCCGCATATTTTCCATGCATAGGTCACGGCTGATATCTAAACCGACTTGCGTCATCTTAAGCGACAACGTGGACAGAACCTCGTGCTCGTGAATAGCTTTCAAAGCCTCAATGCAGTCAGTCGCGGACTGTCTCGCCTCAGCTTCATCTGCAACAAACTCACCCAGATGGTCAAGCGTGGCAGTCATCCCTATACTGTTTAATTCTTTCACAGCCTGCATGGCATCAGGAATTGTCTCCCCCGCCACAAAACGCTGCGCTCCTAGTCGCAAACCATACCGTTTCGCCCAGCGGTTCGCAGATTGATTTTTGGCCAAGGTCAAGAAGAAGGACCGAAGCATCTCTTCCATTAATAAATCCCCCAGTGATATACCTCAGAATAAATGACTATTTGAACAGCACACCAATTTACGCAACCGCCCACAGTCTCAAGTTAAGACCGAACGGCAGGTAAAATGCGATTCAAATCAACCCTACTGGATGGCTGAACGGTCGTCCCATCTTCCGGACGATAACGTTCAAGAAACTCAATCACTTCTTTGGTGATTGCTGTTGGAGTGGAAGCCCCCGAGGTCACCGCAACCGTAGCAATACCCTCGAGCCACTGAAGATTGAGCTCCCCGATATCCGCAATTCGATAGGCTTTTACATGAGCAATTTCTTCCGAAACTTGTGCCAGACGGTTGGAGTTATTGCTGCGCGGATCACCGACAACTAGGCACAAGTCTGCTTCCGCCACTTGTTCCGCCACGGCCGTCTGACGAAGTTGCGTTGCCATGCAAATTTCATTGTGCACTTCGGCCTGAGGATACTTAGCAACAATTTTGTCGATGAGCCCTTGCGTGTCCCATTGGCTCATCGTGGTCTGGTTGGTGACGACGATCTTATCACCCCACAAGTGCAGCTCCGCAACATCCTGTTCATTTTCTACAAGATGCACGCGATGTGGCGCCACTCCCATCGCTCCCTCTGGCTCCGGATGCCCCTTCCGTCCTATATATACGATGTCATAGCCAGCCGACACTTTTTCCTCAATCAGTCGATGCGTTTTGGTTACATCCGGACAGGTAGCATCTAAAACGTGCAATCCACGGGCTTTCGCTTTGACTTTTACCTCCGGTGAGACTCCATGTGCAGTGAAAATGACTGTCCCAGATGAAATCTTCTCCAAAAGTTCAAGTCGATTTGCTCCATCAAGTGTCTGAATTCCCAACTCGCGGAACGCTTCGACCACATGCGCATTGTGCACAATCATGCCAAGAATATAAATAGGACGAGGCAGTGACGCGTCATCTGCGGCTTGCCGCGCCAAAACCATCGCATCGACAACGCCGTAGCAATACCCTCGCGGACTGACCTTCAAAACCCGCATTGGTCCAAACTCCTCTCTCTGACGCAATCCTATGTTTCAACCCTTTTGCTCGTTCAATTGGAACGGTTCATATCTCTCTTACCGATGCAGATATACTACGCACGAACTTCACTAAGCAAGTCTTGTTTTAAGTCCCACAATTTCTTCGACAGATCTACATGATATTCGTGAGGGTTCACATGACGCAACGTCTCTGATGAAAATTGCTGCAACCCTCGCTCCACATGCGTTCGAATTTCTCGCAAATCCGGTAAAACATAAACAAGCTCCCCTGCTCGTACAATCGGTTGCAATAAATTTTCTATTTGAAAATCGACGATCGTCTTACGTTTATACGTGTGAACTGGATGAAACACCGTGAGTTGCTTACTGCCATCGAACTCTTCTTCATCGAGCGCAATCAAGTCTGCCACCGCTTTACCCTCTTTCGATAAGCGGAGCACCTTTTTCTTCCCTGGATTAGTCACTTTTTCTGGATTCTCGGAAATTTTGATGCAAGGAGTCCACCTGCCTTCTACTTCGTGCGCTACTAATTTGTAGACGCCACCGAGGGCAGGACAGTCATAGGACGTAATGAGGCTAGTTCCAACACCGTAACTCGTAATTTCCGCACCTTGCAGGGCCAATTCCCGAATAGTCCATTCATCTAAATCGGAAGAAGCAACAATCCCGCAATCGGTCAGTCCAGCCGCATCCAGCATCTTGCGAGCACGCTTCGACAGATACGCTAAGTCACCGCTGTCGATGCGGATAGCGTGTAGTTTCTTCCCCTTTTCTTTCAACTCTCGACCGACGACAATGGCATTTTGTATCCCACTATTCAAGACATCGTAAGTGTCCACGAGCAGTACCGTATGGTCTGGAAACGTGTCTGCATAAGCCCTAAAAGCCTCAAGTTCTGAAGGGAAGCTCTGAATCCAACTGTGTCCCTGCGTCCCTGATACAGGAATACCAAACGACTGGCCCGCCAGTACATTGCTCGTTGACGTACATCCACCAATGAAGGCAGCACGCGCACCAAATACAGCCGCATCAACATTTTGTGCTCTGCGCAGACCCATCTCAATGACCGGAGCTTCAGGGGACTTCGGGTTGGACTTAGCAGCGTCAACAATCCTCTGCGCTTTCGTGGCAATGAGACTCTGATGGTTAACAAACGATAGAACCGCAGATTCAATCAACTGAACTTCGAACATCGGCCCCTCAAAGCGCAGAAGTGGCTCTCCTGGGAAAACAATGGTCCCTTCCGGTACCGCATACAAGTCTCCGCTGAAGTGAAAGTGATGTAGAGCTTGTAGGAAGTCTTCTCCAAACAGACCTAATGAGCGAAGGTAATCGAGATCTTCTAAAGAAAACTGCACATGCTGCAAATACCATACGACCTGTTCCAGTCCCGCTGCAACAACGTACCCATTGCCACAAGGATTCTTTCGATAAAACATATCAAACACCACACGCTGCTCATGGCGCCCCGCACGAAAATGTCCATACATCATAGTCAATTGGTATAAATCTGTTAATAATTCCGTCGGGCGGTTACGGTATACCGGCAGACCGGAGATCTCTAAAATGCGTTCGGTCGCCTTGCGCGCGACAAGAGAAGACGGTTCTTTCAATGTCTACACCTCAACGATGCTCGCTCGCCGAATTTTCAGCGGTCATGAACGTTTGCAATACAGAACGAATATCCGATGCCAACATCTCGTGACTGGCTGCCACCACGTGGCGCGAACGAAGCGAAAATGAATTTCCTTCAGAATCCTGAACAATGCCACCAGCCATCTGTATCAAAAACACGCCAGCAGCCAAGTCCCATGAATTTAAGTCAAACTCCCAAAATGCGTCCAATCTGCCTGCAGCGACATAGGCAAGGTGCAACGCAGCCGCACCTAACGCACGAAAGCTTTTCACCTGACAAGCGATCTCAGTTGCCGCTTCGGTCAACCGGCGCTGCGGCGCTATCCGGACAGGCATACCCGTCGCCACGACCGCATGCTGGAATACTTCTACATCCGACACATGCATTGCCTGACCAGGCAATGTTTCTAATTCAGACGCGCTTTCTATTTGCAGCCAACGCTCCACTGCGACACGTTTGGCCAGAAATGCTCCCTCGCCTTCCAGTGCAAAAAAGACTTCCTCCCGGTACGGGTCGTAGACACATCCGAATGTCACTTTACCTGCCCGTGCACAGGCAATCGAGACCACAGACAAAGGAATCGAAGAGACAAAATTCGTGGTGCCATCCAACGGATCGACAATCCACAATGAGTCCGCATCCCAAACGGCATCAATGGCTGTGGTAGACGCTTCGCGACCGGGACCGACACTTTCTTCACCGAGTATTGTGTCCCGAGGAAACTCCGCTTGAATCATCTCACGAATCAATTGCTCACAGAGTCCATCCACCTCTGTCACCACATCGGACAGAGAGGTCTTCGTCCGCACTTGCAACTCCGACCCGAGCCGGGATGAAAACGTCTGACCTGCTGCGAGAGCGGCCCTCAAGCCGACCTTCAGACAGCGGCGCCGTTCTTTCAGTTCCACGCCATTCCCTCCTCTGCACTCCGACTGAGAGCCGACCAAACTGTCCCGCCCTGATTTTTGCACTGCTCTTTCATCCATGTACAGCATAACACACAGATCCATCGGAGACGGTATGGTAAAAGCTCACACAGACGAAACTGGAAACGAACGCACGCCAAGGAAAGGAGCTCTCTCTGTGCCACCGAACACTCGCACGGTCCACGACTCACTCGGAACCCTTCAAGTTCCAGCAGATGCATACTACGGTGCTCAAACCGCTCGAGCCATGTACAACTTTCCTATTAGCGGACTCCATTTCCCACACCAGTTCATTCAGGCTCAAGCACTGATTAAATGGGCCGCGGCCAAAGCTCACCGGGAACTTGGGGTCATGCAAGGACTGGTGTCGGATGCCATCTGCCAAGCTGCCGACGAAGTCATTGCTGGACGCTTTTCCAACTGGTTTCCAATCGACATCTATCAAGCGGGCGCTGGAACTTCGCAAAATATGAATGTCAATGAAGTTATTGCCACCCGTGCTACCGAAATTCTTCACAACTCGGGCGCGACAGGCGACGATATCCATCCGAACGACCATGTCAACCAATCTCAATCCACCAACGATACTTTTCATGCCGCCATCAACATCGCCGGAGTCGATGCTTTAGCGACCCAACTCGACCCATCTCTCGCAGAATTGGAGAAAGCACTCGCGCGCCTTGCAACTGAGACGGAGAATGTCATCAAGTCTGGACGCACTCATTTACAGGATGCAGTCCCGATGCGTCTGGGCGATGAATTTCTCGGGTATGCCGAAAACATCCGACGTCAGCGTCGATGGCTGGAACAGGCCGCATCTCAACTGCTCTTTCTCGGACTGGGTGGAAATGCAGTGGGCACTGGCATCAACACACCTCCAGGGTTTGGTGGACTAGCGATTCACTTTCTTGCACAGCGCACCGGTTATGCCTTCACTCTGGCACCGAATGCCTTCACTTTCAATCAGAACCCGGACGAAGTCGTCTACGTGAGTGGCGTTTTGCGCTCCGTTGCCGGGGCGCTTGGAAGAATCGCCAACGATTTGAGGCTGCTCTCCTCCGGTCCGCGAACCGGTCTAGGAGAGTTAGAGTTTCCTGCTGTTCAACCCGGATCTTCCATAATGCCTGGTAAGGTCAACCCAGTCCTTGCGGAAATGCTGAACATGGTTGTATTTCAGGTCAACGGTTGCTGTCAAACAGTTAGCGATGCTGGTGGAGCCGGACAACTGGAGCTGAATGTGATGATGCCCGTTATGACCTCTAATTTTCTCCATGCAATCCACATTCTCGCTAATGCCACTCGTCAATTTTCCCGTCTCGCACTTCAGGATTTGCACATAAACGTGACCGCATGTCGACAACACGCAGAGACTTCTCTCTCCCTGGCGACGGCTCTCAACACGGCCATTGGCTATGAATCGGCTGCAAAAGTCGTCAAACACGCTCTGGAAAACCATCTGTCACTGCTTGACGCCTGCCGTCAACTCGGGGTGGAAGAAGCGACCGCTGTCCGCGCACTTGACGTAGACCACCTTGCCCGCCCCGTTTCGCAACACTGGCCTCCGTTCGAAAGTAAGCAGACATCGGTTCCAATGAGCGGTTCAGGGACAGGCGCGCAAGAGCCTCTTGGCTCGCCGATTGTGGGCCTTGCCGCCTCTACCAGGCCAAAGCAGACTGCTACCGAGGGCAATGACTAATGTCTGAGAAGAGCACCTGTCGTCGCCTGAAGTCGTGTCTGCAGCACTAAGGACATCCCGTCACTCCACGGAGCTTAGAGCATCCATTCTGGGGTAGTCTGCAAGATTTCGGCGGCTAAGGTTTCTAACTCGTCACTCAAGGAGACATCGGCAACCGTTGGCGGTACGATGGAACGGACCCATTCCAGTGCCTGACGCGTTGCCAATGCCATTTGAGATTCTGCACCTTGCAACGCGATGGCTTGGGACGCAGCCGCCAACTCAATGGCCACCACGCGGGCCGTATTGCCGACCATTTGTCGAACTTGACGGGCCGCGATGGTCCCCATGGAGACATGGTCTTCCTGATTGGCGGAAGACGGAATGGAATCTACCGACGCAGGATGAGCCAGCACCTTGTTTTCCGAAACAAGAGCAGCCGCCACGTACTGGACAATCATGAGACCGGATTCGAGGCCTGCATTTTTCGCTAGAAAAGGAGCAAGGCCGGATAGTTGTGGGTTGACAAGCCGTTCCGTCCGGCGTTCGGAAATACTCGCCCACTCCGCGACTGCGAGTTTCAAAAAGTCAAAAGAAAGGGCCATGGGTTGACCATGAAAATGTCCGCCGGACAAGACCCGGCCATCTTCCAGCACAATCGGATTGTCGGTTACCGCGTTCATCTCGATGGTCACTTGCTTCTGCACGTAATCCCACGCCTGCCAACTGGCGCCATGCACTTGTGGAGCACAGCGAATCGAGTATGCGTCTTGGACGCGAACCTCACCTTGCCGGGTAATCCGCGTGCTGCCGTCCAAATAGCGGAGTACACGCTCCGCCACAACCCCCTGGTGAAGGTGCGGGCGCGTAGCGTGAAGATTGGGTAAGAATGCATCCCCAATCGAACAGAGAGCCTCCATGGTCAAGCTCAGCGCAGCATCCGCAAACCGCCCCACGCGCTCAGCCTCGAGTGTCGCTAGCGCACCGACCGACGTCATGGCCTGTGTACCATTTATGAGCGCCAAGCCCTCTTTCGCGCCAAGGCGTACAGGCGTGAGCCCCGCTTTTTGTAAAGCAGCCCCACCAGGCATGATTTCCCCGGAAAACTCCGCGCGCCCCTCCCCAATCAAGACCAAAGCCATGTGAGCCAAAGGAGCGAGATCGCCCGATGCTCCAAGCGAACCCTGACTCGGAATGACTGGATGGACGCCGCGATTGAGACATGCCTGCAAAAGCTGCAAGGTCTCTTTGCGAATGCCCGAAAACCCTTTGACCAACGCATTCAGTCTCAAGGCCAGCAACGCGCGAACCGCATCGCGCGGAAGCGGCGCACCTACGCCCATCGCATGCGAACGCAGCAAATTGATTTGCAGTGAAGCTACTTGATTGGCAGGAATGGGCACGTCAGCAAGCTTCCCGAATCCGGTCGTCACGCCATATACAACATCTCCTGCCGCTATCCTCTGTTCGATCCGTTCGCGACTCACTTCCACTCGCCGCCAAGTATCTTCCGTGATTTCGACAGGAATATCTTGCCGAGCAATCTTCTCCAAATCAGACAATGTGAGTGACTCACCATTCAAAACAATTGCGGATTTCATGGAAACGACCTCCTTCTATCTCTCCCACGCTATTGCTTTACCATGAGAAAGGGCGACCCAGCGGGCCGCCCTTTGTTTTGATTGCTACTCTATTTGGATGAAATGTCCATAAGGATTGCAATCGTCTCATTCCTCCATCTCGTGCTAACCATACTATCTAGCATGGACCATTATGACTTGAAATAGCGCCAATCCAACTTTGAATCTCCAAGCATATCCGCAAACGACGCCTCTTCGTCCTCCACCGGATCAAACAATTCCGCAAATGACGCATCCGGTTGTTCGGACAACTTCTCTGCTGCCGACTTAGCGGTGCGCGGCTTCGGGGACTCTGCCCGGCGCGTGGAGTCAACCTGCTTGGTACTTGGCGCTTCATGCTGTTCCATGGACGTTTTCAATGCTTTCAATCGCTGTAAGGCATTGGCGTGAAGAAACTCTTCCACTCGTGCATTTTGCTCCGGGACAACCTCCGCCTTTGGCTTGGCGGCCGTCTCTCGTTGCATTCGGTCCATCGCGTAATCTGGCTTGTCTTCGAGGATGCCCTCTCGACTAGAGCGCCTTGCTCGGTTCTTTTTGCTCACGCTCCGTCCCTCCACACACCAGCTTTTGGTACACCTCGCGGCGACGTATCCACCATCAGGATGCTCTCATCTTAACGCAATTGAGCGCATTCTGCACGCTTCAGCAAAAGCCTACGTTGTTTGAGCTGCACGGGCGCACAAGCCAAGCTCTACTCTAATCCGGAAGACGAGCGTCGATGAATTCAAACAACGCCTTTAGCCGGGCGAAGCGCAAAGAGGGTTTACCAGACCTCGACAAGTCGTGATTGGCATTGGGGATGCGAAGCAATTCTACGTCGCGCGACAACCGCTTCAATACGGAATAAAACTGCTCGGCCTGTTCAATGGGGCAACGATAATCCTGTTCCGAATGAAGCAGGAGCAGTGGTGTGCGCACCGCTTCTGCATAGGCTAGAGGCGACTGTTTCCATAGCTTCTCGACATCTGCCGGCACGGCCCCGCCAATTTCCAGTTCCGTAAAGAAGGGCCCTATATCGCTGACACCGTAGAATGAGACAAAATTGCTGATGGAGCGCTGTGAGACGGCAGCAAAGAAGCGGTCTGTGTGGCCAACCAGCCAATTGGTCATAAATCCACCATAGCTTCCTCCGGTCACTGCCACTCGTTGCTCATCCAGTTGTCGATACTTTTCGAGTGCCGCATCTAGGCCCGCCAACACATCCAGAGAATCTTTTTGCCCATACTCGCCGCAAACGGAGTGCGCAAATTCCTGCCCATACCCTACGCTACCTCGGGGATTCACAAAGACAACGGCATACCCTTGTGCCGCGATGTACTGAAATTCGTGAAAAAACGAGTAACCGTAGCCCAGGTGCGGTCCGCCATGTACTTCAAGTACGACTGGCACTTTGCCCGATTTCAATTTGGACTGCGTGGTTGGCAACATGACAAACCCTTGCATTCTCCAACCATCGATTGACGTGTACCAAAACGGCTCGACATTAGCCACTTGATGGCCTTCTAACCACTCATTGTGCACGTCTAAGCGGCGCTCCGTCGTCGGAAACGGCGGGCAAGGATGTTCATGCATGGGCTCTTTCAACGCACGCTCTGGAAACACCTCAACGCTTTGAGACAGGACGGCCATGGCTAAACGCCCCGGCTGACCAAAATCTGTATAGCAGTAGACTGCAGTATCTTTGCCGTCGTAGTCAAAGCCGTAAATTTCGCGGTCTCCTCCGGCCACTCGCTCCGGCTGATGAGCACCCACTTGCCAACGGATGATTTCGGTCCGCCCTTCACGCGTAGCGAGTACCAAGAGACTCTGTCCATCCTTCGACCAGAGTGGCCCCGGCGTATGTTCATGCGCGCGCATATCACTCATCCCAGCATTCCCAAGTGTATCTGGAAAATGCTCGGTCACATGAATCAGCGACGACGACTCTAGGTTGTACAAATACAGTTGCAGGTGACTAGCGTTCCCAAACTTCTTTTGGTCTCCAAAGAGCGCCAAATGTTTTCCATCGGGAGACACGCTCACTTGCGATACGTCCACTTCGTTCGTGACAAGGGTTAATTCACCCCCTGCCGCCGGAAGGCGATACAGGTCAGACCACAACTCCAACTCAGCATGTTGGCGTCGATTCGAAGGAATGTAGATGGTTTCTCCATCCGGAGACATGGCTGGTTCTCCAACATGGTATGGCCCATCTGTCAACTGTTCGACGGCGCCCGTTTCGACATGAATCCGCACTAACTGGCGATAGACATCAGGCAGTAACCCCGTTCCATCCGCCTTGTAATAGAGTCTGCGAAAGCGCTTGGGACCGTCCATCCACGCTTTGTCCCTATCTTCTATTTTCTTGACGGCATCTGCAGCGGACCAGTCGTCCTCCCACTGCTCCACCGTTTTTCCCTCAGGCACTGCCACAGTGCCGTAAATCCACTTCCCCGACGGGTGAAACAGCAAATTCGAGACAGGCCGACAAAGGCGCGTCAGGCGCCTTGCCTCCCCGCCCATTCGCGGCATCAGCCAGACTTGTGACCCACCTTCACGATTGGATAGAAATGCTATGTTTTTGCCTAGCGGATCGAACACGGGTGATGCGTTTTGTGTGCCCACATGCGTCCACTGTTTTATCTCACCACTTTCTACGTGCACTGCATGTAAGTGCCTGACGTATCCATCAGCTGCCAGGTCGCCCGTCGTCACCTCGTAGACAACCGTTAAACCATCTGGAGAAATTTTCGGATTCGCCGGCAACTCAAAACGGACCATATCTGTCACATCTAGAGCCTTTTTTGCGAAACTCATCAGTCAGACCCTCCTTCTGACGGCAGACGTCCGTCTTGTTGAAATCGACCAAGAACTTCCTTTTCGTTACTGACCAACTGCGGTGTAGCCAAAAGAAATTCGCGCAAGACCCGCTCTTCTGCTTGGTCATTCCAATCTCGGGGCGTGTCCAGTTCAGGCAGCGGCGCCAGTTTTCGGTCATACAGCAAAGTCCACTCTTCCGCCCCTTGCAGCAAGCTCCGTTGCAAGACCTGCATACGAACTCCTCGGTCTTGTTCGCGCTCCGAATCTACGTCCACGTACATGTACATCTCATAGTCGTCCCACTGGTGCGTCCAATCGAGCGGATCGAACCGTGTCAAGTGGTTATCCTCCTCATCGCAAAAGTCAGTGCCTCGATACTCGGGCGATGGTCTTTTGCAAGATGCAATGGACTCAATGCAACTCATTATAGAAGTGTCGGAGAGTTGGGTCAAAGAGCGATGAACCCGGAGCCCAAGTCTTTGCCACGATGCGTGCGTCCCAGAAAGCAATCTGGTACAATAGGCTTGAAAATTCGCGGCGTTGGACCGCGAGACCAGGAAAACAGGTCGACGACCGGAGCGCTATGGTTTGGAGGAGGTTGAAACATGCGGCGTTTCTTTGAAATTTTATTTGTCATCGCCATTATCATTGTCGGAATTGAGACGTTTCGGCCGCAAGCTCCATACCCATATAACGCAAGCAATGGATATGTGGCTGGAGTGGTCTCAACGGTATTCACCCCATCTCACTAGGCTTCCCTCAGAAAGTGCAGACACCTTGAAGTTCATCGAGCACAAACACCACCCAAAAAGACAGCGGCGCGACGGAGCCCCTGTCTTTTTGGGCGGCTGGTCCATCCATGACTTGTGGACGATCCGCTACAACAAAAACAGGCAGAGTGCGACATCTCTCTGCCTACCAATCTCTGCCTACCAATCTCTGCCTACCAATCGAGCATCCGCCTTACAGCGGTCATTTTCATTTCATGAGACATCCAAGCGCTACGTCACAGGTTACGCCAATGCTTTCTTCAACTCGCTCGTCAACATCGGTACTACGTCAAACAAATCGCCCACAATGCCATAGTCGGCTACTTGGAAAATCGGGGCTTCCGGGTCTTTATTGATGGCGACGATGACCTTGGAAGAAGACATTCCCGCCAAGTGTTGAATAGCCCCGGAAATACCGCACGCGATATACAAGTCGGGAGTGACTACTTTCCCTGTCTGCCCAATTTGCATCGAGTAGTCGCAGTATCCAGCATCGCACGCTCCGCGCGAAGCTCCAACAGCAGCTCCGAGCGTCTCTGCTAACTCTTTGAGCGGAGCAAACCCTTCCGCACTCTTGACTCCCCGGCCGCCAGAAACAATGATTTTCGCTTCGGTCAAATCGACACCGACGGAAGCCTTTTGGATGATTTCCTTGACCATGGTCGCCAAGTCTTGTGTCTCAAACGCAACGGACAAGGTTTCGACAGTTCCCGGTTTTCCTGCTTTATCCGCTAATGCTGCAATGTTATTGGGACGAATGGTGGCAACCACGACGTCACTCTTTACCTGAACCCGGGTAAACGCCTTGCCTGCATATATGGGTCTTGTAAAGAAGAGCGCTGCACCATCCACTTCCACCTGAATGGCGTCCGATACCTGACCGGCTCCAAGCCGCTGGCTGACAAGCGGCGCAAGGTCCTTTCCAATGGCCGAATGAGACATGAAAATGACATTCGGTGAAAATTGGCGATAAGCCTCCATGAACGCCTTGCGATACGCAGTGGGCGTATACTTTTCTAACTCTGGAGCATCGACCACAAAAACTTTGTCTGCCCCGGCATCGCCCGCTCCGACTGCTAAATCCTGCACTCCATGTCCGAGAAGCAGCAGTAGGACTTCCCCGCCCTCTGCAATGTGATTGGCGGCACCGAGCATCTCGTACGTTACATTGCGCAATTTTCCATGACGAATGTCCGCAAGAACCAGAACTTTACGACTCACCTTCATCACCCTCCAAACATCACACTGTGTATGTTAACCAATGACTTTGTCGACACTTTTTAACGATTGAACTAATTCTGCGACTTGTGCAGCGAGATCTCCCTGAAGAATTTTGCCTCCGGTCTTCGGTTCAGGTAAGAACGTGCTGACAATAGCACTTTTAGCTCCAATCGACGACTTATCGAGCCCCAAATCTGCCAAAGTGACATGCGTCAGAGGTTTTTTGCCTGCCTTGCGTATACCAATCAACGACGGGTAGCGTGGGTCGTTCAATCCCTGCTGGGCTGTGACCAAGACTGGCAATTTGGCCGTCACCACTTCTTCATCACCTTCGGCGTCCCGATGCCCTACAACTTCGTCGCCGTTGACCTCTAATTGGGTTAAAGTAGAAATATGAGCGATGGACAGCTCTTCAGCCAATCGGACGGCTACTTGGCCAGACCCGTCGTCGACCGCCTGGTTGCCTGCCAAAATTAAATCATAGTTGCCTTGACGTGCGATGGCAGCCAAGACTTTCGCCGCCGTATACTCATCGCCGAACAGCTCTGGGTCGTCTGCTAAAATAGCTTCGTCAGCTCCCATAGCCAATGCGGTGCGAAGTGCTTCTTCACTCCGAGATGGTCCCAATGAGACAACAACAACTTCTGCGTCATTCGCCTCTTTAATCCGGATAGCCTCTTCTATGGCATACTCATCATACGGATTGATGACGAAACGAACGCCGTCTTCTTTGATTTGCCCATTCTCTACTTGAATCTTTTCTTCCGTGTCAAACGTCTGTTTCATGAGTACTAGAATCTTCATGGCTCAAACTCCCTTCTGACATCGCGTTTTCCTCTGCATTCACGGCCACTAATCCGTGCAGAAGCACATCCACAACATCATCCACCTGACTGACGAGTGAATACTTACTTCCGGTCAAAACCCACGCCGTAACCGTCTCGTCCATGGTTCCAAAAATCATACGGCGAGCAATCCGTCTGTCCATTTTCGAACGAAACTTTCCTTCCTGCATTCCTGCCACTATCAATTCGTCCACAACACTATAAAATGGTTTCATGATATCTCCAATTTCGCGGCGAATGTTAGCGTCCACTTGTCGAAGATAGACCTGTGTCACCATCGCCAACGCCGGATTGTCCCCGAGATCTGCAAAATAAACGCGTATCAACGCCGCCAATTTGTCATCCGTCGTCTGACACGCTGCAAGTTGTCGAGAACATTCCTGCACAACACGGCCAATGGCCATGCGTAAAATGGAGACCAGAATGTCTTCTTTGTTCTTGAAATAGAGATAGACAGTACCATCAGCAACGCCTGCCGCGCGTGCAATTCGAGAAATCTGAGCCCCATGATAGCCGTACTGAGACATAACTTCAACCGCGGCCCTCAAAATTGCAACGTGCTTCGCATCATCTCGTTCCTTAGCGATGGCCCTCCCTCCCACAATGAATGAATAGTCATTCACCGTGACAAGCGTACCGCAGGTTGCTACCGTCTGTCAACCTCCACGAGGAATCTTCTATTGCGACATGGCAACATGCATTGCCTTCTTACTCCAGTTGGCGATGCTGCGGATTGTCGGTATACTAAATGGAGAATCCTATTCGAACGACGCGCGAAGGGAAGGTAACTTCATCATGGAAGCAACACATTCCTCGGAAGACTGGAGTCAAGCACACATTCAGGTCAATGACCAATTGAATCACTTGCTCCATGGAATGAGGGACTATGGGTACAATCCAAGCCTTCATATCTCCTATGACAAAGAGGAACATCATCTTCAGGTCGATCCAGTGGTTATCAGCAAGCACAGCGACTTAAAACGCATTTACTTAGAGTATTTGGAAGCCTGTAAAGCTCGGGACGCCGCAGTTCATCGCATACAGTCGTTGCCCAAATTGGATTTGGGATTTAGCGACCCGTCCGAAGTCTAAACAAAAAAGCGAACGCGGGCGCCAACCAGTTCTCAGGCTGGAGCTCCGCGTTCATATTCTGACTCACGTGTCGTCGATTCTGCGGCGACCCATGAAGCAGCGGGTTGTTCTAACACATCCGCTAAAGTGAGACTGTCCAAGGCCGAAATGACCGCCTCCATGACGCGCACCCAGACTCCTCGTGTATGACAGCCGGAAAAGAGGTCGCAGGAGTCAGACAGGTCAATTCCTTCCTCGGACACACACGCCATCGGCGACAGCGACCCTTCCAAGACACGCACGAGCGACCCAATGGATATCTCTGTCGCAGGCCGACTGAGCAAATATCCCCCACTAGCTCCCCGGACACTCTGTACAAAATCCGCACGCCGCAACTGTGCCACAATTTGGTCCAAAAACTGCTCTGGAATGCCCTCTTCTTCTGCGATGAGCGACAGCGGCACTGGCGCACTTCCCTGATGCAAAGCCAGTGCGACCATCGCGCGCAAACCGTACTCTGTTCGTTTCGATACTTTCAACGCGATCTCCCCCATTCAGGGACGTCAATCCACGTCCACGTAAACCATCCCGTCACGTATCTCCACCGGAAACGTCTGTAGCGGAATGACACACGGAAATGCCACTGCCGCTCCCGTACGAACGTCGAATTTGCCACCGTGCTTCGGGCAAGCCACAATGCATCCGTCGAGCCGCCCGCGCGACAACTGCTCAGACGCGTGGGTGCACACATCGGACGTGGCATAAACACCGTCCGATGTGTGATAAATCGCCACATCCTCCAGACCTACTTCAACATGCTGCATCGTACCTTCAGGAATGTCTTCCAACTTCGCGATTTTTTCCATTGCCATGAGTGAACATGAACCTCCTGACAGAAAACTCAACCAATGGAGCCTTCCATTTCAAACTTGATCAAGCGATTCATCTCGACGGCGTATTCCATCGGCAGCTCTCGTGTGAATGGCTCGATAAAGCCCATCACAATCATTCTTGTCGCTTCTTCTTCCGACAGACCTCGGCTCATCAGGTAGAACAGTTGCTCTTCGCTCACCTTAGAGACGGAAGCTTCGTGCTCCAAGGTGACATCCGCATTCATGATTTCGTTATAGGGAATTGTGTCTGACGTCGAATCATCATCCAGAATCAGCGTGTCGCACTTGATATTCGCCTTGCTTCCTAATGCATTCGGGGCAAACGACGCCAGACCCCGATACGTGGTCTTACCACCATGCTTGGAAATCGATTTCGAGACAATCGTCGATGTTGTGTTCGGGGCATTGTGAACCACTTTTGCTCCGGCATCCTGATGTTGTCCACGTCCGCCTACCGCGATGGACAGCACCATCGCCTTTGCGCCTTCTCCGACCATATAAACCGACGGATATTTCATGGTCAATTTCGATCCGATATTACCATCGACCCACTCCATCGTGGCATCGCGATGTGCGACGGCTCGTTTGGTCACGAGGTTATAGATGTTAGGAGCCCAGTTTTGAATAGTCGTGTAGCGGCAACGGGCTCGGTCTTTGACAATGATCTCGACCACCGCGCTGTGCAACGAATTGGTACTGTAGACTGGCGCAGTACACCCTTCCACATAGTGGACGAATGAGTCGTCGTCGGCGATGATGAGCGTTCTCTCAAACTGACCCATGTTCTCCGAGTTGATTCGGAAATACGCTTGCAACGGAACTTCGCAGCGCACTCCCTTCGGCACGTAGATGAAACTCCCGCCACTCCATACAGCTGAATTTAATGCTGCAAATTTGTTGTCTTCAGGCGGGATGACCGTGCCAAAATACTGCTTGAAAATTTCCGGATGTTCACGCAAAGCAGTATCGGTATCCGAAAAAATGACGCCCAGTTCTTCTAAATCTTTTCGCATCGAGTGGTACACTACCTCTGATTCATATTGAGCAGACACGCCAGCCAGAAACTTCTGCTCCGCCTCAGGAATCCCCAGACGATCAAACGTATTTTTGATTTCGAGAGGCACTTCGTCCCATGTCTTGCCTTGACCTTCCGATGGTTTAACGTAATACGTGATGTCATTGAAATCGAGCTGAGACAGATCGCCACCCCAGCGAGGCATGCCTTTTTCGAAAAACAGTTCAAGAGAGCGCAAGCGAAAATCGGTCATCCAACCAGGCTCATTCTTCATCATAGAGATTTCCTCTACGGTCTTTTTACTCAATCCCTTTTGGAATTTGACAATCGAGACGTCCTTATCGCGAAACCCATATTGATATTCTTCCATTTCCGGTAGAGCTTTTGCCACGACCATCAACCTCCTCGGAGTGTCCCTCCAACCATTCGAAAAACCACGCTCTAGCAAACTTCTACCTTCTGTATCATCGACGACGACTTCACGAAGAGTGATTCGATGCGTCTACATTTCGACTGGCTCGCTCCAGTGCTTGCCAAGCGAGTGTGGCACACTTAATTCGCGCGGGAAATTTCGAAACACCCTGAAGCGCTTCTAAATCTCCAAGTTCCTCCGTGTCAACAGACTCTCCGCGCATCATGGCGCGAAACTTCTCGGCGAGCACAATCGCTTCCTCGACAGTTTTGCCTTGAATCGCTTCCGACATCATGGATGCCGAAGCCATGGAGATAGAGCAACCACTGCCCTTGAATCGCACATCCGTCACCACATCGTCTTGCACGACCATCTGTAGAGTAATTTCATCGCCGCAAGACGGATTTCGTAAGTCGACAGAGAGCGCTCCATCCTCCAGTTCTCCTTGATTGCGAGGATGTTGATAGTGGTCCATAATGACTTGCCGATACAACTCATCCAATTGCATGGGCAAAAAACTCCTTTGCAGACTGCAGACTCGCCACTAACGCGTCGATATCAGACTCTGTGTTGTAAAAGTAGAAACTTGCACGCGCAGTGGACGGAACGCCTAAATGTCTCATCAGCGGCTGTGCGCAGTGATGTCCAGCGCGAATGGCAATCCCTTCAGAATCTAAGACGGTAGACACGTCATGCGGATGAATGCCTTTAAGATTGAATGTCACAAGACCTGCTCGAGTCTCTCCAAGAGATGGTCCATATATCTCCAATCCGTCGACAACTGAAAGTTTTTCCATAGCGTAAGACGCTAACTGGAGGTCATGCTCATGGATGGCCTCCATTCCGACTTGATGTAAATAGTCGATGGCCACCCCCAGTCCAATTGCTCCAGCGATAATCGGGGTGCCCCCCTCAAACTTCCAAGGCGTTTCCTTCCACGTGGACTCTTGCAGTTCCACGATGTCGATCATTTCGCCGCCAAAGTATGTCGGCTCCATCGCATCAAGCCACGTGCGTTTCCCGTATAAGACCCCAACTCCTGTTGGACCACACATCTTGTGCCCGGAGAACGCTAGAAAGTCACAGTCCAAATCCTTGACATCCACTGGCATATGCGGAACACTCTGAGCCCCATCGACCACCACCAACGCGCCAACCTCATGGGCCAACCGCGCAATGTCTCGAACCGGGTGAATGGTACCCAGAACATTCGAGACGTGTTGAATAGCTACCAGTTTCGTTTTAGAGGACAGGGTCGCACGAACGTCGTCTAAATCCAGTACCCCGCTCTTGTCCATAGGGAGATATGTCAAAGTAGCTCCAGTCACGCGAGCTACTTGTTGCCAAGGAACCAAATTACTATGATGCTCTGCGACGGTCAGAACGATTTCATCGCCCGCATGCAACTGATGTCGAGCAAATCCGTATGCCACCATGTTGATCGACTCTGTCGTGCCGCGAGTGAAGACAATTTGCTCTGGACTTTCGGCACCGATAAAATCGGCAACTTTCTCGCGCGCCTGCTCGTACGCCTCTGTCGCACGGCTACCAAGCGTATGCACACCGCGATGGACATTCGCATTATCGGTCTCATAGTACCGTTGCAACGCCTTCAAGACACTGACCGGCTTCTGAGAAGTGGCCGCACTGTCCAAATAAACCAGTGGATGACCGTTAATCTCTTGCTCTAAGATTGGGAAATCACGTTTCAGTTCAAGAGGGTTCATCCCACCAACCCCTTTTCAACGCGACCCACCAGCAAGTCCCGAAGTGCTTCTGGAGCTGGCATTTCAGCCACGGTTTGCTCCAAGTATCCCCAGATAATCATTTTCAACGCCTGCTTCTCGGGAATACCTCGAGACATCAGATAATACACCTGAATGGGGTCAATTTTCCCTACACTCGCCGCGTGTCCACAACGCTTGACATCATTCTCGTCAATCAAGAGCATGGGGATAGCATCAGCACGGGCAGAACTATCCAAAACAATCATTCGGTCATGTTGCTCACTTCCTGCATCGACCGCACCTTTGACAATCTCTGTACAAGAGCGGAACACGGCATTGGAACGCCCCCGTAACACGCCGTGCATCACAATATCACTTTCAGTCGACCTTCCTTGATGGACCATCTTCGCAGTCAAATCATGATGCATACGTCCAACGGAAGTCCCAAGAATGCGCATCGTCGACCGCGCACCAGCTCCCTTGAGAACCGTCTGCAGCGAAGACCAGGCAAAACCATCGCCAGTCGATGCGAAAACCCAATCGACGCTCGCGTCCTTGTCCACGACAGCTCGGCGTTCATGGAAATGTGCGGGTCCATCGAGAATTTCGTCCACAATGCCTATCTTCCAATGAGCATCTGCTTTTGCAATCACTTCCACAACAGACGTTGTTGCTTCCTTCGAAGGCGTTCCCGGAGCTCGAAAAAACACTTCAGTTACTGCTCCAGAGGACTGAACATCTCCAACTACCAGTGTTCTTGGATACGCTCCTGCATGCACCGACGTCTGCGCCCGAATGATGACGACCGGACGGTCTAAGACTACGTGTTCAGGCACATATAGGAAGACTCCTCCACGAAAAGCTGCAGCGTTCATCGCCGCCCACTTAGATTCCGTATGAGAGACGGCCGAAAAGAGGTGTTTTTGCACTATTTTTTCGTGCTTAGAGGCACACGCATGCAAATCCCCAAAGATGACCCCCGCTTCCAACACTTCCACGGGAGCGTCCACAAACTGTAGAACTCCATCTACAACCAAAGCCTTTGGCCCGTCCAACTGGTCATACAGAGCTTTCGCTGCTTCGTGAACCCTTGCCTCTGGCCCGTCCAGCCAGTCAAAGCCACGCCGACGCAGATCCGTTTTTTCAAGCCAAGGAATTTCAGCCGACTGAAAGAACTGAAGAGCCTCTTCCCGCAAACCAGAGAGCCATCCTGGTTCACCTAATTTCCCCGACAACGCACGTCCAGCGAAAGTATCCATCATCTGCTCTGCCACGTTCCGCCCTCCTCAGATGCCGACCTCAACAGTTTCGTCTTCAATACCCAACTCTGCCTTGAGGCCATCGTAACCGTGGGCTTCCAAATACTCAGCCAATTCTCTTCCGCCAGACTTGACGATTCTTCCTTGCATCATCACGTGAACGTGGTCTGGTACGATGTAATTCAACAACCGCTGATAGTGCGTGATGATGAGAAAGCCCGTTTCCGGAGACCGCAAGGTATTGACCCCTTCCGCGACAATTTTCAGGGCATCAATATCCAATCCTGAATCGATTTCATCCAGAATCGCTACTTTCGGCTCCAACATGCTCATCTGAAGAATCTCGTTGCGTTTCTTTTCTCCGCCAGAAAAGCCCTCATTCAAGTAGCGGTCTGCAAAGCTTTCGTCCACGTTCAATTTTTTCATTCGGTCTTGCAGTTGACGGTGGAATTTCAACACAGGCATCTCATGCCCTTCACCAAGCTTTGCATTGAGTGCTTGCCGCATAAAATTGGCATTGGATACGCCTGAAACTTCTGCAGGATACTGCATCGCCAAGAACAAACCAGCGCGCGCCCGCTCGTCTACAGACATATCCAATACATTTTCACCGTTCAACAGAACTTGCCCGCGCACGACTTCATATCTAGGATGCCCCATCAAAGCCGAGGCCAACGTGCTCTTTCCAGTCCCGTTCGGTCCCATAATCGCGTGGATTTCGCCACCACAAATCGTCAAGTCCAATCCCTTGACAATCTCCTTACCATCAATGGCAACATGGAGACCTTGAATCTCCAGTTTGAGTTCCGACATTTTCATCCACCTTCCAAAGTCGTGGCGTTCTTCGGTCATGGAGAACTGCAAATCTGAAGCTCTCCCTCTATCGCCGCTTATTGTTGACTAATTTAGTCATGATTCATTCTTACTCTAACACATTTTGTGAAGAAATCAAATGTAGCGAGGTCCCGTTCGAGAAATTGGATTTCGCCCAAAACAACTGCCTCGCACTGCAGGCGAGAGCTGTCCTTCCTATCTCAGACAGAGACAGGCGCTACTCTCAAACTCGAGTAGCGCCTGTCCGTGCGTATCTTGTCCGATGTTAAAAACCCGGCACGCTTGATGTCCAGACAATGGACCTTCGAAACCGTTAGAATAGATACTTAAACACCAGTTTCGCTTCGTCTGACATCATCTCTTTGTCCCAAGGTGGGTCAAAGGTCAGCTCAATTTCGACCTCTTCGACTCCTTCTAGAGACAAGACCGTGTCTTCGATTTGCTCTTTCAACTCATCGTACGCGGGGCAGCCCATGGCAGTCAATGTCATGGTCACCTTAACCTTGCGCCCATCTTCCAACACATCAACTCCGTACACCATACCTAAGTTGACGATGTCGATTTGAATTTCCGGATCGAGCACATCCATTAGCATACCGCGCACGATTTCTTCGGTAACCACGCTCATTCTCCTCTCAGGATACAAGTTTCTCCAAAGGCGTATAGGGCAATTGAAGTGAGTTTGCAACTGCTCCGTAAGTCACGTGACCCTGGTACACGTTGACTCCCTTCGCGAGGGCAGCATTTTGACGAATGGCCGACTCCGTACCCAGTGACGCGAGCTGGACAGCGTATGGCATGGTGACGTTGGTGAGAGCCAAAGTGGAAGTGCGCGGCACAGCACCCGGCATATTCGCGACAGAATAATGCAAGACCCCGTACTTTTCATAGACGGGATTGTCATGGGTCGTAATGCGGTCGATGGTTTCAATACTTCCACCCTGGTCAATCGCCACATCGACGATGACACTCCCCGCATTCATTCCTTGCACCATCTGTGCGCTGACCAACTTGGGCGCACGCGAACCCGGAATTAAGACAGACCCAACCAACAAGTCGCATCCTTCAATTTGAGCCCGCAGATTATAAGCATTGGACATCACGGTCCGCAGGCGACCAGCAAAAACGTCATCTAAATAGCGCAGGCGGGACAAATTGGTATCGAGTATCGTCACAGAAGCACCGAGTCCGAGCGCCATTCGGGCAGCATTCGTTCCGACGATCCCGCCACCCACCACGACAACTCGCGACGGAGGCACCCCCGGTACGCCGCCGAGCAACTCTCCACGACCTCCATGGGCCTTTTCAAGAAAATGGGCACCAATCTGAATGGACATCCGTCCAGCCACTTCACTCATCGGCGTGAGCAACGGCAAGCTCCCATCCGGTAGTTGCACGGTCTCATAGGCGATAGCGATGCAACCGCTTTCCAGCAATGCTTTGGTGAGTTCAGGCTCCGGCGCCAAATGGAGATAAGTAAAAAGTGTCAAGTCTGAGCGGAAATACGAATACTCCTCTGGAAGTGGCTCTTTGACTTTCATCACCATTGAAGCCTGTCCCCACGCATCCGCAGCCGTCGGCACGATGGATGCACCAGCCTCCCGGTAGTCATCATCCGCAAAGCCACTACCTTCACCAGCGGTCGACTGAATCACAACCTGATGGCCTGCACTGACCAGCGCGTGCACTCCCGCTGGAGTGATGGCCACGCGATTTTCATTGTTTTTAATCTCTTTCGGGACGCCTACAATCACTTGCCCTAATCCCCCTTTTGCTGTGCTCTGACAGACTGAGCCAGCTTGCGACTTCAGTGTAAATCAGCCATCCCCCGAAACGCAATCTAAGGCCTTTGATCTCGCCAGAGTCATGGGATGATGGCTCCATTAAAGGGGATAGCTCCATTGAAGAGGTTCTTATTCGTTTTTCAAAACGATACGCTTGATCACCCGGCGCTTTGGTTCAACGGCACGTACTCCGCAGGTGTCTTCAGACTGTCGTTGCTCAATCATTGCCTGAATGCGCTTGACATCACTCGGAGAAATGCGCCACAAGCGGACTCCTTCTCCGAAGGAAAACGACTCTGCAGTGAGTTCTCCACGGTCAGAAAGTGTATCGACTGCCCATCGCACATCATCGACTGAACAATGCAACATCGTCGCTAACTCCGCCAAACTAAACCTCGTGGTCACGCAGGCACCTCCGCTCGTTCATGTTTTACTTTGTTCATCTTCGGCTGTTTTTTCACCAAACCCTCAGAAGAAAGAACACGCGCTGGCGTGACTACGGCGTTTGAATCACGACGACATGCGGAACCATGCTGAAATAATCGGAGGACTTGCCACCAATGACGTGAAAAGAAACTTCTAACGATTGGTGCGGCGCGATGCTTGTTGCTACAGGACTGTAGATATTGTCCATGAACCGTTCCGTCTTGTCAGATACGAACGACGTGCCCGGCTCGTTCGAGAACCAGATGAGAGCAACCAAGTGAGACAACGGGACTGAAGACGAAGAGTCGTTTTGCAACATCACATCGACCGTAACTGCCTGACCGACTGCCACGGCCTCGCCTGGATGGACAAACACATTCGTAGCACGAACATCAGTACCCCGCCACACAACGGGTGCCGTGGCACTAGATGTCAAGCGAGCTTGGTAAAAGACCAGATGGGGAGATTGAATGAGTGCGCCGGACGCATTGGCTGGCGCGCCAACTGGATGAAATGACCAAGTCACTGTAGCGCCTGGCGCGATAACTCGAGGCCCGTTCACGAAACTCATAAAATCGTCGTGAGTCAATCCAGAATTAGCGCCAGAAAAGGATAGGACGCCAAAGACATCGTGCCGTGTTAGGGTCTCCGCCGAAGTGTTGGTGACCGACGCGAAGACAACGGATCCACTAGGCCAACCATTCGATGCGCCCGTCCATAGCCGATTGACCCGCAAGGCGGAAGGAATCAGACCGAAGGGTGGCCGCAGAGGAGCCTGCATCAAGCCATTGCTTGCCGTAGACGAAGCCATCGAGGAAGAAGCAGGCCCCACCTTCTCGACTCCTGTTTTTGAGGTGTGACTCCAGATAGCACCTGCGACTACCAGCACCACGGCCACGGCGATACCGCTCGAAATCAAAGTTCTTGTCCGCTGCCACCATCGCCGCGAACGCGCCTCCGACGGACGATGGGTTGACTTTTTTTCGGAATGATCCCGCTTCATAGTGCTTTCCAACTGAGCTTTTGCCTGCTCCAAAATTTTAGCCTTTAATGTTTCCGGGAAAGGAACGTCTGCTGCATCCGCAAACAGAGACTTGAGTTTCTCCTCATCAGTATTCCGTTCCATCCCAAACACCTTCTTTCACCAATTCCTCTTTCAACAAGATACGTGCCCGGTGTAATCGCGTCCGTACGGAAGGTTCGCTGATTGCCAAGATATCCGCAATTTGCTGACTACTCAGTTCCCGTTGATAATACAACACCAGTACTTCTCGATATTTCATCGGTATTTTCTTTATCGTTTTCCACAACTCATCTTTCATCAAACGAGCGACTGTCTCTGACTCTACCTCATGAGAACTTTGTCGTTGCAGCAATTCCACATCCTGTGTGGTTTCATGTCGCACTTTCGCCGACCTAAGAAAGTCGCGGCAAGAATTAGCGGTAATCGCCAAGAGCCAAGTCCGTGGCGAACTTTCGTTGCGAAAATTATCCATTGCCGACAGTGCTTTCAAAAATACCTCTTGAGCAATATCTTCAGACTGATGATAATCATGCAGATATGAGTAAGCAAAGCGGATGACGTCGGAACCATAAAGCTCCATCCACTCTTCTAACTGCTGCAGCATATTCTCTTGCATGGAGTCGAGATGGTTGCGCATGGGCGCTGAATTCACCCTTTCGGCCACCCGCCTCACCAAAGTAGACGGAGAAGAGACCCGGAATGTGACAAGAATTTCGCAAGGTAATTCAAACCAGTCCTAGTCTACCCGGTTTTCCTACAATACGTAAAGGATGCTAAACTGTCGCCAAAGGCAGTGATGGCCAGATTGGCCAGTCGGCGTGGAGGTTGACTACCGAATGTACAAATTAGCTCGAGGTCTCCTGTTTCGCTTAGATGCAGAACTGGCCCACCACCTCACACTGGGCGTCTTAACGCGATTTCCAGCCGCTGCAGGTTTGATGGCCAAACCCGTACCTGAGTCGAAGCGATTGCAAACAACGCTTCACCACTTGCAATTTCCACACCCTATCGGTCTAGCTGCTGGCTTGGACAAAGACGGCGTTGCGCTCCAAGGGCTAGCCCGCTGCGGATTTTCATTCATTGAAGTCGGTACGGTGACGCCAAGGCCTCAGCCGGGCAATCCAACTCCGCGACTGTTTCGGTTGAAGGAGGATGAAGCCCTCATTAATCGAATGGGATTCAACAATCGTGGAGCCAACGAACTTCAGCGGCGATTGCGAGACCGGCCTCTCCGAATACCCATTGGCGTCAACCTCGGAAAAAACAAGGACACCCCCAATGCGCTGGCAGTGGACGATTACATTCATGGCGTCGAGATGTTCGCAGGCGTGGCGGACTATCTCGTCATCAATGTGTCTTCCCCGAATACGCCGCTCCTGCGCGACTTACAGTCCGAAGCGGAGTTAATTCCATTGGTCCAATCCGTCGTGGCGGCGCGAAACAAAGCTTGCCAACAACGGCCGACGGCTCCGCCCGTTTTGGTCAAAATTGCGCCGGACTTAAGCGATGACGCCATTCCGGCTCTAGCTTATGCCTTAGCAGAAGCGGGTTGCCAGGGGTTTATTGCAACGAATACAACCATCACTCGAAACGGGCTGATAAGCGAATGGAAGGCAGAATCCGGAGGACTCAGCGGACGCCCACTGCGCGCGCGCTCGACAGACGTCATCAGACTCATCCATCAATCCATCGAAGGCCGACTGCCCATTATCGGCAGTGGCGGTGTATTCAGTGCAAGCGATGCCTATGAAAAAATAAAGGCAGGATGTACGTTGGTTGAAATCTATACAGCCTTTATCTACAAAGGGCCTGCACTGATAGCAAAAATGGTCGAGGAATTGGACAAGTTGCTCGCGAAAGACGGCTTTGAGCGAATGAGCGATGCCGTTGGCAGCGAATCGAACATGGAAAAGAAGAGTGGGTTAAGGTAAACTAGGGTAGTACGCAAATAATCTGTCGCACTACATAGGAGGGATTGGCATGACTCATCAACTACCGCCGCTTCCATATGCGTTTAACGCATTGGAACCGCACATTGATGCAATGACCATGGAAATCCATCATGACCGACATCACGGTACTTACGTCAACAATTTAAATGCTGCACTGGAAGGCCACGCAGATCTTCAGGCAAAAAGTCTACACGATTTGATTTCCAACCTGCATGCCGTGCCAGAGAATATCCGCACTGCGGTACGTAACAATGGTGGTGGACATGCAAACCACAGCATGTTCTGGGAGACCCTCAGTCCAACGGGCGGCGGCCAGCCAAGCGGTCCGATTGCGGATGCCATTCATTCGACGTTCGGGTCTTACGAGAAATTCCAAGAAGAATTCACCAAAGCCGCGACGACTCGATTTGGCAGCGGCTGGGCTTGGTTGGTCATGGATGGCGGCAAGCTCTCCATCATGAGCACAGCGAACCAAGACAATCCTCTGATGGAAGGTAAAAAGCCTATACTTGGTCTTGATGTGTGGGAGCATGCCTACTACCTCAAGTATCAAAACAAGCGCCCAGACTACATCAAGGCGTTCTGGAACCTCATCAATTGGGCGGAAGTTAACAAATTGTACGAAGCTGCGAAGTAAAATTCCGCAAATACAACGCAGACAGATGGCGGCACGTGGGTTGTTAACAAACAGCCACGTGCCGCTCGATTTTTTGTATAAAGAGCATCTGGACGAAGACAAAGTGACCTAGGTCGGAGATGACAAACTACTTCAATCTCGGTATTTCCCTGCAGTCGCTAAGGCTCGGTTCATCTCATGAGTCTCAGTTCCATCTGCGTCGACAATCTCGTTGCGTTCATTGACAAGAACAACCACTGGCCGATGAACATGCGCTTCGGCCTCTGTCATTTGCGCATAAGACATTAAAATCACAATATCTCCTGGCTGCACGAGACGAGCAGCGGCTCCATTCAGTTCAATCGCTCGACTGCCGCGGACACCTTTCAGAACATACGTCTCAAAACGCTCCCCATTGTTGCAGTTGACGACTTGAATTCGTTCATGTTCCAGCAAATCCGCGGCGTCCATCAGGTCTTCATCAATGGTGATACTACCCACGTAATTTAAATTAGCGCCCGTGACGGTCGCTCGATGAATTTTCGATTTCAACATAGTTCGTTCCATATGGACGCGCCTCCCCTGACGATTATACAACGTTTTGAGCGATCCGCTGAATGTCGAATTGTGGTAACCTAAAGACAAGCACACGACGGTGCGGATGCATCCGACGAACTACCTCCAACATGCCAAAGGGGCGCAACCTCATGCCAGATAAATCTTTTTCGAACACCCTTCGTTTCATCCGCAAAGTACTGCCCGCAACCGCATCTCTCTTGACGTCTTGCGGCATTTTATACGGCGCTTATTCGGTCTATCATAGGAACGATACACCATCCTTACCACCCTCGCCAACCACCGCACTTCCGAATACCGGGGCTGTAAGCCCAATGCTGTCAACTTAGGATGGTATGAATTGGTGTTCCCTCTGGTTATTCGAAATCTGGGTCCACAGAGTGGGGC